>JAFXXU010000055.1 GCA_017542125.1 Ruminococcus sp.
GATTGCCTAAATTCGACGCAGGCGGGCTGGCACCCGGCAAGGAGAATAGTGTCAACAAGTTGACACGGTAATATGACGGATAAGCCGGTCGTCAAGCAGGCTTGACACGGCAGATGGCGTGCAGAGGCGTCAGCCGCGGGTTGTGCGGTGTTGCCTTTATTCTTCTTCCTTCTCGCTGAGCTTTACTGCGATATGGAGCTCGTCGAGCTGCTTGGTGTCCACGGTGGAGGGGCACTCGCTCATAAGCTCGCTGGCGTTCTGCACCTTGGGGAAGGCCACAACATCGCGAAGGCTGTCGGCACCGCACATGATCATAGCGATACGGTCAAGGCCGATGCCCATTCCGCCGTGGGGAGGTGCAGCGTAGCGGTAAGCGTCAACAAGGAAGCCGAACTTAGCCTCGATCTCCTCGTCGGTCATACCCAGAGCCTCGAACATCTTCTGCTGGAGCTCATAGTCGGTGATACGCATAGAGCCGCTGGAGAGCTCGGTGCCGTTGAGCACCAGATCCCAGGCCTTTGCTCTTACGTTGGCGGGGTCGGTATCCAGGTACTCCAGGCACTCCTCCATAGGCATGGTGAAGGGGTGGTGGGCGGCTACCCAGGTCTCCGTCTCGCTGTCGTACTCAAAGAAGGGCATCTCGACGATCCAGAGGAAGTTATGCTTGCTCTCGTCAATGACACCGAGGCGCTTTCCGCAGATAAGGCGGATGGCTCCCAGGGTGGAGAGTACGGTAGAGGTCTTGTCGGCGCAGATGAGGACGAGGTCGCCCTTTTCGGCACCCACTGCCTCACAGATGCTCTCCAGCTGACCCTCAGCCAGGAACTTCTTGAAGGAGCAGTTGGGCTCGTCCGCCCAGCGGATATAGGCCAAGCCCTTTGCACCGATGCCCTTGGCATGCTCGATGAGCTTATCTATCTCCTTGCGGGTATAGGTCTCGGCGCCGTTCTTGACGTTGATGGCTCTTACCGAGCCTCCGGCGGCGAGGGCGTCCTTGAAGACCACGAAATCCACATCCTTGACAGCCTCGGAGATATCCTGGATCTCGAAGCCGAAGCGGGTATCGGGCTTATCGGAGCCGTAGCGGTCCATAGCGTCCCTGAAAGTGAGGCGGGGCAGGGGGAGGGTGATATCCTCGCCCAGTATCTCCTTGAAGAGCCTTGCCACGAAGCCCTCAACGGTGGCCTGGATATCCTCAGCGTCAACGAAGGACATTTCAAGGTCTATCTGGGTGAACTCGGGCTGTCTGTCGGCACGGAGGTCCTCATCGCGGAAGCAGCGTGCCAGCTGCACATAGCGGTCGTAGCCGGAGATCATGAGCAGCTGCTTATAGATCTGAGGGGACTGGGGCAGAGCATAGAACTTGCCCTCGTGTATCCTGGAGGGTACGAGGTAATCTCTTGCACCCTCGGGGGTAGACTTCATCATCATAGGAGTTTCGATCTCCAGGAAGCCGTTCTCATAGAAATAGTCTCTGGTGACCTTGGCGATATTATGCCTCATAATGAGGTTGCGCTGGAGCCTGGGGTTCCTCAGGTCGAGGTAACGGTATTTGAGCTTCAGCTCCTCGCGGACGTTATCGGAATTGGTGACCTCAAAGGGAGTGGTCTCGGCCTTGGAGAGCACTCTCAAGTCATCGACGAAGATCTCCAGGTGGCCTGTGGGGAGCTTATCGTTCTTGCTCTCTCTCTCCACCACCTTGCCCTTAGCCATAAGGACGAACTCGCCCCTAACCTGCTCGGCCTTCTCAAATACTGCGGGGTCGCTCTTATCGTTGAACAGCAGCTGGACCACGCCTGTTCTGTCTCTCAGGACGATAAAGATGACGCCGCCCTTGTTCCTTACTCTCTCGACAAATCCGCAGACGACTGCCTCGCTGCCGATCTCGCTGACCTCACCGCAGTAGACTGTTCTGCGGAGGGTGCCCATTGTGTCAAGTTTCATTGTGGTTTCCTCTTTTCTTTTTTAAGGGGGATGTACGGTCGATCAGTGATCGGCCATACGCACGCCCCCTGTTATTTTTTCTCAATATCAAATCTCTTCCCCTTGAGCACATCCGAATAGGTGTCGGTCACATAAAGATGATCGACCCCCTCCAGCTTGTAATCGTCGATGTAGATATAAGCTATCGACTCGCTCCCGGGAGGGATGTAATATGTCACGGTAAATCTGTCGTTCAGACGGAGATCCTCAAACTCGTTTTTCAGAGTGTTGTAGACGATCCTGCCGTCCTCGGTGGTGATGTAAAGAGAACTGAAGGTGCTGGGATCGGGGCTGTTGTTGCGGAGCTTGACCTCGAATATCCTGTCCTCGGTCTCCTTATCGTAGCCGATCTCCTTGAAGTACAGCACCTCGTTGAACTCCAGATGCCGCGCCTCGCTTGCAGCCTTGCTGTCGGCGATGTCCGGCATGGCGATGATCTCGATAATCAGCACCACAAACACGAATATCGCTGGACCGAAGAAGCGGAAAAGCTTCTTGAATATCTCAAACAGTACCTCAAAGACGATGCTCATACAGAAGCCTCCTCTCTGAGAACATATTCGTATCTCATTTCAGCGGACTTGTCGCTGGCGTAGATGTCGGTGGTGCTGAAAAGATAGAGCCTGTGCTCCTTCTCAGCTGCCGGCACCGCAAAGAGTATCTTATGCTCCGCACCGGGAGTCCCCTTGCCGGAGAATACTCCGTCACAGTAATCGCTCTCACGGTACTGATCCTCGGTGATGCCTGTGAGCTCCATTATGTCATAGCGGTCAAAGCATTTTGCGGTGCAGCCCTTCTCGGTGCAGATGAATGCATCCGAGAGCCGGTTATACTCCGTTGTACCGTCATCGGAATAGCTGACCTCAATGATCTTGAAGCCCTCGCTCACGTTCTTCTGATACTCCTCAGCCACGCGGAAGCCAGTGACCCTGACCCTTGATCCGCCCAATACGATCTGATCCCCCGGCCTGCATTCCTTGGTCTCCATCTGCTCGGTGGAGCGATGATCACGGTAGTATTCAAGGCGCTCCTTGTATCTTCCGTAGCCCCATAAGCCGACCAGCACCATACAGCCCACCAGGAACAGGCAGATGAGCAGCTGCATACCCTTTCGCCGCAGGGGCGATATCTTCTGCTCCTTGCGCAGCTTCTCGTTCAGGTAGCCCCGCAGCACCTCCGAGACCGTTCCGCTCTGGACGCGCTCGTTCTCGATGGCTTCTGCCATCTGCTCCTCAGTCGAGTGCATACCGCAGTAGGGGCAGATGCCCTGCTTTTTAACGGGGTCGTATTTCTTTCCGCACGCGCTGCATTCGATCTTCAATCCTTACCCCTCCAAACGCCGCCGCATTTTCAGCAGCGGTACCCATTCGTCCTCGATCATTTTCTCTCCCGTCAGCTCAAAGCCGTGACGGCGGTAGAACTCCCTGCCCCGCTCGTTGTATTCAAGCACCCAGAGCCAGTCGGCTCCCAGCCTCTCATACCCGTAGCGCAGCAGCTCCGAGCCTATCCCGCAGCTCTGGAACTGGGGATCGACAAACAGTTTCTCTATCTCGTCTCCCCTGACGCGGAGCATCCCCTTTACCGCCCCGTCGTCGTAGACCCATACCTCGGAAAGCGCCTGCGACCCCTCTGCGTACTCCGCGGCGACATCCAGCACGTTGAGCTCCCCGAAATAGAATTCGTCGTTGTGAAAGAAGCGGTAGAAATTCATCCGGTAGTTGAAAACTATCAGCTCCGCGATCCTGGAGATGTCCGAGGCGCGGGCAGGTCTGATATGCCCGGTCATTCCTCATCCTCCGTGTCATCCTGCTGCTTCTCGGCGGGCAGGTTCTCCAGGTACGCCCTGACTATCGGGCGCTTGTTGTCCCAGAACATAAAGAACACGCCCACAGCCCAGACAGCCGCAAATGCCCCGGCCGCAGCGAACTCGCGCATACCCGCCGCCATTAGGGAGATCAGCAGTATCACCAGAGTCCACACCCCGCCGAATATGTAGGTGTAGACAGGTTTGCGGAAGCTGCCGGTTATCAGCGAGCCGTTCTCCGTTTCGGTTATCCTGCCGAAGAAGCCCGTGGAGCCGCCGTCCCGCTTTTTAGCCTCGTGGTGGAACACCTGAAATCTGTCTGCAGAGGTACGGCAGCCGTAAAAGCAGCTCTCGAACTTGTGCTTCCTCATAAATCGCCCCTGGGACATCAGGTTCAGGGTCGGTCTGTGCTCCGTCAGCTCCCGGTCAAGACGCCTTGCCAGACGCTTCGGCGAGAGCGAGGTGCGGTATTCAAAGCTGACGGGCAGGATGCTCAGCATCAGCCTTCCTCTTTCGTGTCGGGATAATCGGCAGGATCGAACACCCTGTCGTTTATCTTGATCTGACCGCCTGCGGTCATATTCACAAATATCCCGTAGATGGTCCCGCAGTTCTTGCACCTGAACTGGTGGAAGAACTTCTGGGCAGTGTTTATCCCGCCGGCGATCATAAGCTCTATGGGCATACTCTCATATACCGCTTCCATAGTCCCCTGCAGGATCATTCCGTGGAACGACTGCATTGCCGACAGATAATCGGTGGGAGAAGGGATATCAACCAGGGGTATCATTTCACAGTCCTTACATCTCATAGCTGCTGCCTCCTGTCAGTTTTCATTCTTGTCTTCCTGCTGAGCCGTGAGGAAGGCGTCCGCGAAGTTGCGGAAGCTCTCGTCGGTATCCAGCAGCAGGGCGTAATACTGCTCCGCGAACTGCTCGCTGATGCCCTCGCCCAGAGTTATATCCGTCTGCTCACCGGTGGTCATATTCTTCAGCTTTGCGCTTCCGCTCTCAAGCTCGCTGTCACCGATGACGATAACGTATTTCGCACCGATCTTGTCGGCATATTTCATCTGCGCCTTCAGGCCCCTGCCCATAAGGTCGTACTCGGCGAAGAAGCCCTCCGCACGGAGCATCGAAGCCAGCTCCACCGCCTTTTCGGCAGCGGCTTCGCCCATTGAGGCAAAGTAAAGGTCGCAGGTCTTTTCCTCCATGAACTCGCAGCCCTGAGCCTCCATAGTGAGGATGATCCTCTCGAGACCCATCCCGAAGCCGAGGGCGGGAGTGGGCTTGCCGCCCAGGGACTCCACGAGCCCGTCGTAGCGGCCGCCGCCGCAGACGGTGCCCTGCGCTCCTATATCCGAGGAGATGAACTCAAACACCGTTCTGGTATAGTAATCAAGACCTCTCACGATCTTGGGATTTACCACATAGTCGATGCCCATGATGCTCAGGTGCTTCTTGACGCTCTCAAAGTGAGCCGCGCAGTCCTCGCAGAGGTAATCGGTGATGACCGGTGCGTCCTTGGCTATCTCCTGATCCTCCTTGGACTTGCAGTCCAGCAGACGCATGGGGTTCTTGTCGAGCCTCTCCTGACAGGTCTCGCAGAGCTCGGCGCGGTGGGGCTCAAAGTATGCCCTGAGCGCCTCCCTGTACTTGGCCCTGCACTGGGGGCAGCCTATGGAATTGATATTCAGCACGATATTTTTAAGCCCCAGGCTGTCGATTATCCCGTGGGCGAGGGAGATAAGCTCTGCATCCGCAGCGGGCGAGGGTGAGCCCAGCATCTCGCAGCCGAACTGGTGGAACTCCCTAAGCCTGCCCTTCTGCGCCTTTTCGTGGCGGAAGCAGGACACGATATAGAACACCTTCTGGGGCAGGCCCTCATTGAGCAGGCCGTTCTCCAGGGCTGCCCTGATGACGCCTGCCGTGCCCTCGGGTCTGAGGGTAAAGGTCTTATCCCCCGTGGAGGATACTGTATACATCTCCTTTGATACCACATCGGTGGTCTCTCCCACCGATCTTACGAAGAGCCCCGTTTCCTCAAAAGTGGGAACTCTGATCTCCTTGAAGCCGAAGATCCCGGCATTGTCCTTAACGACCTGTTCAACGGTATGCCACTTATACGCCTGCGAGGGTACGACATCCTGAGTTCCGTTGGGTCTTTTGATCTGTTCCATTTTCATCTTCCTTCCGTTTGGATATGCATTTTCTATCTTACATCAATAATATAGCTATATTATTACCACAGACTTAAAACTTTCGTTTTTGCGGCGGAAAAACAAAACACGCTGCCGCCCCCTATAGGGACGACAGCGTCGTGATACCACCCTAATTGCAGAGCACATAGCTCTACCTCTTATCTTCTCCCTAACGCAGAGGCTACGCGCCGCCTTTATCAGCGGCGAGCTCGGAGGTGTCCTTCGGTCGCTCGTCTGCGGACGCTTTCACCGTACCGTCCATCGCTATATGCAGACTGTTGAGCTGCCTACTCTCCCCGTCACAGCATTTCGTATATTACCGCACAAGCGCTTAGCTTATGACGGATTTACGATCTCTCTCCAGTCGAGGTCACCGCGCTCGAGGGCGTGGATGAGAGCCTCGGCGGTCGCTATATTAGTAGCGATCGGGATGTTATGAACATCACAGAGCCTGAGAAGGTCGCTGTCCTTCGGTTCGGACGGCTTTGCCGAGATGGGATCCCTAAAAAACAGGAGGATATCTATCTCGTTGCAGGAGATCCTGGCGGAGATCTGCTCACCGCCGCCCTGCGAGCCGCTTAAGTAGCGCTGTATCTTAAGGCCTGTCGCCTCGCCGACCATCTTACCTGTCGTACCTGTTGCGCAAAGGGTGTGTTTACTGAGTATTCCGCAATATGCTATGCAGAATTGCACCATAAGCTCCTTTTTGGAGTCATGTGCGATCAATGCGATATTCAAGAGTATACGCCCCCTTAATATATTTGTTTGCCGACGCTTACATTTTCAGCGAAAGCGGGATATGCTCGCCCTTGATCCTCCTCGAGATAGCCGAGAAAGCAAGGAAGCCCATAGAGCTGGAGGAAAGCGGAGCGCCCTTGCCGGTGGCCAGGGGTATAGCGCTGTCCTCGGGGATAACGCCGAGCAGCTGAACGCCGACGGTATCTATGATAGCGTCGAGATCGTCCATCTCGTCGAACTCGAAGATCCTCTTATTGGCTTTGTTGATGAGCAGGCGCTGCTTCTGATTGCCGCGCTTATAGAATTCGTCTGACATCATTCTCGCGTCACGCACGCAGACAGGGTCGGGCGTGGTAACTATAAGGATAAGGTCGGAATTGGTAACGATATCGAATACCGAATTGTTGATGCCCGCCGAGGTGTCGATGATGATATACTCGAAGTATTTCTTCATCTCGGAGGTGATCTTCTCGATATCCTCGGTCTTGAGCTGAACGAACGGGTCGGAGGGAGCGCAGAGAACGCTCAGGTTCGATGCGAGCTTGACCGTCGTGGTAGCCTTGTAGACATCGCAGGTGCCTTCGATAACGTCGCCCAGATCATAGGTGATATTTCCCTGCATACCGAGCATTATGTCCATACACCTCAGACCGAAGTCGAGCTCGATGATAAGGGTCCTGTTGCCCTGCTTGGCAAGCGCATAACCAAGGCAGGCGCTTATCGACGACTTGCCTGTTCCGCCCTTGCCCGAGGTTACAGCAATGATCTTTGACATATAAATATTTGCCCCTTTCGTTATATCACGCCGCCGCGCAAGCCTGGGCGCGGGGCAGCGATAGTAATTCAAAGCATTGAGACCGCCCTCCGAAAGGACACACTTATCCACAGGGCAGACGGTACCTATTTATATTTTACCACAATATTTGCAAATGTCAAAGCATAAATAGCAAAAAAAGATAAAATCGTTAATTCATATCAATTTGACCCTTGAATATTAGCAATATTGCACAACGAATACCCTCTGGCCGAAAACGTTTGAGAGGTGAATTTTGCCATTCGTTATGTGCAGATTGCATAAATCGCCGTACAGCGGCGATAAATGGGTAATAAAGGTGCATAATCGGCAACCGTCCCGGCGCCTCGGGATCTTCGGTTTTCTTGACAAAGCGGGCTCGTTGTGGTACATTATAATATGAAAGATTATATTATCCGAGGAGAGTGATCCGGGTATGATAAAGCGATTTGCAGCCGTGCTGATGAGCGCTCTGCTGCTCTGCGGGTGTGCTGATACCCCCAAGACCGGCAAGCCCGGAAAGACCGACAGCAATTCACAGCAGGCCGTTACATACACTGTCATCCCCGCTTCGGAAAGCGATCCCGAGCTTCTCTATGACAGCTGCGGGGTCACGGTGCGGGTAAAGGAGCTCAACAAGGACGAGCTGCTGCTGGAGGCTTCAAACACCAATTCACAAAAGGTAACTCTCCGCTCGCTGTATATCGAGGTCGATGGCCTTGCCGGGGAGACCGAAATCTACCGCAACCTGAAATCGGGTGAGACCCATGATATCGGGCTGAGCATAGGCGACGGCTTCGGCAGCGCCAGTACCCGCTTCTATCTGGTGGGGGAGGATTTCAACATCATCGAGGGGAGCCTCTCGGATGTTATCACCCTCAAGCTCTCGGATACCAAGACCCTTCGCGCCGACCCGCTCTGTACCCCCGTTTACGAGGACGACTCGGTGAAGCTGGGCATGAGCGGCGTCCGCTACCTCAACAACACCAATTCCGTATATATAGAGCTTTTCGGCATCAACAAGACCGATAAGGATCTTTACGTCAGGGCATTGGTACATTCCTGCGACCACGAGGATTACTCAGCCTCCTGCTCCGGGTTCATCCCCCGCAACGGCAAGGCGGATCTGATCATGAGCGCCTTCACCACCAACGATACCATCTCCGGGGCGGATCTCGACAGCATAAACTATGACCTTTATCTGGCCTCCGCCGAGGATGCTATGTCCGACTCCTATTCCGCGCCCCCTGCCGCCGAGGGTCTGACCCTTTATCTGCCCAAGACAGGCAGGCCGGAGAACAAGGTGCCGGATAGGATCATATCGGCACCCTCCCCGGATGAATACCTGGAGGATACCCTCTCGGAGGATGACAGGCTCCTTTCCGCGATCAGACGTCCCTCCGTTTACGACAACGGCAGCGTGAGCATAGAGTATGTTGCGGCATCCGCCGAGCATCACGACCGGGGCATAACCGCAAGGCTGTTCTTCAAATGCACCAACAGGCTTGACAAACAGATCAGGCTGGAAGCCAGCGGCGTGGTGAACCGCGCCAATGCCGATTACTTCGTTGACAGCTCCGTCAAGGCTATGTATGAGAAATACATCGAGGTCTCCTACGATCTGCCCGAATCGGGCATTCTCGGGGAGCCCACCTGGGCGGCGGTAAAGTTCAACATCCGCTACGACGACGGCCACGACGATACCCCGATGATTGGCACCACCGATTATCTCACCGTACAGTTCAGCGAGGAGCTCTACGACCCGCAGCCCCCTGCCGACGCTCATCTGATATTTGAGGACGATAACTGTGCGCTCTATCTGGTGAACATCGACAAGCCCCGCTCGGCGGTCAAGCTGGAGCTGTTCGCGGTCAACAAGCTCGCTGAGGATATACTTGTCTCTCTGGATTTCCCCGACGGGGAATACTGGATGTATTCATCTTTACAGATGCTGCCCCAGTCCTGTTCGGATGTGTCAGTTCCCGTATATTCCTCCGAGGGCAAGGAGCTGACCGTGGAGGAATTCAGCGGCATGGGTGTGGAAGTATCCGTTTACGATTTCAGCGGCACAGCGATCGCCGCCGGTGAGGGTACGCTATGAAGATCAGGCTCAACAAAAACAGGCTGGCGCTCCTGTTAATATTCGGGGGCTGCATACTGCTTAATATACTCGCCTGGTGTTCCAGCTCCTTTTCGGACTGGTACTCCGAGCATATCTACCCCTTCTGGGTCAACGCCTTCGGCAGGCCCATAGCCCTGCTCCCCTTTTCGCTGGGAGAGATAATGATAATTGCATTTATTGTTATAATCCTGCTCACTATCCCCGTGATGACGGTGCTTCTGATAGTTCTTAAAGGGCGCAGGAAAAAGGTGTTCAAGGTCTGCGGGCTGATATATGTCTGGATACTTGCCTTCATAGTCCTGACCGAGACCCTCAACTGCTTTATCAACTACCACCGCTCCACCTTCGGGGAGCTTTACGGCATCCCCAAGACCGAGCACACCAATGCCGAGCTTATCGAGCTCTGCGATTACCTCACCGCCGAGACCAACGCCCTCTCAAAGCAGGTGCAGCGTGCTGAGAACGGCGAGTTCATCCTCACCGCCGACCTGGACGAGACCGCCCGCAAGGCAATGGCGGCCCTGGGGGATGAGTTCCCCATGCTGGGGGGCTATTACGTCACCCCCAAGCCCATCATAAACTCCTTCTTTATGAGCCAGCAGTATCTTATGGGGATATATTTCCCCTTCTCGCTGGAGGCTAACTACAACTACCAGATGTACCCCTCTAACATCCCCGAAACGGTCTGCCACGAGCTGGCTCACACCAAGGGTTTTATGCTGGAGGACGAAGCTAACTTCATAGCCTTCCTCGCCTGCGACCGCTGCGATAACGTGGAGTATCGTTACAGCGGCTATCTCAGGGCGCTGAAATACGTCCTCTCCGAGGTGAAGAGCAACTGCACCGACCAGGAGATCTCCCGGGCTTACGGGGCTCTCAGTATGGAGACTATGGTGGATATCAACGGCAACTCCTCCTACTGGCAGAAGGTGCAGGAGAGCGATGAGGGGCTGCTGCCCTCCAAGACGGTAGCGAAGATCTCCGACGCAGCTATGGAGACCTCACTGAAGCTCAACGGCGTTCAGGACGGCAAAAAAAGCTACGGCAGGATGGTGGATCTGCTGCTGAATTACGGCGTAGGCAAAGCAAAGGAATGATCCTATGATATACGAATATACAACAAGCTCCTCCGCTGAGACCATAGAGCTGGGCAGGAGGATAGGTGAGCGGCTCCGGGGCGGCGACTGCATCGCCTACATCGGCGGGTTGGGTGCAGGTAAGACCACTATGACCCGGGGCATAGCCATGGGCATGGGTCTTGAGGACGATGTCACCAGCCCTACCTTCACCCTTGTCAACGAGTACAGGGGGGCGGGGCTGTCGCTGATACATTTCGATATGTACCGCATAAGCTCCTCAGCAGACCTGGAGACCACGGGCTTTTTCGACTATATGGACGAGGACACCGTCCTGGCTGTGGAATGGAGCGAAAACACCGCCGATGCCCTCCCGCCGGGGACGGTGACTGTCACCCTGGAGCGGACGGGTGACGAGACCAGAAGAATAACGATAAACGGAGATGAACGCTTTGCTGACATTGGGGATTGACACCTCCGGCAAGGTAGCCTCCTGCGCTGTTGCCGACAGCGGGAAGCTGCTCGCCGAGAAGATACTTTACACCAAGCTGACCCACTCGCAGATAATCCTGCCTATGGCGGAGGAGCTCCTGCGGGACTGCGGGCTCACCTTTTCCGACCTGGAGGCGGTGGTCTGCGCGGCGGGGCCGGGATCGTACACAGGTCTGCGGATAGGTCTGGCTGCGGTCAAGGGGATAGTTATGGGGGCGCCTCATCTGAAATGCGCCGCAGTTTCCACCCTTGAAGCTCTCTGCCTGAACGTTTCGGCTTTTCAGGGGCGGATAGTTCCCGTGATGTACGCAAGGCCGGGAGTGGTATACGCCGGGGAATACGAGAGCCGCCGGGGCAGGGTAACTCCCCTCACCGAGGACAGAGTCACCGACGAGAAGGAGTTCTTTGAAGCCCTGGACACCTCATCCCCCGTAATGCTCACCGGTGACCGCTGCGTTGAGATCAAGCAGCTCTATTTTGCCGATAATGAAAACGTCCTTGCGGCTCCCGCCGCAGACAGGCTCCAGCGGGCATCCTCCCTCTGTGCGGCATTTCTTGCAGACCCCGGGAGAGCCCTTCCCCCGGAAGCGCTGGAGGCAAGCTATCTTCAAGCCACCAAGGCCGAAAAAACCCACGGGGCGAAATAGCGCCGTATCGGCAGACAATAATACTCATCATACAAAAACGCCCGGAGGCTCGATGCCTCCGGGCGCTGTGTTTTTTTATTACTTGGTGAGCTTCCAGATATCTCTTGCGTAGTCCTCAACGGAGCGGTCAGCGGAGAAGATACCGGCGTTGGCGATGTTAGCCAGCGACATCTTCTGCCACTTGAGCTTGTCGCGGTAGCACTCGGAGGCATAAGCCTGAGCCTTCTGGTAGGAGTCGAAATCAGCAAGAGCCATATAGGTATCGGTGGTCTTGAGTGCATTGGCGATCTCGCCGAACTGCTCGCCGTTGATGCCTCTGGACATCCTGTCAACAGCCTCGCGGACGGTGGCGTTGGAGTTGTAAACGTCAATAGGTCTGTAATGGGGCTTGGCGTTGTTCACCTCGTCAACGTTCATACCGAAGATGATGATGTTATCGTCGCCCACCTGCTCGTGGATCTCCACATTCGCGCCGTCCATGGTACCCAGGGTAACGGCGCCGTTGATCATCAGCTTCATATTGCCCGTACCCGAAGCCTCGGTGCCTGCAAGGGAGATCTGCTCGGAGATCTCGGCAGCGGGCATCAGCAGCTCGGAGAGGGATACACAGTAATCCTCAAGGAAGATGACATTGAGCTTCTCGGAGAGCTTCTTGTCCTTACGCAGCTCCTGAGAGATGTTCCAGATCAGCTTGATGATCTGCTTTGCCATATAGTAGCCGGGAGCCGCCTTCGCCGCGAAGATATAGGTCTTGGGGGTGAAATCGGCATCGGGGTTGTTTTTGAGGAAGTTGTACTGAGCGATGATGTTCAGAGCATTCAGCTGCTGACGCTTGTACTCGTGCAGACGCTTTACCTGAACGTCGAAGATGGAATCGAGGTTCAGCTCCACGCCGTACTGGTTCTTGACATACTTGGCAAAGGCAGCCTTGTTGTCGGCCTTGATGGCAGCCAGCCTCTCCAGGACTTCCTTATCGTCAGCAAACTTGTTGAAATTCTTGAGCTTGGCAGCATCTCTGAGGAAGCCGTCGCCGATCTTCTCACGGAGCAGCGAGGTAAGTCCCTCGTTGGACTGATAGAGCCATCTTCTGTATGCGATACCGTTGGTAACGTTGGTGAACTTCTCGGGAGTGTAGTCATACTCATCGCGGAAGGTCTCGCGCTTGATGATCTCGGAGTGGATCTTAGCAACGCCGTTGACGTGGTGGCAGGCGTGAACGCAGAGAGTAGCCATCTTGACCTTGTTGTTCTCGATGATGGACATTCTCGTTACCTTATCCTGGTCGCCGTAGCGCTCCCAGAGGCGGCGGCAGTAGCGCTCGTTGATCTCAACGATGATGGAGAAGATCCTGGGGGTAACGCTCTTTAAGAGGTTGCAGTCCCACTTCTCCAGAGCCTCGGGCATAACGGTGTGGTTGGTATATGCGAAGGTCTTGGTGACGATATCCCAGGCCTTATCCCAGGAATAGCCGCAGTCGTCCAGCATAACTCTCATCAGCTCGGGGATAGCCAGGGTGGGGTGAGTATCGTTGATATGGATAGCCACCTTCTCGTGGAGGTTGTCAAGAGTACCGTAAACGCTCATATGCTGGTTTACGATATCACCAATAGAAGCGGCGCAGAGGAAATACTGCTGCCTGAGGCGGAGGCTCTTGCCCTCCTGGTGATTGTCGTTGGGATAGAGCACCTTGGTGATGGCCTGTGACATGATGTTCAGACCGAGAGCCTTGCTGTAATCGCCCTTGTTGAACAGGGGCATATCGAAGGAGGATACCTCAGCCTTCCACAGCCTGAGCTTGGAGACAGCCTCGCTGCCGTAGCCGGAAACGAACATATCGTAGGGCACCGCCATAACGGAGGTGTAGTTCTCGTGAGTTACGCAGTGATACTGATTATCCCAGTACTCCTTGAGCTCGCCGTCAAATCTGACCTCGATAGCCTTGCTGGGCACGGGAACGAGCCAGGCGGAACCGCCGGGGAGCCAGTTATCGGGGAGCTCGGTCTGCCAGCCATCATCCAGCTTCTGCTTGAAGATACCGTACTCATAGCAGATGGAGAAGCCGGTAGCGTGATAGCCGTCAGCGGCGAGGCCGTCGAGGTAGCAGGCTGCAAGTCTGCCGAGGCCGCCGTTGCCGAGGCCGGCATCGGGCTCACACTCGTAGATGCCGTTGATGGAGATGCCGAACTCATCGAGGACGGCCTTGGTCTGCTCGATCATTTCCAGATTATAGAGGCTGGTCTTGAGGGAGCGGCCCATCAAAAACTCCATGGAGAGGTAGTACACCTTCTTATGGCCCATAGAATGGGTCTTGACGGTGAAATGCCTTCTCTTGGCCTTCATTATCTTAACAACTATTTTGGTAAGAGCCTCATAGACCTGCTGGTCGGAAGCCTCATCGGGGGTGGTCTGGAAATCGCTGTGCAGGATATCGAGGAACTGCTTTTTCAGTTCTTCCTTAGTAATAGTCTTTTCTGCATTTTTCTTTGGCCTTGCCATACAATTACCTCCTATTGACGGTACAGCTGCAAATGGGCAGATGTGCCGTTTCATATGTCTGCAAAAGCAACATATCTGATATATTATATCATAAAAACATCCGACATTCAACCCCATACTGTGAATAGGTTAAAAAATTTTGGTGCTTATTCCCTTATGAGGCTTGTCGAAAACGTTTGCGATACTTATACAATCTAATTATATGTTGATTATGTCCAAATGTCAAGCGGGAGATTTATGAGATCCTACAATTCATAGGATCGTACACAATTCACAACAAGGAGAATAAATTTTTGGGGAATATCACATCTTATTTCAGCCTTGCCCGTATATTCTTCCAATCCGGGCAGTATTTTCCCACCAGAGCCCAGAACTCTACGCTGTGATCCATATGGACCAGATGGCAGAGCTCGTGTATTATAACATAATCTATACAGTCCCGGGGGTAATAGACGATGTTGGCGTTTATCGAGATATTCCCGCCGGAGGAGCATCTCCCCCAGCTGGCGGACATCCTCTTGACCGTGACCTTTTTGGGGGTGAGCCCTGTCAGCGCCGAGAGCCTTTCCATACTCTCTCTGATAACGGCGAGGGTCTGCCCGTCGATGGCTTTCTTTGCCTGAGAAGCCACATACCTGCCGTCGTACCCCTCACGGACGCTGATCTCAAGTCGGCCTTCGGTAAATCTGGGAGGCCGGTAGCTCCCGGCGGGAACGCAGGTGACGGTATAGACCTCCCCTGCCAGAGTGAAGCTCTCGCCCTCGGCGTAGGTGACGGGAGGCACAGCCTCGCTGCCTGAACTTTTTTCTATGCTCCGGAGAATCCAGTCCGCCTTTTCTTTGAGGAAGGCCACGCCCCGGGCTTCGTCGCCGTTCTGGGGCAGCTTCAGCACTACCCTGCCGTTCTTGACGGCTATATAGATATTCTTACGCCTGCCCCTGTCGATGACGTATTCCAGCGTTCTGCCGTCGCTCAGGGTCAGCTTTCGCAGCTCTGACATTATCTCACCTGCCTGTAAAAAAGGAGCGGGCAGCGCCACGCTCCTTATGGTTTCAAATGTTACTGTTCAGCCTCAGCGGGCTGTTCCTCCTCCTGACCCTCGACGGGTGCTTCTTCATCCAAAGCCTCCAGAGGGTTCTCGCGGTTTATCTCGGCGGAGCTTAAATAGTCCTCCAGAACATAACCTGTATAGGTAGTGCCGTCGCCGTTGAGGAAAGAAACCTGGCAGAAGCCGTCGGCTCTGCGCTCCAGCACCTCAACCTTGATATTCGGCGACATACAGATAAGGTGCGCCGACTCAGCCTGGGGCTCTGCAAGCAGCTGGACGTAGGTGATTATATAGGCATATTCGGGTCCTGCGGGCACGGCGGGCTCCGTTTCGGCCAGTGTGCTCGAAGCGGTAACGGCTGCGCTCTCTGCGGGGGCAGAGGTGGCTGCCGTGGTGGTGGTATGGGAGATAGTTCCCGTATCTATCCCGGCGGGGACATCCTTGCTGTTGCTGGAGAATATGCTCTTGGAGAGCAGCAGTATCAATGCTACGCATATCGCGGTGATAACCAGAATAGTTATCACATTGACGGCGTTAGCCGACTGGAGGATATTCGATTTTTCGCTGTCTTTCCTGCTCATTCGGCATCACCTCCGGCTTTGCGGCACCTTGCCGCAGGGTATGATATATTATAGCACATTCCGCGCCCCTTGTCAAATGGGGATCGGATTATTTCGTTCCGAAGATCCTGTCGCCGGCATCGCCGAGGCCGGGGACGATATAGGCGTCGCCGTTGAGCTTTTCATCCAGGCAGCCCACATAGATATCAATATCGGGGTGGGCGTCGTGGAGGGCCTTGAGCCCCTCGGGGGCTGCTATGACGCACATATACTTGATATTCTTACAGCCCTTTGCCTTGATGAGATCCACCGCAGCGATAGCAGAGCCGCCTGTTGCCAGCATAGGGTCGGGGAGGATAACGAGCCTTTCCTTGATGCTGTCTGGCAGCTTGCAGAAATACTCGTGGGGCTCGTGGGTCTCCTCATCGCGGTAGAGGCCTATATGCCCCACCTTAGCGGAGGGCACGAGGGCGAGTATGCCGTTCACCATACCGAGGCCGGCTCTGAGTATGGGCACCACAGCCAGCTTCTTTCCGGAGAGCATGGGCACCTCTGCTCTGGTGATAGGGGTCTTGACGCTCACCAGCTCGGTGGGCAGGTCGCGGAGGGCCTCATAGCCCATAAGCATAGCGACCTCCTCCACTAGTATGCGGAAGTCTCTGGTACCTGTATTCTCATCCCGCATAAGCGAGATCTTATGCCTTATCAGGGGGTGATCTATTATCATTACCTTATTCATATCCTGAAACCTCTCTCATCCTGCCAAAACAAAGGGGCGGACTTTCGCCTGCCCCTTTGATCTTTGGTTTGCATTTTTAGTCGAGCTGCGAAGTGCAGTTGGGGCATCTGGTAGCCTCGATGTTGATATCGGTCTTGCAGAAGGGGCAGGTCTTGATAGCGGGAGGAGCGACCTCTTCCTTCTTCTTGCCGATGCTCATCAGCTTGTTCACGGCCTTCATCATCAGGAAGATACACAGTGCCATGATTATGAAATTGATGACAGCTGTGATGAAATCACCGTAGTTGATGTACTGACCGCCGTAGATCTTGATCCTGCCGCCGACCTCGGCGCCGCCGAGACCGTTGATAAGCGGGTTGATGAAATCCTCGGTGAAGGCGGTAACGATATTACCGAAAGCTCCGCCGATGATAACACCTATGGCAAGATCCATTACATTGCCTTTGAGTGCAAATGCCTTGAACTCTTCTAAAAATTTCTTCATTGCTGACCACCTCAAATCAAAAATTTTAATTATTATAGCATAATATTCTCACAAATGCAACAGTTTTTTTGTAAAAAAACGAAATAATTCTTATTTTTTCTCAGACTTAGGTAAAAGCTGTTCTTTCCTGTTGAAATACTGCTGCTTGTGATGTAATGATCAGGAAAAAGCATCACCACCGGAGCCAATTGACCAGCCCGTACAGCGAACAATTCTCCATACCCAAACGCTCCAAGCCCCCAAAGAAGCCCTGACGCCAAAAAGCACCCACCGATCTGCACTTCCCGCCCGCCCGAGATGGTCAATCCGAGTGTTCCATTCGGATGGCGCAAAGCGCAGCTCCCTTCAAAAAGGGGGGCGACAAAGGGGTGATCAGGAGTGGGGGGCGCCCCTCGAACCCAAGTGGCGTATGATAAAGAAGCTATCACATCTAATAATAACAGACAATACAGCGGGTCAAACTCCATCAGACTAAGTTCGCAGACATACGCCATTCTTCATATAGGCAACACCGCACGACCCCTGTGCGTCAGATGCGAAGTCCAGGTTTTCGTCAGATTGCCTAAATTCGATGCAGGCGGGCTGGCGCCCGGCAAGGAGAATTTGGGTAATATGACGGAAAGCTGGCAAGCAGATGGCGTGCAGAGGCGTCAGCCGCGGGTTGTGCGGTGTTGCCTATATAATTATACCAAATAGATCACCAAAATTCAAGTGTTTTCAGAATGATCGCAGGGCGTTTATATAGTTTTTGCCGCGGGATCACTACTCTACCCCGTGTTTGACCAGCACCTTTCTTTTCCAAGCCTCCGCCTTGTTCCTTGCCGCCTCGGTGTCATAGAAAAACTCATCTGGATCGTCAGCGAAGTCCAGCCAGCAGATCTTTCCGTAAGCCGTGCCGTAGTATCTGACAGCTCCCATTTCCCGCGTCAGGCAGGAGACCAGATAGCTGTGCCCGGGCTTCATATAATCCGCACCGCTCATATCAAGTACAGTCAGCAGCTGCTCGCCGGGCATATCGGCGTCAAGGGTAGAGTTAAAGCGGTACTGCTCCTTCGGCAGACGCCGGAGGCCTCCGTCTATAATGAGTTCAACGCTTTCTCCGACTTCGGGACAGATACCGCTTATCTGCTTATCCACTGTTATTCTTTGCTTGCAGACACCGTTTGCACAGGTCAAGCTGTCCTCTGCCGTGCAGACGAAAATCGCCTGAGAATAGCTGTTATCGTACATCCTGCCTGCGACGTCAAATGCGGTGAAAGCGCTGTCGGGAACCATATCAACGGTGACGGTGCAGTCGATGTGTGTGTTCCTGATATCTTCATAACGGCTTATGGAGGCTATGCCTGCATCTGGTATCCCGGAGCGGATAACGATGCCGGCGATCACCGCCGCCGTGACAATAAGCACCTGAACAGAAATAAACAGCTTCATTTTTCTTCCTCCGTAAGGCTGCATACGCCACCGCGCATGGTGTAGATCTCATCGCAGAGGGCAGAGATATCCTCGCGGTTGTGGCTTGCGATAAGCACAAGTGCGCCCCGCTCCTTTTCTTCACGGATGAGGTCTCTTATCTGCTCCACGCCGTCCTCGTCGAGGGCGTTGGTGGGTTCGTCGAGGATAAGCACATCCGGGCGCTCCATTATCGCCTGCGCCAGTACGATACGCTGTTTCATTCCGAGGGAGTATTTACGAACCGTGCGCCTGTCATCGGGGTCGAGTCCGACGCGGGTTATTGCCTCTCTGATCTCCTGCTCACCTATGAGCGAGTTGATCTTCGCCAGCATTTTCAAATTCCGCAGACCCGTAAATTCGGGGTAGAGCCCCACATTCTCGATCACAAGACCGAGCCGGGGGATGATATCAAGCTCAGTGCCGAGCACCTTGCCGTTGCAGCTCACGCTGCCGCTTGTCGGCTTGATGAGCCCCGCGATCATCCGGAAAAGCATAGTTTTTCCCGAGCCGTTGCGCCCCACAAAGCCGTAGATGTGTCCGCTCTCGAAATGCAGGGAAATGTCCTTCAGCACCTCGTTGTTCCGTATCGTCTTGCTGACGTTTTCAAGGTCTATCCTGTTCATAATACCCTCCTAAAACAGATGCTCCGCGTTGACCAGACCCAGCTCTCTTTTGCGTATCACAGCAAGCCCGGCTGCGAATACCGCTGCCGATATAATGCCGTTGATACCGGCCTTTACCGCCATATCCGCATAGCTCTCGTCGGCTAAGAATGTGCAGTTGAATACGATGCTGACCTGTTTTATCGGTGAGGATACCAGCAGGATATTTACCGCCGCATACACCACCGCAACGGCAAGTCCGATCACGCTGCCGAAGAATATCCCGACAATGTTTGAAAGCATCACAAGTATATAAACGCATAGCGTCACCGAGCAGATCACGAGCGCGATTCTCGGAAACGGTATGCTGCCGACATCGAAGTATGAAGTCATCAGAGCGTTCAGGGTGCAGGTGAAAAGGGCGATGATAAGGCTGAAAACAAGCAGCGAGAGGGAACGCTTCACATACCACGCGGTGCGGTCATTCTGCCTTGTGAAATAATAGGTGCCGCTGATGCTCAGGTCAGCGGAGATGTTCTGCCCGAAGAACATCGGCGGCACAGCAAGGAACGCAAGCTGCGCGATATCCGAGACGTTCAGGCCGGTATCCGCACGGTGAAAGCCGAAAAGCAGCTGGCTGAATATCTTTGAAAAATCATTTCCAAGGCTCTGTTCAAAGTCGATGACGTTCCGGCGCAGCGAAACAAGATCGCCGAGATTCAGTACAAATATGACCGTCAGCGTCACGGCCAGCCGTATAAGGTTACGCGTGTTCATTTAAGCTGATCCCTCCGCGAAGCAAAAAGCATTATCCCCGCCGAAACTGCGATGATGACTGCGATCTCTGCGGCGGGTATCCAATACGGTCTGCCGTAGTAGGGATTATCGGAGGAAATGACCGAATATTTCAGAGGGTCGATGCGAAGGTACATATAACCGCAGTCAACCTTTATCATCGACTCCCAAAGCTCAAACAGCTTGCAGAGCAGGAACACAGGCACGAATATAAACACCGCAAATCTTCTGAAAGAATACGACAACGCCAGCGCCAGCACTGCGCAGGATCCGGCGTAAACAGATAACAGCAGCCCCGCAAAAAGCTCTCCGAGTATAGGAGAAAAAACGGTAAGCTCCAGCATCAGGTCGCGCATCGTAAAGAATTCCTTGCCGCCTGCGGTCAGCTCGCTGAAATTGATATCAAAGACGTTGATGACCGAGCTTGAGCAGAAGATATGGGTCAGGGCTGTGCTTATCAGCAGCGGGATAAAGAAAATGATAAAGCCGCCCGCAAAGGCCGCTGCCAGCTTTGAGAAACAGTATCTGCGTTTCCCGCTGCGGGCGATGACGATATCGCTTATCCGGGTGCTTCGGTCAATGAACAGCGAGAAGGAAAATGGCAGCACGCACACAAAGGGAAAGATGAACCACAGCATCTGCGGGATGCCGTAGGACTCATTCGTTTTGTTTAGCAGCGCACGGTCAACGGCTTGCAGGTTTGAAACATCCGCGCCCCTCTCAGGATCAAGCGAGACGTAATACATCCCTCTAACAAAGCTGTAAGCGACAAACAGCATCATCACCGTAAACCCTATCTGAAAGCCGCGCTTGTGAAGCATTATTCGCAGCTGTGTCCGAAAGCTATTCATAAAAAATGCACCTCCGCTCTTTGCCCGTTATCTCTGCCGACATTATAAAACGCCGATGAGTGTACGTCAAGCAAATCTGCGCAAGGTGCAATTATTTGTCGCAAACAGCGGTCTGATCCGCGATAAGTGCGATACGGCAGACAAACTGTCCGTCCGCTTCAAAGAGATCCACCCGTCCACCGTGACGCTCGGTGATCTCACTGATTATTTTCAGCCCCAGACCGTGATCCTCCTTGTCGGGCTTGTCGGTGGCGAGGGTCGGGTTAGCATCGAGGACGGAGCCGTCGATGCTGTTCGACACCGTAAAGGTGTAGTATCTTTCGTTCTCGCAGGAGATCTCAAGGGATATCTCCCGTGGACTGCCGGCGGGCAGCTTTGAGCAGGCAGCTATAGCGTTGTCGAGGGCATTGCCCAGCAGGCTGCAAAGGTCGGTATCGCTTATGCCGGAGATGTTGCAGACAGAGAGGCATTTCGTGCTTATCCCCAACTCCGCGGCATAGGACAGCTTTGAGTTTATGACAGCGTTGGCAACGCTGCTGCCGGTATCGGCAAAGGTCTGCATAGCTTCGAGAGCATCGGTGTTCTCCTTTGCAAAACGGTAGGCGCGGTCATACTCCCCGCCGGCGATAAGCTCGGTAAGAGTGAGAAAGTTGTTGTGCATATCGTGCTTTATCCGCCGCACCGAGCCGTACTGCTGCATAAGGCTTTCGGTATACTGGCGGCTGTAATGTTCACGGAGCTGCGCATTCTGCAGCTCGGTCTCAAGCTCGCGCCGTCTGCTTTGGAGCTCCGAGAGGTAACATATGAGCATACAAAGCAATGCGAACAGCAATGCAGCTATGCCGAAGATATCTCTCAGGCCATCGTCCTTCACCGAAAGGCAGAGCATAATGCAGCCTGCAGCCGCCGAAAATCCCGTGACCGTCAGGGGGACACCGCTGTCGTATGATACAGCAGTTTTTCGGCTCCGGAGCATCCGGAAAAGCATCCCGACAACCACGAACCACAAAAGCTGAACCGTTACAAACAGGGTGATGAGCTGCCTGTCGTTATAGATCAACTGTTTCAGACCGCTCTCACGCTGTGGGTGGAAGATCATCAGCGCCCCCGTATTCACGGCTGTTCCGATCGCGAGCGGGACAAATCCCGCGACCAGCTTTTCGGTGAGCTTACGGTGTACCGTGACCGAAAGCACGAGCATCACCGCCGGATATATGATGCAGCCCGCCCCCTCGATCAGGACGGTATTATCCAGCAGCATCACCGCCGCCGAAAGCAGAGCTGTGCAGATTATCGGAAACGCGGCACGGTATGCGGGCTTTCTGAACTCTATAAACAGCCCCGCATATACCGCGCAGACCGCAGCCTGCAAGGTGCAGATGAACCCGTCAAGAATGTAGCTCATCAGATCACCTCGCTCTTTTCAGATACTCGGTCAGCCGGCGATCGACCTCCGGCTTGAAGCTCCGCCCCATGGGCAGCTCGCAGCCTGTTTTGAGTATCACGCACTCACGGGTCAGGTCGATATTGAAAACATAACGCAGGCTGACAAGATATTTCTTATGTACCCGGACGAAGTTCTTCTCCGAAAGCCCGACTTCGAGCCCCGAGAGCTTCGCCCTCACACGGAAAGGCTCCGGCTCGCCTTTGATATGATAAAGCACATCGTGGTCGCTGCTCTCGATATATATCACATCCGCAAGGCTTACGGAGAACCGTCCCCGATCACTGTTTTCGAGTATGATCTTCTCGTTCTCGGTCAGGGCATCGAAAAGCTGTTCTATGACACGATCAAGCTTCGGCAGCATTATGCTTTGCTCCTGCTTGACGATGAAGTTCAGCGGACGGAATTCAAAGCTGTCATACACAAGCTCGTTGTGGCTCGTCACAAAAACTATACAGCACCGCGGGCTGATCTCGGTCATGGTCTTTGCCGCGGAGAAGCCGTTCACCGAGGGCATATCTATGTCGAGAAACACCGCATCAAGGGGCT
Organism: Ruminococcus sp.; assembly: GCA_017542125.1. GTDB lineage: Bacteria > Bacillota > Clostridia > Oscillospirales > Ruminococcaceae > FB2012. The sequence goes on from JAFXXU010000055.1 coordinate 22,876, forward strand.
CGGAGCGGTGTACCTCCAGCAGCATAGCAGAGCTTGAAAATCCGGAAACATCCGAGATGATGCCCCGCTTCTCAAACGCCTCCCTGACCGCTTTAACAAACCGCCCGAGGAACCTTTCATCGTCATCACACACAGCGACCCGCAGCATAGATCTCCCTCCCCCTCTGAAATAATTACGTCGGGTATATTTTATCATAGGTTATCGAAAAATGCAAGGGCGAGTTCATATCAATTAAGGCAACACCGCACAACCCGCGGCTGACGCCTCTGCACGCCATATGCTTGCCAGCTTTCCGTCATATTACCCAAATTCTCCTTGCCGGGCGCCAGCCCGCCTGCGTCGAATTTAGGCAATCTGACGAAAACCTGGACTTCGCATCTGACGCACAGGGGTTGTGCGGTGTTGCCTTAAGTAAGGAGGACTGGCTGATCGAGCGAATCGAGATCCACGCTCCCGACAGATCAAGCCGGTCACAGGCGGCAGAAAGAAAAGGCTGCATAGAGCGTATCTGCGCAGTCTTTGCTTCAAAACCTAAAAGCTTCTTTATTGATACCCATTTTCCTTCGGAGACACCCTCTCTCGGCGTGCGACGTTACGGAAATCGCTCGCCCGCTCTTCCTGTGTCTGCGGAGAAGTACAGGCGTTCCCGGCACTGCCGGGACGTTTCCTTGATAGCTTGGATAGAAAACAAGGCGCTGCGTCCCTTTTGTTTTTGGGATGCAGCGCCGATTGGTGTTTTATAGCTTTGCGCATTTATTCAGTTTTGTGACACAGCGGTTGGGGTCGGAGCTGTGCTCCGAATTGGGGCGCTGCCCCGCTTTATTCCGAGCGTAGCCGAGGAATAAAGTCTGACCGGCGCAGTATTTGGCTTTGTGCCTTGACATTTGGTTTGTGCGGAACGATTGCCCGCTCCTGCTGTTTTATACCTTCCTGTGCTGTGCTATCAACGTCACTATCAGGAACGCTGCATTATACAGGAATACAAAGGTCGGACTTAACTGCCCGAATGTCCCCAGAAGCGTCATGACCAGCGCTATGCCCGCTCCCAGTACCGCCGCTCCTGCCTGTATCGCTACTCCCAATGCGGCGATCTGCTTCAACCTCTTTGTGCCGATCAGCAGCATCGCAAAGGAGGGGAAATGCCCCGAGCAAAGCATCGGTGAGGATACCTCCGGTGCGTAATCGGTCTCCTTGAAGTAGTCCTTATAGAAGCGGAAGGGCAGCAGCTTCAACATCCCCCTGTCCACTCCGAACAGCTCCGAAATGAAGTCCAGGTTTATGAAGCCGTCCACCGTTCTGATGACGGCAACGATCCCGTTATCACCCAGCTCTCCCAGCCAGCGGGATACCGAAAGGCTGGCTTTGGTCTGTACCACAAACAGCATCGAGACCACTCCCGATACCGAGAGGTAAAGCACCGTATTCCCCTTGGAATACTCAGCCTCTTTATTCCTGGTGGGCAGGCCGTCTATCGAATGGTTCTCCATAAGCTCACGGGAGCCCAGCAGCACACGCTTGTTCTCAATCCAGCCCGAGAGGCCCAGGCCGTCCTCGTAGATGTAGCTCTCCACAGGGTAGAGCATCTCGGTCTTGCCTCTGAGCATTTTGTAGAAGGTGGGGCTCAGGATGCTCCCTGCTCCGCAGGCGAGGGAGGCGGCATAGAGTATGCAGTCCTCGATCTTGGTGGAGCCCAGCAGCTTGAGGCTCTTGAAATCCACCATTCCTTTGGGGAAGAGCTGCTCGGCATCGATGAGCACGGAATTGGTATCGGCGAACTTATCCACCGCCGAATAGCCCAGCATAACGCCGGAGTATTGCAGGTACTTATTCTGGGCTCTGCCCATGGGGATATTGACTGTAAGCATCAGTGCCAGCGACGAGCACACCGTCACGGTACCCGCGAGCACCGCCAGCATATTGAAGATCTTCTCGGTCATACCCGCCGTATTCTTTTCAAAGATCAACGAGAGCGCTCCTGCCAGCAATCCCGCGACGATTATCAGCGGGGTCATTTTTCTGGCATACACATCCGAGACATCTGAGGAGTAGGAGTTCTTCATAAAGTCCTTGATGAACTCGGTCTTTCTCATAGCCGCCAGCTCGGGGAAATCATCGAGGACGCCGCTGGTGAACTTTGCAGCCGTATCCTCGTTATCGACGGTGACTAAGGCATATCTCTCGAAGTCAGAGGCTACGAAGCGGAAGTTGCGCTCCGTTCTCTTGACGATCATCAGCTTGCCCAGGGTATTGAAGATGAGCCCGATTATGGAGATGGAGGTATAGATGTTATAGAACTCTCTCATAACTATCGAGGGCTCGAAGAGGGTGGCTATGCCGGCTATGACGTTGAAGAGTATCCCCACAGCGGCTAGGCTGTCGCAGTCGGCGCGGCGGCGGAAGATATTCTTTACGCCCTCAAAGACCACGGTATAGCTCACGGCGATAGCCGCAAGACCCAGTATGGTATTGGTAAACAGGAAGGTGGAGGGGTTCATCACCTTGTCGAAGACCTTGACCATAGGCAGCGAGAGGTCGTTGGCTACGGTTATGATCAGCGAGAACACACCCGCAAACAGCAGCACGCACATCCTGACGATGAGGTTCTGCTTGACCTGGAGGATATCCCTGAGCACCTCGTCCTCGTCCTCGAACTGCTCGAACTCGTGCTGGCCCGTATGCTTGGCGGGGAGTTCCTCCTCATCGGAGGTCTGCTCTTCTTCCTCGTCCTCATCGGAATGGTGCAGGCGGAAGTTATCCACCTTGCGGCGGCGCCTGTCCTTCAGCATCTTCGAGCGCTCCTCATAGCTGAGGTCCGTGGGGATATCGGTAACGCGCTCCATTTCCTCGGTCCTGGGGATGACCTTTCCGGTGAGCCCCATATCTATATCGTTGACATTTGCTCTTTGGACGGGTGTTTCCTCGCTCTCGCGGGAGACCTCACCCTGCTCGCGCCTCAGCTTCATCAGGCTCTCGATGAGCTCGGCGTTTTCCTTGGCCCTGGCTACGTTCTCGGGTGCCGCAGGTCTTATCTCGTCGGCGGGGAGCTCCTGCTCCTCCGGCCCGTCAAATCTGAAATCGTCCATATTGCCGTCAACAGTCAGCTTTTCTGACAATCCGATCAGCTCCTTATCTGGATGCAGCCCTACGCTGCCTTACTATCTCGTACATAAAAATGCCTGCTGCCACCGAGGCATTGAGTGAGGTGATCCTCCCCGCCATGGGCAGGCTCAGAAGCATATCGCATTTATCCTTGATGAGGCGGCCCATACCGAAGCCCTCGGAGCCGATGACCAGCCCTATGGGGCCTGTCAGCGAGGCGGAGGTGTAATCCTCTCCGGAGCCGTCGGTCCCGTAGATCCAGACGCCCCGCTTCTTAAGCTCGTCCACTGCCGCGGCAAGGTTCGGGACTCTTGCCACCGGAACATAGCTGGCTGCCCCTGCCGAGGTCTTGAACACCGTGAAATTCAGCGAAGCGCTCCTTCTCTTGGGGATTATGACCCCGTGGGCTCCCGCTGTCTCGGAGGTACGGATTATCGCCCCGAGATTATGGGGATCCTCGATCTCATCGCAGATGATGATGAAGGGATCCTCACCCTTCTGCTCGGCTGCCGCGAAGATATCGTCAAGGCTTGCGTACTCCGCGCAGGCTCCCACCGCGATGACTCCCTGATGTGAGGCTCCCCTGCACATCTTTGAGAGCTTCTGGTCGTTGGCCTCCTTGACGACTATCCCCCGCTCCTTTGCCATAGCGGCGATGCGGCTTATGGAGCCGCCTGCGTCGGGGTCGATGAGCACCGAGTCGATATTCATTCCCGCCTTCAGCGCCTCGGTCACGGGGTTGCGCCCGATGATGAGCGTATCCTCATATTCCTCCGGGACGGGTCGGCGGTTTTTATTCATATTCTTTCTGTTCTGATCGTTCATATTGCGTTCCTTTGCGCTTAATTCCCGCATCCGGGCACATATATGTACATTATAACACAAAAATCCCGAAAAGCCAATAGCCTTATCGGGATTTTTTGCAACTTAATATATTGTTAACATTTTTCCCCGCTGCTGCTTACGGTGATGCTGACCGTATAGCTCTTCCCGGCTTTTTCCAGCCCCTCTATGACAGCCGAGCCGTCAAAGGGGAGAACCTCGATCTCTCCGCCCCGTTTGCAGCGGTCAAGGTACAGCACCTCCCCGCCCTTGCCGTCGGGGCAGACGGAGAACACCAGCGTGGGGATGTTCAGAGCAAAGATGCAGCAGTAGCCGAAGCCCCAGATAAGTTCCTCGTCCCGCTCGGGGATGCTTACGGTGATCTGCTTACCCGGAGCTGCGGCAGGTTCGGGGCAGCCCTTGTCCTTCATAAAAGCTTTCAGCCGCTTTCTCCGGAGATCATCCCTGATAACGAAGTAAGGAAAAAGTATGAACACCGGATCCAGCAGACCCAGCAGCGCCAGCCACTTGTGAGGCGTGGTCAGGAAGCCCAAGGCTATGCACAGCCCTCCCATCAAGGGAACACCGCTCCTGTCCGCACGCATTGCCAGCAGTGTCATAACGATAAAGAACAGCCCTATCCCGCAGAGCAGGATACAGACGCCATAATCTCTCACAAATCCATTCATTATTCCTTCCCCTACCCTTGGCGCTTTATGATGGCGCCCGCACTCGGTCTGCCCTACCCGGAGGGGAGGGTATCGGCTTGTGCTCGAGCTGTTTCTTTGCACCTGACGTAACCTTGTCAGAGAGACAGAGGATATCTTCTCCCATCATAACTGTATCCGAGTGCCTTGCGTTCACAAAGATTTAATATAATTTGCCATATTGTGCCAGAAATTAGTCGTTTTTTCAAAACAATGTTGATAAATGGCAAGAACACACGTTTTTTCAACAAAAGGTTGAAAGTTACGGTTGAAAAGTGGTTTTCGGAGATCCAAAGTGTTGAAAACTCGGTTGAAACCGTTGAAAACTATACTGAAATTACGGGATTTCAGCGTTGTTGAAAAATCTGCGAGTCTGAAAAAACGTACAAAAATCCGAAAATAGGACGAAAATCAGGTGACAGATATGAACAAATGGTTAACAACACCATCTCTCAAGGATCTCCTTTTAAAACACCCCCGAAACTTCGGGGGATAGCCGGGATTCTTAATTTGTTGCGGAATACTGTAACAATTTTCGGGGCAATTGTCCAAAAAATGTCCCTCAAAGCTCATCGTTCCCGAAGCCTCGGGAAATATGCTATACGTGTCCCAAAAAGCGGACAGTAGTCACTTTCAGCAGGCAAAAATTTCCTGTTACATTTGTAACCGTTTCGTAACTTATCGGGTGGTCAGGAACTTGATCGCCCTCTCGATGGAATCCTTTGAGTTGCCCCAATCGGCATTCTTGGCGGTGTTGCGGTAGTCGTACATCTTGCAGTAGTGGGAGACATCCGCTTCAAGCAGGTCAAGGTACTTTTTCGTAAGCTCCGAGCAGCCGTTGACGAACTCGCCCAGGTATTTCTTATCCAGCTTCTCCGCTGCCAGGGAGACCAGCAGCTCGTAATGGGGCAGGCAGAGCTGCTCCTGCTGCGAAAACAGCTCGCGGAACTCCTTCTCCTTCTGATAGAGCTCAAAGAAGGTCACAATCAGCCTGGACATTCCCCACTCTATCTTGGAGCAGACAAAGCAGTCGTTGTTGATGACCGAGACCTTCTGCTGCTTGGCGGTCTTCTTCTCAAAAAGCCCGGTCTTGGCCTTGGCAAAGACGTCACGCTGGAGCGTCTGCAGATGGGTCTGGAGCATAAGTGCCAGCGAGAGACGGTTCTTGCAGGCTCTCATCTGCTCGAAATGGGTCTTGCAGAAGCCCTGGCGGTTGGTCTCTATGCGGACATCCGGCTCCATCATGGCGGCTCCCATTATGTACTCCACGGTGCGCTGCTCCAGCATATCCCTCATCCGGCAGATGGGGCAGCCCTCCCGGGGCTCGAATATCTCGTTAACGGGTATGGTAAGGATGCTTTCTCTCATATCGTCCCTCCTCTTGAAATTTTCCTCACTTTATAGTATAATGTAAAAAACCGGGTTTTTCAAGGGGGATAAGCAAAAATCTATGAAAAAGAAAGCAAACGTCATCCTGTTTCTTGAAAGGATAGCCATTGTGCTGATACTGGGGGCCACCAGCTTTGCGCTGTTCTTTTCCATAAGCGGCAATACCGATACCGCCACCAGATGCTCGCTGGATGCAGTAGTCGGGGGTATGCTGATAATGATGCTGGGGGCTATGATCAAGAACCTCCGGGCATACGGGAAAACGGGGATGTTCTTTGAGACCCACCGCCCCAACTCCTCGCTGGGAGTGGCGGCATACATAATGTCCCGCGGGACGTGGACCATGTTTTTCATCTGCCTGGTATTCGTCAACCACTCAGACTCCGGCAGCGCGGGGGATACCGCCTCGGTATCGCTGCTGGGCGGTTCAATGATACTGTCTCTCCCCACTCTGATCACCGGGATAATTTACTTTTCCAGACGCTCAAAGGAGCGGTCGGGGAAGCTGAAGGCCTCCCCCACATTTTTACAGTATTACGGCAGAGGCGATGGCACACATCTGCGGCTGCCCTGCCGGAACTTTGACCTTATGGACGATCGGCTCTCAAGGCGGCTGGAGATAGCCTCAAACGGGCTTATCACCTATCTCAGCGAGAACGGGGTCTCCCCCTCCCGCACGCTGCTGCAGAACGGTCTCGCGGTGGATGCCTACCCCGTCAGCGCCAAGGATCTTGAAGACCTGGCAGCTTCCACCTCAGCCAACTACCTCAGGGCCTACAACGAGCTGCTGCGCAAGCTGGGCTACGGCACGGTCATCACCCCCGAAGACTGGCGGGCGGTGATACTTTCCAGCGCCGATCAATGGGTGCTCAACCGGCTGACCTCTCAGATAGACGTGCGCTACTACCTCATTTCCTGCATGGATATGCTGCTTTACCCCCGCGGGCTCACGGTGGTGGAGCTTTCGGGCTTTGAGGGCGAGGCCTCGCTGACCGTCATTGTCCGGGCGGACAAGGCGCGGGAGCTTGAATACTACACACGGTAAGGAGATAAACTATGGATTACTCCGTCAGGGGCAATGATATATTCCTGTATCAGCCCGACTTTGAGCTTGATGACACCTTTGACTGCGGTCAGGCCTTCCGCTGGACAAAGACCGGCGAAGACTCCTACGAGGGCTTTTATCTGAACACCCCTCTGCGCATAAGCATCGTTGACAGGCGGGACAGGATATTCCGCTTCGAGAACACCTCGGAGCAGGTATTCCTGGAGCAATGGTACAATTATTTGGACTTATCCACCGACTACGGCGAGCTTAAGCGCCGCTTCTCCGAGGATGAGACCCTAGCCCGCGCCTGCAAGTACGCAGGGGGCATACGCATCCTGCGGCAGGACAGCTGGGAGGCGCTCTCCAGCTTCATAATCTCACAGAACAACAACATCCCCCGCATAAAGGGGATAATCGGACGGCTCACCGAGCATTACGGCGGCTACCCCTCTTCGCAGCAGCTGGCGGACGAAACGGAGGAGAGCCTGGCTTTCCTGCGCTCCGGGTTCAGGGCGAAATATCTCGTGGATGCTGTGGCTAAGATAAACTCCGGGGAGCTCGACCTTGCCGAGGCAGCCTCCCTGCCCCTTGAGGAGGCCGAAAAGCGGCTTATGAGCATCAAGGGCGTGGGGCCGAAGGTGGCAATGTGCGCTCTGCTTTTCGGTATGCACCGCACCGATGCCTTCCCCATAGACGTCTGGATGAAGCGGGCTCTGGAGCGCTGGTATCCCAACGGTCTGCCCGATTGCGTAAAGGGCTATGAGGGCGTAGCGCAGCAGTATCTTTTCCACTACATCAGGAACCACCCCCAGGAGGATATGTAAACATTCTGTTAAAAAGCGTATATGATGCTTGATTTTTCGGGAATTGTGCGGTATAATAATAAAGCTGAATTGTTCAGCGGTTGTTTCGGGAGAGCATTGGGATATAGCCAAGTGGTAAGGCAGAGGGTTTTGATCCCTCCATTCCGCTGGTTCGAGTCCAGCTATCCCAGCCAACCTTTTCCCGAAATATACTGGGGTATAGCCAAGCGGTAAGGCACCGGATTCTGATTCCGGCATTTCAAAGGTTCAAATCCTTTTACCCCAGCCAGCAACGCCCTCGTCGCTATCGCGGCGAGGGCTCATTTTATATTGCCGAAAGGGGGATCTCTGTGAAAAAGCTGTCGCTGGACTCAAATGCGGTGAAGCTCATCGCCATAGCTGCAATGACAGTTGATCATCTGGCCTGGGCGATGTTCCCGGGATATCCCCGTGAGGCGCTGCCCGTGATAATGCATATCATCGGCAGGCTGACCTGCCCCGTGATGTGCTATTTCGTAGCCGAGGGCTATCACTGCACGAAGAACATAAACAAATACACCCTGCGGATGTTCCTGTTCGCGGTCATAAGCCATTTTGCCTACATCTATGCTTCAAACGACTACGTCTCGCCCCTGTCCTTCATCCCTTTTTACAGCGGCGTTCTCAATCAGACCGGCGTTATGTGGTCCCTGGCCATAGGCCTTGTGCTTCTGCGGATAAACGACAGCGGCCTAAACGAGGTCAAAAAATCCCTGCTGACTGTTCTTTGCTGCATTGCCGCGTTCCCTGCCGACTGGAGCTGTATAGCCTCACTGTGGATACTCTCCTTCGGGCAGAACAGGGGCAAGCCCCGGGAGCAGATAATATGGATGATGATATTCGCCTTACCTTATGCGCTAGTCTACTTTTTCGCCATAGACAGGCTCTACGGCATCATCCAGCTGACTGTGATCATCTCCGTCCCGGTGCTTCGCGCATACAACGGCCAGCGTGGAAAAAGCCCCCGCCTCGACCGCTTTATGAAGTGGTTCTTCTACATCTACTACCCCGCACATCTTTTGGCGATAGGCCTCCTCAGCACCGCCGGAGTATTCGGATAAAAACACCGCCCTGTGACAGCACAGGGCGGTTTGCTTTTCAGTTATCCAAATAGTAATCCTTGCGCCCGAACAGGATGGTGTCTATCTCGTCCTCGTCGTTATCCATATAGACGCCTACCGAGCCCTCCTCGGTGATGAAGCCCTCATCGTCCTCATCGGTGTCGGGGTACTTATCTATAAAGTAGTCCAGCACCTCGGAATAGCTTTCGGGGAGCCTGTCCCCGCCGTAGAAGACCTCCACCTCGTCATACGCGATTATCTCCATGGCTTCAAAGCGGTAACCGTCGTCGTAATAGATATGGAAGGCTCCGTAATCATCCGTCTCTATGGCGTCATCCACCAGCTTCTTGAAGGAGCAGTCGGGTGTGCCGAAATGCTCCCAGACCTCTGCTCTGCGGGCACCGAAGGGCACTCCGTTCACCGAGACCAGGGGGTCGATCTTTATAACGTTATTCTCCACAAAAGCACCTCCCATACTATTCGCGGCAGATAAGGCACACCGCCGTGGCGGACATACCCTCGCCGGAGCCGGTAAAGCCCAGACCTTCCTCGGTGGTGGCCTTCACCGAGACCTGTTCCTTATCCATGCCGCAGGCAGCGGCTATGCGCTCTCTCATCTCACCGATAAAGGGCGCCAGCTTGGGCTTCTGGGCGCAGACCGTCGCGTCTATATTGACTATCCTATACCCTGCGGGAGCGAGATGCTCCCCGCAGACGGCTCTCATAAGCACAAGGCTGTCGGCACCGCGCCAGCGCTCGTCGGAGTCGGGGAAGAGATGACCTATATCCCCCATAGCGGCGGCTCCGAGAAGAGCGTCCATTATGGCGTGGGCCAGGACATCCGCATCGGAATGACCCAGCAGGCCCCGCTCATAGGGTATCTTCACCCCGCCGAGGATAAGGTCCCTGCCCTCAGCGAGCCGGTGGACATCATAGCCGTGGCCGATGCGGAAATTACAAGCCGCACCCATCACTGCGCCTCTATCCCGTTGGGATTTTTGAGGATGAAGTTCCAACCGTCGCGGCACATATCATCCAGATCCAGCTTAGCCTCCCAGCCGAAGAGCTCGCGGGCCTTGGTGGGCTCGGAATAGCACCAGGCGATATCTCCCGCACGGCGGGGCATGATCTTGTAGGGCAGCTCCTTGCCGCAGGCCTTTTCAAAGGCGTGGAGCACCTCCAGCACACTGGAGCCCTTGCCTGTGCCCAGGTTCACCGCCTCAACGCCCTTGTGTGCGAGGACGTAATCGAGAGCGCAGATATGACCCTTTGCCAGGTCAACGACGTGGATATAGTCCCGGACGCCGGTGCCGTCGGGGGTGTCGTAGTCATTGCCGAATACACCCAGGAACTCTCTCTTGCCCACAGCCACCTGCTGGATATAGGGGAAGAGGTTGTTGGGTATGCCGTTGGGATCCTCACCCAGCAGGCCGCTGCTGTGAGCGCCGATAGGGTTGAAATAACGCAGCAGGGCGATGGACCACTCGCTGTCGGCAACGGCAACGTCCTGAAGGATCTGCTCGATCATTACCTTGGTATAGCCGTAGGGGTTGGTGGAGGTATGGGTGGGCATAGTCTCCACATAGGGGACGGGGTTATCCATACCGTAAACGGTGGCGGAGGATGAGAAAACTATCCTCTTGCAGCCGTGGGAACGCATAGCCTCTATGAGCATAAGGGTCCCGGTGATGTTGTTGTGGTAATACTCCACAGGCTTCTGGACGCTCTCGCCCACAGCCTTGAGACCGGCAAAGTGGATGACGGCGTCGATCCTATGCTCGTCGAATATCTTATTGAGTGCGGGAAGGTCCAGGATATCGTTCTGATAAAAGGTGAGCTCCTTGCCGGTGATCCTCTTCACCCGCTCCAGCGCCTCGGGCTTGGAATTGGAGAGGTTATCCACCACTACCAGCTCATAGCCTGCCTCCAGCAGCTCTACGCAGGTATGGCTCCCGATAAAGCCCGCTCCGCCTGTTACAAGTATCTTTGACATAATATTTCATCCTTTCTTGTGCAATTACAATGCCTGTGGTAAGATTATACCACATCCCGGAGTGATTTGCAAGCGGAGAGCCGATGTTTTTCTCCGTGATTGACATATCGAAGCAAAAGGGGTATAATATAAAATGGTTTATTATGCAGGACAGAAAGGAAGGATGGCCTTGAAGGCTCGGAGGGTTCTTGCCGCACTGCTTACAGCGGCGCTGCTGGCGGGCTGCGCCGCAGAGGATAACAGCAGCTCCCCTGCTCCGAAAGAGACTGAGGTCAGTTCAAGGACTGTGACCTCGGCTCCCGCAGTTACCCTGCCGGTGCAGACAGAGCCCCCGGAGGATACGGAGGCCGTTGACCGGGAAAAGATCACCGAGGCTTACAAGACCGGCGACCGCAGCGCCCTCAACAGCTTTGAAGCCGATGCTCTTGATGCCGCCTTGCAGCTGATAGAGTCCTGCACGGAGGAGGATATGACCGTTCCCGAAAAGGAGCTGGCGATACACGATAAGTTCGCGCTGAGCTGCCGCTACGATGATGAGGAGCTGAACGTCTTCCACAGCCACAGCCCCCATTCATCCGACCCCTACGGGGCATTGGTTGAGGGCAAGGCTGTCTGCCAGGGCTACGCCGAGACCTACGCCCTGCTTATGGATCTTATCGGCGTTGAGTGCAGGGTAGTCCACGGCACCAACCGCAAGGGCAACGAACACGCCTGGAACCTGGTCTGCTATGAGGACAGCTGGTACTGCGTCGATATGACCTGGGACGATCTGGACGGCGACGACAGCACGGGCGAGATAAAGCACGAATTCTTCAACGTCCCCGACACGGTGTTCTACGAGCACGATCACCGATGGGACACCTCTGCCTATCCCCGGGCCCTGGGGACGAAATACTCCTATTCCTCTCTGTTTGCAGATACACTCACCACCGAGGAGCAGCTGATCTCTCTGGTGACGGAGCGTGCAGAAAAGGGTGACAGGGATATCTCGGTGATCTCCCACAGCCAGCTGGAGAAAAAGCTTATGACCGCTGCGGACATAAGCACCGTTGACTACAAAACCCTCCGGAGGCTTTTTGAATCGGCGGGGCTGAAGATCAGGCTGGTGCGTGCTGACAAGACTTACAGAGGGAACGCCCTCTATATCTCGTTTTTAAAAATGATCTGAAAAAGGCGGTGTTGATATGAGGTTCCGACCCTGTATTGATATACACAACGGCAAGGTCAAGCAGATAGTCGGCGGCTCGCTGAGAGATGCGGGCAGCTTTGCTGCGGAGAATTTTGTCTCAGAGCAGGACGGCGGCTATTACGGGCGGCTCTATCGGTCCTACGGGCTGACGGGGGGGCATATCATACTGCTGAACCCCGCAGGCACCGAGGAATACGAAGCCGACTGCGCCCAGGCGGCTCTTGCCCTTGAAGCCTTCCCCGGAGGCTTACAGCTGGGGGGCGGCATCACCGCCGAGAACGCCGGACGTTTCCTGGAGGCGGGGGCTTCTCACGTTATCGTGACCAGCTACGTTTTCAAGGACGGCAGGATCAGCGAGCGCAACCTTGAACGCCTTCTCCGTGAAGTGGGGCGAGAGAGGCTGGTGCTGGATCTCAGCTGCCGCAGGCGCGGGGAGGAATACTTCATCGTCACCGACCGCTGGCAGAAGTTCACCGACACCCTCCTGAATGAAAGCTGCATAAGGGAATTCTCGGCTTACTGCGCCGAGCTTCTCGTTCACGCCGTGGACGTTGAGGGCAAGGCCGGGGGCATCGAGGAGGATGTGGCTTCCCTGCTGGGGAGCAGCGAGCTTCCCGCCACCTATGCGGGCGGGATACGCTCCTTTGAGGATCTTGACAGGCTGTTTGAGCTTGGGGGCGGCAGAGTGGATTTCACTGTCGGCTCGGCTCTTGACATCTTCGGAGGGGATATGCCCTTTGAGCAGGTGGTCAGATATGCGGAGGAAAGGCTATGAGCGAAGAACTGCGTCTGAGCCGTGAGTACGTCTGCGTGCTCTGCGAGGGCAGAAGGGGGCAGACCAGCCCGCCCGGGACGAGCTTCGGCGGCAATCAGGGCTGGTTCGATGCCGAGGGTGACGGTTACATCTCCCCTCTTGGCTGCGGGCTCATCTCCTGCGCGGACATACTGCTTTATATGACCGGCCGCAGCCGCATCGAGCAGGCAGAATACCTGACCTTTGTGCGCTCGCTGGCATCGGGGGCGCTGAAGGTGCGCCGCAAGCTGGGTCTTAACGGCATCAGCATGGCTCTGGGCATGAGAAAGCTCTTCAAGGAGCTGGGTATGCCCTACAAGGCAAGCTGGTGCTTCTCAAAGCGGAAGCTCCTGCCCCGCATAGAGGAAATGATCAGAAACGATATCCCTGTATGCATAGCGGCGGGACCCTGCATAGCCTCAAAGAAGACCAGGGGCAGCTACGGGGTCAACTTCTACACACGGGATAAGGAGGGCAGCTTCGTCCTCCCCGGTTGGAGAAGCGGGCAGGTGAAGGATCACTACGTCACCGTGACGGCGGTGGTCTATACCGAGAGCGACACTATGCTGGAGATATCCTCCTGGGGAGAGAAGTATTACATCTCCTGGGCGGAATATACCGGGTATATCTCACTTATACGCAGCTTTTTCTCAAATATCCTGCTGATAAGAGAAAAGGGCTGAAAAACCTGCTGAAATTAAGGATAATCTATTGCAATCGGGAATAAGATATGGTATAATATAATATTGGCAGTCGTGCGGGAGACCCCCCACGGCAAGGACAATCAAGCGAAAGGCGATGTTTGCTGATGGCAAAGCTGAAAGTCGCCGTCATCTTCGGCGGCAAGTCAAATGAACACGAGATCTCGCTGATCTCGGCAGTACACGTTATTAAGAGCATCCCCAAGGATCAGTATGACGTGATAACCATAGGTATATCCAAAAAGGGACACTGGTTCAAATACAGCGGCGAGACCGAGCTGATCCCCACCGGCGAGTGGGAGAAGCACCCCGACAACGTCCCCTGCATATTCAGCCCCGACCCTATCCACAAGGGCTTTATCGCCTTTGAGAGCGACGGCGAGGCGGTGAACATCAAGGTGGACTGCGTCTTCCCTGTGCTTCACGGCAGAAACGGCGAGGACGGCACCGTTCAGGGCCTCTTCGAGCTGGCGGGTGTGCCCTTCGTGGGCTGCGACCTGCTGTCCTCGGCTATGTGTATGGATAAGGACATCACCCATACCATCCTTGAAGCCAACGGCATCAGGACAGCAAAGTGGGTCAGGATACTCCGCAGCGAGCTTGACACCAAGCTGGCGGAGAAGTGCGACGAGATGGAGCGGATACTCTCCTACCCCATGTTCGTAAAACCCTGCAACTGCGGCTCCTCAGTGGGCATCACCAAAGCGAAGGACAGAGCAGGCCTCGAAGCGGGCATCAAGCTGGCCTTCGTTCACGATAAGAAGGTCATCGTAGAGGAGGGCATCACCGGCAGAGAGCTGGAGTGCGCCGTTATGGGCAACGACAGCGCTTTCGCCTCCGGCGTGGGCGAGATAAAGACCGGCTGCGAGTTCTACGACTATCAGGCTAAGTACGAGGATGAGGCTTCGCAGGTCATCATCCCCGCTGAGATAAACGATGCGGAGCGTGAGGCTATCCGCGAGACCGCCCTCAGAGGCTACCGCGCTCTGGGCTGCGAGGGCCTTGCCAGAGTGGATTTCTTCCTCACCGACAAGGGCGAGGTCATCATCAACGAGATAAACACCCTCCCCGGGCATACGGGGATCAGTATGTACCCCAAGCTCATGGAGCAGGCAGGCATCCCCTATGAGGAGCAGGAAGACAGGCTCATAAAGCTCGCACTCGACAGAGCGGGGGTCGATTATGAATAACGCCGCCATAGGAGTTTTCGATTCCGGCGTGGGCGGCCTCAGCTGCGTAAAGGAGCTGACGGCTCTTATGCCCCACGAGGATATAATCTATCTGGGCGATACTGCCCGCGTCCCCTACGGCACCAAGAGCGTGGATACCATAGCCCGGTATGCCAAGGAGGACATAGCCTTTCTTGAAAAGTTCAACGTCAAGATGATACTTATCGCCTGCGGCACCGTTTCCTCGGTGCTGATGTCAAGGCCGCTGTTTGAGGACAGCACGGTCAGCGAGTACAGCGGTGTTATCTATCCCACCGTTGCCGCTGCCTGCGCCGCCACCCGCAACGACCGTATAGGCGTCATAGGCACCCCTGCCACCGTCCGCTCCGGCTGCTACGGCAGAGCCATCCGGGAGCTGCGCAGCGATATAAGGGTATTCTCAAAGGCCTGCCCCATGTTCGTTCCCCTGGTGGAGAACGGCTATACCGACAGGGACGACCCGGTGGCGAAGCTCATAGCCGAGGAATATCTGGAGGGCATGAAGCGCGAGGGCGTGGATACCCTGATACTCGGCTGCACACACTATCCCCACCTGGAGGGGGTCATCAGCTCGGTGATGGGCAGCGATGTAAGGCTCATCTCATCCGGTGCCGAGATCGCCAAATATGCCGAAAGGACGCTGGTATCCTCCGGCAACGCTGCCGAGAGGACAGAGAAAGGCACCCTGGAGCTCTACTGCACCGACAGCGAGGAGCTCTTCTCCGAGAACGTTGAGACGTTCCTGGGGCACAAGGATATGATAAAGATCTCGCGGTGCAGCGTCAAGTGAGCGGCGCGGGAATGTAAAAGCACAGGAGGCACAATTGAAAAGGAAAGTAAGCATAAAGCTGGTCAGCAAGCAGAGCGACGGCGAGCAGAGCGACAAGCTCGAGCTGGAGACCGAGGGAATGTTCCGCTTCGACAAGCACGCATATGAGATAACCTATGACGAAACAGAGGTCACGGGCTATGAGGGAGCTGTCACCAAGCTGGAGGTGGAGGGCTCGAAGATAGTCCTCACCCGCTCGGAGCCTGCGCCCTCGAACCTGATAATAGAACTGGGCAAGAAGCACCACTGCCATTACGGCACCCCCTTCGGGGAGTTTATGGTGGGCGTCACCGCACGGGACATCGAGTCGAATATGACCGAAAAGGGCGGCACCCTGGGGTTCAGCTATGTCATAGACATTAATTCGGGCTACGTCGGCGATTTTGAGGTCGATATAGACGTTAAGCCGCTGAACTGACCGCTGATCAAGTGATACGATCGTAAAAACCCGACGGGGAATGCTCTCGCCGCCGTCAGTCGTGGGAGATGCATTTTCCGAACCTCACCGAGTCGCGCCAGCGGCGAGAGCTGATATAACAGTGGAGAAAACCAAAAATCAGATTTTTAAAACTAACCTGTTAATATGCGCTTTCAGTGTTTTACAATCGGCTAATAATAAAGTGATAAGGAGAAATATAAAATGTCGGATATGATAAAAAAGGCATCAGAGCAGGTGCGCGAGCTTGTAATGAACGCGCTGGGTGAGTGCGTGGCTGAGGGAGTATTCCCTACCGAGCCCATACCCTCCTTCAACGTTGAGATCCCCGCCGACCCCAAGAACGGCGATATGTCCACCAACGCGGCTATGGTCTGCGCCAGGGCATTCAGAAATGCTCCCCGGAAGATCGCCGACGAGATCGCAAAGCGAGTATTCCTCACCGGCTCCTACTTCTCGAAGTGTGAGGTAGCAGGTGCGGGCTTCATCAATTTCTTCTTCTCCGCCGACTGGTTCTCCGAAGCGGTAGCCTGCGTCCTTGATGAGAAGGAGGCCTACGGCTCCACCGAGATGGGCAAGGGCAAGAGGGTGCTCATCGAGTACGTTTCCGCCAACCCCACGGGGCCTATGCACATCGGCAACGCCCGAGGCGGCGCTATCGGTGACTGCCTTGCCTCTGTAATGGAGAAGGCAGGCTATGAGGTGGCAAGAGAGTTCTATGTGAACGATGCAGGCAACCAGATCGAGAAATTCGGTCTCTCCCTGCTGCTGCGCTTCCGCCAGCTGACCTCCGACGAGGGCAGAAAGGTGATCGAGGCTGAGAACAACGACACCGAGGCTGTCTGCACCGTTATCTACAACGAGAGCGGCGAGGGCGGCAGGTTCGCTATGCCCGAGGAGGTATATCTCGGCACCGATATCATCGCTCACGCCAAGTGCTTCATCGACGAGAATGGCACAGACCTTGCCTCAGCCGATGACGACACCGTAAAGAAGGCACTGGTAGCCTATGCTCTGCCCAAGAACATCGAGGGTCTGGAGCGGGATCTGAAAAAGTACCGCATCGTCTATGACCGCTGGTTCCGTGAGAGCGAGCTGCACAACAGCGGCGCTGTGGCTGAGATAATCGAGAAGCTCAAGGAGAGCGGCTATACCTACGAAAAGGACGGTGCCCTCTGGTTCAAGTCCTCCGAGATGGGGGATGAGAAGGACAGGGTGCTTGTCCGTGACAACGGCATCCCCACCTACTTCGTTCCCGATATAGCCTACCACTACAACAAGCTGGTGACCCGGGGCTATGACACAGCCATAGACATCCTGGGTGCCGACCACCACGGCTACATACCCCGTATGAAGGCCGCAATGCAGGCTCTGGGCGTTGACCCCAAGAGGCTGGATATGGTCATCATGCAGATGGTGAACCTGGTGCGCAACGGCGAGAAGTACAAGCTCTCAAAGCGCTCGGGCAAGGCTATCACCCTCTCCACCCTGCTGGATGAGATACCCATAGATGCGGCCAGGTTCTTCTTCAACCTCCGTGAGCCCAACTCGCAGTTCGACTTTGATCTGGAGCTGGCTATATCACAGAGCTCCGATAACCCGGTCTACTACGTTCAGTATGCTCACGCCAGGATCTGCTCGGTGCTCCGCAAGCTGGAGGAGGAGGGCATCGTGCTTAAGCCCGCCGATAAGGAGATCCTCTCGGTGCTGACCCGCCCGGAGGAGATCGAGCTGATAAAGTACATCGCCTCGCTGCCCACGGTCATCAACGACTCTGCCCGCTGCTACGACCCCGCCCGCATCACCAGATATGTATGGGAGCTGGCCACCAAGTATCACCGCTTCTACACCTACTGCCGCATAATGGGCGAGGAGGAGAATGTGATGCAGGCAAGAGCCCTGCTCTCGCTGGCTGTAAAGCAGATCATCTCGAACATCCTGACGATGCTCAAGATCGACTGCCCCGACAAGATGTAAGGGATACGCCATGGATAATACTATCGACAAGAAGCGCCTGCTCATAGGGGCTTTCGTAAAGGGCTACCTTGAAGCCGAGCTGCTGGGGATATTCGTGTTCCTGTTTTTCTGGGCGGTATCCAAGGCCTTCGGGCTCTTCGGCAACATAATGTTCGGCTTTGTGGGCATAGCCACGGTGTTCGCCGTGGTAGCTGACTACGGCCTAAAGCAGGGCGACAAGGCATATAAAAAAGTACACCTTCACGGTGCGGAGCCCTGCCGCAATTTCGGGCTGGCTATCGGAGCGGTGGCATCTATCCCCTGCTGGGTATCGCTGCTGCTGCTGGCACTCTCCAAGGCGGGGATACTCTTCAACTTCCTGCCTGCCTACAAGATCATCAACGCCTTTTTCTTCCCGATCATCGACATAGTCGCTCACACAGCGGATGTGAACGAGATGCACCCGGCCTGCTTCGGGCTCTTCGCGGTGCTGCCGTTTTTCTTCATACTGAGCGGCTGGCTGTCCTTCCGGTGGGGATACGATCAGGTGGATCTCAAAACGAAGGTGCTTTACAAGAACAAGGAAAAATAAGAAAACGGCTTCGGAGCTTATCCGGAGCCGTTTTGTTGTTCTCAGCTGTTGAAGTCGGGGAGCTCGTCCAGGGTGACGATCTTATCGCTGTTATAGACCGCTTTAAGGTTATCCCTATCGTTTGCCATGATATAATCGGTATGCCAGATCATGAACCACGCCCAGAGATCGCCGTCCTCCTCAAACTGCTCTACCGGAGGCACGTTGCCGCACTCGTGGAAGGCTCTGGGCTTGTCGGTGATCTTCTGGAGCTTTTCCCAGGCTCTCTTGTTAGTGGTGTTGTCATAGGTATCGGAGCCGACGATGTCAACATACTCATCCCCCGGATACCAGTCGTCATAGACGTAGCCGGAATAGCCCAGCACCCAGATGAGATTGTTTAGACCGTACTCATTTGTGAACTTATCGTACATCAGCTGCCAGAGCTTGATGAAATTCTCCTTGCCGCCCTTTCCCCACCAGAACCATTTACCGTCGAACTCGTGGAAGGGTCTCCACAGCACGGGGACATTGGCGTCCCGCAGCTCGGCGAGAGCCTTAGCAGCCTCATCCCAGCTCTTCATCAGGGTGTTGTATTCCTCTGTGCCCTCGGTGAGCAGCTTGTCGAAGTCGGGCTTTTCATCCTTGCTCTCCTGATAGCCGCTGCCGCTGACCCCCGTATGCCAGCAGATGGTGACGATGCCGCCCTTGGCATCCCAGGCCTTGGCACGCTCCACTACGCCGGCGAAGTCGTTGTTCATAAAGTCCAGCCCTCTGATGGCAGGCAGCTTGCCCGTCACCTTTTCGATGTAATTCATCTCATAGTCGGGGCTGGTCTTCCAGGTGGACTCCATCTGACCCGCAAGCATCTGGCTGCCGAAAACGGAGCTGATGTACTCCTTGACCTTCGCCGTCTTGACCGACGCATCTGCCGCAGGCGCAGGCTGGGGATCGGGGGAGCTCTCATCCGTAACGGTCACAGTTTCGGCAGGCTGGCTGCCGGCAGCGGAGCTCTCACCGCTGCTGCTCTCTGACCCGCAGGACACGAGAGCCGTCATCGCCAGGACTGCCGCAAGCAGCCCGGCATACAGTTTTTTGATCTTCATCAATATTCCCTCCATACAGTTTTCCGGAGCATCCCGCCCCAAAGCAGCGGAGCCCGGTCATTTCCCAATACTGCAATTCGATGATATCATATTTTTATCCCGAATACAATAGATATAAGATTAATTTTTCCGATATGTTCCAGATCATTTCTTGTTGACTTGCATAGGGTTTTGTATTATAATATGTTTATCTGCTGCCCGGGGAGGAAGAAATATGGCTATCCAGCATACAAAAAATCAGATAATGGAATGTGCTCTGCGAATGGCGGAGAAAAAGCCGGTAAACAAGATAACCGTGCGGGATATCGTCGAGGACTGTCAGATCACCCGCAACACCTTCTACTACTATTTCCACGACATCTACGACGTTTTTACCACCTACATCGACAACCGCATCGACGGGCTCATCAAGCAGGGGGACGTTGAGGGCGAGGACGCGGTCTTTGATTTCCTCGAGCTCTGCACTGAATACAAGAACGTCTTTATCAACCTTTACAAGAGCATCGGTCACGAGCGGCTCTCGAAATTTGCCGAGGCAAAGCTGGAGCGCCTCATCATAATGGCTATCGAGAAGGAGTATGATATAGAGAAGATACCCCCTCTCGATCTGGAGATAATCTGCACCTTCTACGAGGAGGCTATGCTGGGCATACTCCTCCGCTGGCTCCAGGACCGCAAATATGACGATCCCGTTGACATCAAGCACTCTCTGGAACGGATCAGGGCACTTTTCGAGGGGCAGCTGGATCTGTTGATAAGAAACAGTTTAAAGAATTAACTTTTGTTACAATTTTAGCGTAATGTGTAGTTTTTGTGCACTGCTTTTTT
The DNA here is from genome assembly GCA_017542125.1 of Ruminococcus sp. Lineage (GTDB taxonomy): Bacteria > Bacillota > Clostridia > Oscillospirales > Ruminococcaceae > FB2012. The sequence goes on from JAFXXU010000055.1 coordinate 43,455, forward strand.
ATTGTCAGTTTACCGAACTGTGTCAAATGTTGTATGATATTTAATGTATGATGGCGTATCTGGTGTTTTCAGGGGCATTTGTGTCAGACCTTGCACGCCGCCGTCAGTATAAAAGATTATATGGGAGGACAAAAGAATGAGACCTATAAAGATACTTACCGACTCCTGCTCGGATATGAGCGGCGAACTTCTGGAGAAGTACGATATCGATTACGCCAGGATGAACACCGTCCGCGCAGGCAAGGAGACCGAGGCTTCCCTCACCTGGGAGTATTACACTCCCAAGGAGCTCTATGACATTATGAGGGGCGGCGAGAGAGTCACCACCACTCAGGTGCCCGTAAACGAGTTTATGAGGATATTCGGCAAGTACCTGGATCTGGGCTTTGACATAATCTACATCGGCTGCTCGCTGAAGCAGTCCGGCTCCGTGAACACCGGCAAGGTGGCTGCGGCTGATATACTCAAGAAGTACCCCGATGCAAAGATCACCTGCATCGACTCCCTAAACGCCTGCATAGGCGAGGGCATACTTGCTATCTACGCCTCAGAGCTTGCAGCCGAAGGCAAGGGCTACGATGAGATCGTTGAGGCTGTCAACGCCAGAAGAAACAACGTGGTCGAGTATGTTACCGTCCATTCCCTGGACGCTCTTAAAAGGGCAGGCCGCGTAAAGGCCAGCAGCGCATTCTTCGGGAATCTTATGGGTGTAAAGCCCATACTCATCTCCGACGCTGACGGCGTGCAGACTCCTATCAAGAAGGTGCGCGGCAGAGCCAATTCCCTTGAAGAGATGGTATCCATGATGGCTGAGAACATGATCGAGCCGGAGAAGCAGTACGTTTATCTTGCTCACGCTGACTGCTCACAGGAGGAACTGGACAGCATCAGAGGGATGATAAAGGCCAAGATCCCCTGCAAGGGTATAGTTACAGTATATATCGGGCCCATCATCGGCGCTTCGATAGGCCCCGACGCTATCGGCCTCTGGGCATTCGGCAAGGAGATAACCTACAGAGTCGGGGAGGCTAAATAATGGGAATACTTACGGGAGCCATGCTCCTTGATATGGTCAGGTGCGGCGCCGATTCCCTTCGGCAGCACTGCGACGAGGTCAACGACCTCAACGTTTTCCCCATCCCCGACGGTGACACCGGCAGCAATATGCTGCTGACCATCGAGGGCGGTGCCGAGGCTGACGGCGACGGCGGCATAGGCACTGTGGCTGAGGATATCGCTCACAGGATGCTGCTCTCGGCAAGAGGCAACTCGGGCGTTATACTCTCCCAGCTCTTTGCAGGGCTGGCTGAGGGTCTCAAGGGGCTGGAAACTGCCGGGATGGATCAGCTCAGATTCGCGGGCTCAAAGGCGGTAGAGAGCGCCTACGGCTCTGTTATAACCCCCACCGAGGGCACCATACTAACCGTTGCGAGAGAATCTCACGAGTCAGCTGCGGACAGGACCTTTGAGGACATCCCCGATATGCTGGAGAGCTGCGTGAGAGAGGCAAAGATCTCTCTGGAGCACACTCCCGAAAAGCTGGAGATACTCAAGCTTTCCGGCGTTGTGGATTCCGGCGGAGCGGGGCTCGTCTACATACTGGAGGGTATGCTGGGCTCACTTACGGGCAGAAAGCCCGAGGGCCTGCACACCGTTCCCAAGGCGCCCCCGAAGGTGAACGTTGATCTGTTCACCGAGAACAGCGAGCTGGAGTTCGGCTACTGCACCGAGCTGCTGCTGCGTCTGCAGAAGAGCAAATGCGACCCCGAGGCCTTCGATACCGATGCTTTCATCAAAACGCTGGAGACTCTGGGCAATTCCATAGTTGCTTTCAAGAACGGCAGCATAGTCAAGCTGCACATCCACACGATGCAGCCCTATCAGGTGCTGGAGCTCTGCCAGCGCTACGGCGAATACCTTACTGTAAAGATCGAGAATATGATGCTCCAGCACAACGAGGTGGTTGAGCACGAGAGCATCAAGGCAAAGGACAGGCAGAAGTACGCTGTGGTGGCTGTTGCCAACGGCGACGGCATCAAGGAGGCTCTCCTGGGCTTCGGCGCAGATGTTATCATCGACGGCGGACAGACCATGAACCCCTCCGCCAGCGAGATGATCGCTGCCTTTGACAAGGCCAATGCCGATACCATTTTCGTCCTGCCCAACAACGGCAATATCATCCTTGCCGCAAATCAGGCAGCGGAGCTCTACAATAAGTCGGATGTGAGGGTCATCCCCAGCAAGAACATCGGCGACTGCTATTCGGTGCTTTCGATGCTCGATCTGGATTCGGACGATCCCGACCGCATCGAGGCTGAGATGAACGAGGCTATGGAGGGCACAGTGACCGCCGAGATCTCCTGCTCGATACGCAGCACCAAGCTCAACGGCATCGAGATAACCGAGGGAGAGTATATCGGCATCATCGGCAAGACGGTGGTCTCCGCCGACACCGACTGCCTCGACACCGCTACGGCGGCAATAGACATTATGCGTCCCAACGAGCACAGCTCAATGATAATCCTGGAGGGCAAGGATGCCTTCAAGGGCCTTTCCTCCGAGATCGCGGCATACGTCCGCAGCACGTACCCGAATGTGGAGGTCTTCGAGAGCCACGGCGGGCAGGAGATCTATGATTTTATTTTGGTGGTGAACTGATTGTCAGCTAGCTTTTACGTTGCCTGCGGCATTTTCGCTGTCGCGGCTTATCTGCTGGGAGGGGTCAACTTTGCGATCATCCTCTCAAAGCTCATCTATCATCAGGATATAAGGACACAGGGCAGCGGCAACCCGGGATTTACGAATTTCAAGCGTGTCTACGGGCTGAACGCGGCATCGGTGTTCGTTATGCTCAGTGATATAATCAAGGCTATGGTGCCGGTATGCATAGCAATGATCTATTTCGGCAATGTCCACGGCGTAGGGCAGTTCGGTGCGGCGTTTACGGGTATGTTCGCAATGCTTGGCCACTGCTTCCCCCTGTGGTACGGCTTCAAAGGCGGCAAGGCATTTATGACCGGCTTCGGCACCATCTGGTTCGTTGATTGGAGGATGACCCTCATCGCCATGGCGGTGTTCCTCACCCTGCTGTTCACGACGAAGTATATGTCGCTTTCCTCCTGTGTTTCCTCGATGGTATGCCCCCTGGCTCTGATGCTGCTGGGCGCCGAGAGCAAGTATGTACTGATCATCTCCCTGATGTCGGCGCTGCTTGTGGTAGCAAGGCACAAGGAGAACATCCGCAAGCTGCTTTCCGGAACGGAATCGAAGTTCTCGTTCAGCAGCCACTAAGTCAATTTACGAATACAGCAACGAGCTCCGCAGGCAGGAATGCCCACGGAGCTCTCTTATTACTGTTTGAACTCTATCTTTCCGGTGTCACGGGATCTGTTGATGACCTCGTTGAAGTCGCTGCAGAGGACGGAGTATTTCAGATGCTCGCCGATCCTGACCGCGCCGCAGTGAAGGTTTACTGCCACCTTTCCGCCAGAGTAGGCCACCTCATTGCCGTTCTGAGAGAGGACCTTTTCCGCAAGGGCGGCGACCTCCCGCTCATCGGAGCTTTCGGTTATCATAGCGAACTCATCGCCGCCTAACCGCAGGCAGATCATATCCTCGCCGGCTGCCTCATTGATGCGGCGGAAGGCTTCAAGGATGACCTTGTCGCCCGCCTCCCGGCCCAGGTTATCGTTTATGGGCATAAGGTGCTCGATGTCAAAGCAGATGACATAGGTCCCTGCCTGGGAGCGGAGGTAATCGTAGAACTCTCGTATATCGTATTTCTTGACTCTCATAAAACCGTTCCTTTCCGAGTATTCGGGGTTGAGAGCGGGATACAGCCCGCAGTTCCCCTTCCAGCTCTTTTTGAATTTTGAGGGCGGCACGCCCCATACTTTTGTGAATGCCCGGGTAAAGACCTCGTGGGAGTTATAGCCGTACTTCATGGCGGCATCCAGCACGGTGATATCGCTGTCAAGCAGATCCCTGCCCGCCAGCGTCAGCCTGCGCTTGGAGATATAGTCCATAAGGCTGTAATGGGTGCAGTATTTCCAGGTCTTCTGCAGGGATGAAAGGGATACGCAGCAGGCTGCTGCGATATCCTCCTGCGAGAGATCTCCGCAGAGGTTGGCCTCGATATACTCCAAAGCGGTCACAAAGACAGCAAAGCCGTGATCGTATCTTTCACACATTTTTCTCCCTCCAAGGAACAGAGTAACGTTACTATGGTATCATTATAACACCTTTTTCACGGTTTGTCTTGACTTTTTGCGTAAAAAAATAAAAAAGCGGTTATCTTTCCTTCGGGACGGAAATATGAAAACTATACAAAATATTTCCAACCATCTATTGCAAAACAGGTGATAATGTGTTATAATGTAGTTTGGAATATTATTATCCCTTTACGGAACGGAGGACTAATTATGAACAGGATACTCTCAATGCTGAAAGAAAGCATCGCCCGCTGCCCTGACCGCGCCGCGCTTACCGATATGCAGGACGGCAGGAGTCTTACCTATTCCGAACTGGATACCCTTGCCCGTAGGATAGCCGCAAAGCTCATCCGCTGCGGTGCTGTCGGCGGCAGATATGTCACGGTAGAGCTGCCCCGGAGCCTGGAATACATCGCAGCACAGCTGGGCGTGTGGTACGCCGGGTGCGCCTATGCCCCCCTCTCGGACGAATACCCGGAGGACAGGCTTGCATACATCCGCGAAAACTGCGATGCCGCAGCTGTCATCAACGAGAGATTTATGCGGGGCATCGAAATGGAGGAGCCTGTGACCGACACCGCCTTCCCCGACGAGAGCGCTCCTGCCCTGCTGAACTACACCTCCGGCTCCACAGGAAGACCCAAAGGCGTTATGCACGGCTTTGTCAGCATATCCGACTCGGTGCTGCGCTACAATAAGGAGATGGGGCTCACCGATGACAGCAACCATGCCATCACCGCTTCGCTCACCTTTATAGTATCGGTGCAGTCGGTATGGGGGCCTTTATCCATGGGGATCAAGGCCACTCTGGTGCCCTTTGAGGCGATGCGCGACCCCTCGCTGCTGGCTGAGGGCTTTGACCGCTTCGGAGTGACCCACTCCTTTATCAGCCCGAAGGTGCTGAAGCTGTTCAAGAAGCAGGGTACTTCCCTGCGGCGCGTGCTTGTGGGCGGCGAGAGAGTCTCCGACAAATACGACGAAGGCTTCGGTATCATCTGCGCTTACGGACAGACCGAGACCACTGCCGCAGCCGTTACATTCAGGGTAGATAAGGCATACCCAAATACTCCCATAGGCAAGCCTATGGAGGGTGTGTTCGCCTATGTCCTCGACGAGGAGGGCAATGAGGCTTCGGAGGGCGAGCTTTGCCTGACGGGGCATTTCGCCTCGGGCTATCTGGGGCTGCCGGAGCAGACCGAAAAGACCTTTGTTCAGAACCCCTTCTCCGACCGGGACGGTATGGATACAATGATCCGCACCGGCGACCTGGTCCGTGTGGATGAGAACGGTGATCTCATCTACCTCAACCGCCGCGACTGGATGGTGAAGATCAACGGTCAGCGCGTTGAGCCGGGAGAGATAGAGGCTGTCATCAGAGAAGTTGAGGGCGTGCGCGAGGCTGCTGTCCGGGACTTCAAGAACAGCTACGGGCAGGTATATCTTGCGGCCTACTATGTGGGCGGCGAGACCGTTACCGACGAATATGTAAAGGCCTGCATCTCCGACAAGCTGCCGCCATATATGCTGCCGGCATTCTTTATCAAGCTGGAAAAGCTGCCCCTTAACCAGAACGGCAAGCTGGACCGCTCTGCTCTGCCCGAGCCCGAGGCAGGCTCCTTCAAGGCGGAGTACGCCGAGCCCGTCACCGATTTGCAGAAGGCGATCTGCGCTGCATTCGAGAAGGTCCTGGGCATCGACGGCATCGGCATCGACGATTCCTTCTTCGCTCTGGGCGGCGACTCCATCCGCTCTGCTGCGGCTGCGGCGGAATGCTCCGCCTTCGGCATACGCACGGCGGATATCTTCGCGGGCATCACACCGCGAGGCATAGAGAAGCTGATGCTGGGCAAGGCCTCGGCACAGGCTATCGTCAGAAAGGCCGAGCGGGAGACCGTTTATCCCCTCACCCCCTACGAGCGGGGTATGTATCTTGAACAGAAGATGGATCCCGACTCCACTGTTTACCTGCTGAACCTTATGTATGATATCAAGGGCTCCGACACCGAGAGCATCAAGGCAGCCCTGAATACAGTATTCTCCCGCCACGAGGCGCTGCACTCCACTTACAGCGAGAAATCCGGCAGACCCGTCCGCGTTGTGACGGAGCAGCTGCCGGAGATAAAGGTCAAGGCTGCTGCTTCCTCCGATGAGGCTCACGCCGAAGGTGAGAGCTATGCCGAGCCCTTTGACCTCAATGCGGGGATACCCGTTCTGCCCACGATCTACGAGCTGCCCGACGGCTCGGCAGTGGTCCATATAGCCATACACCACATCGCCTTTGACGGCGGCTCGGCGGGGACGCTTTTCAGCGAGCTTGCCGCTGCCCTTGAGGGCAGGGAGCTTGCCGCTCCGGGGCTTGACCTGTCGGATATCTATGAGCAGAGCCTTGACCGCAGCTTCGAGAGCGGGCTCGAATACTACCGCAAAGTATTTGCCGACGGTGTTCCCGTCACCGATCTGCCGCTGCGGGGCAAGAGGCCGGTGAACCACCCCCTCTCCGACAGGGAGCTGAGCTTCGCTGTCTGCGGCGAGGAGCTGGCTGCACTTGAACGTACAGCCAAGAGCTTCGGGGTTACCGAGTTTGAGCTGCTGTTCTCGGCGGCGGCGCTGACGGCTGCGAAATACACCGCCTCGGAGGATATCGTGCTGGGCATACCCACCAATATGCGCCCCAACGGCGCCGAGGATGTTATCGGTATGTTCGTAAACACCGCGCCTGTCAGGATACGCCCTGTCAGGAAGCTGGCGCTGAATGAATACCTCTCGCAGACCAGTGAGGCCGTCCGCAGCGTGACCTACGGCGCAGACCTGCCCTTTGAGGATGTGGTCCGCGAGTTCGTCAAGCAGCGGGACAGCTCCCGCAACCCCATGTTCGATATAAGCGTGAACTATCTGCTTACGCCTGCGGCCTACGACAGCGAAAGGCTGCATATGGAGTTCTCCGTTCCGCTTCAGAAAATGAGCCGCGACCTTGCCATAAACATCCGCAGGGATCCCCGGGGGCTCAGGTTCACCGTTCAGTATTCCTCCGAGCTCTTTGAGGACAGCATCGCTGAAAACTTCGCGGAGCAGCTTCGCTATACCCTCAAGCTGATGAGCAGCGGAGCCGCAACTGTTGCCGAGGCCTCTGAACTGCCAAAGGCTCAGGAACTGGAGCTTATCAAATACTCCTGCGAGGCAAAGACGGATATACCCGTTACTCTGCTGCACAAGCTCTTTGAAGCCCGTGTTGCAGAAAACCCCGACCGCGCGGCCCTCATTGCGGTGGATGCGGAGTACACCTACCGCCAGCTGGACGAAAAGGCCAACATCGCAGCCAACGGGCTCATTGCCAGAGGCGTGACCGTGGGCTCCAGCGTGGCGATACTGCTGCCCAGAGTTTCGGCATTCTTTGCCTGTATGTTCGGCGTGAACAAGGCGGGTGCGGCCTTCATCCCCTGCGACCCCCAGTACCCTGCCGACCGTATCAACCATATCATCACAGATTCGGGGGCTTCCTTCATCATCACCACCAAGGACAAGCTCCCCGACTACCCTGCCGAGAAAGCCATAGATGTTAACGAGCTGCTCTCGGACACCGATACCTCCTCCCCCGATGTTCAGATGGAGGACAGTGAGCTCTCGTATATGATCTACACCTCCGGCTCCACCGGAAAGCCCAAGGGAGTAATGCTGCACCACAAGGGTATCTGCAACTATCTCTATCCTCACCCGGCAAACATCCATATGAAATACATTAGCGATCACGTCGAGAACTATCTCTCGGTGACGACCGTTTCCTTTGATATGTCCTTCAAGGAGCACGCGGCGGCTCTCTGCAACGGCAAGACGCTGATCTTCGCCGGCGATCAGCAGATGAACGACCCCCGTGAGCTGGCGGAGCTTATGGACAAATACCACGCCGACTGCATCAACGCGACGCCCTCACGGCTTGCCCAGTATATGGAGTACGAGCCCTTCTGCAAGGCGCTGGCAAGGTGCAGGCTGGTAATGTCAGGCGGCGAGGGCTACCCCATGAGCCTGAGAGACCACATCTCCAAGCTCTGCCCCGACACCCGCATAATGAACACCTACGGCCCCACCGAGATAACCGTTTCCTGCAACGCTGCGGATCTGACTGATGCAGACCACATCAGCGTGGGCAGACCTCTGCTCAATTACACCGAGTACATCGTTGACAAGTTCGGCGCACTCTCCCCCTGCGGAGCTGTAGGCGAGCTGCTGATCGGCGGCATCGGTGTGGCCAGAGGCTACAAGAACCTGGAGCAGATGACCGCAGAGCGTTTCATCGACTTCGGCGGCGAGAGGGTCTACCGCTCCGGCGACTACGCCAAGTGGGACAGGGACGGCAATGTAATGATCCTGGGCAGGCTTGACAATCAGGTCAAGCTGAGAGGTCTGCGAATAGAGCTTGATGAGATAATCGGGCTCATAGAAGCACAGCCTTACATCAAGAAGGCAGCAGTGGTCATCCGCAAGATCAGCGGGCAGGAGAACCTCTGCGCCTATTTCACCGCCGAAAGGCAGATAGATATAGAAGAGCTCCGGGCAGAGCTGAAAAAGCACCTGACCCATTATATGGTGCCTACCGCCTATCTGCAAATGGCTGAGATGCCTATGACCCCCAACGGCAAGACAGACTTAAAGCGTCTGCCCGAGCCTGTTTCGGTGAGCGCCGGTGAGTACGCCGAGCCCGCCAACGACACAGAGCGGTTCTTCTGCGAGGCCTTTGGCAAGGCGCTGAAGCTTGACCGCGTCGGGGCAACGGATGATTTCTTCGAGATCGGCGGCACCTCGCTGATCGTTACCTCGGTGGTGCTGGCAGCCTCGGAGGCAGGCTACCCCCTGACCTACGGCGACGTATTCAAATGCACCACTCCCCGCACCCTGGCGGCGCTGTTCACCAAGGAGGAGGCGCATCAGAGCGGCAGCCTCTTCGACTTCGACAACTATGACTACACTAAGATAAACGAGCTGCTCTCCCGCAACACGATAGAGAGCTTTATCGCCGGCGAGAGCCGTGAACTGGGCAACATTATGATAACCGGAGCCACCGGATATATGGGCGCTCACCTGCTGGCGCAGTACCTTGACGAGGAAAAAGGCACCGCCTGGTGCATGATCCGCAAGGGCAGGTATCCCGATGCGGCCAGCAGGATGAAGAATATGCTCTTCTACTACTTCGGCAGCCGCTACAACGGCATCTTCGATCAGCGCGTGAAGGTGCTGGACGGCGATGTTACCGACTACAAGTTCTTCGAGCCCTTTGAGGCTCTGCCCATCGACACGGTATTCAACTGCGCGGCGAATGTAAAGCACTTCTCCAGCGGCACGGATATCGAGGACATCAACGTGGGCGGTGCGGTCAACTGCGTGAAGCTCTGCGAGAAGCTGGGGGCAAGGCTCATACACTTCTCCACCATATCCGTATCCGGCACCACCGAGGACATCACCAAGCTGAGCCGCACGGAGCTGGATGAGCAGTCCCTCTACTTCGGGCAGACAAACGACAACAAGTACACCTCCTCAAAGCTGATGGGCGAGAGAGTCGTCCTGGAGGGTGCTGCCGAGAAGGGTCTGGACGCGAAGGTCATCAGAGTGGGCACGCTTGCCGCCCGTGAATCCGACGGTGAGTTCCAGATAAACTTCCTCACCAACAGCTTTATGGGACGTCTGCGCTCTTACAGTATGCTGGGCTGCTTCCCCTATCAGATGATAGAGAACCAGGTCTGCATGGGCCCCATCGACGTTTCCTGTCAGGCATTCTTAAAGCTTGCCCGCACGCCCAAGGAGTGCTGTCTGTTCAACGCGGTCAACAACCACACCCTCCCTCTGGGGGATATCATCAGAAGGATGAACGCCGGCGGAATGGATATCCGCTTCGTAGAGTACGGCGAGTTCGCGGCGGCAGTAGCCGAGGCGCATCAGGATCCCGACAAGGCTGCCATACTCCAGAGCATGGTGGCATATATGGCCCCCGCACAGGGGAACAAGGTCATCAGCCTGCCCTTCTCGGCTCACTACACCACACAGGTGCTTGCAAGGCTGGGCTTCTTCTGGAACGCCAGCAACGAGCGGTATGTTGACGACTTCATTAACGTGCTCGGAGGTTTCAGCTTCTTTGACAGCGACAATCTGAGCAGATAAGGAGAACCTATGGAAAATACAGGTCTGCTCATAAGCAAAAAATACCGCAGCCTGCTGATCTCCACGCTGGCGATGTCGGCTTCGACCTACATCTCATCCATACTCGACGGGATCATGGTGGGACGGATACTCGGCACCGCCCAGCTCTCGGCTATCAGCCTGACGACATCGATAGTGTTCCTCATAAGCATACCCATCTCCCTTTTTACCTTCGGCGGCAACACCCTGGCGGTAATGCACAAGGGCAGGCGGGACAATGCCTCGGCGGACAAGGTGTTCACCCTTTCCTTTGCGGCAGCCATGCTTATGAGCATCGCTATGGCGCTGATCGGTATAGCTCTGATCGAGCCGGTGGCGCAGCTGCTCACCAAGGGCAACGAGCTTAAGGAATACGTCTCCGATTACCTGCTGCCGCTGTGGTCGCTGGCTCCGCTGACAGCCCTGCTGACCGTCACCGCCTCATTCGCAAGGACGGACGGCAAGCGTCAGCTGGCGACGGCTCTGCCCATAGTTTCAAACATCATCAACCTGCTCTGCGACCTGCTGTTCATGAAGGTGATCGGCACCGGCATCGCAGGCGCGGGCTGGGCGACGGTGGTGGGATACTCTGTGGGCGGGTTAATGACCTTCCGCTACTACCTCTCCGGCAAGCGGACGGTGCATTTCACCAAAGCTGCCATCAAGGAGCTCAGGCTGCTGGGTGGCATCGTCACCACGGGGCTGCCCTCGGCGCTCATATACCTCTGCAACTTCCTGAGGCTCTTCTTCGTCAATGACATAATCATAACCTCAACGGGCGTCATCGGCGCGAAGATAGCCTCTGTAACCTTCTCGCTCAACAGCCTTGCATTCATATTCGTGGAGGGCACCTCGATGACGCTGCTGCCCATACTGGGAGCCCTAAACGGCGAGCGGGACATCAAGGGGCAAAAAACAGCCCTCCGCTACGGTATGTTTATGACGATGCTGATGTGCGGAGCGGTGTTCATTATCAGCGTGGCGTTCCCGACGCAGCTGGCCTCCCTCTACGGTCTTACCGAGCCGGAGGCGGTGGACATCTTCGCCGTGACCTTCCGCATCGTATCGCTGAACGTTCTGATGATAGGAATAATCTACGTTATGCGTTCCTTCTTCCAGGCAACGGGTCAGAAGATGATCGCCAACTTTCTGGTAGTGGTGGACGGCTTCCTGTCGGTGGTGCCGCTGATGTATCTTCTCTCGAAGATCGACATCTACTGGCTGTGGGCGTCCTTCCCCTTCTCTAAGCTGATAACCCTTACGCTTATGCTGGCGGCTATGGCCATAGCCAAGAAAAAGCAGCACAAGCAAAGCCTCCTGCTGCTGGGCACCGATGAGGGCAAGGTGCTGAGCTTCTCGGTGAAAAACGATGAAGCCGAGGCATCGAATGCAGCGAGAAAGGCCATAGATTTCTGCCGTGAGAACGGCGTTGACCCCCGCATAGCCAATGCCATAGGCGTTACAGCGGAGGAACTCTGCCAGAACATCGCCGTCTATTCAAAGACCCCGCAGAACCCCTCGGTAGATATCCTCATCAGGATACTCGACGACAGCGTGACCATACGCCTGCGCGACAACGGCCCCGCCTTTGACCCGACCCAGTATATCGACAACAGCGGGCAGGAGATAACGGGGCTCTCCCTGGTGCGCTCTCTGTCCTCGGGAATAGAGCACAACCGCGTGCTGGAAATGAACCTGACCTCGGTAACTGTTTCGAGGCAGGAAGAGGGAGCCTGACTTCTCATGCGCAAGCATTATATCGACAATCTTCGGTGGATGTTCATTCTGCTGCTCATACCATATCACGCGGCTCAGGCCTGGGTGGTATGGGATGAACCGAATTACATAGTCCACGGGCAGAGCAGGGCGATATGCAGCATAATAGTTTTTTTCAGCCCTTTCTTTATGCCGCTGCTCTTCCTGCTGGCGGGGATGAGCACCCGCTTCGCTCTTCAGAAGCGAACGTACAGGCAGTATGCTCTGGAGAGGGTAAAGAGGCTGCTGGTACCCTTCATATTCGGGATCCTGACCCTGGTGCCGGTGATGACCTACCTGGCTGACAAGCACCATACCGGCTACAGCGGCAGCTTCTTTGAACACTACTTGGTATTCTTCACCAGGTGGACGGATCTCTCCGGAGCCGACGGCGGGTTTTCCTGCGGGCAGTTCTGGTTCCTGCTCTATCTGTTCGTGATATCCTTTATAGCTCTCGGCATCATAGCCCTGCAGAGGAGATTCCTCCCCGACATCAAAGGGGACCTGCCCCTGCCGGTGCTGATACTGCTGGGGGCGCCCCTGCCTCTTTTATCCGACCTGCTCTCGGTGGGGGGAAAGAGCCTGGCGGAGTACACCTACATCTTCCTGATAGGTTACTATGTTTTTTCAAACGAGTCCGTTACCGACAGGCTGACGCGGTTCGGTGAGCTGTTCCTCATCATCGGCATTGCTGCCGCGGCGCTGGATGTTTACCTTTTCGTCTGGTCGGGGGGATCATACCCCAAGCTGAACACGGCGGCGAAGTTCACTGCTGAATGGTCGATGCTGCTGGGGCTCATCGGCACCGGCAAAAAGCGGCTGGAGTTTTCGGGCAGGGTGACACGGTTTATGTCCGCAAGGTCGTTCCCCTATTTCAGCCTGCATTTTGTGTGGGTGATAGTTATGCAGTATCTTGTAACTGATGCTTTCGCCGGCAATGTGCTGCTGCTCTATTTCGTCCCGGTGGTAGCGGCATTCGCTCTTACGGCGGTGTGCTGCGAGATCTTTCTGAGAGTTCCCGTCCTCAGCTTCCTGATCGGCGCCAAGCCCCTCCGAAAGACTTGAAAAACTGCCTGAAATATGCTAGGGCAACACCGCACGACCCCTGTGCGTCAGATGCGAAGTCCAGGTTTTCGTCAGATTGCCTAAATTCGACGCAGGCGGGCTGGCGCCCGGCAAGGAGAATTTGGGTAATATGACGGATAAGCCGGTCGTCAAGCAGGC
>JAFXXU010000056.1 GCA_017542125.1 Ruminococcus sp.
AAGTCCAGGTTTTCGTCAGATTGCCTAAATTCGACGCAGGCGGGCTGGCGCCCGGCAAGGAGAATTTGGGTAATATGACGGAAAGCTGGCAAGCAGATGGCGTGCAGAGGCGTCAGCCGCGGGTTGTGCGGTGTTGCCTAAAAGAAAAAGCCTGAAAGCATACCGCTTTCAGGCTTTTGTTGACTTTACTTGTATTCCAGGTCGAAGTTGGTGAACTCAGCCCTGCACTCGCCGGTGGCGTAAAGACCCAGCATTACGCCGGTGTAGCCGCCCGATACCTCACTGGTCAGATACTTGGCATAGCCGTAGCCCAGCTGTGTGGCAACGGCATCGTCCTCGTTGCGGAAAGCGAAGCTGTAGCTGAAATTATCCGCCGAAACGGTAAGGCGTGCGTGATCGTCCTTGAGGGGGAGCACCTTCTGGGTGTGCTTGATACCGCCGATGTTCAGCTTGAGGACAGCCTCATAGCCCTCCTCGGCAGACTTTCTGATAAGCACATCGTAGTGCTCGTTCTCGCACATATAAACGGTAAAGCCGCATTCGCCGCTGCCCTCTACCTTAACATCGGCAGACATGGTGAAGTTGAATTCCTTCTGCCTCATCGCGATGAAGGTGGGGGAGTCGGTATCCTCAAGATCCACCTCCGAGCCGATGAGCACGGCCTTGTCGTCGCTGAGCTCATATTTCTTCTCGTCGGGCTCACGCATATAGCTCCAATCGATCTTCCAGCTTGTGTTCTCAAAGGTGTAGTGCCTCTTGAAGCTCTGGCTGAACTCGCCGTCGATCTCAAAGCTTTCCTCGGTGGTGCCGTCGCGCCCGGCGGTGAACCAGCCGTCCTCACCGAACTTGACGGGTGAGAGGAACACCTCGCGCCCCAGGTTGTGGAAGGGCATCCAGAGCTGCATCTGTCTGAAGCCGCCGCTCAGGATGAACCAGTTGCCGTTCTGATCCGCTACCAGCTCGCCGCGGCCGATGCCCTGAATGATGTAGGGCGCCTTGTTGCGGTTGGAGAGCACGGGGTTGTTGGGGTTGCGGGAATACCTGCCCCAGAGGGAGCGTGAACGCGCACAGGCGATCATGTGACCGTAATCGGTGCCGCCCTCGGCAGCCATAAGGTAATACCACTTGCCGATCTTGTAAAGGTGGGGGCTCTCGTAGAAGCGCCCGGCACCGCCCTGCCAGAGGCATTTGCTGTCTGAGATGCGCTTGCCGGTAGCGGGGTCGATCTCGCACTGGATGATGCCGCTCACGCCCTCGGCATCCTCGCCGTTGGACATAAAGTAGCAGCGGTTCTTCTCAAAGTACATCGAGGGATCCGAGCCGCCCTGCTCCACATAGATCGGGTCAGACCAGGAGCCGTAGATGTTATCGGTCTTAACAAAGAAATTCTGCCTTGTGGTGTCGTTGGTGAGGCATACATAGAAGATGCCCGCATTGTAGCGTATGGTGGGAGCGGTAACTCCGCCGGAGCTTACGATCTTATCCAGCATCACCTGATCGGGGCGGTCCAGAGCATAACCGATCTGCGTCCAGTTCACGAGATCCTCGCTCTCGAAGATCGGGACTGACGGGAAATACTGATACGAGCCGCATACCATATAGAACTTGCCGTTGGCAAAGCACACGCTCGGATCGGGGCAGAAGCCCTTGACCACCGGATTTTTGTATATCATAGCTTAGTCCTCCTTCGCCTGACCGTAGTAGGCATTGGCGCCGTGTTTTCTCAGATAGTGTTTATCGAGCAGCTCCTGCTGCATAAAGCCCACAGTCGGGTCGAGCATATGGGCGTGGAAGTTCATGAATGCCGCTTCCTCCAGCACCACTGCGTTGTGTACCGAGTCGGCAGCGTCCTTGCCCCAGGTAAAGGGGCCGTGGCTGCGGACGAGCACTGCGGGTATGGTCATAGGGTCGATGCCCTCAAAGGCCTCGATGATGACCGTAGCCGTCTCCTTCTCGTACTCCCCGCCGATCTCCTCGGGGGTCATGGCGCGGGTGCAGGGTATCTCGCCGTAGAAATAGTCGCCGTGGGTGGTGCCCATGGGGATTATCCCCCTGCCTGCCTGGGCGAAGGATGTGGCCCATCGGCTGTGGGTGTGGCATATGCCCCCTATATTCGGATATTTCCTGTAAAGCTCCAGATGGGTGGGCGTATCTGAGGAGGGGCGGTATCTGCCCTCTCTCACTTCACCGGTCTTCAAGCTGACTATCACCATATCCTCGGGCTTCATACCGTCGTACTCTACCCCCGAGGGCTTGATGACCATCATACCGCTGGCTCTGTCCACCGCGGAGACGTTGCCCCAGGTAAAGGTAACGAGCCCGAATTTCGGGAGCATCAGATTTGCCTCGCAGACCTTCTTTTTAAGTTCCTCCAGCATCTCTCAGCCCTCCTTTACGGTTTTTTCAAAGCTCAGCAGCTGAGCGTATCTTTCCATATAGCTCTCGAAGCCTCTGCCCCCCTCGCTGTCGGGCTGGGAGACCGCCGCCTCCGAGGAAGCGAATACGCTTTCGTCGAGCCAGTCGGGTAAAGTCTTTCCCTCGCCGCAGACCATAAACTGTGCCAGCAGAGCCATTCCCCAGGCACCGCCCTCGCCTGCGGTGGTCATTACCGCAACGGGTACGCCCAGAGCGTCAGCCATAAGCTGTGAAGCCACTCCGCTGACCTTGAAAAGCCCTCCGTGGCCGTTGAAGCGTGCCGCCGTGACCTTCTCCTGCTTGAAGAGGATATCGTTGCCCAGCTTGAGGGCCGCGAATGTGGCATAAAGCTGGGCCCGGAAGAACCCTCCCAGCGACGGACGGGAATCCTGCTCTCTCATATACATGGGCTTGCCGGATGCGGCACCCGCCACAGGCTCGCCGGAAATGAAATTGCAGGCGGTGACACCCTCGCAGTCGGCGGGAGCGGAAAGGGCGTTTCTGTAAAGCATCCCGTAAAGCTCCGACTTGTCTGCCTTATTGCCCGAAAGCTCCGCGAACTCACCGAAGAGCCTTACCCAGAAATCTATCTCCGAGCAGCAGTTGTTGCAGTGTACCATGGCAACATCGTAGCCGTCGGGTGTGGTGACTACATCTATCTCGGGGTACATACCCTTCAAGGGCTTTTCAAGCACCAGCATTGAGAATATCGACGTCCCCGCCGAGATATTGCCCGTGCCGGCCCTTACCGAATTGGTGGCGGTCATACCTGTGCCTGCGTCACCCTCCGGCGGGCAGACGGGGATGCCTGCCTTCAATGTACCCGTGGGGTCGAGGAAGCGTGCACCCTCCTCCGTGAGGAACGCCCCCTTGTCTCCTGCCTGCCTTACGGCGGGGAGGATATCCGAAAGCTTCTTATCAAATCCCGCGGCAGCCAGCATAGCCTCCGCCTTGGGGATGTATTCCGCATTGTAGGTCCCCTCTGATACGGGGAAGATGCCCGAGGCCTCGCCTATGCCCACCTCGAACCTGCCGGTGAGCATATAGTGGATATAGCCCGCCAGGGTGGTCATACGCTCAAGCTGGGGTATGTGAGCCTCTCCCGAAAGGACTGCGTGATAGAGGTGGGAAATGCTCCACCTTGCGGGAACGTTGAAGCCCAGCTCGGCGCTGAGCTTAGCGGCAGCGTCGGCGGTGAAGGTGTTTCTCCAGGTCCTGAAGGGCACCAGCAGCTCACCGTTCTTATCAAAAGGCATATATCCGTGCATCATTCCCGAGATGCCCAGAGCGGCGAACTCCGTGGGGATCACGCCGTATTTCTCCTTTATATCCTCGCAGAGGGAGCGGTAGCAGCCCTGCAGAGCCTGGTGGATCTGCGAGAGCGGGTAGCTCCAGATGCCGTTATCCAGGCTGTTCTCCCAATCAAAGGCACCGCCGGCTATGGGAGCCGAGGTGTCGTCGATGAGCACAGCCTTTACTCTTGTTGAGCCGAACTCGATGCCGAGAAAGGTTTTCCCTGATAGTATCTTGTCTTTAACTGTCATAATATTTGCCCCTATAATCAAAATGGTCATACACATTTCATTATACACGCTTTTTCCTGTTATTGCAAGCGAAAAATAAGATTTCACGCTTTTTGACAAACCTATGTGCGAAAATATATACATTTTGCCGAAAGCGGTCTCTCGGTAGATAAAAAAGCCCGCAGAGCTGCGGGCTTTTTGCGTTATTCCGTATCGGTGCTTTCGGAGGGCGTGTCCTCCTCCGGCTCTTTCTTTTCTTCTTCGGAGGGAGCCTCTTCCTCGGGGACGGGTGTTTCCTCAGAGGGGGTCTCCTTTTCCTCGGCAGGTGCTTCCTCCGGGGCTTTCTCTTCCTCCGGCGAGGCCGTTTCCTCAACTGCGGAGGGCTCGGCCTCCGTATCCGCCGGCTTATCCTCCGGGGCAGGGGATCCTGTCTTTTCGGGCTTTACGATCCCGTCGTCGAAGTCCTCGGTCTTGCTGCTGATGAGCATCAGCGCCGAGGTGATGGCTACTCCCGAAACTGCGTAATAAGCAGCCTCCGGCACCTTGAATATCAGGAAGAATACTCCTACGAACAGTATCAGACCCATCATCCCCGCGACTATGAGCCAGGGCTTGTCTCTGAGGATCCTAAAGCGTTTAAGCAGTTTGTATCTGACGTCAAGGCGCTCGTCCAGAGCCTTCCAGATTATAAAGCCTATCCCCATAGAGATCAGCAGCGTCAACAGCGCTCCCATTCTGTTCATAGGTGTGCCCTCCTAAGAAAAAGAGCCGCCAGATAAAGCGGCTCCTGTTCAGACTGAATAATTAAAGTACTCTTACCTTTACAACGCCCTCGATCTTGCTGATAGCGTCGATATCGGCGGAGCCGGTAACGTCGAGGATAGTGCAGCTCCAGTCCTTCTTGGACTTGTTTACCATATTCTCGATGTTAGCGCCCTTGTCGGCAACAGCGGTGGTGATCTGCGAGATAAGAGCGGGAACGTTCTTATGCAGTACGCATACCAGAGCATCGCCGGTCTTTGCCAACTCGGCGTTGGGGAAGTTTACGGAATTGATGATAGCGCCGCGCTCGATGTAAGCCTTGAGCTCGTCGGCAGCCATTACTGCGCAGTTATCCTCGCTCTCCTCGGTGGAAGCGCCCAGGTGGGGGATAGCAACTACGTTCTCTACGCCGATGACTTCATCGGAGGGGAAGTCAACTACATATCTTGCAGCCTTGCCGCTTGCCAGAGCCTCGATGATAGCCTCGCTGTTTACCAGCTCGCCTCTAGCGAAGTTCAGGATGCGGACGCCGTCCTTGCAGAGTGCCAGGGTATCCTTGTTGATGGTATCCTTGGTCTCGGCATTGTAGGGGAGGTGCAGGGAGATATAATCGCTCTCTGCGTAGATATCATTGATATTGTTGGTGACCTTTACCTGGGGCTTGAGGTTCAGAGCAGCGTTTACCGACAGGAAGGGATCGTAGCCGATAACGTTCATACCCAGGGAGATAGCAGCGTTAGCCAGCTTGCCGCCGATGGCGCCCAGACCGATGAGACCCAGGGTCTTGCCCATGATCTCGCAGCCTGCATAGTTGGACTTGCCTTTCTCTACCATCTTGCCGACCTCGGCACCGTTGCCCTTGAGAGTCTTGGCCCACTCGATAGCCTCGGGGATCTTTCTCGAAGCAAGGAAGAGGCCGCAGAGAGCCAGCTCCTTAACAGCGTTGGCGTTAGCACCGGGGGTGTTGAAAACAACGATGCCCTGCTCAGCGCACTTGTCAACGGGGATGTTATTTACGCCTGCGCCTGCACGGGCGATAGCAAGGAGGTTATCCTTGAACTCCATATCGTGCATCTTGGCGGAACGTACCATTATAGCATCGGGAGCGTCGCAGGTATCGGTAACGTTGTAATCAGCGCCCAGCCTGCTGGTGCCCACGGCTGCGATCTTGTTGAGGGTCAGTATATTGTACATTGTGATCATTCCTTTTCTGATTAGTTATTCAGTTACGCAAACAGCGCGGAGCGGTCTGCTCCACGCCGATGCCAACTTCTTTGGTGATTACTTGAACTTAACAGCAGTGCCGTAAGCCATGATCTCGGAGGCTGCCTGAGTGATGGAAGAGGAGCCGTAGCGAACACCGATGATAGCGTCAGCGCCCAGCTGAGTTGCCTGCTCGATCATTCTCTCGGTAGCGATCCTTCTGGAGTTCTCCTGCATCTCGGTATACTTCTTAAGCTCGCCGCCCACGAGATTTTTCAGGCCGGAGCCGATATCTCTGATAGCGTTTACCGATTGAACAGTGCCGCCCTGCACAAGACCGAGTACTTCGTAATCTTTGCCGATGTTTTGGATGGTGGAAAGAAGCATAATGTTTACCTCCTTAGTATATTGGTTTTTCAGCCTGAGAAATTATGAATTCTCAGCCTCAAACTTCTTCATGAATGCAACGAGCTTCTCAACGCCCTCGATAGGCATAGCGTTGTAGATGGAAGCTCTCATACCGCCGACTGTTCTGTGGCCCTTGAGGTTCTCGAAGCCTGCAGCCTTAGCCTCTGCAACGAACTTCTTGTCGAGCTCCTCGTCGCCGGTAACGAAGGGAACGTTCATAAGAGATCTGTCCTCAGCTCTTACGGTGCCCTTGAACATCTTGCTCTCGTCGAGGAAATCATAGAGGATCTTAGCCTTCTTCTCGTTATGAGCCTTCATGCCCTCGAGGCCGCCCATCTTCTTGATCCACTTGAATACCTTGCCGCAGATGTAGATGCCGTAGCAGGGAGGAGTATTGTAGAGGGAATCGTTGTCAGCCTGGATCTTCCAATCCATCATAGTGGGGCACTGCTTGAAAGCGGGGCCGTCAGCGATGAGATCCTCACGAACGATAACGATCTGAACGCCGGCAGGGCCAACGTTCTTCTGAACGCCGCCGTAAACGACGCCGTACTTGGAAACGTCGATAGGCTCGGAGAGGAAGCAGCTGGAAACGTCGGCTACCAGCTCGTGGCCCTTGGTGTTGGGAAGGGTCTTATACTTGGTGCCGTAGATGGTGTTGTTCTCGCAGATGTAAACATAGTCCGCATCCTCGGGGATATCGAGGTCGGAGCAATCGGGGATATAGGAGAAGGTCTTGTCAGCGGAGGAAGCAACTCTTACTACCTCGCCGTACTTCTCAGCTTCCTGAGCGGCCTTCTTAGCCCACTGACCGGTGATGATATAAGCGGCCTTGCCGTTCTTCATCAGGTTCATAGGCACCTCGGCGAACTGGAGCGAAGCGCCGCCCTGACGGAATATGACCTTGTAATTATCGGGGATACCCATGAGATCGCGGAGATCCTGCTCGGCTTCCTTGATGATGTTGTCATAGGCCTTTGAACGGTGGCTCATCTCCATTACGGACATACCGGTGCCCTTGTAATCGAGCATTTCGTCGGCAGCCTCCTTGAGCACTTCCTCGGGAAGCACAGCGGGGCCTGCGCTGAAGTTATAGACTCTACCCATTTTTAAAACCTCCAATAGAATAAAAAATCGACACCATTATTATATTACTTTTTATCCTCAAAGTCAAGAGATTGGGGGAACATCTTTTAGATCTTACGGGTAGGGGATATGCAATTTCGGGGCGTGGTTCCTGCATTTTTTGGCTTTTCAAGGCGAGGGAGGGGTAGGAAGGCAAGTTTGTAAACTTTTTCTGAATTGTTGGGAGAGGCAGCAGCAGCGATCTCCGCAGAAACCGAACGTAAAGGCACAAAGCCAAAAGAAGTGCGCCCCTGGACCTCGCATCTTTTGGCTTTGTGCCTTGAAATAAGATCGTGTAATTGCTCCGCGTTTGGGTTATTCGCTTCTGCGTTATCCCAGATCTGCTCTCATCTTCTTCGTGAAGCAGAAGCATCCCAATGCTATCAGCGCCGCAGCACTTATCACTGCCACGATCAGCGGGATAAAGAACCCCTCCGCAGTGAATTCCAATGCCGCCGATGCCCTCGCTAAATGTGTGCAGTAGTAGAAGGGCAGGCATTTGCATATCGTCAGCATTATCCCTCCCGTAGCATCCGGGTCGAACCATACGCCCCCTAAAAAGGAGCCCAGAGAGATAAGCATCGAGCTCACTCCCGGCGCGGCTTTGTCGCTGAACAGCACCCCGAATACCACTCCGAAGCCTATATACATCAGCGCCGAGGGCATCAGCATAATGAGGCAGAACAGCAGCCCGCCCGCGTTCATAGCGCAGCCCTCTATTACCGAGATGATGAAGCCCGTCACCAGCGTGAGCGCAGCCTGTATCAGCGCTGCAAACAGCATCGGAAGAATGTATCCTGCCGAAAGCTCAAAGGCCGTCATCGGGGTGGCGTAAAGCCTGGTCAGGAAGGATTCCTTCCGGTCGGTGGCTATGGAAAGCGCCGTGAACAGCATCAGGAAGCCCTGACCGAATACAACCGTCGCCGGGGTCAGGCTCTCGATGCGGAACAGCGTCGGCCCCTTGTCAGCGGGGATGGAGCGGTCAACTGCCGTCATTATCAGCAGCATCATTATAGGAAAGCCTATAACGAAGATGTAGCCCAGCGGGTCGCGCATCAGCTCACGAAAGCAGCGCGACGCGAATGCAAACGCTCTGTTCATTTCTTCATCCCCCTTTCGGCGATGGCCACAAAGGCATTTTCAAGCCCTGTGACCCCTGCCTCGGCTTCCAGCTCGGGAAGCGTCCCCACGGCGGCGATGCGCCCGTCCAGCATTATCCCTATCCTGTCGGCAAGGTGCTCCGCCTCTTCCATATAGTGAGTGGTGAGTATTATCGTTTTCTTGCCCTTGAGAGCCTCCACCGTCCTCCAGAGCTCCCTCCTTGCGAGGACGTCCAGACCCAGGGTGGGCTCATCGAGGAAGATGACCTCCGGGTCGCCCACAAGAGCCATTGCGATGGAGAGCTTCCTCTGCCATCCTCCGGAGAGGGTGGAGGCCCTCTTTTCGGCGGCTTCTTCAAGACCCAGCAGCGAGATGAGCTCCTTGGCACGCTCGGCGCTCTGTTTCTTGTCCATACCGAATAATCTGGACATGAATTCAAGGTTCTCTCTTGCCGTCAGCTTGCCGGCCACCGAGGTCTCCTGGGGCGAGATGCCGATAAGGGCTTTCACGGCGCTTTTCTCAGTGATAGGGCTCTTCCCGCAGACGTAAGCCTCCCCCGAGGTGGGCTCGGAGAGGCAGGTGAGCATCCTGACGGTGGTGGTCTTGCCTGCGCCGTTGACGCCCAGAAGCGCGAACAGCTCTCCGCTCTCTATCGAGAGGTCTATGCCGTCTACGGCGGTCTTGTCTTTATATATCTTTGTCAGCTTTCTTGTCTCCACAGCTTTCATTTCCGTCACTCCTTATCCCCGGGGATAAGCCCTGCCAGCTTACCCATATAGCCTCCCATTTTGACCAGAGCTATGCCGCCCTTTTCCTCGTCGCCCAGGACTAATACCACATCGCCGGCGTTCAGCTCGAATACCTTGCGGCAGCTTACGGGGAGGGTGAGCTGTCCCTTGGCGTTGACCCTTGCGAGCCCGAAGATATGCTTGCCGTCCCCGGTGTGTTCCTCCTTGCCGACGGAGCGCACCAGCAGATCCACCGTCGTCCCGTAGATATCAGCCAGCTTGATGCAGCTCTCTATATCGGGAACTGAATCCCCACGCTCCCATTTGGCTACAGCCTGCCTTGAAACTCCCAGCTTCTCGGCGAGCTCCTCCTGGGTGAGGCCGCTCTCTGTCCGAAACAGCTTGAGCCTTGATACTGCCAATCCCATATCCATCATCCTTTCAGTCCGGTTTTCTTTTGCTGATCATATTATAGCACTCCGCAAATGTAACTTCAACCAACCACCGTTAACATTTATGTTATCCTCGGTAGCATAGTAGTAATTTGTTATCGCAGAGGCGCAAAAAAGCCGGAAAGGGAACGGGGATGTCCCTTTTCGGCTTGAGGCTTTTATTCTCCGAATATCTCCCGGGAGAGCTCCTCGGGGGTCTGATCGGTGTAGAGTATGGCTCTGATGCCGAAGTCCTCTGCACCCTTGACGTTCTTCGGGCTGTCGTCGATAAAGACGCTGTCGGCGGGGTCGATGGAGTATTTATCGCAGAGTATGCGGAAGATCCCCGGGTCGGGCTTGGTGATGTGATAGTGACAGGAGAACACTCCCCCGTCGGTGTAAGGGATGAATTCCAGAGCCCAGGGCGCTGCGTGCATCAGGAACTCAAAGTAGTTCGAGAGGTAGTAGACCTTATGCCCCTGTGCTTTCAGCTCCTTGATCATTGGGATGGTGGTGGGTCTCAGCCTTGTGCATTCACCCAGCCTGGCAAAGGTGTGGCGTATCGCCCGCTCGTGTTCGGGCTCCTTGGAGATAAAGAGCCTCAGCACCTCCTCGTCCGTGAGGTCGGCGCGGTCGAGGTGCACCCAGTCGGGGTTTTGCCAGGTGGCTCTGATGACAGCCTCGGCTTCTTCCTTATCGAACAGCCCGCCCACGAATTCCTCGAACGGGAAATCAATGAGCACCCTGCCGATGTCAAAAATAATATTCATTCACTTTCCTCCTTATAGTCCGTGAGCCTTGCCATATCCTCCGGGAGAGGAGATACCGCTCTTATCTTCTCTCCGTTTTCGGGGGAGAGAAAGCTCACCTCAGAGCAGTGGAGCGCCTGCCTTTGGATATCCCCGCAGCTGCCGCCGTAGAGGCTGTCGCCTGCCAGGGGGAAGCCCATGTGGGCGAAATGCACTCTTATCTGGTGGGTCCTGCCGGTGAGGGGAGTCACCTCGCAGAGGGAATATCTCCCGTCCGACGCAAGGACCCGGTAGCGGGTCTGAGCGGGCTTGCCCTCCGGACTGACGCAGCGCTTGATTATAGAATCCGCCTCCCTGGCAATGGGGGCATCTATGGTCCCCTCGGCAGGGGGCTCCCCGCAGCACAGGGCGAGATAGCGCTTGCTGAATTTCCCCTGCAGCCTTGAGGCCGCGAACTGGGATTTTGCTACCGTCACGCAGCCGGAGGTCTGACTGTCCAGCCTGCTCACGGGACGGAACACCGCCCCGGGATACTTCGCCGCGAACAGGTTCCCCAGGGTGTCGTCGTGATGCCCTATGGAGGGATGCACCGGCATACCCGCCGGCTTGTCAAAGACTATGACCTCGCTGTCCTCGTAAAGCACGGGGGCGTGAAGCTCCGGTGAGGGCTCCAGCTCCGACGTCCCGGGGCTGGCAAGAGAGATCTCATCCCCGCAGGAGACCCGGTCTACCGTTCTGATCAGCGCCCCGCCTCTGGTCATACCCGACTCGGTATGCTTAAGCCGGCAGAGCAACTTTCGGGAGAAGCCCCTTGTCCTCAGCACCTCTCCCAGCTTTTTGCCGTCCTCCTCCGGGAGGATGATGAGCTTATCCGGCATACTTGTTCCACCTTTTTATCATCGCGGGGTACTTGTCCTGCCAGTATGAGCCCATAACGTCCTCGGCAAAGACGTTGAAGGTCATCTTGAAATAAGGCTCAAGTATGAAATAGGGGTAGAACAGCAGCAGCAGCGGGAGATACTTGGCAAAGGAGAGCAGCAGCCCCAGATAGCGCAGATGCTGCCCGTCCATAAGTCTTATGGAAAGGTCGCAGGCGTCAAAGACGTTGGCGCGGGGGTTCAAGACCATTATGTATTTAGTCAGCGCCAGCGAGATGCAGTAATGCACCAGCACTCCCGCCCAGACTATGGAAAAGCCCACTGAGAGCATAAAGATGAACAGGTTCAGGGTGGTAATCTCACGGTCGCTGTGCATAAATCCGAAGTGGTAGATGCCGTATATGCCCACGGCAAGGGGTATGGCCGCGAAGATCTTCAGCAGGGAGGGCAGCGCCCCGCCGAACATGGCCTTGGGGTGTATCTTCCGGGTGTTGTGCTGGATGTACCTTCGGGTCTCGACGAAATTCCGCCCCTCGTAGATATCCAGTATGAGCCGCCGCAGAATGTAGTTCTCCGGCATATAGAGCAGGAGTATCAGCAGCATCCTGAGCACCAGCATGAACCTGCCCAGCCCCGTTTTGAAAACGAAGGAGGGGGTGTAGCTGTATTCAATATCCAGGTGGCTGAATACAATATAAAGCAGCGCCTCGGTCGTCACGAAGGTAAGTATGAAGGACACCTTGAACACCGAAAGCGCCACGCAGGTGCCCCATTTTCCTTTCATGCGCTCGAGCGCCTGTCTTTTGATAGCTTTATTGTCCAAACGCCCGCCTCCTTTTTATTGCAGCGTGTGTGGGGGTCAGTCCTCTTCTTCCTCGTCCTCCGCCTTTGCGAAGGGGAACCTGCCCAGGATCTCGAAGGCTCCGGAGCGCTGCCACATTGCGGCGCTTACCGAGATCTCAAAGCCCTCGCCGAAATCGCAGCGGCAGTCGTTGGGGGCCAGCTTCGGCAGACCGAAGCAGGTCAGCATATCCATTATGATGCCCCCGTGGGTCACGACAGCTGCCGAGGTGAAGCCCTCGTACATCATATCCGAGATTATAATGTTCAGTGCCTCATAGCAGCGGTTCACCACATCCCGGGCGGATTCGCCCTCGGGCGGGGGATTGTCAAGACCGCCCTCCAGCCATTTCTGGTAGGCGGGGTCATCCGCCAGCTGCTCGGGGGTGCGGTTCTCGAAATCGCCGAAATTCATCTCCGCCAGCAGACCCAGCTCGGCGGTGTATGCCCCGTGGTAGAGGATGTCAGCCGTCTGCGTGCAGCGCTTCAGCGGCGAGGTGTAGACCTTCTGCACCGGGGGATAGTGGTATTTCTCGCCGAGATCGTAGATCTCCTTGACGCCCTCGGCGCTGAGGGGAACATCGGTGAGCCCCACGTATCTGCCCTGGGTGTTGGCCTCGGTCATTCCGTGGCGTATGAGGTATAGCTTGTAGCCTTTCATGGGTGGATCTCCTTATGATTGTTGATTGATGGTTATTATTACCTAGAAAAACAATGTAAAAAAGAAAGGATTTGTTAAAATCAGCGCGGGAAAAATGCTTTACAAATGACGGTTATTATGTTATAATTAGAGGTAACCCGAAAAAAGAAGGAACGGGTCGAAGCGGGGTATGAAGGATGAAAGGGACCGGCAGCCTTGACGGCAATAAAGCCGTGGGTATGAGATTTGCAGAGATCAGGCGGAGCAAGGGCATCAGCCAGATGACCGCAGCCAAAGCTCTGGGTACTACTCAGAGCAATATATCTCAGCTGGAGAACGGCAGGCGCAGGATAAGCAGCGCCGCCGCAGTGGAGCTCTGCCGCTTCTACGGCGTCCCCGCGTCGGAGGTGTTCGGCGCTCTGACCGACGAGCCCTCGGAGTCCTTCAAGGCAGGCGAGGCTGAGACCCTGCTGCTGGAGCTTGCCGCCAATTCGGGGAGCGACGACGTGGCGTCCTCGGCGGAGGCTTATCTTTCCCTCTGCGTTTACAGGCTGCTGCGGGAGCTCTATGAGCTTAACCCCCATAATTCCTCCGGCCTGTTCTCTATCCCGAAGGATAAGGCCGAGGCTCTCTGCGAGGAATTCCTGGCCAGCGAGCCCGAAAGGCTCAGAGCCACCCTGGCTGCGGGGTCCCCCTCACAGCGCAGCCGCATCGAGCTGCCGATTGAGCGCTCGGGTGAGCTGAGGCGCTTCATCGCGGCCTGTGAAGAACTGCTGGAGCGGCGCTCCGGCAAGTCCTGAACTGATTATACCACATCGGATGAGCTTTTGCAAGTCCCCCACATAAAGGAGCATATGCTTTAATGAGACTCAACGGAATAAGACTTCCGCACCATAAGAATACCGAGAACTGCGAGACGGTGGATATCAAGTGCCCCGAAAGGGTCATCATCTCCATGAGCCAGCATATCGGCGCCCCCGCAGAGCCCACCGTCAAGGTCGGCGATGAGGTAAAGGTGGGCACCAAGATAGGCGACGCTGATCTTAGGATGACCTGCCCCATACATTCCAGCGTTTCGGGCAGGGTGGATAAGCTGGGAGAGATGCTGCTCCCCAACGGCAAGGTCTGCCGTACCGTGGAGATAGTCTCCGACGGGAAAATGGAGCCCGACGAGGGGCTTTCCCCGCCGGTGATAACCGATAGAGCCAGCCTTGCGGCGGCGGTGAGGGCCTCCGGCTGCTGCGGAATGGGCGGTGCGGGCTTTCCCACACACGTCAAGCTGGATTACGACGAAGAAAAGGTGCACATCGACACCCTTATCATAAACGCCGCCGAGTGCGAGCCCTATATCACCAGCGACTACCGTGAGCTTATGGAGAACCACGAGCGGGTCATCGGCGGGATGAAGCTGGTAAGAGAGATCCTGGGCATCGAGCGGGTGGTCATCGGCATAGAGGAAAACAAGCCCAAGGCCATAGCCCTCTTCCGGGATAAGCTCTCGGGTGAGAGCGGGTTTGAGGTGATGAAGCTGCGCTCCAGCTACCCCCAGGGCGCCGAGAAGGTCATAGCCTACTATGCCACCGGGCGCATAGTCGAGGAGGGCAGGATCATCAGCGACTACGGTATGATCGTCCTCAATGCCTCCACAACAGGATTGATCTGGGATTACTCCCGGACGGGTATGCCCTTCGTTTCAAGAAGAGTCACCGTGGACGGCGACGCGGTGGGGAAGCCCTGCAACCTCAGAGCCCCTATAGGCACACAGATATCCCGGCTGCTTGAAGCCGCCGAAACGGATACCGAGAATATGAAGCGGCTCATCGCCGGCGGGCCTATGATGGGCATATCCCTCTACGACCCCGGGCTGCCGCTGTTAAAGACAAATAATGCCTTCCTTGCCTTCAAATCGGAGGCTAAGAAGGAGATGCAGACCAACTGCATAAAGTGCGGGCGCTGCATAGCCGCCTGTCCGCTGGGGCTTATGCCCGCGGAGTTCGAGCGTGCCTACGACAGGCGCGATCGTGAGGCGCTCAACCGCCTGAAAATAAACCTTTGCATGAACTGCGGGAGCTGCAGCTACGTCTGCCCCGCCAAGAGGCCTCTTGCCGAGAAGAACCAGCTTGCCAAGGGCTTTGCGATAAGCAGGTAAAAGGAGATAATCAGTCTTGAAGGAATATACAGTCAGCCCGTCGCCGCATATTAGAGCGGGCACCACCACCTCGCGGATAATGCTGCACGTTATAATAGCGACAGTCCCCGCGATGATAGCCTCGGCGGTGTTCTTCGGGCGCAGAGCCCTGATGCTCATAGCCTTCTGCGCACTTTCGGCTATGCTCTGGGAGCGGCTCATCCGCTTTGTGATGAAGCGCCCTGACAGCACCGACGACCTTTCGGCTATGGTAACGGGCATCCTGCTGGCGTTCAACCTACCCGCCACGCTGCCGGTGTGGATGGCGGCGATAGGTACATTCGTGGCGATAGTCGTCGTCAAGCAGATGTTCGGGGGGCTGGGGCAGAATTTTGCCAACCCCGCGATAGTGGGCAGGATAGTGCTGATGCTCTCGTTCACCAGCCATATGACCCATTGGGTGCTGCCCGACAACGTTGACGCCGTCACCTCGGCGACCCCCCTTGTCACCGAGGATAAGTTCTCATACCTCGACCTCTTCCTTGGTCACTGCGGCGGCTGCCTCGGCGAGACCTCTAAGCTGGCGCTGCTCATAGGCGCGGGCTATCTGGCGGCGATGAGGGTCATAACCCTACACGCTCCCCTGGCCTTTGTGGGGACGGTCTACCTGTTCTCGGCTGCCGTGGGGCAGGATCCCATCTATCAGATGCTTTCGGGAGGGCTGATACTCGGCGCCTTCTTTATGGCCACCGACTACGTCACTACCCCCGTTACCAATAAGGGCAGAGTGGTGTTCGGCATAGGCTGCGGCATCATCACCTGCGTGATACGCTTCTGGTGCAATGCGCCGGAGGGAGTGTCCTACTCCATACTGCTGATGAATATAGTCACTCCTTACATTGATATGTTCACCCGGAAGAAAGCCGTGGGCGGGATATATCAGAAGGATAAAAAGGAGGCGTCCGAATGAAGGAAACGCTGATGCCTCCCATAGTGCTGACGCTGGTCTGCGTCATCGTCTCGGCGCTGCTGGTCTTTGCTCACGAGCAGACCTATGTGGATACCACGGGAGTAATGACCGATCAGCTCACCGCCGCCTGCCGGGATATCTTCGGCGAGGGAGATTACAAGATGCTCCTTGAAGAGGGCGAAAAGAAGAAAACACCCATCACCTTCGGGGTGGAGGGGGTAAGGTCGATCATCACCGACGGCAAGGGCAAGTGCTTTATCGAGCTGGAGGAGGATGGCTACGCCAAGAACGGCCTGCATCTGCTCATAGGCATCAACAGCGACGGCGCCGTGGCGGGGATAGAGTTCCTCTCCATAGGCGAGACCCCCGGCGTCGGGACAAAGGTGCAGGAGGGGAACTTCATTTCCAGGCTCATAGGCTACTCCCCCGACACCGACGATGCTTCGATCGACGGCGTAACCGCCGCCACATTCTCTTCAAAGGGGATGAAGGCTGCCTGCCGCAAGGCGGTGGAGCTCTACAAGAACAATAAGGGGGCGATCTTCGGTGAAGGATAAGAAAAAGCCCCTCTCGGCGGAGTTTACCAAGGGCCTGCTGAAAGAGAACCCGGTGCTGGTCATGCTGCTGGGTATGTGCCCCACCCTGGCCGTCACGACCATGGCCTCCAATGCCATAGGCATGGGGCTGGCCACCACCTTCGTGCTGGTGTGCTCAAATCTGGTCATCTCGCTTTTGAAGGGCGTTATCCCCAAGGCGGTAAGGCTGCCCTGCTTCATAGTCATCATAGCGGGCTTCGTGACGCTCATATCCTTTGTTATGCAGAGGTATCTGCCATCCCTCTATCAGTCGCTGGGCGTGTTCCTGACGCTGATAACCGTAAACTGCATAATCCTGGGCAGAGCCGAGGCTTTTGCTTCAAAGAACAAGGTGCTGCCCTCGGTGCTGGACGGCCTGGGAATGGGGCTGGGCTTTACGCTGGCTCTGCTGGCTATGGGCAGCGTCAGGGAGATACTTGGCTCGGGCTCCTGGTTCGGTATGAAGATACCCTACCTGAAGCACGACCCTATGACGGTGTTCATTATGCCCGCCGGAGGCTTCTTCGTGCTGGGCTGTATAATCGCATTGGTGGGGAAGCTCTCTCATAAGAAGCCCCCGAAGGAGATAAGCTGCGAAAACTGTCCTGCGGCTGCCATATGCGGCAAGGACCGTGAGGATTGCTCCGCTGCGGAAAGTGAGGCGGCGGAATGAAAGAGCTTATCATAATCGTCCTCACGGCGGTGTTCGTCAACAATGTGGTGCTCTCGCAGTTTATGGGCATATGTGCTTTCCTGGGAGTGTCAAAGCAGCTGAAAAGCTCCGTCGGCATGGGGGGAGCGGTCATATTCGTAATGGTCTGCGCCACAGCCTGCACCTACCCCGTCTATATACTGCTGGACCGTTTCGAGATAACCTATCTGCGGACGGTGGCTTTCATCCTCGTGATAGCAATGTTCGTGCAGCTCATCGAGATAGTGATGAAGAAGACCATGCCCGGGCTCTATAACGCCCTCGGCGTGTATCTACCCCTCATCACCACCAACTGCGCGGTGCTGGGCGTCACCGTTGCCAATATCGACGAGGACTTCACCTTTGTCCAGTCGCTGTTCAACGCCCTGGGGACAGGTCTGGCCTTCACGCTGGCACTGGTGCTTTTCTCCGGCGTAAGAGCCAGGATAGAGCACAGCGATATCCCCGAGTCCTTCAAGGGAGTCCCCTCGACGCTGATAGCGGCGTCAATAGTCTCCCTCAGCTTTATGGGCTTTTCGGGACTGTTCTCATAACAGGATCTCCGGGTGATCGTAATACTCGGCGGAAATGTACTCACCGCCGTCAGGCGAGGACAGACCCCGGATCGGATAAATAAGATTTCACTAAGGAGATAATGCTCGGTATGAGTTATTTGATACCTGTCGGGCTGTTCGCGCTGCTGGGTGCGGTCTCGGGAGTGCTGCTGACGGCAGTCTCGCGGGCCTTCGCCGTCAAGACAGACGAAAGGCTCGAGGCGGTAAAGGAAGCGCTGCCCCAGGTCAACTGCGGAGCCTGCGGCTATTCCGGCTGCGCCGACTATGCGGGAGCTGTGATCGGCGGGGCACCCTGCAACCTCTGCAAGCCGGGAGGCGCCGACGTGGCGGCAAAGGTCGCCGAGATAATGGGCGTCGCCGATGAGGGGGCCCAGAGTATGCGGGCCTTCGTAAGATGCGGGGGCGGCTGCGACAAGGCAGCTCACAAATACGTCTTCGGCGGGATAAGCTCCTGCGCCGCCTGCAATAAGTTCTATAACGGCTCAAAGGGCTGCACCAGCGGATGCCTCGGCTACGGCGACTGCGTAAGGGTCTGCCCCCAGGGAGCCATCACGATAACCGACAGGATAGCCTCGGTGGATATAAGAAAGTGCATCGGCTGCGGGCTCTGCGCTGCGGAATGCCCCAACAACCTCATCGCCCTGAGACCGATGACACAGAGATTCGAGGTCGCCTGCCTTTCCGCCGAAAAGGGCAAGGTCACCCGCCAGCACTGCTCCCAGGGCTGCATAGCCTGCGGTATGTGTGTCCGGAACTGCCCCGAAAAGGCAATAAGAATAGTTGATGATCATGCGCAGATAGACGCTGATCTCTGCAAGGGCTGCGGGCTTTGCAAGGAGAAGTGTCCCACAGGCGCTATCATAGAGGTGAAGCCTTAGTAAGGGGCTTCGCGTAAGGAGGAAGTAAAAATGAATGAAGCAGCAAGAAAAAAGACCATCGACGCAGTCTTTGAGCTCTATCCCAGGAGCAGAAAGCACATCTACGAATCCTTTGACAGGCTGGAGGACGACCTGACCCGTACTCAGCAGATGATCCTGCTGGCGCTCTCGGTCCAGGACGATCTTTCGATGTCCCAGCTGGCGGACAGGATCTGCACCAGCAACGAGCAGGCTACCAGAGCAGTATCCCAGCTGGTGATCAAGGGCTATGTCAACAGAGCCAAGAACAAGCAGAACCGCAGGGTGGTGAACATCAGCCTGACGGATAAGGCAAGGGATTATATCGCGGCGGCAAAGAAGAGAGCCTATGACGATTCCTTGGATGCGGTAAAGCATACCAGCGACGAGGATATGGAGATCGTCCGCAATGCTGTGGAGGCCATCCTCGACGTCCTCAACAGGACAGGGAGCCGCACCTTATAACCCGATCCAAAGAAGAATTCTAAAGGGGGAGGAAGCAGTATGAGAAAAAGCAGCATAGTTCTTTCGGCAGCGGCAGCGGCGGCGACCTGCGCCCGGTTAGCCGTAAGAAGGAAGAGGAAAAAAGCGTTGAAACCCCTTAACAAGGGTGTTACCTATGAACTGCTGGCTATGGCGCTGGCTTCTGACTATGAGAGCGTCTACTACATTAAAATGAAGGATTCGAGCTATATCGAGTTCGGCCCGGAGAAGGACAGCAGGCAGCTCCGTATCATCTCGCAGGGGGACGATTTCTTCGCAGATACCATCGTCAACTGCCATAGGCTGGTCTACAAGGACGATCAGGAGCGTTTTCTTAAAACCTTCAGCAGAGAAAATATGCTCGAAGCCCTCCGCAGAGGCGAGACCTTTACTCTCGATTACCGCCTTGTGATCGACGGCGTGCCCAGATACTATAACCTCAAGACCGCAGCCTGCAACTGCAGGAGCTATGTGGTCATCGGTGTCAGGAACGTTGACGAGCAGACCCGCCGTGAGCTTGCCGAGAACGAGAAGAACCGCACCTACGGGCAGATCGCTGCGGCTCTGGCTTCCCGCTATGAGGTCATCTACTATGTCAATGTGAACACCGACGAGTTCACCGAGTATGCTGCCAGCGAGAAGTATTCCCAACTGGAAATAGGCAATAAGGGCAGCGACTTCTTCAAACTCTCCCAGGAAAATATGCAGCGGGATATCTATCCCGAGGATCTCCCCATGATGCGCAGGGAAATGGAAAA
The DNA here is from genome assembly GCA_017542125.1 of Ruminococcus sp. GTDB lineage: Bacteria > Bacillota > Clostridia > Oscillospirales > Ruminococcaceae > FB2012. Next base: position 19,880 of record JAFXXU010000056.1, read on the forward strand.
GGAGCGGTTCCTCTCGGAGCTGGCAAAGGACGAGAGCTACTCCCTCACCTACCGCCTTATGCTGGACGGGAACCCGGAGTATGTGAACCTGCGTGCCGTAAGACCCGATGACGACCCCGACCACGTTATCATAGCCGTTACCAACATCGACTCCTCAAAGCGCCGCGAGCAGGAATTCAATGAGGCTCTTGGCAGCGTGATGACTATGGCTACCAAGGATGTGCTCACGGGCGTAAAGAACAAGCTGGCCTATACCCAGTCAACAGCGGAGCTGGACGGCAGCATCAAGCGGGGAGAGCAGCCGGAGTTCGGCATCGTGGTCTGCGATGTGAACGGCCTCAAGAACGTCAATGACACGGCAGGGCATCAGGCAGGGGACGAATACCTCAGAGCTGCCTGCTCCATCATCTGCCACGTTTTCAAGCACAGCCCCGTTTTCCGTGTGGGCGGTGACGAGTTCGCTGTGCTGCTCAGCGGCGAGGATTACACCGACCGTGAGGAGCTGCTGAAGACTCTTAAAGCAGTGATGCTGGCAAACAAGGTCAGCGGAGACGTGACCGCGGCCAGCGGTATGGCAGTGTTCAACCCCCGCGACAGGAGCGTCGAGGCAGTATTCAACCGCGCCGACGCTGCAATGTACCGCAACAAGAAGACATTCAAGTGAAAAGATATACATCGGGCATTCTTCCGTGCGGAGGGATGCCCGTGTTTGTTTTTCGTTCATTATATAGCTCTTGACATTCGGGGCTTTTTGCTATACAATATAATAGTATCTATGCAAATAACAGCCGACTGTAAGACCCGGCGAAAAACGGTATCCCCGCCGCAGGCGGGGGATATCGTTTTTCGCGCCTCTCCGAGCCGCCGAAGGCGGCGAGGGGCAAGGATGAACGGAACAAGCCGGGAGATCATAAGGCTGTATGCAAAATATGCAAAGGAGAATGCAATAATGAAGAATACCGAAAAGACAATGGAAAAGATCGTCGCTCTCTGCAAGGGCAGGGGCTTTGTTTATCCCGGAAGCGAGATCTACGGCGGCCTCGCCAATACCTGGGATTACGGCCCCCTCGGCGTTGAGCTGAAAAACAATATCAAGGATGCCTGGAGGCAGAAGTTCGTAAGAGAGAACAAGTATAACGTGGGTCTCGACTCCGCTATCCTTATGAACCCCCAGACCTGGGTGGCTTCGGGACATCTCGGCGGCTTCTCCGACCCCCTTATGGACTGCCGCGAGTGCAAGACCCGTCACCGCGCCGATAACCTCATCGAGGACTTCGACGGCACCAACGTTGCCGGCTGGTCCAACGAGAAGATGATGGACTATATCAAGGAGAAAGGCATCCCCTGCCCCAACTGCGGCAAGCATAACTTCACCGATATCCGTCAGTTCAACCTGATGTTCAAGACCTTCCAGGGCATCACCGAGGACAGCAAGGCTGAGCTTTATCTCCGTCCCGAGACCGCTCAGGGCATATTCGTGAACTTTGCCAATATCCAGAGGACTACCCGCAAGAAGATACCCTTCGGTGTAGCACAGGTGGGCAAGAGCTTCCGTAACGAGATCACCCCCGGCAACTTCATCTTCCGCGTGCGTGAGTTCGAGCAGATGGAGCTTGAGTTCTTCTGCAAGCCCGGCACCGACCTGGAGTGGTTCGATTACTGGAGAAGCTACTGCAAGAATTTCCTGCTCTCCCTGGGCATCAAGGAAGAGAACCTCCGCCTGAGAGACCATTCTCCCGAGGAGCTCTGCTTTTATTCCAAGGCTACCACCGACTTTGAGTATCTCTTCCCCTTCGGCTGGGGCGAGCTCTGGGGCGTTGCCGACAGGACCGACTACGACCTCACCCAGCACATCAACACCTCGGGCAAGAGCCTTGATTACTTCGACCCCGAGACCAACGAGAGATACATCCCCTACGTTATCGAGCCCTCCCTGGGCGTTGAGAGACTGTTCCTGACAGTCGTTACCGAGGCCTATGACGAGGAGGATATCGGTACTCCCGACAAGCCCGATGTAAGAACGGTTATGCACCTGCATCCTGCACTCGCACCCTTCAAGGCCTGCGTGCTGCCTCTTTCCAAGAAGCTCTCCGAGCCTGCAGAGGCGCTGTTCGACGAGCTCAGCAAGAGCTTCAACGTGGATTATGACGAGACCGGCTCCATCGGCAAGCGCTACCGCCGCCAGGATGAGATCGGTACTCCCTTCTGCATCACCTATGACTTTGAGTCCGCCGAGGACGGCTGCGTGACCGTCCGCGACAGAGATACTATGGAGCAGCAGAGGCTAAAGATCGAAGACGTTAAGGCCTTCATCGAGGAGAAGCTCCGCTTCTGAGAGGAAGATCCCTATGGGACTGTTTGACCGTTTCAAGAAAAAAGAAAACGCTCCCCCGCCCGCCGACAGACCTTATGTCAAGCAGGTGAGCCATATGCAGATGGGCGTGTGGCATCAGTACGATGTGCTGATAGATGCCGCTCCCTACGGGTGGCAGCAGATGCTGGACTGGGCCGGCTATATGGCGGCAGCCGATATTTACGATATCGAGCAGGTGCTCAGCGGCGACAGCCAGGACTATGACCTGACAGCCGAATACAAGCGCTGCGGGAGCCTGGGCACCATGCCATCGCTGAAAACCGAGCGGGGATATCTGAGCATAGCCGGCACCAGCAGGCATCTGAATATACCTATGAAGATGATCTGGTTCAACCAGACCGGTTCACTCAGGCTTTTCTCAACGGTGGATGCCGGAGAGGCTATCGTCGGGTATGCTGAAACGGCTATCCGCAGGACATTCAGTACGCCGGATCAGATGAAAGCGGTGGGAGCTTATGTAAAAGCCGCACCCGCGCCTGCACCCGTCAAGCCCGCGCCGCAGCTGCCCGAGGAAAACACCCCGGAGTACGAAGCCTATATGAAAGAAGCGGCATCCCGCCTCACCGGGACGCAGAAGCAAAGGCTGATCTCTCTGGCGGAGAGCGGCCACAAGCTCGATGCCATCAAGGAATGCCGCGAGATCACCGGCACAGGTCTCAAATATGCAAAAGACCTCATCGAGAACTACCAAAAGTATCTCCTGCCCTGATGCTCGGATGTTTATATCCGTTAATATGTTCACAAGGCTGTGAGCAGCCTGAAAAATCCCGCCCGGGAGCTTTGAACGGCTCCCGGGCGCTTTTTGTCTGCCCGGCAGAGGGATTTGTGAAAAATGCAGCAAAAAATATTTATAAGTTTGTCTATCTTGGCTATTCAAATTCGCTGAAATATCTGATATAATTAACTCAAATGTGATAGAGATGGCAGTTTCATATATTTATATTTTCTTATGTGGCTGCATAGCCCCGATCTTACTTCGAAGGAGGAATACTATGAGAGATACGGTTCTCTTCTGCGACGGCTGGGAATTTGCCCTGGCCCCGATAGGCAGCGGATACAGCGAAGCCTCCGGCTGGCAGCCGGTGGATCTTCCCCACGACTGGCTCATTTACGATTCAAAGGATCTCTATAAGACCTCGACGGGCTGGTACCGCCGCCGCTTCACCCTCCCGGCCGACGGCAGACGCACCTCCGTTCGCTTTGAGGGCGTGTATATGGATTGCCGGGTCTACGTCAACGGCTGCGAGGCAGGGGAGTGGAAGTACGGCTACACCACCTTCGAGCTTGACATTACCGACCTGCTCCGGGAGGGTGAGAACGAGCTCTCGGTGCGGGTGGATCACCGCGCCCCCAACTCCCGCTGGTATTCCGGTGCGGGCATTTACAGGAAGGTGTGGCTTGAACGCTTCGAGAGCACCCGCATCCTCCCCGACGGAGTGTATGTTTCCGCCGATGTGAGCGGAAAGGTGCTGGTGACGGCGGAGTGCGCCCGCCCCGAGGGGGAGACCGTTGATGGCCTCAGCGTCAAGGCTGTCATAATCAGGAACGGAGAAAGGGTGGCGGAGACCGAGTACGCCCTTACCGCCGCAGACCGCTCCGCTATGGCTCCCGAGGTCATCTCGGAGGGCTTGAAGTATTCGGTAAATACCCTGACCCTTAACGTCCCCGACCCCGCTCTGTGGGATATAAAGGATCCGCAGCTCTACTGTGCAGAGGTATCGCTGTTCAGAAACGGTGAGCTCCTTGACCGCAGGAGCGTGACCTTCGGCTTCCGGAGCGTGGAATTCACTCCCGACAGGGGCTTCCTGCTCAACGGCAGAAATGTGAAGCTCCACGGCTGCTGTATGCACCACGATCTGGGTGCTCTGGGCTCGGCGGTCAACCGCTCGGCGATAAAGAGGCAGCTGCTGAAGATACGCGAAATGGGCGCCAACGCCGTTCGCACCAGCCATAATCCCCCCGCCGTCGAGCTGCTGGAGCTCGCCGATGAGCTGGGCTTCCTGATACTGGACGAGGGCTTCGATATGTGGGAGCGCTCCAAGACCGAGTACGACTATGCCAGATTCTTCCCCGAATGGATGGAGCGGGATGTGGCCTCCTGGATAAGGCGTGACCGCAATCACCCCTCTGTTTTCGGCTGGAGCATAGGCAACGAGATCTACGATACCCACGCCGATGAGCGGGGGCAGGAGGTCACCTCGCTGCTGGCCTCTCTGGTGAGAAGGCACGATCCCCGGGGCAACGCCGTCGTTACCATAGGCTCAAACTATATGGCATTCATCAATGCTCAGAAATGCGCGGATATACTGAAGATAGCCGGCTATAACTATTCCGAGCGGCTTTATGACGAGCATCACGCCGCTCACCCCGACTGGTGCATCTACGGCTCCGAGACCTCCTCGGTGGTATCCAGCAGAGGGATATACCACTTCCCCCTCTCCCGGGAGATACTCTGCGAGGATGACGAGCAGTGCTCTGCCCTCGGGAACAGCGCCCCTGCCTGGGCATCCCGCGCCCTTGACCTGAACATCATCGCCGACCGCGACAGGGACTACTGCGCGGGGCAGTTCATCTGGACGGGCTTTGACTACATCGGCGAGCCCACCCCCTATTCCACCAAGAACAGCTATTTCGGTCAGATAGATACCGCCGGCTTTGAAAAGGACGGCGCCTATGTCTACCGCTCTGCCTGGACGGAGGGCAGCGAGAAGCCCTTTGTCCATATCTTCCCCTACTGGGATTTCTCCGAGGGTGAGGATATAGATGTCCGCGTCGCCTCAAACTGTGAAAGGGTGGAGCTGTATTTCAACGGCGGGCTCATCGCAAAGGATGATTTCGACCGCAGCTGCTGCCCTAAGCTGACCCTGGATGCCTCCCTTAAATACCAAAAGGGCGAGCTGCTGGCTGTGGGCTATGACAGGGAGGGCAGGGAGCTGGCCAGGGACGTCCGCCGCTCCTTCGGCGATACCGCAGGATTTGCCCTCATCCCCGACAGGACAACTGTCCCCGCAGGCAGCGAAGAGCTCTGCTTTATTGAGATAACGGCCATAGACAGCGAGGGAGAATTCGTCGCCAACGCCAATGACCGGGTCACCGTTACCGTCACCGGAGCCGGCAGGCTCATAGGTCTTGACAACGGCGACTCCACCGATTATGAGCAGTACAAGGGCCTTTCGAGAAGGCTGTTCTCCGGCAAGCTGCTGGCGATAGTCGCTCCCGCCGCCGAAGCAGGGGAGATAACGGTAAGAGTAAGCTCCCCCCGCCTCCCCGATGCGGTGCTGACCCTTACAGCTCTCCCGGCAGAGCCGGTTAAGGGCATATCCTTCCTTGCGAAGAACGCTCCCCGGGAGTGCGACTGCCCCGACGAGGAGAAGGATATCCCCGTAAGACGCATAGACCTTTCAGGCGAGCGCAGGCTCTTCGACCCCGGGCATAAGGAGCTCACCTTCAAGGCGAGAGCCTTCCCCGCAGATACAAGCTATAAGCAGGATATAGAGTACCGTATCACCACCCCCGACGGCATAGTTTCCCATCTGGCGGATGTGGTCTCTGCCGAGGGTGATGCCGTCACCGTCCGCTGCAACGGCGACGGTGAGTTCTGCCTGCGTGCAATTTGCAAGAACGGCACCGATAAATACCATATCATCTCAATGCTGAGCCTCTCAGCCGAGGGCCTAGGCAGCGCCGTTATCGACCCATATGAGTTCGTGACGGGCGGGCTGTTCACGGTAGCTCACAACACCACCAACGGCATCTCCCACGGCGCAGGCATAGGTATCGGAGGCGGCTGGTTCGGGTTTGAGCACCTGGATTTCGGTGACATCGGCAGCGATACCGTCACCCTGCCCATATTCGCAAACTATTCCACCCCCGTTCGTATCTCGGTATGGGACGGCACCCCCGACAGCGGCGAGCTGCTGGGTGACTTCGAGTACGCCCTGCCCACTAAGTGGATGGTCTACCAGCCTATGACCTACAAGCTCAGTAAGACCCTCAGAGGGCTGCATACCGTTTCCTTCAAGTCCGACTGGAGATTTGACGTTCAGGGCTTTGTGTTTGAGAAGCAGGCAAAGGAGACCGCCGAGCTGCCTGCAGCCTCCGCCGTGAACATCTACGGCGACAGCTTCACCCTTGAGGATGAAGCCGTAACAGGCATCGGCAACAACGTTATACTCGATTTCGGAGAATTCGACTTTACAGGCTTCAAGCCCTCCCGCATCGTGATAACCGGGCGCTCGCAGCTGCCTGTGAACAGCATCCATCTCTGCTTTACGGACGGCGATGAAAAGCGTCTGCTGCTGGAATTCGAGGGCAGCGCCGATTACACCGCCCGCTCCTTCCCCACCGAGGGCATAGAGGGCAGAGGCAATGTGACCCTGGTGTTCCTCCCCGGCTCGGATATAGATATCAGGTCTGTCAGGTTTGAATAAGGGCAAAACAAAAAAGCCGCACGGCAGCGTGCGGCTTTTGTTCGTGGATGATCAGGCCCAGGGGTTGGTGCTTTCGGGCTTGCGGATATCGGGCAGGAGATACTGCTCCCAGAGATACCACTTGCCGTCCTTGGCGAAGCGCAGGGTGACATATCTGTCGGAATCAGCGCCGCCGGAGGTGATGAAGAGCTTGGCGTAGTTCTCGTTATCGTAGGAATAGGGGTTCTCCTTGACCTTGATGGAATAGGGCTCGGAGGGGGTATAGTCGTTCTGCGGGGTAGCGCCTACGAAATAGGAGCGGGGAACGTAATCCTTGCCGTCCATAAAGCGGTCGTTGATAAAGCTCTTCTCCTGCTGGGAGAGAGGGCGGGGGCCCTTGATAGCGTCCAGCATATCGAAGCAAAGCTGCTTATCCTTGGGATAGAAGCAGAGCGCCAGAACTGTGAGCGCTGCGGTATCGAAGGGCGAGGTGAGCGCTGCCTGGGGCAGAGCCTTGAACTCCTCAAGAGTGTCGGGGAGCTTGGCGAATGTAATGGTCTCGGTCTTGTTTGTGGCCTTCTTGAAGGCGTTTGTAACAGCCTGACCCGCATTTGCGTTTACGGTCTGGTTGACCTTCTTTTTCAGATCGTCAAAAAGTCCCATATGAATTCTCCTCTGCATTTTATTTTTTGGCTTCGGGCGGATGATACCGCCCCACAAAAAGATTATACTATTTTTTGAACCGTTTGTCAATAATTTTGATGCAATTCGGCGGATTTGTACCCCTGCGGAGGTGTGCAATCTACAAAAATCAAAGGGCGGCGGCGGTCAGGTTTTTATATTTCGCTAAAATCTGAAATATTTTTCTTTTCCCCCTTGCAATTTGACGAAATATGTGGTATGATTATGAAAGATAACTATATATTGTGTAAAACCCCGCCTGCAATAACTACTGATAAGGCGGGTGAAAGGAAAGGTTGGAAATCATGAACACCAAGAAATGTCCCTATTGCCATGAGGAGATCTCCGAGGACGCTATCCTCTGCAAATACTGCCACAATCTCCTGACCGACGATGAGGAGGAGACCGTTGTGTTCGATCCCGAGGACGCGGGCGACGAGCGCACCAGAGTATTCTCGGCTCAGAGCGAGCCCGTGAAGGCCCCCGCTCCCCAGAGGGCCCCCGAGCCCTACGGCCGCGACGATTACGACGACGGCTACGATGACGATGATTATGACGATGACGATTACGATGATGATGACTACGACGACGATGACGACGATTACGATGACAGCGCCGCCAAGAAGACCTTCATCACCGCTGCGATAGTTACCTTCGGCGTGCTGCTGATAGTTATTATCGCTATATTCGCCGGATATAAGATCTTCGGCGGCAAGAACGATAACGACCCCAAGGCTCCCGCCCTTAACTCCAGTATGGCTGCCCTCGACAGCAATAAGGAGGATCCCTCCGCTGCTCCCGCAGACGCTTCCGTAACCGACAGCCAGGATGAGGACAGCACCGCTCCCGCAGACTCTGCCGAGCCTTCCGACAGCAGCGACGATACCAGCTCAACTCCCGATGCCAGCACTCCCGATGAGTCCTCCAAGCCCGAGGAGAGCACCCCCGATTCCAGCACCGCCGCCGATGAGTCGTCTCAGCCCGCTGAGGACAGCAGCTCCGATAACGTCGCCGACGTGGTTCCTGAGAATAACGACAATATGGTCGCCAGCATCACCGAAGCCCTTAAGGCTCATAACGATTCCGGCGTCAAGAGCTATACCTACAGAGCAGCAGACTCCGCAGCAGGCTCCGCTAAGTTCTATTACTTCTATATGAACGACGGTAAGGCCTACTCCGTAGCCTATAATACCAAGACCGACGATATCATCATCAGAGGTTAATTTCGATCCGTCCGGGTCGGGGTCACAAAACCCCGACCCGTTTTTTATGCATTAGTACATCTTGTAATACCCCCGAAAATGTGCTATAATATTCTTATAGGCAACACCGCACGACCCCTGTGCATCAGATGCGCCGTCCAGATTTTCGTCAGATTGCCTAAATTCGACGCAGGCTTGCAAGCGAAGTTCACTTCGCTTTACGCAACGTCAAGGAGAATTTGGGTGATATGACGGAAAGCT
>JAFXXU010000057.1 GCA_017542125.1 Ruminococcus sp.
ACGCCATCTGCTTGCCAGCTTTCCGTCATATTACCCAAATTCTCCTTGCCGGGCGCCAGCCCGCCTGCGTCGAATTTAGGCAATCTGACGAAAACCTGGACTTCGCATCTGACGCACAGGGGTCGTGCGGTGTTGCCTTAACAAATCCCATCGCTGCTGTCCCGATGCCTTTCCCCTGAAACTCCGGGATAACACACAGGCATCCGACCTCATATACCCCTTTCTCAGGCTCCTTGCAGGAGATACACCCCACCGGTCTGTCATCGGAAAGGATGAGGAATTTTGGGTATTCAACGATAGCCCGCCTCATCATTTCCACGGTCTTTCCGTATGCAGGGCATTCGCCGTATCTAATATAGTCGTCATAAAAAGAAGAATTGTAGATCTCTGTGAGCACCTCTGCATCTGACAGCTCGGCTTTTCTGAATCTGATCTCCATAGAACACAGCACCTCAGAAGCAATAACTATAGGCAACACCGCACAACCCGCGGCTGACGCCTCTGCACGCCATCTGCCGTGTCAAGCCTGCTTGACGACCGGCTTATCCGTCATATTACCCAAATTCTCCTTGCCGGGCGCCAGCCCGCCTGCGTCGAATTTAGGCAATCTGACGAAAACCTGTGCCTCAACGCCAGTTGAGGTTGCGCATACTGACGCACAGGGGTCGTGCGGTGTTGCCTAAATTTACAGGAACAGTTCATCACCGCGCTGGGCAGCGCGGTGAAACTGCGAAAAACGGTATATCTCCCCCGCGGGCGGCGGAGGGATATACCGTTTTTCGTCTGATAATGGTCTTGTGTTATTATTCGTAGAAATCCTTGAACCAGGCGTGGAGTTTATCCGGGGTTGAGGAAAAGCTGCGGTCGATCTCGGTGAAGGGGGTGAAATCGCCGAGGTCACGCAGGGCGAGCTTTGAGGCGGCCTCGGCGGGGAAGTAGGCGATATGGGTGGGGTCGTCGGGCTTCCATTCCACGGCGATGAGCGTATAGGAATCGCTGATATAGAAGGCAAGGGTGCCGGTGCCGGGGAGCTTTAACCGGGGGCGCTTGGTGAAATAGGCTTTCTCCTCCTCGGTAAGGGAAGGGAGATCCATATCGGAGATGGGGTCTTCCAGCTCTTTAATGAGGGTGGCCTGCTTCTTGGTCATATTTGAAAGGTCGATGATGCAGCCGGACTTATAATTATCTATCTCCCGGACCTTGCCGACGGCTATTTTCAGGTGTGTCCAGTCGTTGAGGGCGTTGAAGATCCTTTCGGCAAGGGCCTCCGGGTCTTTGAGGAGCGTCTGAAGCTCGGCGGCAGCCTTATCGGCGGGGTCATCGGCCTTGGTTTCGGAGCTGCCGAGGGCGGCGAGGGGGCCGGAGCTCTTGACTATACCGAAATAGGCCATAGTCCCGCCCACGCCGATGACCAATGCCAGGGAAGCGGCGAGGATGGCGCCGAAGGGGCTGCGCACCCGGGTTTTCTTTCGGGGGGTGATATTTCTGACTTCTTCGTTCTGCACGGGGGATATTTCTGTTTCCCGGGGCGGGGCAAAGGCTGCGGGCGCCGGGGAGTCTGCAAAAAAGGGTACGTCGGGGATGACGGAGAGGGCCTCGGGGGGGTTCTGCTGCATAAAGCCTTCGCCGGTCATCTCATCGAGAGGGATACCCTTTATCATATCGTCAATAAATCTCATAGCAGGATACCTCCTTTGATAAGTGCGCTGCGGAGTGTGCGCTTGCTGCGGCTGATGATATGCTCAGTCTGTCTGACGGTGAGCCCCAGCCGCCGGGCGGTCTCCGCCAGCGTGAGCGAATAATAGAAACGGAGGATGAAGACATCTCTGTCGGGGGAGGGGAGTGAGCGGATGCACTCTGCGATCATACGGCGGTTATGCTCGGCGGCTTCGGTGGTGGTGAAATCCACCTCGATGCCCAGGTCGCGCTCATCGTCGGGGATAGGTTCGCATTGGCTGAGGGTGCGGAGCTTATCCAGGGTGCAGCTGCGGGCTATGGCGCTGATATAAGCTTTGAGGCTGCCCTGCTCCGGGTCGATGCGCTCACGGGAGCGCCAGAGCTTATAGAAGGTGTCGGAGACAGCTTCTTCGCAGTCCTGCTCGGAGGTGAGCATAGCCGAGGCGATCTTCCGCACCAGCCTGCCGTATTTTTCCGAGGCTGCGGTCAGCCCCTTTTCGTCACCCTCCCGCAGGAGGGCGGCTATCCGTTCATCGGTCATCTTCATCACCGTCCTTGTTTGAAATGCATTTCACTTTAATATACCGCAGGAGCGTCCCTGAATTACAGAACGGAGGGTTAATATTTTGTGAATATATGATGAACGCGGCTTCTCCGTATTTAAGGGCGAAGGATTTGGCTCAACTGCTTTTCCGCTCTTGACAAACGGGATGAATTGGTATATAATATTGTTAGAAAATTATCAATGTGTTGAGATAGATGCGTACACGCAGGAAAGAGGGCTATTATGGCTAAGAACGGGCAGATATCATCCTCTGTAATAAAAAGGCTGCCGAGATACTACCGCTTCCTCGGGGAGCTTATGAGGCAGGGCACCGACCGGATATCCTCACGGGAGCTTTCGGAGATGATGAAGCTCACCGCCTCACAGATCAGGCAGGATCTCAACTGCTTCGGGGGTTTCGGTCAGCAGGGCTACGGCTACCGGGTATCGGAGCTGCATTCGGAGATCGGCAGGATACTGGGCGTTGACAGGGATTTCAAGACCATAGTCATTGGTGCGGGAAATCTGGGGCGGGCTATCGCCACCCACATTAACTTCGAGACCAGGGGCTGCGACCTTATCGGGATATTTGACAAGGATCCGGCGCTGAAGGGTACCTCGGTGGGGAAGCTCAAGATAATGAGCACCGATAATCTGGAGCAGTTCTGCCGAAGGCACAAGCCGGTGATAGCAGTCCTCTGCATACCCAAGAGCGGCACTCAGGAGATCGCTGACCGGCTGGTGGGGCTGGGGCTGCGCTCCTTCTGGAATTTCTCACATTACGATCTGAGCATAGATCACGAGGATATAATCGTTGAGAACGTTCATCTGGGGGACAGTCTGCTGACCCTGACCTACGGGACAAATGCGATAATAAGCGAATAAGAAGCGTGCCCCCTCTCCAAAAGGCGGAGAGGGGGCACTTGTATTTTAGGGGGGTAGGATATGAGCTTTTTTAGCTGTGGGCAAGATCCTTGGCACCGGCCGAGACCTTCTTGCTCTTGCGGGACTCCTCGGGGGAGTATTTTGCCCGCTCACGGAGGTAGACCACGGCGAAGGCTGCGGTATTGATCGTGAGGGCACCCACCCAAGCGCAGATCTCGGCGGCGGCGGTGGCGCGGAAGCCGTAGCTGCCGATAAGGAGCATTATGGCGCCTGTTCTGAGGAACATCTCGGCGATGCCGGAGAGCATGGGGATGAAGGGGAAGCCCATTCCCTGGACTCCGCTGCGGATGACGAAGAGGAGATCCACGGCGAAGATCATCTTGCCGCACATGGGGAGAAACTGGACGGCATAGCCGATCTGTTCCTCGCCGTTAAGGAGCATCGAAGCCAGCCAGGCGGGGAAGAAGATCATTACCGAGCCCAGGGTCACGAAGGTGACTATGGAGATGGTCAGGCAGATGCGGAGACCCTCCTTTATCCTGTCGAAGCGCTTGGCGCCGTAGTTCTGGCTGGTGAAGGCGGACATTGTGATGCCTGCGGTGGCTGCGGGCTGCATAAACATATTGAGGAACTTGCTGCAGGCCGAGTATGCCGAGGTATAGGCCACGCCCAGGCCGTTGACGAAATACTGAACCACCATACAGCCCACTGCGGTTATGGAATTCATAAAGGCCATAGGAACGCCGTTTCGCATAAGAGCGGCGAACCTTTTTTTATCGGGGGTGAAATCCTCTCGGGTGAGGGCAAGCACCTCCAGCTTGCGGAGCTTATTGACGCAGACGCCGCCGGAGAGGAGCTGGGAGATGACCGTTGCCGCAGCAGCGCCCTTTACTCCGAAGCCGAAGACGAAGATGAACAAAGCGTTCATACCCACGTTGAGTATGGAGGACACGATTATGGCTTTGAGGGGGGTCTTGCTGTCGCCCAGGGAGCGGAGGACACCGGCGCTCATATTGTAGAGTATTGTGGCGCAGAGGCCGCCGAAGATTATATAGCCGTAGCTGAGGCTTTCCTCGATTATCTTTTCATCGGTTTGGAGCATAACGAGGATGGTGCGCAGGAAGACGGTGCTGAAAAGGGTCAGCACGGCGGTTATTATGGCTGCCAGGGTAATGGCGGAGGCCAGCGTTCTGCGGAGCTTGACGTAATCCTTCTCGCCGAAGGCCTGAGCCACCAGTATGGAGAAGCCGTTTGAAAGCCCCATTGAGAAGCCCACGATAAGGAAGCAGAGGGAGGACATATTGCCCACCGCTGCCAAAGCATCGTCGCCGAGGCCCTTGCCGACTATTGCGGAGTCGGCGAAGTTATAGAGCTGTTGGAGCAGATTTGTCATCAGCAGGGGGAAGAAGAACCGAAGTATCTGTCCAGTCGGTCTGCCGTTTGTAAAATCCACGGTCCCGTTCATTTCATCATTTCCTTTTCTTTCATTACACTCTTACTGTTTGTCTTTCAGGTACATAAGCAGGAACACGGTGGGGGAGTTCCAGTATATGGTTATCTCGTTGAGGGAGTAGCTGCTGGCGTCGTCGGCGAAGCACTTCATGGGGGGAGTGCCGGGGCGGATGACCTCAACTGCGAAGGGATCGCCGGGGCGGGCGTTGGGGCCGCCTGCCACCATACCTGGCATACATTCCTCGATGCCGTCGGCGAAGGCGGGGCGGAGGTGGGGGTAATTGCAGCGGAACTCGCCTGTTCCGGTGACGTAGCTGATGCCCAGGGCATTGGTGCCCAGCAGGTAGTGGAGCTGCGCCTCGGCATAGCTGCGGCTTTTCTCATCGCCGCAGAGGATGTGGCTGACGGCAAGTATCATACCGTTTTTCATAACGTTCATACTGCTGCCCCAGCAGTAGTCCCGGGGACCCATAGCCACGCCGTAGCCGCAGCTGTCGGCATAGGAGCGGAGCTCCGCGGCCTTATCCAAGAAGGCGGTCTTGAAGCGCTGTACCGTATCCCCGTCCCGCTCCCTTTCGCAGAGCAGGTAGCTGAGGGCTCCCAGGCCGCCCAGCTCGCCGTAGCCGAAGGCGGTGAGGGGGAAGTCCTTGCGGGAGTATTCAAGCATTCTTTTATGATAGCGGGCCTCTCCGGTGAGGGAGTAGAGCTCGGCGTAGGCCCAGAAGGTATTGGAGACAGCGTCACGCTCATAGTAGCCGCCGGTATTGCAGCCCTGTGGGTTCTCAAAGCCGATGAAATCGGGGTTTGCTTCAAGCCAGTCCATGGCGCGGAGGGCGGCTTTTCGGAGCTTGTCGGCGTAGTCTGCGTCGTAGGGACGGTAGATGCCGCCGGCGAGGGCGCAGACCCCTGCCAGGTCGGCGGCTGCCATTGTGGAGATGTGGAAGATATAGAGGTCTTCCTTATCATCCTCCGGCATAACGAAGGGGGCGTGGAGGGCGGTGGTGACCTTATGGTAGACCGCGCCGTCGGGTCGCTGCATTTTCAGCAGCCAGTCCAGCTCATATTTGATCTCTCCCAGCAGGTCGGGGAGGCCGCTTTCGGGGATGCCGAGAGCAAGGGCCTTACCCGTTTCCGGGAAGAGCCTGAAGGCATAGAGCAGGTGAGCCGCCGCACAGGCACCTGCTGTTGTATATCTGCCGTAATCGCCCGCATCGTGCCAGCCCCCCGAGACTTCGAGGGTGACGCGGGGATCGTCTCACAGTGCGGCGGGGGCGCAGTGGCACTTTTGGTGCCTGTACTGCCCGGCATACTGTTCATCGAGGCCGCAGCCGCATCTGAGAAAATAGAATGCTTTTGCGGTATCGTGAAGCACATTATCATAGACGTCCTCACCTATCCGGAAGGAGGGGGAGAGCCTGCCGGCAGCGGTCACGCGGTACTCGCCCTCCCGGCGGAGTGCGGAGAAGTCGGCGGTGCAAACGCTGTCGCCGGAGGCTTCGTCAAAGCCGAAGGGAGCAGTCTCACCGGAGTAGACGACGTTCCCGGAAAGGTCGGTTATATCGAAGCGGTCACATTCAAAGGGGAGGACGGCTCTTTTGACGCTGTCGGGGAAATAGCCTGCCTGGTCGGTGAATATGCCGAAGGGGGTGGTCTTTAAATGAGAGCGGTCGCGCTCGAAGTATTTTCTGTTCATATTCTTTGCCCTTTCCGTAAAAACTGTCTCCGGGACGTTGAAAAATGGAAAAAAGTGTGATATAATAACTGTATATGCGAGGTGATGCTATGAACAATCTCTTTGAAAAGCAGGACAGCCTGAACGCCCCTATCGAGACCTTTGTTTTCGATGCGGCGGTGCGGGAGTTCCCGGTCAAGCCCCACTGGCATTATTTTGCCGAGTTTTTATATATGATCGACGGCTGCGCCGAGGTCAGCTGCGACGGCAGCACCCACACGGTGAAAAACGGCGAGCTCATCATCCTGCAGCCCTCGACGGTGCATTCCATACGCTCCGCGGACGGGAGGCTGCCGCTGTTCAAGGGTGTGAAGTTCGACCCCGTCAAGTTCCCGAACACCAACTCCTACGCGCCCTCGGTGAACGATCTGTTCAGATACGCCAGGAGCAAGGGGATGCAGATACATTTCTCGGCAGAGGATGCCGAGAGCCTGCACTGCCGGGAGATCTTTGACGACTGCATCGCCGAGACCGAGAGCTACCTCTACGGCAGGGATGTTATGCTGCGCTCACAGATCTACCGACTTATCTTCGGGATACTCCGCAAGTGGATAGACTCGGGGCTGAGCATCGACAGCTGCCCCATATCCTCGGGGGAGCTTTACGGTATAGAGAACATCACCGAATACATCGACTCGCGGCTGGATGAGGGCATCCGGGTGGCGGACATCGCTGCCAAGTGCCATATGAGCTATTCCGGCTTTGCCTCGAAGTTCCGGGAGCAGTACGGCATGAGCTGCAAGGAGTACATCGAGCGGATGAGGCTTTTCAAGGCGGAGGAATATCTGCTCTTCACCGACCACGACCTGAGCTTCATCAGCCAGCAGACGGGGTTTTCGGATCAGAGCCATTTTATCCGCAGCTTCAAGAAGTACAGGGGGGTCACTCCCAAGCGCTTCCGGGACACCCGAAAGCAGAGCAAATAAAGCCCCCTTTCAGACTTCGCTTACATTATATCACCAAGCCCCCGGAATGGATATAATCTTTTAAGTCGAAAATTGAACAAATCTATATTCGGGCAGGGTATCAAGGGCAATAAAAAAGGCATCTCGGGGAGATGCCTTTTTTTCTTCCATTTTACAAAAGTGTTCCTAAGATAAATGAGAATATGTTAAATTGAGATCCACCAACAAACGCCGTATTTGTCTATAACGGTAGCACAGCATTTGCTCCATGGAAGCTCTCCGATAGGTTCGATGATTACACCGCCGTCGCTCAAAACATTAAAAGCATTATAAACGGCTTCTTCGGTTCCCATTTCAAAAACGTTAAAAGTCATGGTTTCCCACTTGTATTTATGTACCACGTTTATATCACAAGGATTTTTCGCTTCTGCCAATGCCAAAAAACCTTCCCCGTTTACAGATAACTCGCAGTGCTCATAAGCTGTGTTATCCTCGTTCTTAAATTCACGAGTTATTTCTGCGCCAAAAGCTTTACAGTATGATTTTGCTGCTTCAAAACTGTTTTTTACATATACTTGTGTATAATTCTTCATCGCAACCTCCACAAATCCCGATCTATCTTATTAACAACACAAAAGTAAAAAGAGGGACTTATTTTATTATACCGTAATTTGCCGTGAATTGAATCTTAGTCAGTGAAGTCTCTGTCGATATTGATATAGAAGGTGAGGCCGGTGAATTCTTCGGTGAGGGCGGCTTTGATCTCTTCGGTGATGCCCTTGGCATCCTTTTCCTCGAATTCGAAGATCAGGTCGAAGCTGACCATATTCTCCACGTCGTCGTAGTAGAAGCCGTGCATACCGATGATGTTCTTATGCTGACGGATAAGCTCGATGACCCTGTCCTTGATGGCGAAGGCTTCCTCCATATCGGTATTGGAGGCGTAGATGCCTATGGTGAGTATCACGCCGAACTCGTTGTAGATGGCGGCGGTGATCTTGCGGGTGAGGACGTCGATCTCCTTGGCGGTCATTTCGTCGGCGACCTCGATGTGTACCGAGCCAAGATTTTCCTCGGGGCCGTAGTTGTGGAGGATGAGGTCGTAGCAGCCGAAGACCTCCCTGAAGGTATTGATCCGGCGCCTTACGGCTATGGAGAGCTCACGGTCGGCGCGTTTGCCGATGATGTCGCTGAGGGTGTCGCGGAGGATCTCGATACCGGCTTTGAGTATGAACACAGAAATGCCTGCGCCCAGCCAGCCCTCGATGTTCCAGCCGAGGGTCATGGATACGATGGCGGAGATCAGGGTGGCCACCGAGATCACGGCGTCGAAGGAGGCATCGGTGCCGGAGGCGGTGAGGGAGCCGGAATTGAGCTTGCGCCCCATTGCGATGAAATAGCGTCCCAGAAAGAACTTGGTGAATATGGCTGCGGTGATGACCACGACGGTCAGCATTGTGAAGTGGGTATCGGCGGGGGTGATGATCTTCTCCACCGATTCGCGGAGGGAGCTGACACCGGCGGTCAGCACGATAACAGCGATCACCAGGGAGGTGATATATTCGATCCTGCCGTGGCCGTAGGGGTGCTTTTTGTCGGGAGCCTTGCCCGCCAGCTTGGTGCCGATTATGGTGATCAGGGATGAGAGGGCATCGCTCAGGTTGTTTACCGCGTCGAGTATAACGGAGATGGAGTTGGCGGCGAAGCCTGCGATGGCCTTGAACAGCACCAGGGCTGCATTCACGAGTATGCCCCGGATGCTGACCCTGACTATTTGCTGGGAGCGGGTGAGAGTTTTTTCGCTCATAGTCGTCATTCCTCCTTGATGCAGCCCAGCAGCTTATAGAGCAGCTTGTAGAGGGTCTTTGATTCATCGGGGGTAAGGCTTATGCAGCAGGCCATCTGCCCGGGAACGGAGCTGGCCTTTTCGCGGAGAGCCTCGCCCTCGGGGGTGACGGCGGCGATGAGCACGCGCTCGTCCTCGGGGCTGCGGGAGCGGGTGATATAGCCCTTGCTCTCAAGATTTTTGAGGACGGGGGTAAGGGTGCCGCTGTCCAGATAGAGGCGCTGCCCCAGATCCTTGACGCTTATACTTTTTTCAGCCCAGAAGACCATCATAGCGATGTACTGGGTATAGGTCAGCTCCAGCTCATCGAGATAGGGGCGGTAGCGCTTGATTATCTCCCGCGAGGCGGCGTAGAGGGGAAAGCAGAGCTGGTTTTCCAGCCTGAGCATATCGAAGTTATTCTCGTTCATTATATGAGCTCACTCCCTGTATGATAAATTTTGTCAAATTCTATTTGATACAATTTAATTATACACGATAATTTGCGTTTTGTCAAGGGGGGGAGATAATTAACAAGTAATAATTAATAATTAATAATTAACAATTCAGGTATCGCCTGCGGCGATGTATATTTTTCCGCGAGGCGGGCAGAAAAAAGTCGGCGCAGAGCGCCGACTCCATAATTAGAAATTGTAAATTAGAAATTGTAAATTAAAAATTATTAATTATTAATTATAAATTATTAATTATCAATTATCTTTCCGTGGGGATCAGAGGGCCCCATTCGTAGCCGTCGTCGGGGAGATGGAGGTCGTCATCGGCGGCGGTGACGGCGGGGGAGGCGGAGGTCTCGGTCTGTGTTTCTGTTGAGGTCTGCTGGGGTGCTTCTGTGACGGCGGGAGTGCTTTGTGAGGAGCCTGTTTCGGCGGGAGCGGGGCTGTCGGAGGAGGGGGCGGTGTTCGTATCGGCAGGGGGGAGGGCCTCGGTCGTGGGTTCGGTCTCGGCGGGGGCGGTCACGGTTTCGGAGAGGCTGTCCGGAGAGGATTTGTCTTCGGAGGGGGCGGTGAATGTATCTGGGGAGTGGGAGCTCTCTTCGGTTATGGAGGTGAAGGAGGGCTCATCCGGGAGGGGGGAGCTTTCCGTGGCTTGGGAGGAGCTTTCGCCTCCGCAGGCTGCGAGCAGGAGGGCGGCGAGGGCCGCGGGCAGAAGTCGTTTCATGGGATCTCTCCTTTTTCGGTGGGATAGGCTTTTTGATGATTGTAGCACATCCCGGGGGAAATGTAAAGGGGGAGCAATTGTAAACTATATGTAAATCTTTGGCGGAATGTTGCACAGTCGCGTGCAACATTCCGTCTTTTTTCGCTGTTAGTGAGGGGGGACAAAGGAGGTATCGTATGATAAACAGGATAGCAAAGCTGATAGATGTGAAATCTATCGTGACCCTGGCGCTGACGGCGGTTTTCTGCCTGCTGGCGGTGGAGGGTGAGGTCTCGTCGGAGCAGTTCCTGACGGTGTTCACCGTGGTGATCAGCTTCTATTTCGGGACGCAGTTTGAGCGGGGAAGGAGGGAAGACCGTGATGACAAGTGAGATAATCGTGGCGCTGCTTTCGCTGATAGGAACGTTCCTCGGGACATTTTCGGGCATCAGGCTGGTGACCTACCGGCTGGAGCAGCTGGAGAGAAGAGTTGAGAAGCACAACAGCGTTATAGAGCGTATGGCGCTGGCTGAAAAGGACATCCGTGAGGCGGGAAGACGCCTGGGTGAATTGGAGAAATGGAGGCAGGAGCTATGACCTTTGATGAGTTCAGAAAGAAATACGACGGCAGGGCTGTGGACTACGACGGCGCTGCGGGGGTGCAGTGCGTTGACCTGATAGACCGGTATCTTGAGGATGTTTTCGGGATAAAGGGAGTATGGGTCACGGGGGCTAGGGAGTTTTATACCAAGTTCCTGAGATACGAGGCGCTGACTGATAGCTTCGAGAGGATACCGAACACCCGTGAGCTCACCGTCAGCAAGGGGGATATAGTTGTCTGGAACGGCGGGCGCTGGGGGCACGTTGCCATAGGTACGGGCAGGGGCTCCATCGACTGGTTCGAGAGCTTTGAGGAAAATACTCTCGGGCGGCACGAGCCTGCACATACGGAGATACACTTCTTCAAGAGAAGGACGGGAGCTGATTGCTGCGCCCCGGTGCTGGGGGTGCTGAGAGCAAAGGATCAGAGCCTTGTCACAGGGGAGAAGAGCTTTGAGCGCTACTCGGTGAGAGTTACTTATCCCAGGGGGCTGAATGTACGCTCCGGGGCGGGGGTAGGAAATCCCCTGGTCGGGTATCTGAGCCGGGGAGAGGTGCGTACCGTCACCGCCGAGAAGAGGGTCGGCAGCCAGGTCTGGGGCAGGCTCGGAAACGGCGGCTGGATCTGTCTGACGGGGTTTACGGAGAGGTTCTGAATATCGAGCTGTGGGCTGGTTCTCTCTTGTGAATTTTGTGTATTTTAACTAACATTGTGGAAAAATATTAGTCCCATATGTGCATTGTATTCAAAGAATATTTTTGGTATAATGAATATGTTGTGAAGAACAATAATCCTTCCGGGGGGGAGAAGGCCTCCGGGAAAGCATAAAGGAGATAATCATATGTGGGCTTATGACAGCGTGTTTTATCAGATCTATCCGCTGGGCTTCTGCGGGGCGCCCTTTGAGAACGACGGGGTGCAGGAGCACCGCATACTGAAGGTGCTGGACTGGATAGACCATATCAAGGAGACCGGCTGCAATGCTGTATATTTCTCGCCTGTGTTCGAGTCGGACACTCACGGCTACAACACCAGGGACTACACAAAGATCGACTGCCGTCTCGGCACGAACGAGGACTTCAAGCAGGTCTGCGACGCTTTGCACGAGGCGGGGATAAAGGTAGTTCTGGACGGTGTTTTCAATCACGTCGGGAGGGGTTTCTGGGCCTTTAGGGACGTACTGGAGAAGCGGTGGGAGTCACCCTACAAGGATTGGTTCAACATCAGCTTTGACGGAAACTCCAACTACAATGACGGCCTCTGGTACGAGGGCTGGGAGGGGCATTACGATCTGGTAAAGCTCAATCTGCGCAACCCTGCGGTGGCTGACCACATCTTTAACTGCGTAAGGCAGTGGAGAGAGGAATTCGGCATTGACGGACTGAGGCTGGACGTGGCTTACTGTCTGGACTTTGACTTCCTCAGAAATCTGCACAATGTCTGCAAGGGGATAGACCCGGAGTTCTTCCTGCTGGGAGAGCTGCTCCACGGGGATTACTCCCGCTGGGTGAACGGGGAGATGCTGGATTCCGCTACGAATTACGAATGCTACAAGGGGCTGCATTCCAGCTTCAACTCGATGAATATGTTTGAGATCTGCCACTCGCTGAAAAACCAGTTCGGGCCGGAGCAGTGGTGCAGGTACAGGGGGATGCATCTGCTCTCCTTTGTGGACAACCACGATGTATCGAGGATAGCGTCGGTGCTGAAAAATCCGGAGCATCTGAAGCTCATATACGCGCTGATGTTCGGTATGCCGGGTATTCCCTGCGTGTACTACGGTTCGGAGTGGGGCACCAAGGCAGAGAAGAAGGACGGCGATCCTGCGCTGAGGGTATCCTTTGAGGCACCGGAGAGCAACGAGCTGACCGAATGGATAGCTAAGCTGGCGGAGGCGCACAAGGGGAGCAAGGCGCTCTGCCACGGAGGGGTCTCCATACCCGTTTTGACGAACAAGCAGTGCATCATTGAGAGGGCCTGTGACGGTGAGCGGGTAATGATAGCGATCAATGCTGACTCGGAGCCATACACGGCGCATTTTGATGCGAAGTGCGGGAGAGCCGAGGATATGCTGAACGGCGGATGGCATGATTTCGGCGGCGGGAGCACATTAGCTCCGTACTCGGCGGAGTACTGGAAATGCGAGAGATAAGACAAGAGACAGCAAGAGCCTCACGGAAAAACGTGAGGCTCTTGTTATTACTTATCTTCTGTGAACTGCTCTATCATCCCGCGGATGGTCTTATACAGCTCCGGCTTTAATTGCTCTAACGAGCAGGGCTCTTTATAAAGGATCGTTGAATAGCAGGTGGAGGATACCAGCTCGGTTATCATATAGAGCAGCAGCTCAGGCTGCCTGATGGGCTTCTCCGACTGGGACAGCAGCTCCTCAAAGGCTTCACGGAAGTTGACCTCGCCGTTCTTTTGCTCGCTCCTTGCATTCAGGGCTGCCATGAATACTCCCCAGCTGAGGTTCTTTGAGATGAAGTTCAGCAGGGATTTGTTCTCATTGAGCTGGTTGATTATGTTGTCGATCAGGAAGATGACTTTATCCTCAAAGCACAGCTCGCGGTCGCTTGAATTGAGCTCCTTCGCTGCCCGCAGGAGCACCTGCTCGCTCTTCTTGGCGATCAGCTTGTTGCGGATGTCGTATTTATCTTTAAAGTAGAGGTAGAAGGTCCCCTTGCCGACCCCTGCCTTGCCGGCGATGTCGGTGATGGAGGTCTTGCTGAAACCCTTTGTGGTGAAAAACTCGAATGCCGTATTGAGCAGGGAGCTTTCCTTGCTCTTTTTCTTCATATCGACCTTTGACATTCCCGACACTTCCTTTTGCGGATTTTTAGATGCAGCTGCGATCACAGCTATATTATAACGTATACTTCCTGTATTTGTCAATAGCGAAAAATGACCAATAGTCAGTTATGAAAGCCTGTACTTTTGTGCGGTCAGACAAAAATTATGACTGACGGTCATTTTTATGCTCAAAGCTATTGACTAACGGTCAGTTTTGTAATATAATAATGAAGTGAAAGAAAAATGACCGTCGGTCATAAAAGGAGATGACAGTCAAGTGGTAAAGTTCGGCAATTTCATAGTCAGGCACAGGATCATTATCATAATCCTGAGCATACTGCTTTTGATACCCTGCGCCATAGGCTATATCAAGACGCGGACCAACTACGATATCCTTTCGTATCTACCCAAGGATATAAAGACGATGCAGGGGCAGGACATCCTGCTGGACGAATTCGGCAAGGGCGGCTTTTCAATGGTCATGGTTGACGGCATGAGCGACAAGCAGGTCGCCGAGACCAAGAAGCAGATAGAGCAGGTGCCCGGAGTTGCCAGCGTGGTCTGGTACGACAGCATTGCGGATATCACGATACCGAAGGAGATACTCCCCCAGAAGTTTTACGATTTCTTCAATGCGGACAACGGTGATTCAACGCTGATGATCGTATTCTTTGAGGGTACGACGGCTGCGGACGAGACCTTGATCGCCATTGACAAGATCAGGGACATTGCTGACAAGCAGTGCTTCGTCAGCGGAATGAGCGCCATAAACGACGATATGAAGCACATCACCGAGAACGAGACCTTGATCTATGTGCTGGTGGCGGTGGCTCTGGTATCGCTGGTGCTGGCGATCTCGATGGACTCCTTCCTCATACCCGTATTCTTTATGATAAGCGTGGGCTTTGCGGTAGTTTACAACCTGGGCACCAACATCATAGCGGGGGAGATATCCTTCCTGACCAAGGCTCTGGCGGCGGTGCTGCAGCTGGGTGTTACCATGGATTACTCCATATTCCTTTACCACAGCTATCTGGAGAACAAGGAGAAGTACCCTCACGACAACGAGAAGGCTATGGGCGAGGCCATAGGTGCCACCATCGTTTCGGTGGTAGGCAGCTCGATCACCACCATAGCGGGCTTCCTGGCGATGTGCTTTATGAGCTTCACGCTGGGTCTTGACATAGGCGTAGTAATGGCCAAGGGCGTTGTGTTCGGAGTTATCTGCTGCGTAACGGTGCTGCCCTCGATGATACTCACCTTCGACAAGGCGATCGGCAAGACCCGCCACAAGGAGCTGCTGCCCTCGATGGACGGTCTGGCGAGGGTGATAGTAAAGCACTCGGGGCTGTTCATCACGATCTTCTTCGTGCTGCTCTCGCCGGCTATATACGGAAACTTCAACAACAAGGTCTACTACAAGCTGGACTCGACGCTGCCCAAGGATCTTGACAGCGTTGTGGCGAACACCAAGCTGCTGGAGGAGTACGGTATGAACTCCACCCATATGCTGCTGGTGAGCACCGATGTTTCGCCCAAGGACACCAGAAAGCTCTGCTCGGAGATCGAGCAGCTGGACGGCGTTTCGATGGTACTGGGCCTTGACTCGGTGGTGGGCTCGAAGATACCTGCGGAGGTACTGCCGGAGCAGCTGACCTCTTTGCTGGAAAGCGAGAACTGGAAGCTGATAATGGTGGGCTCGGAATACGAGGTAGCCTCGGATGCGGTGAACGAACAGTGCAGGGAGATAGAGGATATACTTGCCAAGTACGACGACAAGTCGATGCTGATAGGCGAGGCGCCTGCCACGAAGGATCTTATAGACATAACCAACCGGGATTTCAAGGTAGTGAACTTCCTTTCGATAGCTGCCATATTTGCCATCATACTGGTGGTGCTCAAATCGGTATCGCTGCCGATCATACTTGTATCGGTCATAGAGTTTGCGATATTCGTGAATATGGGCATACCCACCTACACGGGCAGCAAGGTGGCCTTCATAGCCTCGATAGTTATAGGCACCATACAGCTGGGAGCCACGGTGGATTACGCCATACTGATGACCACCCGATACAAGACGGAGCGTATGAGCGGGCTTGACAAGCACGAGGCCATAACGGTGGCGCTCTCCACCTCGATAAAGTCCATAATGGTATCGGCGCTGGGCTTCTTTGCGGCCACCTTCGGAGTAGGCATCTACTCGGATATAGGGCTTATCTCGGAGCTTTGCATACTGCTGGCGAGAGGCGCGATCATTTCGATGGTAACTGTCATCGTGGCGCTGCCCTCGTTCCTGACGGCTCTTGACGGGCTTATCTGCCGGACGACGGCGGGGATGCCCAAGGGGAAGCGTATGCCGGTGAACTCGAGACTGTTTATGAACGAAAACTAAGGAGGCATTTGCTATGAAATATACAAAGATAATCGCAGCGGTGCTCGCTATACTGCTTTCTGCGGGTGCTACGGGGCTCTATGCCAAGGGGCAGTCGGACAAGGAGAACGAGACCAAGCCCGCACAGACCAGGACAGCAGAGGAGGCGGCCTTCACAAGGAACCCCTCGGATGCTCCGGCGGAGAAGGACGAGACGGTCTATGTTATGTATACCAGCGGCAACGAGGTAAAGGATATCATCGTAAGCGACTGGCTGAAGAATTCCAAGGCGCTTGACAGTCTGGAGGATCTTTCCGACCTGACCGACATCGAGAATGTAAAGGGCTATGAGGAATTCACTCACTCGGGCGACAAGCTGACCTGGAGCGCCGGGGGCAAGGACATCTACTATCAGGGCAAGTCGCAGAAGGAGCTGCCGGTAAGCGTTAAGATAGTTTATATGCTGGACGGCAAGGAGATGACCCCGGAGGAGATAAAGGGCAAGAGCGGCAGGGTGACTATCCGCTACGAATACACCAACCACACCAAGTCGAAGCAGACGGTGGACGGCAAGGATTATGAGGTATGCGTGCCTTTCCTGATGGCTAGCGGGACAATTCTTGACTCGGATAAGTTCACCAATGTGACTGTTTCAAACGGCAGGGTAGTATCCGACGGAAAGAGGCAGATCGTTATAGGCATAGCTCTGCCGGGTCTGGCAGACAGCTTGGGGGTAGACTTCTCGAAGTACGATATTAGCATCCCCGAGAGCGTGGAGATCACTGCGGATGCTGTGGATTTTGAGACCACCACATCCCTGACGCTGGGGACGGATCAGGTATTTGCGGAGATGGATCTTGATAAGGACGACAGGATCGACACCATCAAGGATAAGCTGAAGGAGCTCACCTCAGCCTGCGATCAGCTTTGCGACGGCACCTCGAAGCTTTACGAGGGCATCAAGACGTTGAGTGTGGGTACGGCGGCTCTGGACGAGGGTGCAAAGACGGCGAAGGACGGAGCCTCGGAGCTGGCAAACGGAAACGCGCAGCTGGCTGACGGAGCGTCGCAGCTGGCTGACGGCACCAAGAAGGCCTACGACGGCTCGGTATCCCTTTCGGAGGGGCTGGCTTCGGCGAGAGCGGGAGCGGGGGATCTGGTGAACGGTCTCCTGTCCGCGAAGGACGGTTCCGGGAAGCTGGCAGCGGGAGCTCCCGCTTTGAAGGACGGCATCGGCAAGCTGGCTGACGGTTCCTCCAAGCTGGCGGACGGCACCAAGCAGATCTCGGACAATATGAGCGCTCTGGCAGACGGAGCCTCACAGATAAACACGGGAATGGGCACCCTGGCAAGCGGTGCGGCTCAGGCAAAGGAGGGCTCGGGCTCTCTGGCGGGCGGTCTTAGCGAGGCGAAGGACGGCTCGGATAAGCTGGCGGCGGCTGTCCCGGCGCTGAAGGAGGGCATCGGTCAGCTTTCGGACGGCGGAAACGAAGTAGCTGCGGGGGCAGGTCAGCTGGCGGGAGGTCTCTCGCAGCTTGACAGCGGCGCGGCTCTGCTCGACCAGGGAATGGGCGATCTCGCCGACGGGGCGAAGACGGCTAAGACAGGTTCCTCGGAGCTGGCGGCGGGTGCCAAGCAGGTAAATGACGGAGCGGCACTGCTCAGCGGCGGTCTTACGCAGCTGGCGGGGGGTGCATCACAGCTGGATCAGGGCATGGACACAGCTGCGGCGACTCTGGATCAGACCATTGAGAACAACAAGAAGGTTTTGGCGGCGCTGAACGGTATGCTGGCGGCAGCTGCCGATGAGGCTGAGAAGACGGCCATACAGACCATGATAACCACCCTTTCGACGACTATCGCATATCAGGAGCAGGTGGCGGCCTCGATGAAGGAGGGCGGCGCTCTCAAGGAGGGAGCCTCGGCTGTGAGCGACGGAGTCTCCAATGCGGCGGCTAAGGCGGGCGAACTGGCGGAAGGTACCGGGGAGGTCAGCGGCGGAGCCAAGGCGCTGGACGAGGCTATGACGAAGATCTCCGGCGGTGCGGCGACCCTTTCCGAGAAGACAGGGACGCTGGCGGGGTCGGTAAAGCAGCTCTCGGAGGGAGCGACTAAGCTCAGCGGCGGAGCTACGGCTCTGAGCACGGGCATCAACACTCTGGCGCTGAACAGCGGTGCTCTGGCAGAGGGTCTGCTCTCGCTGAACACGGGGCTTGCACAGCTCTCGGGGGGCGCATCGCAGCTTGATGCGGCGCTGGCGCAGATCTCCGGCGGAGCGGCACAGCTTTCGGCGGCAGCGGGTCAGCTTTCGGGCGGGGCCTCACAGCTGGCTGATGGCAGCAAGCAGGTGACACAGGGAGCATCCGAGCTCAACGGAGGCATCAGCGAGCTGGCGGGCAAGAGCAGCGCTCTTATCGAGGGCATCACGGCTCTTGACGGCGGGCTGGGTCAGCTCTCCGACGGTGCAGGGAAGCTCCGGGACGGACTGGTTCAGCTGGACGACGGTGCGGCAAGTCTTTCGACGGGTCTGAACACCATAATGATCTCCACCGAGGCTTTGAAGACCGGTGCTGTAAAGCTCTCGGAGGGCAGCCAGAAGCTCTTCGGCGGGTTGAAGGATCTCAGCGACGGCACAGGCAAGCTGCGCAGCGGAGTATCCCAGCTTGAGGACGGTGCCAAGGAGCTTGACGAGGGTATGCACAGGTTCAAGACCGAGGCTATCGACAAGATAGCGGATATCATCGAGAACGATGCCGAGGAGGGCATTGCCCGTTTCAAGGCGCTGACCCAGGCGGCGAGAGGCTACTCCAGCTACTCCGGCAAGCCGGAGGATATGGCGGGGAACGTTAAGTTCATATACACCACGGACGGAGTTTTTTGACAATTAATAATTTATAATTATAGTGTCCGCGCTGCGGACGGGGTGCTTGGTGAATACGGCAGCAGTACAAGTTTTTGGACTGCTGCTGTTTTTCTGTTGCTTGGGGATGGGTGAGATCTCCGTGGATGAGAGGGGAGCGGGTGTTGATGGGAGGATATGACCGGAGGGGCGGGATGTTCGGTATATGAGTACGATAATCTGGACTTGTTGTGAGAGGCGGGGGTGCTAGGTCCGGCGGCGTGGTGAGATTAAAACGGAAACTGTACGGAAATTTGTACTGTTATCAGGACGGTGCCGGAGGAGAGGGGATGTTTGCGGTGAGGTTGACAGGGAGTGGAAAACAGAGTATAATACTTTTAGTATGATACTAAGGCAACACCGCACAACCCACGGCTAACGCCTCTGCACGTCATCTGCTTGCACTTTTTCCGTCATAGCACACAAATTCTCCTTGCCGGGCGCCAGCCCGCCTGCGTCGAATTTATGCACTCTGACGAAAAAATTGACTGCGTATCTGACGCACAGGGGTTGTGCGGTATTGCCCTAAAGGTGATCGTAAAGCTCGGAGGAAATTATAACAGCGGAGAAGACCAAAGATCCAGAGTTTTAAAGCTGATCTGTTAATATGAGCTTTCAGAGCTTCAGGATCGGCTATGATTATCGGCAAAGGAGGGTGCTTATGGAGGGAGGAACGTCCCGGGGAGGCTTCAGGAGCTTTGCAAAGACGTTTTTATACTGCTCGGTTTTGTTTATCCTCTCAATGATACCCATACTCACGGTGACGGGGGGGAGGTATGTATATTCCGGGGATTACAACGGGCAGATCGTATCCTTCTGGGAGCATATCCATAATACTCTGAAAAGCGGCATCACGCTGTTTGACTGGAGCTCGGATATCGGTATGGACTTTGTCAGCGGGTACTCCTTTTACGGGCTGGCAAGCCCCTACACTCTGCTTAGCCTGGTGTTCCCGGCTTCTCTGCTGCCCTACGGCATAACTCTGCTCAACGCCTTCAAGTTCGGGATAGCGGGTGCTGCGGCGCACCTTTACTGCTCGAGATACACCGAGAAGGAAAGCTCCGCCAGGATATGCGGTATGCTTTATGCTTTCTCGGGGATAATGCTGTTTGATCTGGTATTTCATTTTTCGGATACGATCTCGCTGTTCCCGCTGGTGCTGTGGTCGCTGGACAGGCTGATGTACGAGAACAGGAAGGGGCTGTTTGCGCTGTTCCTGGGTATCAGCGCGGCGAGCAATTACTATCTCTTCTTCGGGATATGCGTTTTCCTGGTGATGTATTTCGTTATCAAGGTGCTGAGCCATGAGTATGCTCTGAACGGGAAGAAGCTGATCTCGGCAGCGGCAGAAGCTGTGGCGGGGACGGCTTTGGCGGCGGTGATACTTCTGCCGTCATTCCTGATGATACTGGACAGCCCCCGGGCGAACAATACGATCTCGCTTATTAACTCGGTGGTATATGAGAACAAGGAGGTCTGGCTGAAGCTGCCGGAGTCAATGCTGTTCCTGCCGGAGCGGTGTGTTTACAGCTTCTTTGCCGACAGCCGGGAGATAAACATCTCATCGCTTTCGCTGTTCATACCGCTGTTTACGGTGGTGGGAGTCATCAGCGAATGGCGAAACCGGAGGCACAGCTGGCATAACCGTCTGCTGACGGTATGCCTGATATTTTCGGCAGTACCCATATTGAACAGCTCATTTTCAGCATTCAACGGGAACTATTATGCACGCTGGTTCTTTATGCCTCTGCTGATAATGATAATGATGACCGGCAGATACCTTGACCGGTTTGAGACTGCGGATATAAAATACGAGCTGATCGGAGTGGGGGCGGCCACGGCTGCCTTCTCGGCTTACGGGATCTACCGGATCTTTAAGCTTTCGGAGGGGGCGAAGGAGCTGGGCTCAAGGGCTCTGCCGACAGCTTCCTGTGTGTTTATACTGGGGTTTTCCGCGATATCTGTTCTGCTGCTGTATGTTATCAGGTATCACAAGAACGATATCCTGAACGCGAGGCGGCTGCCGCTGATAACGGCTGCGGTCTGTGTCATACCGTTTTACTTCTATTCGGCAAATCATCCGGACATAACCTCGGTCTACACGGAGAGGGCTTACGAGAGCATCTACAACAGCGGTACGGAGCTTAGCATAGACGATGAGGGCTTTTTCAGGACCACCTGTTCAGGCTCGGATATGGGCAACTACCCAATTGCCTGGGACTACCCGGTGGTGGGGCTGTTCAGCAGCACTGTTCCCCGGAGCATATCGGAGTTCTATTCCTACATTGCACAGCCGAGGTACAGCAACTCGCTTCAGAACATTTTACAGGATGAGTATGCGGTGAACAGCTTCCTCTCGGTAAAGTACGACCTTATATGCAATCACAAGCTGGCGGGCGGCGTAGAGGTGGATCCCAAGGATGTGGAGCAGCCGAGATACGGCTACACCTTAAAGGACAGCAGCGGCTCCTATCTTATTTACCAAAATGAGAATTACATCCCTATGGGCTTTACCTACGACCATTATCTGCCGCTGGAGGAATTTGACCCGGTGGAGTTCCGCAGCGGGGAAGAGGCTATGGATACAGAGGAGGCTTACAGGAGAGAGAAGCTTCTGCTGAAAGCCATATGGCTGACGGACGAGCAGATAGAAAAATACGGCGGGATGCTCACCCTCCTGCCCGAGGATGAGAAGAAGGATACCTCGGAGGCGGCTTATGTTTCCGACTGTGAGCGCCGCAGGGAGTCGGCGGCGGTGAGCTTTGAGACTGACGGCAGGGGCTTCACATCAAAGGTGTCACTTGACCGTGAGAACCTGGTATTCTATTCTGTTCCGTACAGCGAGGGGTTCACTGCCTGTGTGGACGGTGAGCCTGCGGAGATAGAATGTGTATTCGGCGGGCTTTGCGCGGTGGATGTGCCGGAGGGAGTCCACACGGTGAGGTTCGATTACTTCCCGAAGGGGCTTGCGGCGGGCATAGGGATATCCTGCGGCGCTGCGGTGATCCTGGCGGTATATCTGATAATATGCAGGAAAAAACAGGGGAAGGCAGCTGAATGATCTGATATAAGATAAAAGCAAAAACGTCAGCAGTACGATATTTTGTACTGCTGACGTTTTAAATGTCCTGAAATTTGTACTAAACGCAAGGCACGGGCTGTCAGCCCTTTGTTATTGCGTTGCGGAGGGCGCGGAGCTCTTCTGCGGTGAGCTCGCGGTATTTGCCGGGCTGGAGCATCCCAAGCTTTATGGGACCCACGGCGGTGCGCCTGAGGCGGGCGACTTCAAGCCCCACGGCCTCGCACATCTTTCTGATCTGGCGGTTGCGTCCCTCATGGATGGTCATCTGGAGCACCACGCGGCCTTTCTCCTTTTCGAGGACGATCACCGTTGCGGGGGCGGTCATCCTGCCGTCGATCTCCACGCCCTCGGAGAGCCTGACCAGCTGCTCGTCGGTGATATCGGGGCGGACGGTGACGCGGTAGGTCTTGGAGATATGGCGGGAGGGGTGCATAATATCGTTGGCGAACTGCCCGTCGTTGGTGAAGAGCAGCAGGCCCTCGGAGTTGCGGTCCAGCCTGCCCACGGGGTAGACCCTCTCGGGGAGGTCGTAGAGCAGCTCATTGACGCTGCGGCGGTCAAGCTCGTCCTTCATTGTGGTGACATAGCCCCGGGGCTTATTGAGCATAATATAGTAGAGGCGGCGCTTTTTGACCTGCCTGATCTGCTCGCCGTCAACGGTGATGAGATCGGTGGGCAGAGCCTTATCGCCGGTGGCAACGGGGTGGCCGTTGACCTTTACCTTGCCCTGGGCGATGAGCTCCTCGGCTTTTCTGCGGGAGCAGAGGCCGCTCTCTGCGATGAGCTTTTGAATCCTTACCTTTTCCATATGTCTCTCCTTAGTTGTAGTGAGGGGTCATCTCCCTCGCCGCCTGCGGCGGCTCGGGAATGTGCGGAAAACGCATCTCACCCCCTGCGGGGGCGAGAGCGTTTTCCGCCTTAGCTGTTATGAGGGTCATTACCCTCGCCGCGGGGGTCGGGGGCTGCGGAAAATGCATCTAACCCCTGCGGGGGGCGGGAGCGTTTTGCGCTTTAGATGTTATAGTGATATTACCCTGGCTGCAGGGACGGGGATTTGTGATATTCTGGTGGGGTCTATGCTGCACTGGGGGCGGTGATGGGGAGGGAGCGTATCAGCCTGCCGTCCAGGTAGAAGCGGGTCTCGCCCACCTGTTGGCCGGGGGCGACGGGGGCATAGAGGAAGGGGCGTATGAGAGTTACCCTTTCAAGCCTGCCCACTGCTGAGGCGGGGAGTGATATGCTGCTGCTTTCGCCGGTGCAGAGCAGCTCCTTTTCGCCGCCGGCGAGGGCTATCTTATAGCCCGGGAGCTCGGGGGTGAGCTCTGCCTGCTGCATAAGGCCGAAGCAATAGTCGTAGAGCTTTGAGTGGTCTGACCAGTCATCCGGGTCGTTTAAGGTGACGCAGATGAGCTCGGCGCCGTTTCTCTCGCAGGCGGAGACCAGGCAGCGTCTGGCCTTATCGGTGAAGCCGGTCTTAACGCCGAAGACGCCCTCACAGCCGGTGAGCAGGCGGTTGGTGTTGGAGAGCCAGCGCTTATAGGGGGGCGCTCCGAACTCCACCTGTGCGGATCTCGTTCCGCAGATGTGGCGGAAGTCGGCGTTTTGCAGGGCGGTGCGGGTGAGGGAGGCCATATCGAGGGCGGTGGAGAAATGCTCATCGGTGTAGTCGTCGAGGCCGGAGGGGGTGACGAAATGGGTGTCATCAAGCCCCAGCTCGGCGGCGTATTCGTTCATCAGTCCGACGAAGCTCTCAATGCTCCCGGAGACCCTTACGGCTGCGGCGTTGGCGGCATCGTTGCCGCTGGGGAGCAGCATACCCGTGACCAGGGTGCGGAGGGTGACGGTATCCCCCTCACAGAGACCCATAGAGGAGCCCTCGACCTTTATGGCTTCGCTGTCAACTACGAAGGGGGCATCAAGCCCCTCCTGCTGCAGGGCGATATAGGCTGACATTATCTTGGTGGTGCTTGCCATGGGCAGGCGCTCCCTTTCGTTTTGGGCATAGAGGACGTCGCCGGAGACAGCGTCGATGACGACGCAGCTTCTGGCTGAGACCTGCGGTAGAGGGGATGCCTGGGCGGGCAGGGCGGCGGTGGGTGCTGAAAAACAAGCGGCAGCGCTCATAACTGCCGCCGCGATGAATGCAAAAATGAACATAGCGATACCTCACAGAACGGTTACGGCCCCTTACACTTTTGGGGGCATATAACTATTCTGCGGGATATCGTCTGAGATATACGCGCCTTATATTACCAGATCAGTCCTCATCGGACTCCATTTCCATATCCTTGGGAGGCTGCTTGGCAGTTTTCTTGTCAACGAGGTCGATGATCTTATCCACTACCTCGGGAACAACGTTGGCGATGGCGTTCTGGTAGTTGGTGTTGGTGGTCATCTGGAGCAGCTTGGTCTCGCCCTCACGGCATACGATGAATGCCATGGGCTGGACCGTAACGCCTGCGCCCGAGCCGCCGCCGAACTGGCCGCCGGACTTGGTGGGAAGGTCGCTTCCGCCGGAGGCGAAGCCCATAGAGACCTTGGAGATGGGGATGATGGTGGTGCCGTCGGCAGTAACGATAGGCTTGCCGACAACGGTCTCGCACTCGGTCAGCTCCTTGATCTTTTCCATCGCAGTCTTGACGAGCTGCTCAAGCTTTGTGTTTTCGCTCATTTATATCAGTCCTTTCAAATGATTCGCCCTTTTGTTATTCGCAGGTGTTCTTCTTAGCGGAAACGCCTACTATACAGCTGATGCTCATAAACATGGCAAAGAACATTACAGCCAGAGCAAAGATCATGCTGGTGTTCCACTTCAACTGGATCTTGATGCCTGCCTTGTCGTGGCCGAGGCGGAACAGGAAGCTGTTCTGCTTTTTCTTCTTTTCGATGTTGACATTCTCGTTATACATAATGACACACTCCTCTTTGATGTATTTATGCCGCGGCTGCCTGAGCCTTAGCGGCTTTCTTCTTTTTTCTTCGCTGACGCAGGAAGGTTATCAGGAAATTGATACCCGTGCAGAAGGCTATGGCTATCAGCGTTGAGGGCCTTACTCTTACGGTGAGGGCGGCTGAGCCGTCGATCTTGTTTTCGTTGAAGCAGCAGCGGACGTCGGCGCGTTTGAGCTTCAGGGTGAAGATCAGGGCGATCTTCTCAAGCAGCCCGAAGACCAGCTTCTGCACCATACCGTAGTAGATCGCGGCCTCGTGGGCATCGAAGCGGCCTACCTCGCCTTGTATCTCAACGCCTTCAAAGCGTATGGCCTTGCAGAATTTCTTCACTGCCTTCCAGCCTATGGGGATATAGGGGCGGACTTTCTCGAACTTCTCTTTCAGAGCGGCGAGCTTGCCCTTGCCCTTTTCCTTGGGAGGCTTTTCGGCTTTTTCTTTTTTCTTTTTATCCTTACTTTCCTCCGGGGGGGCTTCGCTTTCGGAGGGCTCGTCCTTTTCTTCTTCGGGGCTGCTTTCCTCGGAGGTCTCGGATCCTTCGGCGGTCTCGGAGGCGCTTTCGGGCTCCGGTGCTTCATCGGGGGAGTCCTCAGCCGAGTCGGCAAACTTATCGAGGTCGGCCAGGAGGTCGTCGTCAAAGGAGTCGAGGGTCTCGGCGGGAGGGGCGTTCCGGGCGGGCTTTTTCTTACCGCTGCCCCTGGGGTAGAGGGTGAGGAAAAGCCATTTGGCTTTGATGCTTATCCCGGCGCTCCGGCTGGCTTCAAGGTGTATGGACACCGAAAAGTGCAGCAGGACTACTATCAGCACCAGCAGACCAAGCATCGTCCACCAGAAGATATGGAAGTATATCAGCAGCGCGAATAGGGCGATCACCGCTAAGATGATGCCTATAAGCTTCAGCTTCTTTTTGATGTCGCTCACCACGCTTTCGTACTGAGTCCGGGGGGATCATTCCTCCGCGGGGGCTTCGAGATCGTCGAAGCTGATCTGCTCCGACTGCTCGGGCAGCGGGGGCAGCTGTGACAGGCTTGAGATGCGGAAGCTCCGCAGGAAGCTGTCAGTGGTCTTGTAGGCGATGGGACGCCCGGGGAGCTCCAGCCTTCCGGCTTCGCAGATGAGACCCTTCTCGGCCAGGGAATTCACGGTGGAGGAGGAGTCAACGCCCCTGACGTTATCCACAAAGCTCTTGGTGACGGGCTGGTTGTAGGCGACTATCGCCAGGACTTCCATAGCCGCCGCCGAGAGAGCGGTGTTCTTTCTGATCTCAAAGGCTTCCTTGATCTGCTCGGAGAAGCAGAGCTTGGTGGCCAGCTGGTAGCAATCCTCCAGGGTGAGGAGCTGCAGGCCGCTGTCGGGGCGGGAGTATTTTTCCTCCAGCGCCTTGATGACTTCCTCCAGCTCACGGGGCTCGAAGCCTGCGGCAAGCGCCAGCCTTTCGCCCTCTATGGGTTCGCCGCCCGCAAAGAGTATGGCTTCGACGGCGGCTGTCTTTTCATTCAGATCCATTTTATTTCCTCAGTTTCATAGCAAGCGAATAGCTGCGTTCTCCCGCTTCAAAGGGAGGGCGTCCCCAATAGTAGCGCCTGCCGTAGTAATTGGGCTTGAATTCAGCCGCGGGGGGCTCGGTAAAGCCGGCCAGCCTGATGAGCGTTTCAAGCTCGGCATCCGCCTCGGCGTAGGAGAGCACGCGCTCAGCGGGGGGGTCTTCCTGCGGCCCGGGTGTTTCCGATGCTTCCTCCGGAGCGGGGGTGGGCTCTTCGGGAGCCGGTCCCTCTGTGGCTTCGGGGAGCTCTATGGGCGCGAAGGCTGGGATGGCTTCTCTCTCGGCGGGGGGCTCGATAAGCATTACCGTCCGGGAGGTGAGCGCCAGCTGCACGGAAAAGGGCTTTACGGGCTTGTCCTCGGGGAGGGGCTCGCTTTCGGCGGGTTTATCTTCCACGGCGGGGAGGGGCTCGCTTTCGGCGGGTTTATCTTCCTCGGCGGGGAGGGGTTCGCTTTCGGCTGGTTTATCTTCCTCGGCGGGGAGGGGCTCGCTTTCGGCGGGTTTATCTTCCACGGCGGGGAGAGGCTCGCTTTCGGCGGGTTTGTCTTCCGCGGCGGGGAGGGGTTCGCTTTCGGCGGGTTTGTCTTCCACGGCGGGGAGGGGTTCGCTTTCGGCGGGTTTGTCTTCCGCGGCGGGGAGAGGGTCGCTTTGGGCGGGTTTGTCTTCCGCGGCGGGGAGGGGTTCGCTTTGAGCGGGTTTGTCTTCCACGGCGGGGAGGGGTTCGCTTTGAGCGGGTTTATCTTCCGCGGCGGGGAGGGGTTCGCTTTCGGCGGGCTTATCTTCCTCGGCGGGGAGGGGTTCGCTTACGCTTATTGTTATATTATCATCAAAGGGCGGGTCGCCCTCGCGGGGTTCGGCACGCAGCTCGATGACGGTGTTATCGTCGTTTAAACATATCCTGCCGGACTTGGTCAGTTCCAGCACGGCGAGGAACGCCGCGATGCGCTCGGAACGGTCCTCCATCCCGTCATAGAGGGCGGACATATCGAAATGCCCGACGGAGAACAGGCGGTGCAGGATATCGGTTATCTTGGACTCCACCGAAACTATGCGGTGGGAGACGATGGGCGAGAACATAGTTGCGCGCAGGGGCTTATACTCCTTGACCTTAGAGGATATGGCGGTGTAGGCGTCGAAGAGCTCCTGCTTGTCGTGCTCGCGGGTGTACTGCTTGTTTACGGGCAGCTTTACGGGCTCTCTGACGAAGATGAGCCCGCCGGCATAGCTCTCGCGGAGCATCTGTGCTGCCAGCTTGCAGACGGAGTATTCTATCAGGCTGCCCTGGAGCTCCTTTTTGAGCTCCTCTGCTTCCTCGGGCTGGGGGAGCAGGTAGCAGGTCTTGATATATATGAGCCGGGCGGCCATCTCCAGGAAATCGGCAGCCTGCTCGTAGTCCTTGACATCGAGGCCTTCTATATAGGTGAGGTACTGCTCCAGCAGCAGGCTGATCTCGATATCGTAGATATTCAGCTTGTGCTTGGTGACGAGGTGCAGGAGCAGATCCAGGGGGCCCTCAAAGGTCTCGAGCTTGAATGATATGCTTTCCATATCCCCCTCGATTCTAGCCGATCAGCGACTTGGCGATGGGGTCTACCCAGAAGGTGAACTTGTCGATCAGCCAGAACATACCGTCCTGGACCCAGCCGAGGGGCTTGTCGAGGGCGCCGCTGATGAGCAGGAGGAGGAAGCCGAGAGATATATATAGCTGATTCTCGGCCATGAACTTATCTACCTTGGGCGGGGTGAAATAGCTGAGTATCTTAGAGCCGTCAAGAGGCGGGATAGGTATGAGATTAAAGGCAGCGAGGCCGACGTTAATGAGGGTAAAATACTGGAATATGAGATATCCCCACATAAGGCCCTCATTATCGGGGTTAGAGATATATGCTGCGAGCATAAACTTATAGATGATCATACCGAAGATACCGAGTATGACATTTGCGATAGGGCCTGCGGCGGCGGTGATGGCCATACCCTTACGGGACTTCTTGAAATTAAGGGCATTGACCTGGACGGGCCTGCCCCAGCCGAAGCCTGTGAAGAAGATGCAGATCGCGCCGACGGGATCGATATGGGCGAGGGGGTTAAGGGTCAGTCTATGCTGAT
This sequence comes from Ruminococcus sp., assembly GCA_017542125.1. Lineage (GTDB taxonomy): Bacteria > Bacillota > Clostridia > Oscillospirales > Ruminococcaceae > FB2012. Next base: position 28,523 of record JAFXXU010000057.1, read on the forward strand.
AGCTTGGGGTATCATCGCCGAGTTTATCGGCAGCCCAGGCATGGGCGAACTCATGGAAGGGGATAGCCATAAATATAACGATCAGTTTTACGCCATACTTAAGGACATCCTGTTGTGTAAGACTCATTTTGATCCTCCATAGAAAATATATACATTATTATATCACACTTCGGGCAATAATGCAAGTGATTTTGGGAAAAAAGGGGGAGATGCACTGCAGAAGCCGAGCGTCAGGGCACAAAGCTCATAGACCGCGGGTCAATCTTTATTCCTCGGCTTCGCTCGGAATAAAGCGGGGGCGCGGTCAGCCCCCTGGCGGGGGGTCAAGGGGGCGGAGCCACCCTTGCAGGGCTCGGGACAGAGTCCCGTTCGGGGCGAAGCCCCGACCAAAGGCGCTGCGCCCAAAGAAACAAAGGGACACCCCTTCGTGTTTCATCACTATGTAACAAGGGACAAACAATCCCGCAGCGCCGCGAGCTCCTGTGCCTCTCCGCAGACACAGGAAGAGCGGGCGAGCTCAGCTCGCAAGCGATTTACGTACGGTAGCTCACCGAATTTCGGTCGGTAAGGGGCGTCCCGCCCGAACTATCGCATTGGTCGACAGAATAGGAGCGCGCCCAGTTTCGGGGGCTTTCCGGTCGCCCCCGAACCCCTTCGGGCACGCCCCGCCGATCGCACTGGTCGGCAGGCTGAGCGCACGCCCAGTTTCGGGGGCTTTCCGGTCGCCCCCGAGCCCCTTCGGGCACGCCCCGCCAATCGCACTGGTCGGCAGGCTAAGCGCACGCCCAGTTTCGGGGGCTTTCCGGTCGCCCCCCGAACCCCTTCGGGCACGCCCCGCCAATCGCACTGGTCGGCAGGCTAAGCGCGCGCCCAGTTTCGGGGGCTTTCCGGTCGCCCCCGAGCCCCTTCGGGCACGCTCCGCCAATCGCACTGGTCGGCAGGCCGGGAGCACGCCCCGCTTTATTCCGAGCGAAGCTGAAGAAGAAAGATCGACCTCGCAGTTTTGGCCTTTGTGCCTTGATGCTTGCTTTGCCGTGAAAAAAATAGAAAAGGTTAAAAAAATAATACAAAAAAGCCACGCCCGCCCCTTGCCTTTTTGGATGAAATGTGCTATAATGATTAAAACTGTGCATCGTCAGTTTTTGCGGCTTTGCCGCCAGTATATTGTAAAGGAGTAGGTTATTTATGCAGTACGGTTATTTTGACCTCGAAAACAAAGAGTATGTCATTACCCGCCCCGATACCCCCGCGCCTTGGGCTAATTACCTCGGTTCACCTGAGTACGGCGCTATCGTGTCCAATAACGCAGGAGGTTACAGCTTTGTGAAAAGCGGCGCTAACGGTCGTATCGCCCGCTACCGCTTTAATTCTATGATGGCTCTCCCCGGCAGATATGTCTATATCAGAGACAATGATAAGAATGACTATTGGTCCGCCTCCTGGCAGCCCGTGGGCAAGCCCCTCGATCAGTACAAGAGCAAGTGCCACCACGGTACCGCTTACACTACCATCAAGGCTTGCTATTCCAAGATCCACAGTGAGGTAACTTACTATGTTCCCCTCAACAAGACCTACGAGGTTTGGAGGGCTAAGATCAAGAACAATTCCGAGACCACCAGGAGCCTTTCGCTCTTCGGTTTCGTTGAGTTCACCAACGAGAACAACTACGAGCAGGATCAGGTAAACCTCCAGTACACCCTGTTCATCACCCGTACAAGCTTTGAAAACGGCAATATGATCGTTCAGCATATCAACGAGAACTCCGGCAAGGATGCTTCCGGTTCCAATCACCGCGAGAGATTCTTCGGTATGGTGGGCGCTCCCGTTTCCGCCTGCAACGGTAATCTTGACAGCTTCATCGGCTCTTACAGGACTTACTCCAACCCCGTTGCGGTGGAGAGAGGCTTCTGCGACAACAAGATGAACTACAACTCCAACGCCTGCGGCGCTCTCCAGAGCGAGGTTATGCTGGCTCCTCAGGAGGAGGTAGAGCTTATCTACATCCTCGGTCAGAAGGATCCCACCACTGCAAAGGCTATCCTTGACGAGTACAAGGCTGCCGGCAAGGTGGATGCAGAGCTCAAGGAGCTGGTGGATTACTGGCACGGTCAGCTGGACAACTTCAAGGTAGAGACCCCCTCGCCCGAGTTCAACAACATGGTGAACGTATGGAACGCTTATCAGTGCTTCATCACCTTTATCTGGTCGAGAGCGGCTTCCTTCATTTACTGCGGTCTGAGAAACGGCTACGGCTACCGCGACACCGTTCAGGACATTCAGGGTATCATCCACATCAATCCCGAGCTGGCGGCTGAGAAGATCAGATTTATGCTCTCGGCACAGGTTTCCAACGGCGGCGGTCTGCCTCTGGTCAAGTTTGACCACAATGCGGGTCACGAGACCTGTCCCGACGAGAACGACGAGAACAGCGTTTACGCGAAGCAGACGGGTCATCCCTCTTACAGAGCGGACGATGCGCTGTGGCTGTTCCCCACTGTACTGAAGTACATCGGCGAGACCGGCAACAAGGCATTCCTGGATGAGGTCATCGTTTATGCTGAAGAGGGCGGCGGAGAGGCCACTGTTTACGAGCATCTGAAGAACGCTATCCGCTTCTCGCAGGAAAGGCTGGGCGCTCACAAGATGCCTGCAGGTCTCCACGCTGACTGGAACGACTGTCTGAGAATGGGCAAGAAGGGCGAGAGCACCTTCGTAGCATTCCAGCTCTACTACGCTATGAGCGTTATGAAGAAGTGGGCTGAGGAGAAGAACGACAGCGAGTACATCGCATATCTGGACAAGGCACAGGCTGAGTTGGGCAAGTCCCTCTCCGACTGCTGGGACGAGGACAGATTTATCAGAGGCATCCGCGAGGACGGCGTGATCGTCGGCGCGAAGAAGGATCCCGAGGCTTCCATGTGGCTCAATCCTCAGAGCTGGGCGGTAATTTCCGGCTTTGCCTCCAAGGAGCAGGGCGAGACCGCTATGGAGAGCGTTCACGAGATACTGAACACTCCTTACGGCGTAAAGCTGCTTGAGCCTCCTTATGTTGACCACTACTTTGACGGTGCGCTCATGCACATCTTCAACCCCGATACCAAGGAGAACGGCGGTATCTTCTCGCAGACCCAGGGCTGGGCTATCCTGGCAGAGTCGCTGCTTGGCCACGGTAACAGGGCCTTTGAGTACTTCCTGGAGAGCTCGCCTGCTTCCATGAACGCCAAGGCCGAGCAGAGAGTGCTGGAGCCCTACGTTCACGGTCAGTTCACCGAGAGCAAGCGCTCGCCCTACGCCGGCAGATCTCACGTTCACTGGCTGACGGGTACCGGCTCCACCGTAATGGTAGGCTGCGTTGAGGGTATCTGCGGTATGAGACCCAACGCTGACGGTCTTGTTATCGACCCGGCTATCCCCGCAGAGTGGGACGGCTTCAAGATCGAGAAGACCTTCCGCGGCAAGCGTGTCAAGATCGACATCCAGAACCCGGATCACGTTCAGTCGGGTGTTAAGTCGATGACAGTCAACGGTGAAAAGGTTGAGGGCAACTTCCTCTGCCAGTGCAAGCTGACTGATGTTACTGAGGTAACGGTAGTAATGGGATAATACCGATATCCTATTAGGCATACAGGGAGCGCCTGTCCGAGAAATCGGACAGGCGCTTTTGCGTGAGGGCAAAATTTTGGACTGCAAAGTGCAGTGGGGATAAGAAAGCACCTGTCCGGATATTTGGACAGGCGCGGTTTTTATATGCCGAGGATCTGTTTCTTTTTGGCGTTGTATTCTTCCTCGGTTATCGCGCCGCAGTCGAGGAGTTCTTTAAGCTCTTTGATCTGCGATGACACACTTTCAGATTTTTGTTCAACAGGACGATATGGTTTTTCTTTGTCATTCGGATACTGATTCTGGTTAATTGCGTTTTGCGAAAGAGAATACGGCAGTTGAACCGCACAAATAATAATGCCGATTATATTAAGGAAAAAGCCCCACCAAAAGCCGTTGTTTTCCTCAATTGGATAACCTTTGGATTCCATAATTTTTTCACAGATAACGCCGATAATAGAACTTGCTGTTAAACCTGATATGATAGAAATCAGAACAATTTTCGCTTCATTATCTTTAATTGCGCCTGCTCCTACAAGAATTACAATTAGAATAAGTAAGGAAAAAAACACAACAGGTACAAAAGTCTTCTTCCGTTTTTTGTTAGCGAAAGAATTAATTTTTACGAAATTCTTTTTATATATAAATATTGCCGTAAGAATAACTGCCAGAGGAATAAAAGTTATAATAAAATCCCCAACAGAAGCTTTATTAGATGCTAATTGTATCATAAACATCATCGTACTCTCCCTCCTTACTGTTATGCATTTATATAGATGCTTCTAAAAGCAGTATAGCATTTATTTGAGTGCATTACAAGAGCATCTATACGAATTCATGATAAAATCTACATAACGTACAAATCACTTGGAGGTATTTTATGTATTATTATCAGCGAATTCGTGATATGAGGGAGGATAATGATATGTCACAGCAGCAGGTCGCAGAGCTGCTTGAAATAACCCGTCAGCAATACCAGCTCTACGAGTCCGGGAAGAGGGAGATGCCGATGCATTTGTTTGTGGTGCTGGCGAAGCATTACAATGTGTCGCTGGATTATCTGGCGGGGCTGTGTCAATGCAAGAAACCGTTGGGATAAATAAGCAGCGCCTGTCCGAAAATTCGGACAGGCACTTTTGCGTGTGCGGTATGTGTACATAAATTAGGACTGCAAATCGTAGTGGGTATAAGAAAGCACCTGTCCGGATATTTGGACAGGTGCTGGTTTTTATATGCCCAGTATCTTTTTGCGGGTGGCTATGTATTCCTCTTCGTTGATAAGGCCTTGATCGTAGAGGGACTGGAGCGAACGGAGCTCCTCCTCAACGGTGATGGTGGGGTCGGGCTGCTGATAGGGCGGGGGAGTGGGGCTGCCGGTATAGCGGTAGGGGTCGTTCTGATAGGGCGGGGGCTGGGGGATGTTGCGGTTCTGTTTGAGGGCGCAGATGATCAGCCCGAAAAAGCTCAGGAAAAATCCCAGCAGGAAGCCGTGATTTTCGCCCTTGCCGTAGCCCTTGTTTTTCAGGATGCGATGCCCCAGAAAGCCGAAGAAGAGGCCGTCGATCAGGCCGATAATGAGCATCCACCTGAAAAGATGACCCATAAAGTTGTAGAACTCTCCGCTGGTCAATGCGGTCACCTCCTTGGGATCGTATCGGGGAGGGGGTGCCCTCCGCTTTTGAGACTATTATACTACACAAAGGCGGGATTGTCAAGGCTGAAAAAGAAAGCTCTCCTGTCCAATAAACAGGACAGAAGAGCTTTGGTTTTTTAGCTGAAAGGGATCAGAACTGATCGCCGATGGTATGCTCCTTTTCGGGGTCGGACTCGGGATCGGGATACTGACCAACCATTTCGGAGTCCTCGTCCTCGGCATACTGAGCCCACTGAACTTTTTTGCCCTCGACATAGAAGGAAACTGTGCCGGAGTCAGAGCCGTTTTCTTCCATTGCAGTTTTAACTGCCTTTTGCAGAGGGTCGCTGGTATCGAGATCATCCACGTCAACGGGGCCGCAGAGACCGTCATTGATCTCTTTTCTTTTGCCGTCGGCTATAAGCCAGGATATCTCGCTGTTTACGGTGGTAAATACCAGCTTGGCAGCAGTGTTTACGGTTTTCAGCTTCGACTTGCCGACGTACTCGTCCAATGCGGAGGCTGACTTGGAATCGGCCTCGGCATCGCCCTTATCAAAGGTATAGACAATGGAGCGTGTGCTGGTCTTGATGGTGAGGACGAGCTGATCGTCCTTGAACTTGGCGGTCGCCTTGGATTTATCCTTGTCGATCTCAACGGTGTAGGTGTCGTCGTCCTTTTCCCAGGAGAAGTCCTGGGTCTCATCGCCGAGGGCAATCTTACCTGTGCCGTCGGACTCGAATTCTGCTTTGAACAGTCCGGCGAAGCTTACGCCGAATCTTTCCTCATACTCCTCGGCGGTATAGGATTCGCCGCCGGAGGCCATCTTTGTGCAGTGCCACTTGCCGACGATATCGTCTCCGCCGCCTTTCAGGAAGAAGAGGATCAGGAACACTGCCAGGCCGATAACTGCCAGTGCAGCCACGGTGATGATGATGATCTTCTTGTTTACGCCCTTGGCGCCGGGCACGGTATTCTGCATGGGGACGGCTGCATAGCCTGCGGGTACGGCTGCGGGGTCATAGTAGCCCTGCTGCGGCTGCTGATACTGGGGCTGCTGCGGCTGCTGGTACTGGGGTTGCTGCGGCTGCTGGTGCTGAGGCTGCTGCGGCTGCTGATACTGGGGTTGCTGCGGCTGCTGGTACTGAGGCTGCTGGGGCTGCTGATACTGGGGCTGCTGAGGCTGCATCTGGGGCTGAGGCTGGGGAGCGGGAGCCGCCTGCTGGATGGGAGTACCGCAGCCGGTACAGAACTTGGCGTTCTCGGGGAGAGAAGCGCCGCAATTCGGACAAAACATAGATATCCTTCTTTCTCACCGGATGCGAGGCTATGCACCTGTATCCGGAGCATAAATTTCTTAAATAATTATACCATTTCATTCCCGGGAAATCAATATCATACTGTCTGCGGTAGGGATTTTTCTGCATAACGTACAAAGCGGGGAGAGGTGTTTTAGGTATTTTTTATCATCTTACACTTTCCTGTGAGGGTCGGGGAGCGGGGGAGGGGGTGCTGTGCTTGACATCACCTGCGATGCGTGATATAATCGTAGAAGCAGATAACACCGAACAGGAGCTGAGATATATGAAAATAGCTATCGTGGGGCTGGGGCTCATAGGGGGCTCCCTTGCCAAGTCCATAAAGAAAAACACCAGGCACGGAGTTTTCGGATACGATATAAATCAGGAGACCCTTACCGCCGCTCTGGCGCAGGAGGCTATCGACGGGGAGACGGATATCGACGGGCTCTCCCGCTTCGATGTGGTGATACTGGGGCTTTATCCCGAGGCGACGGTGAGCTTCTGTCTTGAAAATGCGGAGAAGTTCCGCAAGGGGGGCATCGTCATCGACACCTGCGGCATCAAGGCTTCGGTGGTCAGCAGGGTCGAGAAGCCGCTGGCTGATGCGGGCGTTCGGTTTGTGGGATGCCATCCCATGGCGGGGCGGGAGTTCTCCGGCTTCGATCACTCTTTGGACAATCTCTTTGACAAGGCGAGCTTTATCATGACCCCCACCGATCAGACCCCGATGTCGGCGGTGAGGGAGGTGTCGGATCTGGCCTATGAGATAGGCTTTGCCAAGTGCGTTATCTCCACCCCGGAGGAGCACGACAGGATCATTGCCTTTACCTCGCAGCTGGCGCACATCGTTTCCTCGGCTTACGTCAAGAGCCCCAGCCTGATGAAGCAGGCGGGATTCTCTGCGGGCAGCTTCCGGGATCTTACCCGGGTAGCCAAGCTCAACGAGGATATGTGGACGTCCCTTTTCCTGCTGAACCGCGAGCCGCTTATTGATGAGATCTCACATATCATCTCCTGCCTGGAGGATTACCGGGACGCTCTCTCGTCACAGGATGCCGAGCGCCTCAAGGCGCTGCTCCGGGAGGGAAGGATACTTAAGGAGAAGTCAAACGCATCCCTCGGAAAGTAAAACAGCTCTCCGCCTCTGTGCTGCAGCAGGGGCGGTTTTTTGTCCCCCGTTCCTTGACAATTTGAAAAGGATGTGCTATAATACCCTTATGCTGCTGTGGCGGAACAGGCAGACGCAAGGGACTTAAAATCCCTCGGTGGAAACACCATACGGGTTCGATTCCCGTCAGCAGCACTGCTTTTTACGGCTCTTAAACTGCGCAAATGCGCGGTTTGGGAGTTTTTCTTTTTGCGCTTTTTTGGGGTTTGGGCGCTACGAATACGCCTCGGCACCGGATGACGTTTTCAGGAAGCACGACAAATGCACCTGCACAGTGACCTACGAATGCCGCTGGATGCGCCGGGATGTCTGGAGCAAGAAGAAATGGGAAGCGGATCCGAAGGACGTACAAGCCCAGAAGGAGTTCGCCGAGCAGCAGCGGGAGCAGCTTCGCCAGCTGGACGAGCGTAAGAAAGAAAAACGGCGAAAGGCTAAGGAAGCTGCAGCTAAAGCAAAAAACCCAAGGGTGCTTTCCAAAGAAGAAGGGAGCAGGATCCATAATAAATTGTTGACAAAGCGCAAAGGTAAGTTGACAGGTGAGGTCGAAAGTGGTATAATTAAATCAGAAAAAGGTTCATCAGCTTTTTCGCCTGAAAGAAAAAATAAAATGCTTCGTGATGAGGCAATCATTTCAGGCAATACTTTTGAAACAGCAATTATTTATAATGCTGACGGATCGTTTGCATTTAAAATGAAGGGTTACTCCGATAAGGTTATCTTTACAGATAAACAAATTGATAAGATGAAGGGAAAGGTGTTAACGCATAACCACCCCAATGGTACAAATTTTTCCACGCATGATATCAATATGATGCGTTATGGTAAATTGCAAGAAATAAGGGCTTGCAATTCAAAGGGTGCTTATGTTTTAAGGCTGAGAGAAGCATGGTCAAAAGAACTTGACAGTCTGGATTTAATTGAAAGTGCATATAACAGAATTGAAGATTCACTGCTTTCAAAGCATCTTGATTTAAAAGCACAAAATGGATTATCGTTTTCTCAATTTATTCAACAGCTTGACGACGATGTGATGACTGAATTTGCAAAGAAGTATGGACTTGATTACTTTTGGGAGGAGAGAGTATTATGATGATTGATATAGCCGATGTTCCGGAGACCAAAGATTTTTCTGATTATCCCGAAAGAAATGAGTTTATATTAGATGATCGCCCAGCAAAATTTGACAGAGAAGCATTCAGCAATAATCAGATAAAGCGAGTGCGCCCCGGTAATCCCAAATATGATGATGCGCTCACATTAGAAGAAGTAATGAAAATACTTGATAAACCGTCTGACTAATCAGGCGGTTTTCTTATACCCAAAAACAGAAAGGATTTGATCAAATGATCTCACTGATAATACTCGGCTGGATCTTAGGCACTTTGTCAGCTTCGTCTTGGGGCAAACAAAAACCCTCCCGGGGGGAGCCGGGAGGGTGGGGATCAATATTTATCGAGCATATCGTTGAGGCGCTGGCGGGCTTCACGGACTACATCGGAGGGGTCGAGGATACGGACTTTAGTTCCGAACTGGAAGAGCCAGCCCCAGAATGTGGGAGCGAGCTGCACCTCGCATCTGATGACGAAGGTGGTTTCGGAATTCTTCATACACTCGACGTTCTCGCCGAAGCGGTCGATGACCACATCCATAAGGGAGTTATCGAACTGGATCTTAAGCTCGCGCTTTTCGCCGCCGTACATAGAATAGAGGGACTTATAGCTATCGAGCTCCCGCTTCTCGTCGTCGGTGAAGGGGGCGATCTTGGAGTCGGTGATAGTTACCTCGGTCATTCTGTCCACGCGGTAGCGGCAGACTCTGCCGTGGTTATGGCAGACGCAGGTGAGGTAATAGTTATCGTTCTCCCAGACGAGCTCATTGGGCGAAACGAGGTAGGGCTCGCCGCCGTGCTTGAGCTGGCGCTTCTTCATTGAATTATAGGTATAGTACTTGAACGTTATCTTCCGCTTTTTGAGGATAGCGTTCTGGATAGTATTTATGCTGTAATATATAGTCTCATTGATCGACTTGTTACGGCTTCTCTGGGCGATATAGATAGCTCTGCCCAGCTGAGCCGCGGTGAACTTATTGGTGATCCTCTGGAGCTTAGAGATAAGCTCGTTGGATTTCTTGGTGGTCAGGAACCGGCAGGATGCTACCGCGCTGGCAAGAATGAACAGCTCCTCAGCCGTAAAATCCTCCCTGTTGGAATAGAAGTAGGCATTGGAATGACCCTTCTTGACCGTTTCGATAGTAACGCCGCTGTCGCACAGCGTGGCTATATCGTCGTAGATAGTCTTACGCTCAGCCTTGATGCCCTCTTTTTCGAGGATATCGATGAGCTCGTTTCCTGTGATGACGTTGTTCTCGTCGGTCTGAGTTTTGAACAGCTGCTCCATACGCAGCAGCTTCTGCTTTTGCTTTGACGCGCCTGCCATTACGTTTCCTCCCCGCATCGTTTCAAATCCGAAACTTTGATTTTTGAGCCGTCGGGCTCAATGATCGTCATGCTTTCCAGCTGAGATCTCAGATTCCCCGTCACCGAAGCGCGGTACTCGTCCCGAAGCTGCTGCCTTTCTTTCTGTTCATCGGCAGTAAGCTCCCTGACGCGAGAGATCCCGGTAAGCTCAGACAATCGCTCAAGCTTTTTTTTCTCCATAAATTTTTACTCCTCTTGCACGGGGACACAACTCACCCGTACTGCCTTCGCAGCTTACACAATCATCGCTGCATAACACTATGTGTCTGTTAATGCGGACTGGAGATTTTTTTATGTCTGATTTTCTCCGTTTTTCTTTATGTTTAGTCCACAAAAACACCCACAATATGTCGGCAAAACATATTATAACACATAATTTCGCAGATTTCAACAAGTAAATTGCACAAACTGTCCTTTAAAAATCCCTCATTTTACACAAAAAATGTTATTTTTACCTCTTCTCTTGACAATTTCGGGCTTTCGGTGTATCATTATAGACAGAGAGCAGAACAAATGTTCGAGGCTGTTCCGCTCAGGCCTTACCCTGCCCCGTGGGGCTCTCTGCTATAAGAACGGATCGGATGACAGCGCGGCAGATCACCCGCCCATTTTCCGAGCCAAAGGATGATACAAGAACACAAAGAAGGAAAACCGTCAACAGGAGGGATAATGATGAAACAGCTTATGGAGAGCTACGAAAGAGATATAGAAGCCATAGCAGCGAGGACAGAGGAGCTGCGGCGCCGGGCGGCGGGGATGACCACCGCCGAGGAGCACGACAGCCTGCTCTCACGCATCGACCTGCTCATAGCCGAGCGCTACGAGCTCATGCACTCGCTGGCAATGATGAGAAAGCTCACGGGGCCTAAGCAGCCTTCGCCGAGCCTGCGTTTCAGAAGCGGTGATGCAGCTTGCTGAGGATCAGCTTCAACGATCTGCTCGACTATCAGCAGGCGCCTCTGCCCGAAAGGGAGCGGAGGCTGGTGGGCAGCTATCCCGTGCTGCTGCACTCTGTGCTGGAGGACAGATTGACTAAAACGCAGAAATGTTATATAATGTTATATTATATAGATAAGAAGCCGATGACCGAGATCGCCCGGATGTTCGGAGTCAACCGCTCGACTGTGTCAAGGACCATAAACCGGGCTAGGGAGCGTCTGGCGAAGGCTATCGGCTGCGTGATACTGAAAAAAGCCATTGAAGAAAGAGGTGAGCTTCAGGAGGATGAAGACCCCGATAATTGATTTCATAGAGAGCTACAACAAAAGCGGCATTGTGAGGCTGCATATGCCGGGGCATAAGGGCGTGCCGATCCTTGGGGCAGAGAGCCTTGATATCACCGAGATAAAGGGTGCCGACTACCTCTACGAGGCGGAGGGGATAATCGCTCAAAGCGAGGCGAATATGTCCTCGCTTTACGGCTCGGCGCTGACCTGCTACTCCACCGAGGGGTCGTCCCTGTCCATAAAGGGGATGCTGGCTGCTGCGAGAGAGCAGCTGGGAGAGCTGCATATTGCCGCTGCACGGAACTGCCACCGGGCATTTCTGAACGGCTGCATACTCCTTGACCTTGACCCGGTATGGATATACCCGGAGAAGCCCTCGGAAAATCTCTGTGCGACCTCGGTGACGGCGGAGGATGTGAGGCGGGTGTTTACGGAGCATCCGGAGCTGAATGCGGTGTATCTCACATCCCCGGATTATCTGGGGAATATGGCTGATATAAAGGGGATAGCCTCGGCCTGCCGGGAGAGGGAGGCTCTGCTGCTGGTGGACAACGCCCACGGAGCCTATCTGCGGTTTGCAGGGGAGGGGCTGCATCCTCTGGAGCTGGGGGCAGACCTTTGCTGCGACTCGGCCCACAAGACACTCCCCGCCCTGACGGGGACGAGCCTGCTGCACGTTTCAAGGTCCGCGCCGGAGGGGCTTGCGGGGAGAGTGAAGGCGGCGATGTCGCTGTTCGCTTCAACGAGCCCCAGCTATGTGCTGCTCTCGAGCCTTGACCGCCTGACCTCTGAGCTGGCAGGGGAGCTGCCCCGGAGGATAATAGAATGCTGCAGGAGGGTCGCGGAGGTCAAGAGTGAGCTGGCGGCCATGGGTTTTGAGCTTTCGGGCAGCGAGCCGATGAAGCTGACCCTCGCCGCACCGGGATATACCGGGGACGAGCTGGCGGGTCAGCTCCGAAGCCGGGGCATAGAGCCGGAATACTCGGATGAGGGCTGCGTGGTGCTTATGCCCTCGCCCTATAACTCGGGGGAGGACTTTGAACGTTTGGTCTCTGCGCTCCGGGAGCTGCCGAAGCGTGAGGGGGGAAGGCTCCCCCGGCCTGAACTGCCCTCGGCGCAAAAGGCTATGACCCTCAGAGAGGCTTATTTCGCCCCCTTTGAGCGCATACCTGTGGATAAGGCGGCGGGGAGGGTCTGCGCCAGGAGCGCCATGTCCTGCACGCCCTCGGTGCCTGTCATCGTGGGGGGAGAGGTTTTCGACGAAAAACTGATAAATTTTTTGAAAAGGTATAGCTTTTTTGAGGCAGATGTGGTAAAATAAGAATGCAATGCACAGTTATCAATGCACAATGCGCAATGAAGGTATCGCCTGCGGCGATGTATATCTGAACGCTTCGCGTTCAGATTGCGCATCTCGCGCAGACTGCTTTTTGCAGGCGCACTCCGTAATTGTGCAGTTGTGCATTGAAAAAGCTGCGGGCATCCCGCAAGGACGGAGGACAGACTATGAAGCTCGTATACGCGATAGTCAATGATGACGATACATATGCCGTTACCAAGGCTTTGCAGAAGCAGGGCATAAGAGCCACCAAGCTCGCTTCAACCGGGGGCTTTCTTTCCCGGGGCAACACCACCTTTATGATCTGCTGCAAGGATGAGCAGGTGGATGATGTTGTGGCGGCCTGCAGGGAGTTTTCAAAGAAACGCAGGCAGGTGGTTATGTCCTCGGAGATAAACGAGGGGCTGGCTGCGGGTGCCGAGCCGGTGGAGGTCACTATCGGCGGAGCCACCATCTTCGTGACGGATATCGAGAGGTTCGAGCAGGTCTGATATGAAGCTTTATTCCAACGAAGAAAACAAGCGCCTCATCGCCTCGATGATAGCCAAGGGGCGGGAGCCTCATTCGGTGGTGATCACCGGCGAGAGGGGCTCGGGCAGAAAGGCGCTGGCAAGATATTACGCTCAGGCTCTCTTCTGCGAGAGCGGGACGGGCATCCCCTGCGGGAAGTGCCGCCGCTGCCGTATGACAGAGCACGGCAACAACCCCGACCTCATAACTCTGGAGGCCAATGAGAACGGCAACTATATGCTGGACTCGGTGAGGGCTATGGTCTCGGATGCGGTGATAAAGCCTAACGAGGGGAGCTATAAGGTCTATATCATCCCCGACTTTGACCGCTCGGTGAACACGGCGGTACAGGTGCAGAACGTGCTGCTGAAGCTCATCGAGGAGCCGCCCCCGCACTGCGTGGTCATACTGACCTCGGTCACAAAGGAGATATTTTTGCAGACCATAATCTCCCGTGTGATATGCTTCGGGACGGAGCGCTGCACAAGGCATCAGGCTGAGGAATGGCTGACGCTGCAGGGACGTTTCGAGCAGGATGACATCATCCACGCGGTGGGCTGCTGCGGTGGGAACTTCGGGCGGTGTCTGGAATTCTTAGAGGGCAAGGAGCTGCCTGCGGCTTACGAGATCGCCAGGTCGGCCTGCGATGCGCTGATCAAGGGCAGCGAGTACGAGCTGCTGAAAGCCTTCACCGCTGCTGACGGCAAGAAGCCCATACTCAGGCAGGCGCTGCTTTTTCTGGCGGAGACGGTGCGGACAGCTGCGCTGCTCTGTATAGGAGCGCCCCACGAGCCCTGCTGTTACGAAAAAGGAGCCGAGCAGCTCTCGAAGGGCTGGCAGAGCGATACCGCCGACCGCGCATATCAGCTCTTGACCGATGCGGTGATGCGTCTTGACGCCAACTGCTCGCAATCGCTGACCGTCAACAATCTGACGGGGCAGCTCATAAAGGCAAAGCAATAAGCCCGCAGTTATCCCCGGGGCTTTTCAAGGAGGTACATATGCTTAAGATCATAGGAGTAAGGTTCAAGTCTGTGGGAAAGATATACTATTTCGATCCCGCAGGACTTGATATAAAAATGAACGACAAGGTCATCGTCGAGACCGCGAGGGGCATAGAGTGCGGCGAGGTGGCTCTGGTAGATCGGGAGATCGACGAGACCAAGTTCTCGAACCCGCTGAAATCGGTGATCAGGATCGCCACCGAGCAGGATATGCAGCAGATAGAGCGCAACAAGAAAAAGGAGGCGGACGCCTTCGTTATCTGCCAGCAGAAGATCGAGGCCCACAAGCTGAAAATGAACCTCATCGAGGTGGAGTGTACCTTCGATAACAGCAAGCTGCTTTTCTATTTCACCGCCGAGAACAGGGTGGATTTCAGAGAGCTGGTAAAGGATCTGGCATCGGTGTTCCGCACCCGTATCGAGCTGAGGCAAATAGGTGTGCGGGATGAGGCCAAGATGCTGGGAGGCTTAGGCATCTGCGGGCAGCCCTTCTGCTGCTCGAGGTTTCTTGGGGAGTTCCACCCCGTATCCATAAAGATGGCGAAGGAGCAGTCGCTCTCGCTGAACCCCACAAAGATCTCGGGCACCTGCGGCAGGCTGATGTGCTGCCTCAAATACGAGCAGGACAGCTACGAGCAGCTCTTCAAGACCACTCCCAAGGTGGGCTCCATAGTCAACACCAAGGACGGGCGGGGAGTTGTTGAGGAGACTAATCTCCTCACCGGCAAGCTGAGAGTCAAGATCGACAAGACCGATAACGTAGTAACCGTTGACAAGGCGGATGTTGAGGTCATCAAGGAGGGCTGGTCGAAGGTCAACAAGAACGAGATGAAGGCTCTCAAGGATCTGGAGGATAACTGAGTTACCGGACGTGATCTGTTCCCCGCCCCGGCGGGGAGCTGTGTTTTACGTCCCTTTTCAAAGCCGCAGGGCGGCTGACTATCTGAAACGGAAGAGGGTAAGCTTAAATGATAAGATTCAAAAACGGCAGAGTGCTGACTCTTGACGGCAGCTGCGAGGTTGAGAACAAGGAGGTCTGGGTCGAGGGGGATAAGATCGCATTCGTGGGTAAACCCACGGACGAGCAGCTCAAGACCGCCGTATTCGAGCGGGAGATAGACCTGGAGGGGGATCTGCTGATGCCCGCCTTAAAGAACGCTCACACCCATTCGGCGATGACTTTTTTGCGCTCCTATGCGGACGATCTGCCCTTGCAGGATTGGCTGTTTACACAGGTCTTCCCCATGGAGGCAAAGCTCACCGGCGAGGATGTTTACTGGTTCACCAGGCTGGCGATACTTGAATACCTCACCAGCGGAGTTTCGGCAAGCTATGATATGTATTTCAAGCTGGACGATTACATCAAGGCGAACATCGACAGCGGCTTCCGGACGGTGATGTGCGACGCTGTCAGCGACGGAAAAGAGAGGGCTGCTGTTGTTGAGGAAAGATATCTCAGATACAACGGGATGCATCCGCTGATCTCATTCAGGCTGGGCTTCCACGCGGAATACACTGCGCAGTACGGTCTGCTTGAAGCAATAGGTGAGCTGGCGAAGAAATACAAGGCGCCTGTCTCGACCCACAACTCCGAGACCGCCAAGGAGGTGGCCGACTGCATCAAGAAATACGGCAAGACCCCCACGGCTCTCTTTGACAGCCTGGGCATCTACGACTACGGCGGAGCGGGCTTCCACTGCGTATATCTCTCCGAGGAGGATATGGACATCTTTGCGGAAAAGGGAGTTTACGCTGTAAGCTGCCCCTGCTCGAATGCAAAGCTGGCAAGCGGCATCGCGCCCATTACCCGTTTGATCGAAAAAGGCGTCAAGCTGGGTCTCGGCACCGACGGCCCCGCATCGAACAACGCCCTGGATATGTTCAGGGAGATGTACCTGCTGACCGTTTTGCAGAAGCTGCGCAACAGCGATGCGGCAGCCCTCCCCGCGGATGAGGTGCTGAGTATCGCCTGCAGCGGCTCGGCAAGAGCCATGGGTCTTGAGAACTGCGACTGCATAGCTGTGGGCAAGCAGGCGGATCTTACCGTCATCGACCTGAACAAGCCCTCGATGCAGCCCATCCACAACATCCCGAAAAATCTGGTCTACAGCGGCTCCAAGGAGAATGTGAAGCTGACTATGGTAGCCGGAAAGGTGCTTTACGAGGGAGGCAAGTTCTTCGTGGGCGAGGATGACAGGACTATCTACGCCAAGTGTGCGGAGCATTTTGAGGCTTTGAAAAACCGCTGAGATCCGGGGCTGATGAAGCCTTGAAAATACTCGGTCTGTTCATCACCGCGCTGCGAAGCAGCGCGGTGAAAGTGCGAAAAACGGTATATCTTCCCCGCCCGGCGGCGGGGGGATATACCGTTTTTGCTTGAGGCAACACCGCACGACCCGCGGCTAACGCCTCTGCACATCATCTGCTTGCCAGCTTTCCGTCATATTACCCAAATTCTCCTTGACTTGCGTCAGCAAGCCTGCGTCGAATTTAGGCAATCTGACGAAAATCTGTGCCTCAACGCCAGTTGAGGTTGCGCATACTGATGCACAGGGGTCGTGCGGTGTTGCCTTGAAATAAGTTCTTTCACAGGCGGCTGTGAGAGATGAACTATTTTGTCCGGTTATGGCTGTATTCGTAGACGATGAACAGGTAGAAAACCGCTGCTGCAAGATTTGTCAGCATTTATCCTCACCTTGCCTGCAGAGCTCCCAGGGGGTCTCGGCCAGACGGATGAACCAGCCCTGGGGCTGCTTGCAGACGGGGCAGGTCTCCGGGGCCTGGGTGCTGCATCCGATATAGCCGCAGTTGAGGCAGAGCCAATCCTCCTGCTTGTCGGAGCAGAAGAGCCTGTTCTGCTCCAGAAGTTCGGCGAAGCGCTCGTAGCGGTCGCCGTGGGCTCCCTCTATCGAGGCGATGTTCTCGAAGTCCCTGGCGATGTCGGGGAAGCCCTCGTCGCGGGCGGTCTTTGCAAAGGCGGGGTAGACCTCCTGCTGCTCCTTGCGCTCGTGGTCAAGGGAGTGGCGCAGCAGCCGGGCGGGTTCCTCGGAGCACTCGGTGGGGTAGTCGGCGGAGATGCTGACGGACTCGCAGCCGCACTGCTTGAGGTGGTCATAAAAGACTTCGCCGTGGATCTTTTCCTGGGCGGCGGTGAACTTGAATAGGTTCGCCAGGACGAACAGCTGCTTCTGGCGGCAGACCTTTTCAGCGATCTTGTACCGGGAGCAGGAGAGGGCTTCTCCTGCGAAGGCACGCATCAGATTTTCTTTGGTTTTGCTTTGACAGAGCTCATTTGACATAATGATTCCTCGCTTTCATATATTATTATCTGTTGTCACATTGTAAGGGTGCCGCTCTCACTCTCGAAGAGGATGAGGATCTGTTCTTCCTCGCCGGAGTAGGCGTTGAAGTAGACCAGGACGTGGGTGCCGTCGGCGGTCTCACACTTGAATTCGTAGCAGAGCAGTTCCTCCTGGGAATCGCTGGGGATGACGGCGAGGCCTCGGGACAGCACCTTTAATTTCGGGCTCAGCTTCTTCTGGGCATCCAGGACGGAGATGCGCTTATCACTGAAAAATCTCCGCTGGTGGTTGACGAGATATCCCCTGGCATCATAGCCCACGATCTCGCCCGTATCCATTGCGACGGAGACCTTGATAAGGTCGGTATAGCAGCAGATATCCGAGAGGTAATAGGCGTAATTGATGGTCATTACGTGGTTAATATTCTCATAATAGGTGCGGCGCATATTGCCGATGCCCAGGCTTTCAAGATAGGCGTCGCCCGCCCGGAGGGCTTCCTCATCGGAGAGGCTTTCGGTCATGACCTCGCGGCTTTTCAGCAGGTAGGAGATATAGCCGCCCTGCTCGGTTACGGCGCAGGCTGCGGAGCCCTCGCTGTCGGAGAAGAGGAAAGAGGGCATTTTGCCTTCCTCCTTGGAGGAGGATGTGAGGACGGCGGGATCGACTTTAAGGGCGAGGGCGGCGGTCTCCAGAGCCTTTTCCCGGGAAATGCGCTCCTTGCCGGAGGTCATGATCGGGGTCTTTTCGAGGATATGGTCGGAGAAGGGGCCGTCGTAGACGAGGGTGGGGTAGGAGTCAAAGCCCTCCTCAAAGTCGGTGAAGCCCTCGGTGACATTGGGGACGGCGCTTTCGCTGCTGAGCTTAGGCATCTCGCCGGAGGAGAGGGCGCCCTCCAGGGCCCACATATCCTCCTTCAGTTTTTCGGAGAAGGAGAAGAGGGCTTCCAGGTTTTTATACTCCTCATCGGAGATCGTTTCGCCCTGCCGGACTTTTTCGCTCATTGCGAGGGCATAGTTACCCACCTGGGAGAGGAATTTATAGGTGTTGCCCAGATTCATCTCGCCGACGGGGAGCTGCGCAAGTGCGGCTTTTGCTGTGGATGAATCCCGCCAGAGCTGCTGTGAGAGCTTGGCGTGCATATCGGCGGTGCCGGCATAGAGCTCCTTTCTAAGGGTATTTGAGATATTATCTGCTGCGAGTGAGAGCTCCTCTATTGCCCGGGAATACCCGGCTTCGACGGAGCGCAATGCTCTGTTGTTTTCCTGCATGAGCTTGATATTCCTTACCAGCAGGACTGCTGCGGCGATCGCGGTGAAGGAGATGACCCTGATCATTGTTCTGCGTTTCATATGGCCTCCATTGGTGTACTGTTTTCTGTACTGATTTGATTATGTGTACTGAATATTGGACTGTTTATGTTTGGGATGATGTGTACTGAATATTGGACTATGTACTATTTATTGGACAATTGGTTTATATTACTTACAGTACATATTATTGTACTTCTGATTTTGAAGTACGTTAATTTGTACTTATATCTTATTATAGTATGCTTAAAAAATCGGTAATTATTCATTAAGGATGAGGGTGTTGCATTCGGGGGAGTTTTGTGTTATAATATATATTGGCTGATTGTGAGCTTTTTATTCATTGCGTTTTTTTGAGTTATTTGATTTCTTGCCTTGTGTGCTTGGGGACGGAAATCGCTTGCGAGCGGAGCTCGCCCACTCTTCCTGTGTGTGCGGAGAGGTGGGGGAGTTCGCGGCGCTGCGGGATAGTTTGTCCCTTGCGGCAGAGAGAAGGTTATTAAAGGGGTGTCCCTTTGTGTCTTTTGTGCAGCGCCTTTGGTCGGAGCTGACGCTCCGAATTGGGGCTCTGCCCCAAACCCCGCAAGGGAGGGCGCTGCCCCCCTTGCCCCCCCTGCCAGGGGCCGGCGCCCCCGCTTTATTCCGAGCGAAGCCGAGGAATAAAGATTGACCTGCGCGATTCGCTCCGCGTTTGGTTTACCTGGCTTTTATTTGATCTTTCTTATGCAAAGGAGCATTTTAAATGATATATTTCGATAATGCGGCTACTACCCGTCCCACCGAGAATGTTATCTCTGCTGTTACCGGTGGGCTCCGTGAGTTCGGGAACCCTTCCTCGCTTCACGGTCTCGGTCTCGCCGCTGAACAGAAAAGAGAACACGCCCGCGAGGTCATCGCTGCCTCCCTCGGTGCTGCTCCCCAGGAGATATTCTTTACCTCCTGCGCCACCGAAAGCAGCAACACCGCTATCTTCGGTGTGTCGAAAACTGTCGGGAAGCGAAAAAAGCGCATTGTCACCACCACGGTGGAGCATCCCTCGGTGGCTGTTTGTGCGGACACACTCGCTGCTCAGGGCTTTGAGGTCATCCGAGTAGCTCCCAGGGCTGACGGCAAATTCTACTCCGAGGACATTATCTCCGCAGTAGACGGCAACACCTGTCTGGTGACCTGTATGCTGGTCAACAACGAGACCGGCACCATCCTCCCTGTTGAGGAGGTTTTCCCCAAGCTGAAAAAGCTCTACCCGGAGGTGGTTCTTCACTGTGACTGTGTTCAGGGATATATGAAGCTCCCCATTCGGGTGAAAAAGCTGGGTGCGGATCTGATCTCTCTGAGTGCTCACAAGATCCACGGCCCCAAGGGGATCGGTGCGCTTTACATTCGCAAAGGCTTGCACATCCCCTCATTCATAGTCGGGGGAGGGCAGGAGAGCGGTTTCCGTTCCGGGACGGAATCAGTTCCTTTGATCGCAGGCTTCGGTGCGGCGGTTGAAGGCTTGATGGGGAGCATCTCCCGGAGGTGGGAGAAGGTTTCCGGACTACGCGACCGGTTATTTGAGCTTTGCGGACAGACCGAGGGGATTTATATAAACAGTTCCCGGGAATGCTCGCCCTACATTGCGAGCATAGCGGTTAAGGGTTTGAAGTCCGAGGTGCTATTACACTTTCTGGAGGAGCGGGGCATCTACGTTTCCAGCGGGTCGGCCTGCTCAAAGGGGAAGAAGAGCTCGGTGATCGCTCAGTTCGGCATCCCCGACGAGCTTTCGGACTCGGTGCTCCGGATCAGCTTTTCGGACGAGAACACTCTTTCCGAGATCGACGAGCTGATAATAGCCATCAAGATCGCCCAGAGCAGCCTGGCAAAGATACGGAAATAATGCGAACGAATGTGCCATACTATTTATAATATATATAGATAAGAAATATAAGAGATAATACAGAAAGCCGAGGAAAGAAAATGAAGGAACTCATACTTTGCAAGTACGGTGAGATCGCCCTCAAGGGTCTGAACAAGAGCAATTTTGAGAGCGTGCTCCAGAAAAACGTAAGAAGGCGGTTACAGGATCTGGGTAAATTTGAGGTGACCCGCTCCCAGTCCACGATCTATGTGGAGCCCTTGGAGGATGACATCGACATGGACGAGGCAGTTGACCGTCTGCGGAAGGTGTTCGGCATCGCCAAGCTGACCCGGGCGCTGGAGGTTGAAAAGTCCATGGAGGCCATACTGAACGAAACGATGGAATACCTGGCGGCTGCCTTTGAGGGACACAGGACCTTCAAGGTCAATGCCAAGCGTGCGGACAAGAAGTTCCCGGTGAAGTCGCCGGAGATCTGTTCCGAGCTGGGGCACAGGATCCTGGAGCAGTTCCCGGATATGAAGGTGAATGTTCACGAGCCGGATGTGACCGTCACGGTGGAGATCAGAGAGAAGTACGCTTTCATCAACGCTCTGCGCATCGACGGTGCGGGCGGTATCCCGGTAGGTACCGGCGGCAGGGGTATGCTCCTTCTGTCGGGAGGCATCGACTCGCCGGTGGCGGGATATATGATGGCGAAGCGGGGAGTAGTGGTTCAGGCGATACACTTCGAGGCGCCCCCCTACACCTCCGAGAGGGCAAGGCTCAAGGTTGAAAAGCTGGCGGAGAAGATCGCGGCCTACTGCGGAGACATAAATTTCCACTGCGTTCCTTTCACCGAGATCCAGGAGGCTATAAGGGATCACTGCCCGGAGGAGCTGTTCACCATCATCATGCGGAGGCTTATGATGGAAATTGCACAAAGGATCTGTGAGCGGGAGGACTGCTCCTGCCTGATAACGGGGGAGAGCCTGGGGCAGGTCGCAAGCCAGACGATGTACGCTATGGTCTGCACCGATGCCGCCTGCCGCATCCCCGTACTGCGTCCCTGCATTGGATTGGACAAGTCAGAGATAGTAGAAATTGCCAGAAATATAGATACTTTTGAGACTTCGATACTCCCTTACGAGGATTGCTGTACGGTATTCACTCCGAAGCACCCAAAGACAAGACCTGTGCTTGATGACGTGGAAAAAGCCCAGAAATTATTTGACTTTGAGCCAATGATCGCTAAGGCTGTGGAAGGGACGACAGTCAAGCTGATTAAAAATTTCATATGATTTTTGATGATAAAAACGCTCAAGTGCAGGTATACAGTGGTTCTGAAATGTAAAGCTAAACGCCTTTCTAAAACGATATTAGCTAACATATTATGGTAATTCTGACATAAAGCGGTATATTGCAAAGATGTGAACAAAACGTCAAAAATGGGTACTGTAAAGGTTGCGGCCTTTCAAAAACGGTTCAATACAGAAATTTGGACGCATTTTGAGATGAAATCGAACCAAGATATTGCTAAAAATGGTAAATAATTACAGGAAAATTGGCTGTGAAAAATTTTGGACAGCTAAAAAGTTACATCACGGTTAAGCCTGTAACCTCATTTTAATAAATTGTACCGAATTTTGGACAGAGGCTAATATATACCGCATTTGTGCACATTTAACAAACGCCTATTCTGCGCACTTTGAGACGTTAAAGCAGGTCAGCGTAAACGTGAGATACTGTTTCGGGGGCTTTTCGGGGTAATACAAGAATATTCATAAATATATGGATATTACCCTGCCAAAAGCCCCCTTTTTTAGTTCAAAGATACTTTGATATTCGCATTTTGTTCAAAATTCAGGAGGATTATATGTGCAATGTGAAAAATTCTGACGGGCTCGGCTCGTTCAAATTTGCCAAAGATAACAAAGTGGTTACAAAAAGGCTTGACATTGTTACAAGTCGTGTTGTAAAATATATGATAGCTAAATGCATAAGCCTCTCTGCGGCCGAAAGCTGCACCGGCGGACTGATAAGCCAGAGCGTCACAAGCGTTCCCGGCGCGTCGGCCGTCTATCACGGAGGCGTGTGCAGCTACACCGAGGACGTCAAGCGGGAAGTGCTGGGCGTCAGCGGGGAGACACTGAGGAAATTCAGTGTATATTCCCCGGAGGTGGCCAGCGAGATGAGCGCAGGAGTCATGAAGCTCATGCGAACCGACGCAGCCATCGGTGTGACGGGTATCGCGGGGCCTGCGGGCGGAAGCGATGAGAAGCCCGTCGGTACAGTCTTTGTTTCGGTAAGATATAAAGACCGCGAGTGCGTCAGGGATCTGGCGCTGTATAAAGAATATGAACAATTGGACAGAGAAAGCATTCGTATCCTGTCGGCGGCATATGCTCTGGAGATGCTGGAGCAGCTGATCAAGAACGAAAGCGAGGTATGCTGATGTCTATGGCTAATGAAGTAAAAAATCTGTCCGAGCAGGACAATACCAACTTTTTCATAAGATTCATAAAATACTTCGTTCCGTGGAAGGGCGACGGCAGCTCGGAGATCATAAGAAAGATAGTTTTCGTATTCTCCATAGTGCTGTTCGTGATGTCGCTCAATGAGCTGACGGATTTCCTCAAAACGGATCAGGCTGAGCTGAACTACGCTCAGAGCATTGCGAAGTATGAGCCCGATTGGGACGATGATCTGAACCTTGACTCCGTCGGTCAGGACGTTAAGCCGAATGAAGATAACAGCTCGGCGGGTCCCGGTGAGAAGCCGGCCTCCCAGGAGGATGAGACCAAGGAGAGGGTAGTCCAGAACTGGGCCAAGGATCTTATCAAGCGTAACAGTGACGTTGTCGGGTGGATCAAGATCCCCGGCTTCTGCAACGACAACGGCGATGAATACATCAACTTCCCCGTGCTCCAGAAGGCATATGAGGGAAGCGTCGATGAAGCGAACAATTACTACCTTACCCGCAACATCGACAAGAACTACTACGAGTCGGGCAGCATCTTTGCTGACTGCCTCGTCCCCATCGACGAAAACGGTCAGCCCGATAACATAGTTATCTACGGGCATCATATGAGAAGGCTCGGGACCTCCTTCACCCACCTTGCCGAGTACAAGAGCGGCGTGGATATCCTGAGGAAATACCCGATGATCCAGTTCCAGACCGTTTACGAGAATAATCAGAAATACGTTATCATCGGCTGCTTCGTAGCCGCTGCGGATGATTCCCAGGACGATATCGCTATCTTTGATTATTGGAGATACAGAAACTTCGACGATGACAAGTATTCGTTCGACAAGTGGATCGACAATGTGAGGAAGCAAAGCTGGTATTCCTGCGATGTCGAGTGTACCGCCGAGGACGACTACATCACTCTCTCGACCTGCTCCAATGAGGTCAGCTCCATGAGATGGGTCATCGTTGCCAAGAAGCTCACCGCCAAGGACAACCTCGACCTGATCGTGGAGTCCTACAAGGAAAGACCCGATTCCGAGATATACTTCCCCAAGGTTTGGAGAAACGTCTGGGGCAACAACAAGAAGTACCTCGGCTGGTCCTACTGATCCGCGGCGGGCGGAGATTTGCAGCCGGCTTTTCAGGCTGCGGAAAGGTCACGTGATCCCTGATGAAACAGAGCAGATCCGAACAAAGCGATAAACAGGGCATCAGATATTCTGCCGCAAAGGCAGCTATCGCCCTCTGCGCCGCGGTAGTAGTTATCGCGGGATGCACCTTCGCCGTATACGGAAGCAGTGCAATAGGCACAAATGAGGCTGTCAAGGCCGCTGATATAGCCTTCAAGGCTGAAAGCGTGACAGTCACCGGCGACGTATCCGAGGAAGTGCCGGAGGCAGCAGAAGAGCCCGAAGTTACCGAAGCGTTCACGCTCGTTGATATGAAGAAGGCTGAGGTCGGAGCTTATGCAGAGGGCTATTCCTCTGCAGAGGCTGACAAGGCAACATCCACTACGACTACCACCTCCGCCGCAGCTACCACCACAGCTCCCGAGACGACAACTGCACCCAAGACCACTACCTCAAAGGCCACGACTACCAGAAAGTCCGTTACCGAGGAGGCAGAGAAGATCGAGATGGAGCAGCCCGCCGAGAAGCTTGAGGAGGTAAAGTTCAATCAGTTCTCAGCTGCCAAGACTATGTATGTTGTTTCCTCCGTAAACTTCCGCAAGGGGCCGTCGATGAACGACACCATTATGGAGGTGCTGGACAGGAACAAGGAGGTCAAGGTCACTGCTCTCAGCGCAGACGGTCAGTGGTACGCCGCCCAGGCGGACGGTCTCACCGGCTATATAATGGCCAAGTACCTCTCGGAGAACAAGATCACCACTACCACGACCACCACAGCTGCCCGTCAGCCCGATATCTCGGGAACGGGAAGCGTGATAAGCTATAACGCCGTCGATTTCGAGATGATGACCTATGTGGTACAGAGCGAGGTCGGCAACTGCGACGAGAAGAGCAAGCTCGCCGTCTGCAACGTTATGATCAACCGCGTAAAGTCCAACGAGTTCCCCAACACCCTTGCTGAGGTGCTCACTCAGAAGGGACAGTTCACCGCGGTATCCCACTACTACAACAAGACGAACCCGCCCAATCAGAATACTATCGACTGCTGCCTGAGAGCCCTTAACGGCGAGGGTGCGTGGATAGTGAACGGTGCGACGTTCTACTATACGCCCAAGTATTCGAGCGCCAAGGCTGCGGCTTGGTTTGAGAGCCTTTGCCTTTGTGCCTCCTTCGACGGGCAGAGATTTTTCAAGAACTGGTAAGCTTACCCAATGACATACGAGCGTTCCCCTCAAAAGGAACGAACAGACGCGGCTATGCCGCCAGAAGGGATGGATTATGGAACCACTGCGAAGGACCGCACTCGCTAAGAGATCAACAGCCGCTGCAGGTATCGCTGCCGCACTGCTGGTCGGAGCGCTTTTCCCTGCCGTGAGCAGAGGAACAGCCGAAGCGGGTGTAACAACAAAGGCTGCCTCGGGCGCTGTTTCGGCTTCCGCCGAGATGGATGACAACGAGATGGTCGAGTATATCGAGTATCGCAAGGCGGGTATCGACGAGTATTCACTCGCCGCCGTTACCTCCGTACCCGAAGCTGAGCCCTCCGAGGAAGTAAAGCCCGAGGAGACGGAAGTCAAGGAGGAGGGTGAGAAGATCTCACTCAGCGATATTCAGGGCGACAGCGCAGAGCCCTACGTTTACAGAGCCGATTTTGCCATCGAGCTCCCTGCCGACGGCACCAAGGTCTACGATCCTCAGCCCGAGAAGCTGAACTACACCAAGACACGCTCCATCGCTAAGGAGTACTACACCGTCAACGACCTGATCACCGGCAGAAAGATCACCATGAACGCATACGATCTGGTGTGCGGTATGGTGTATAACGAGATCGGCGCCAACTGGAACGTTGAGGCTATCAAGGCTCAGGCAGTAGCTGCCTACTCTCACCTGAGATTCAACGACGCTATGGGCTTTGTACCCACCGTCGCCGTAAAGACGGGTTATCCCGCAAAGATCAAGAACTGCGTATCTGCGGTTGAGGGTCAGTGCGTATACTACAACGGCGGTATCGCCAACACCGTATATGCAGCCTCCACAGCAGGCTACAGCTGCGACAGCGCCAAGGTATTCGGCGTAAGCTATGCTTATCTGAAGCCCGTTGTTGGCGCCTACGACTCCCAGGATCCCAACTACGGCACCACTACCAAATTCACCGAGTCCTTCATCCGCAAGAAGCTGGAGGCAAGACTGGGCTTCAAGCTCTCGAACGATGTGAAGAACTGGTTCAAGGTGGCTTCCGTATTCA
Source organism: Ruminococcus sp. (assembly GCA_017542125.1). Taxonomy (GTDB): domain Bacteria; phylum Bacillota; class Clostridia; order Oscillospirales; family Ruminococcaceae; genus FB2012. The sequence continues at coordinate 55,068 of JAFXXU010000057.1, forward strand.
GCGGAAAGTACGTTGACACTCTGGTCATCGACGGCGGCAAGGCCAAGATGTCGGGTCAGGCTGCAAGAACGCTGTTCGGGCTCAAGTCCGCAGCCTTCGAGATCAGCTACAGCAACGGCTTTTTCACCTTCAAGACCTACGGCTACGGCCACGGCGTGGGTATGTCCCAGTGGGGCATGAAGCTCTATGCAGACCACGGCTATTCCTATGACCAGATCCTCAGGCATTATTATGTGAATACCGCCATCAAGGTATCCGATGCCAGCGTTAAGGCTCTCAAGAGGGGCAATATGAGCGATGCAGAGCTCCAGAAGCTCATCAAGGAGTCCACAGTTGCGGCTCCCGAGAGCTCCGGTGCTAACCCTGTCAACGACATAACTGTGGATAAGGACGCCGTCAAGAAGGCAGAGGCTGCCGAGAAGGCCGCTGAGGCCTCTCAGACGAGCGCTGCGGAGACACCCGCACAATCCACGCAGGAATCTGCTCCCGCGTCTGAGAACGGCTCACAGAGCGTCTCAGAGGGTACAGAGGCTCAGACTCCCACCGAGGAGGAGCCGGCTGAGGAGCCTGCCGCATAAAATTACCTATAATTGTAAATTTATAGCAGAAAAATGGTATTCCCGCACTGATCGGGGGGATATCATTTTTCGCATATCTCCGCGCCGGAAAACCGACGGGGAGACACTTGCATTTCCCGAGATGATCTCTCGGCTCCCGAATCGTCTAATATTTTTATGTTTGGAGGAATAAACATATGGGAATTTTCGACAAGAACCCCAACGACCGCAGAGGTGATATCGCCAGAGTCAACAAGAACATCAATGTTGACCTGGAGGAGATCAACCGCAAGTACACCGAGATAGGCAGGATCGTAAAGCTGCGCTGTCTCGACCAGGTGACAAATGAGGACGTCAGAAGGCTCGCCGGCGAGATCGACGTTCTGCTTGCCGACCTCAAGCGGCTCAATGAGGAGCTCAACGTCATCAACGGGATCAAGATCTGCCCCAACTGCAACGGCAAGATCGACATAAACGTGGCATTCTGCCCCAACTGCGGCACCAAGCAGCCCGTAGGCGGACAGGCAGCCGTTCCGGCAGCAGCACCCGTTCAGCCGGCTGCGCCCGTGCAGCCTGTATATCAGCAGCCTGCTCCTGCTCCGGCTCCCATACCTGCACCCCCGGCTAATGCGCCGATACCTGCTCCCATGCCTGCACCTCCGGCTAATGCGCCGATACCCGCTCCGATGCCCGTACCTCCGGTAAATGCACCGATACCTGCTCCTGTTGCTGAGCCTGTTCCTGCTCCCGAGGCCGTTGCCGAGGCAGCAGAGGATATAGCCGCAGCCGAGGAGAAGGAAGCTGACGAGATCATCGCTATGGCTGAGAAGGCCGAGGAAGCTGTTGAGGAGAAAGTCGAGGAGAAGGCAGCCGAGATCGAGGAGAAGGCAGAGGCCGCTCCCGAGCCCGCTGCACCTGTAGTTCCCAAGCCTGTTGAGGTGAAGCCCTTCGAGATGCCCAAGCCTCCCGTACAGACTCCTCCCGCTCCTGCACCGATCCCCGCACCTGCTCCTGCTCCGGCACCTGCTCCCGCAGCTGCACCGGTCGGCAACCAGGGATTTGTATTCTGCACACAGTGCGGCAGCAAGGAGCCCGCAGGCACACGCTTCTGCTCGCAGTGCGGCAACCCGATGTGATATTCGGAGCCTTATTTGAATCAAAAGAGTCTTTAAAAGGGACGGCTTTGGCTGTCCCTTTTTTAATGAGGTGTTGTAAATGATTTTCGCTTTACAGGATATGCTCCGGGGCCGGAAGGTGGTGCTTGCCTCAAAGTCGCCGAGGCGCAGGGAGCTGCTCAGGCTGCTGTTTGATGAGTTTGAGATAGTCCCCGCAGAGGGAGAGGAGATAATCCCCGAGGGGACGCCTGCCGAGGATGCCTCGCGCTTGCTGGCGGAGCAGAAGTGCAGAGCCGTAGCGGAGAAATACCCCGATGCACTGGTCATAGGCTGCGATACCACCGTGATTTCGGACGGAGAGATACTCGGCAAGCCTGTTGACAAGGCTGATGCCTTGCGGATGATATCAGTTCTTTCGGGGAACAGGCACAAGGTCATAAGTGGCGCGGCGATATGTATAGGTGGCAGACTTGACAGCTTTAGCGTGGAAACTGTCGTTAAGTTCAGAAGCTTGTCGGAAGATGAGATAGAGGCGTATGTTGCCACGGGAGAGCCTATGGACAAGGCGGGAGCTTACGGGATACAGGAGAAGGGCTGTCTGCTGGTGGAGGGGATCGAGGGTGATTTCTTCAACGTGGTAGGTCTGCCGGTGACGGAGCTTGCGCTGCACATTGAGAAGCTGCTGGGGGGTGAGGGGTAATGCTGTTCGGGAAGAAGAAGCCGAAGGGCACGCCCCGCGCCGAGCTGGAGGCTCTCCACGGCAAGAGGCTTTCGTATGCGGTGGAGCGCAGCGGGGGCGAGGAGCTTGTGCTTGGGCGTAACGGGGGTATCTCGGTGAGCGGGGACGAGCTGGTGCTGGTCTGTGACGGTCACGAGATATTCAGGTGCAGTCTGGAGGGCTGCATAGCGGCGGAGCTTATGAGCCGGAACGGAGTAGACATCAAGGGAGATGACCCGGAGGGGAAGAGAAGGCATATAGTTGCGTATTACTCGAATTTGAGGCAATAGCGGCAGAAGCTAAACGTCAAGGCACCACGCCCGGATAACAGTGTTGAACGGCAGGCATGGAGCACGCCCCGTTTCGGGGGCTTTCCGGTCGCCCCCGAACCCCTTCGGAAGGTTTGCTGCCGGACGGAAATCGCTTGCGAGTGCAGTCGAGGAGTATTGTTCGACGGGCGGTTTATGGGCTTTGTGCCTTGATCATTTCTTTGTTTGCACTTATTATTTTGTAAAGGAGCCTTTGCTATGTTCAGTATCATGGTCGTTGAGGATGACGTCAATACAGCTCGCCTTACTGCCGATGTTCTCGAGGAGAACGGCTATTCCGTGCTCACTGCCCGGGACGGGGTCGAGGCGTTGGAGCTTATGGAGCAGAAACACGTCGATCTTATCGTGGCTGATATTATGATGCCCCGTATGGATGGCTTTGAACTGACCCGGCAGCTCCGCCTTGCCGACAGCAGTGTGCCTATTATCATGGTCACTGCCAAGGAGGCTATCGCTGACAAGAAACGCGGCTTTATCGAGGGCACCGACGACTATATGGTCAAGCCCGTGGATGAGGAGGAGCTCCTGCTCCGTATCGCAGCCCTGCTGCGGCGCTCACAGATCGCCAACGACCATAAGATCACCGTGGGCTCCACCGTGTTCGATTACGACACCCTCTCCGTCACCGACCCCTCGGGACGCAGTGAGCTGCCCCTGAAGGAGTTCATGCTGGTCTACAAGCTGCTGTCCTATCCCGATAAGATATTTACCCGCCGCCAGCTTATCGACGAGATCTGGGATATGTCCTCTGAGTCGGATGAGAGGACGGTGGATGTCCACGTCAACCGCCTCCGTGAACGATTCAAGGACAATTCGGATTTCGAGATCGTCACCGTCCGGGGGCTGGGGTATAAAGGAGTGAAGCGCCTATGATCAGAAGGAAACCCTCCGAAAGCACAAAGAGGATCATCGTTGAGAACTACGGCTCGGTGGTGCGGAACCTCTCGGCTTACGTTTTTCTGATCATCCTGCTGGCTTCGCTGCTGGCTCTGGGTATGCTCTATCTGCTGAGGCTTCTGGGATATTTCCCCTCCCGTGCCGAGGCGCCGCTGATCTATATGATAATCTTCATCATCACCAGCGCCATCATCGGGACGATCATAGCTTATATAGTCTCCAAGCGGATACTTACGCCCCTTGCAGAGCTTAAAGCGGCTATCAACGAGGTGGAGAAGGGGAACTTCGATGTAAGGGTTGACGGAGAGGGTACCCCGGACGTTTTCAAGGAGCTTATCGAGAATTTCAACAAGATGACCGCCGAGCTGGGCGGCATAGAGATGTTCCGCTCCGACTTCATCAACAGCTTCTCGCACGAGTTCAAGACGCCGATAGTCTCCATAGAGGGGTTTGCGAGGCGTCTGAAAAAGGACGACCTGCCGGAGGAAAAGAGGCGGGAGTACATCGACATCATCATTTCAGAGTCCAAGAGGCTGACGGGGCTGGCCACCAATATACTGATGCTCAATAAGCTGGAAAATCAGCAATACATCAGCGACAGGGTGAGCTTTTCGGTAGACGAGCAGCTTCGCTCCTGCATACTGCTGCTTGAAAAGGAGTGGACGCGGAAGGGGATAGAGTTTGATATCGACCTTGAAGAGCTGGAACTGTTCACCAATCAGGAGCTGCTCTCACAGGCGTGGCTGAACATCATCGGCAACTCGATCAAGTTCAGCGGTGAGGGCTCGACGATCACAGTAAAGGGGTACAAGAGAGACAACCGGATCCGCATCAGCATAGCTGATGAAGGCGAGGGTATGGACGAAGAGACGATAAAGCACATATTTGAGAGATTCTATCAGGGTGACTCGGCGCACGCTTCGGAGGGGAACGGCCTGGGACTGCCTTTAGTAAAGAGGATAATCGAGCTTTGCGGAGGAACGATAAGAGTAGAGTCGCAGAAGGGCAAGGGCACGGTATTTACGGTGTTCTTTAAGGTATAGGCAACACCGCACAACCCGCGGCTGACGCCTCTGCACGCCATCTGCCGTGTCAAGCCTGCTTGACGACCGGCTTATCCGTCATTATTACCGTGTCAACTTGTTGACACTATTCTCCTTGCCGGGCGCCAGCCCGCCTGCGTCGAATTTAGGCAATCTGACGAAAACCTGGACTTCGCATCTGACGCACAGGGGTCGTGCGGTGTTGCC
>JAFXXU010000058.1 GCA_017542125.1 Ruminococcus sp.
ATCATCTGCTTGCCAGCTTTCCGTCATATTACCCAAATTCTCCTTGACTTGCGTCAGCAAGCCTGCGTCGAATTTAGGCAATCTGACGAAAATCTGGACGGCGCATCTGATGCACAGGGGTCGTGCGGTGTTGCCTTAAAGGAGCAGGGGGAGCATAAAAGACCCGGAAGCCTGAACTTCCGGGTCTGATGATTTACTGTCCGCTGATTATCCGCAGGATCATCAAAGCGTCGATAACATCTGCGGTGCCGCTGCCGTCCATATCCGCGTAGGAGAGCTGCTCCTCGGTGAGGGTATAGCTTCCTGCGCTGTATTTGAGTATCATCAGCGCATCCACAACATCTATCTGCTTGTCGCCGTTGACGTCGCCCTTCTTCCGGTCGGGAGCCTTCGCTCTCGTCACTGTCACGGTGTAGACCTTAGAGGAACCGTCCTCGGCGGTGGCTGTTACCTTAAGCTTGTTCTCGCCCACCTTAAGGCTGTTCTGACCTGTGCCGCTTATCTTTGTTTTGCTGTCGTAGGCCTTGGCGTAGAGGGTCAGGGAGGATATGTCGTAGGGCACCTCCAGCTTGTATTCGGTGGTGTAGGCGTTGAAAGAGGGCGAAAGGGTCTGACCCGCTGCCGTCACCGATGAGAGCAGATTGTTCTTGCTCCTGCTGTCCGGGCGGGGAGAAGCCTCTGCGGGCATATTCTTGTAGACCGGTATCTTGAATTCCAAAGGCGAGGCCAGAAGCTCATCCGAGTAGGCCTTTTTCATAGTCTGAGCCAGGGAAGCGTGACCGCTGACGCAGGACATATACTGATGATAGAAATAACCGTTGCCGCCGTCGGTGACATCGAACTTCTGCAGATAGTAGCAATCCTGCTCCTTGGTGATGTATCCCGCGCCTACATATATAGCTCCGCCGATTATGGACTTGTACTGGTTCGTCCAGGGCAGCAGATAGGTAGGGTTGACGGTCTTGGCGTATCTAGCGCCCTGCTGTCCGGCGGTGAGGGTAGCCGTGGCATAGGCCTGGATATCGAAGAAATTGAAATACCCCTCATAGCCCTTCGCCGTACCCAAGGACTGCACCGAGCCGTTCACGCCCTGCTCCATACGGCAGCTTGTGGCCAGATGGTAGGGGGAAACACCCGATCTCTCGGCAGCCTCCATAAAGGTGTCGATGTAGTTCTTCACCTCGCCGGTGTCGGGGCAGGTGTAGTCGCCCTCCATAAAGGTTCCTTTAAGGATAGCGTAAACTCCGTCACGGGTCTGGATCTCCGGCTGATAGGAGAGCTTCTCAAACATAAAGATGTAGGTATCGTCAAGGAAATTGCGGGGGTCTAAGTAGTAAGCCACCGATTCGTCCGAGGCTGCCACCCACTTTGAACCGTCCAGACCGTACCAGGTGCCTGTCTCCAGATTGTAGGCACCCTTTTCAAGGGATTTCCAGGAGTCCGGCCAGGATTCGTGGAGCAGGCTGCGCCCTAGCTGAGTCTCTTCGTTAAGTACCTTGCTCCATTCAAGACCTGTGCGCAGAGCCGTGAACACCCAGTTGGGATGCTGCTCGTGGAGCTTGCGGAGAGCGGGCTTGTAGCTTTCGGGGAAGTTCTGGGCGGTGAGATATTCTTCAAACTTGTCCTCGTATGCCTCGGCAGGGGAGGCGGGCAGAGGACTCAGCGAGAGCATCAGCGAGCAAAAAGCCGTCACTACGGCGGTTATCTTTTTCATATGTATAAGCCTCCCTTTTAAAAGTCTGTCAAAGCCCTGACGGGCGCTGTTTCGGTAAGTATAATTATAATCCGATTTTTTGGACTTGTCAATGTTTTTCTCGTTCAAAAAAAATTTACAAAGTCCAAAAAACAGGATTGTTACAAAGATTACAATTCGATTACAATATATATTGTGGCCGGAAGTCGCATCTTGTCATATATTTGGGGATGCTGCCGGGCAACGCGCAAATTATCCAAAATTTCGTACTCATTTTTCATCATTTTGACTATTGATTTTTAAATATAGGGTTGGTATAATCTTAATACAAATGTAACCTTTGGCTCTCAGCACCGTTTTTTGGACAGATAAACAATAGTTAAACGAAAATAACAAACAGACATAACAACAGCAAGAGGAGGTAAAGAGATGAGATTCAGAATAAACAAAGCAGCGCTGTCAATAGCCACAGCCGTTATGATGGTAACTTCAATGCTCCCCATGTTCACCGGCTCGGCAGCCGCTGCCAATGAGATAACTCTTTCCGCAGACAAGAGCACCTACACCGCAGGTGAGCGTATAGATGTATCCGTGGGACTTGACCCCGACGAGACGGGTGCCGCAGGCTTCACCCTCAATCTTCACTACGATCCCGAAAAGGTGAGCGTACATATCCCCACAGCCTCCGAGGCTGCCACCAAGTACAATGTGGGCTCCGCCTTCTCGGTCATCACCAACTACACCCACTCCGAGGGTGTTGTAAGGCTGGTAGGCGCCAATCTCACAGGAGGGAACATCACCTCCTATACAAATCTTGGTCTTGCATCCTTTGATGTCAAGAGCAGCGCCAAGGGCAGTATCGACTTCTGGGTAGATGTGGAGACCCTTGTTTACTCAACTGATACCGGCTATGCCAATGCGCAGTATTCCGCACCCGGCGTTACCGTGAATGAGTATGTGGAGACCACCACCACCACTACCACCACCGCTCCCGCGACAACTGCTCCCCCCGAGACAACAACTCCGGCTCCCGAGACTACCACCGAGCCCGAGCCTGTTGTTACCACGGCTCCCGAAGTCACCGAACCCGAAGAGACCACCACCGAGCCTGTTGTTACCACCACCGAGCCCGTGACCGAAGAGATCCCCGAGGAGACCACCACGGTCGAAGAGACCTCCGCTCCCGAGACCGAGCCCGCAGAGACCGAGGCTCCCGTCACCGAGCCGGAGCCCGAGACCACTACCGCAGCTCCCGAGCCCGAGGGCATAGTTATAGAGCCCGAGGCTTCCGATACACCCAAGCCTGAGCAGACCGATGCCATCTTCGCCTACACCCAGACGGGCGGCGATTTCAACAGCGAGACCGATGTTTACTACGTTATCCCCGTAAGACAGCTCATCGAAGACGTCAACGGCACCTATGACCTGAGAGTTTCCGTTCAGGCCAGCGGCAACGCCAACGGCGGTATCGGAATGATGGTGGGCGGTCAGTGGGAGCAGGCAGCCGAAAAGCTGCGCAGCCCCGAAGAGCAGGTATGGGTCATCAGAAACATCGAGCCCTCGAAGCTCAACAGCGATATCGTGGTAGCTCTGTTCTATCTTAAAGACAATTGCGAATTCAGGATCAATGATATAGAATTTGAAAGGGTCGAGGCAAGAGCCGATGCTCCTGCCCCGGCGGAGACTCCCGAGCCCGCGGAGGTAAATGAGCCCGCGCAGCCCGAGGAGCCCTCCGCTCCTGCCGCAGCCGAAGAGCAAAAGCAGGATGAAGAGCCACAGCAGCCCTCCGAGCCCGCACAGCAGGAGCAGGAGGCAAACAGCGAAGAGCCCGTGGCTGAACAAGTGATCGCGGCGGAGGAAGCTCCGTCTGAAAATAATGAGGAAGCACCCGGTGCAGAGGCTGTCATAGGAGAGGAACAGTCCGAAACACCCACAGAGAATAATGCTTCCGAAACGATCAGCGAACAGGGGGCCGAGGAGGAGCCCGCATCCACCTCTACCGCGGAGGACGTGGAAAACGCAGTCGTCCGTGCGCAGCAGGCAGCAGGTGAACCCGAAGCCTCCGGTTCAAACCCCGATACAGGGGAGGGCAGCACCGCAAGAGTTCTTATAATGGTAGTCTGCGGCGCCTATATCCTCTGGTCACTTTCCGTGCTGATATACAACCGTGCATCCTCGGGAAGATCAAAGAAGAATTAAGCTATTCATAGTATTACCTCTTGTTATATTTCTATGTCTGTTTTTGGGCTGTGCTCGTTCTGAGCGCAGCCCGCTTTTTTATCCCTCGGGTATAGGTCAAAAAGGTTGACATTATTGAACCGATGGGGTATAATTATATTGAAATAATGTTTGTATTCGGAGAGATGATATGAGCTATAAATTCTTTGCGATGATGTCGCGTATGAAGTATATCGACCGCTGGGCGCTGATGCGAAATACCATAAATGAGAATATCAGCGAGCATTCCCTTGAAACGGCGATCATCGCCCACGCCCTGGCCCTGCTGGGGAACAAGCGCCTCGGCAAAAACTATAACGCCGAGCGTGCAGCCCTGCTGGCTATGTACCACGACGCCACCGAGATCATAACCGGCGATCTGCCCACACCTATCAAGTATTACAACAAGCAGATCAAGTCGGTCTATAACGAGATCGAGGATAACGCCGAGCGGCAGATGCTTTCATTCCTGCCTGAGGATCTCAGGGAGGAATACCGCCCCCTGTTCTCCCGCACCGAGGAGGAAGCCGAGCTCTGGCGGCTGGTCAAGGCTGCGGACAAGCTCTCGGCGCTGATAAAATGCGTAGAGGAAAGGCGTATGGGCAACGTGGATTTCGCCTCGGCGGAGGAAAGCACCGTTGCCGCCGTCCACGCCCTCAACTGCCCCGAAGCCGAGATGTTCATGACCGACTTCATGCCCTCCTACGACCTCACCCTGGACGAGCAGACCAAATGATTTAAGGAGATACATATGATAATAGTTTCAGCGTCGCTGCTTGCGGCGGATTTCAATAACCTCGGATACGATTGCTCCCGCGCTGCCGATGCAGGCTGCGACTGGCTGCATTTCGATATAATGGACGGTATGTTCGTTCCCAGCATCAGCTTCGGGGGACCCGTTCTGCAAAGCGTTGCAAAGGCCGCCAGGATACCCGTTGATGTGCATATGATGGTGGTGGAGCCCTCCCGCTATATCCCAAGGTATGCGGAGCTGGGCGCGGCAGGTATAACGATACACGCCGAAGCCTCAAAGGATCCCGCTGCGGATCTGCGGCTCATCAGGAGCCTGGGGCTCAGGGTGGGCGTTGCCCTGAAGCCTGCCACACCCGTCAGCGAGATAGAGGAGCTTATGCCCCTCTGCGATATGGTTCTGGTAATGACCGTTGAGCCCGGCTTCGGGGGGCAGCCCTTTATGCCGGAGACTCTTGTAAAGATCCGTCAGGTAAGAGAGTTTGCCGATAAGCAGGGCCTCCCCCTTGATATACAGGTGGACGGCGGCATCAACGGCGAGACCGCTCTGCTGGTAAGAGAAGCCGGCGCAAACGTACTGGTCTCAGGCTCCTATCTGTTTGAAGCAGAGAATATGACCGCAGCGCAGATGTCCCTGCGCAAATGATTATAGGAGGAAGAATATGAGAAAGACCAAGCGTATCGCCGCACTCTGCGCAGCGATGGCGGCAGCTGCCCTATGCTCCCTTTCGGCAACGGCCGACAGCACCCGCAAGGTGGATATAACCGTTGATGTCACCAAGGACAGAAAGGCGATATCGCCTTATATCTACGGCATCAACTCCGAGCAGTGGAACAAGGAGGTCTCCGCAACCGCCATCAGAGCCGGAGGCAACCGCTTCACCGCCTATAACTGGGAGACCAATGCCTCAAACGCCGGTGCCGATATGAACCATATAAACGATACATATTTCTCCACCCTCACCGGCAAGAAGTTCGATGACAAGCCGGGAAGCGTGGCGCTGTATCTCTCCGAGCGCTGCACCGAGATGGGCGCTTATTCCCTTATGACCATCCCTATGGCGGGCTATGTTTCCGCCGATACCAAGGGTGCCGTAAAGGAGGATGAGGTGCAGTCGGCTGCAAGGTTCAATAAGAGCGAGCCCGCTAAGGGCTCCGAGTTCAGCCTCACCCCCGACCTTAACGACGGCGTAGTATATCAGGACGAGTTCGTCAACTACCTCGTCCAGACTTTGGGCGATGCCTCCACCGAAACGGGCATCAAGGGCTACTCCCTGGATAACGAGCCCTCTCTCTGGAGAAGCACCCATCCCAGAGTTCATCCCGAAAAGACCGGGTGCAAGGAGATAATAGATGTCTCCGTAGCCACCGCCAAGGCCATAAAGGCTGTTGACCCCAAGGCCGAGGTCTTCGGCCCCGCCCTTTTCGGCTACGGTGCCTTTGACAGTTTCGGCAACCCCGACGACTGGTCGGATATAAAAGCAGATAACGGCTACGAGTGGTTCGTTGACTACTACCTGGATGAAATGAAAAAAGCCGAGGATGCAAACGGTCAGCGGCTCATAGATGTTTTTGACGTCCATTATTATACCGAGGCCAAGGGTGCCTGCGGCAAGCGCTCCTGCAAGCATTACAGCGATGCTGACTGCGTGGCAGCCCGTCTAAACTCCACCCGTTCCCTCTGGGATGCGGATTATAAGGAGGACAGCTGGATAACCAAGGATGCCGGCGCTAAGTTCTTCCCGCTGCTGCCGAAGCTCCGGGCTTCGATAGACAAGTACTACCCCGGCACCAAGCTGGGTATCACCGAGTATGATTTCGGCGCGGCCTACGATATCTCAGGAGGCATCGCCGAGGCTGACGTCCTCGGGGTCTTTGCTCAGAACGAGGTCTATTTCGCCACCCTGTTCTCTATGGATTCAAAGTACCAGCTCACCGCTATCGACCTCTACACGAACTACGACGGCAAGGGCAGCGGCTTCGGCGACACCCTCGTTTCCTGCCAGTCGGGGGATATCGAGACCTCCACCGCCTATGCCTCCGTGGACGAGGGCAGCAACGATGTGGTCAAGCTGGTGATCACCAACAAGGCCTTTGAGGATAACACCGAGGCTGCCATAAAGATCAGCGGCGGCAGCGAGTACAAGTACGCTCACCTCTATTCGATGAACAAGATGGCTCCCAAGGTCTTTGATCTTGGAGAGGGCAAGGATAAGCTCACCCTTTCGGGCGATACCGTTACCCTTACTATGGAGCCCGAGACCGTCTCGATGCTCGTACTCTCAAAGGATGAGATAGCCGAGGCTCCCGACCCCGAGACCTCCGGTGCAGATCCCGAGGCAGCCTCCGCTGCTGATAAGGACACCTCCGAGGAAAAGTCGGATACACCTATCGGGCTCATAGTCGGGGGAATATGTGCAGGTGCAGCTGCGCTGGCGGCTGCGGTATTCTTTATCATCAGGAAAAAGAAATAACGGCTCTCTGCGGGCTGGAATAAGGAGAAGTGGGATATGGAAAAATTCTTCAAGCTCAAAGAACGCGGAACAAATGTCGGAACGGAGATAATGGCGGGCGTCATCACCTTTATGACAATGGCCTATATCCTGGCCGTTAACCCCAATGTCCTTTCCGCCTCCGGTATGGACAGGACTGCGGTAATGCTTGCGACCTGCCTTGCATCCTTCATCGGCACTATGTGTATGGGGCTTATGGCGAACCTGCCCTTTGCCCTTTCGGCAGGTATGGGTATGAACGCCTATATGGCCTACACCGTCTGCGGGACCATGGGCTATACCTGGCAGGTGGCTCTGCTGGCAGTGTTCATCGAGGGTCTGGTATTCATCGTCCTCTCCCTCACCAATGTCAGAGAGGCTCTCTTCAACTGCATACCCTACTCCCTCAAGCAGGCGGTATCAGTGGGTATCGGTCTTTTCATAGCCTTTATCGGTCTCCAGAACGCAGGCATAGCCGTTGACGGAGCCACCCTCGTTGAGATGACCGACTTCACCGAGAATTTCAGCACCAACGGCATCTGCGCGGTGTTGGCGCTAGTGGGTCTGATAATCATAACCGTTCTCCACGTCAGGAGAGTCCCCGGTGCGATACTTATAGGTATATTCGGCACCTGGGCGCTGGGAATAGTCTGCGAACTGGTGGGCATCTACAAGCCCGACGGCGAGGCTTTCTTCTCCCTCATACCCAGCTTCTCAATGACCGATTTCTCATCCCTCAGCAAGACCTTCGGCAAGTGCTTTGAGGTAAGCTTCAAGGATGTGGGCGTGTTCAACTTCATCGTAGTTATATTCTCCTTCCTCTTCGTTGACCTCTTCGATACCCTGGGGACCCTTATCGGCGTAGCAGCCAAGGCCGATATGCTTGACGAGGAAGGCAAGCTGGAGGGCATCAAGCCCGCGCTCCTTTCGGATGCTATCGCTACCTCTACCGGAGCTATGCTGGGCACCTCCACCACGACCACCTTTGTTGAGTCGGCAGCGGGCGTAGGTGCCGGCGGAAGAACGGGCCTGACCGCTGTTACCGCAGCTGTGCTCTTCCTGCTCTCGATGCTGTTCGCTCCCATATTCGTGGCGATACCCTCCTTTGCAACGGCTTCCGCTTTGATCTTCGTAGGCTTCCTGATGTTCAGCTCCATCACCAAGATCAAGTTCGATGACCATAATCTCACCTCTGCGATACCCGCATACCTCTGTATAATCTCAATGCCGCTGTTTTATAGCATCTCTAACGGCATCGCTATGGGAGTTATCTCCTATGTGCTCATCAACCTTTTCTGCGGCAAGAGAAAGAACATCCACCCCCTGATGTATGTGCTGGCGGTGCTGTTCATCCTCAATTACATCTTCCTCTGATAAACGTTTAAAGCTCTCCCTGTCACGGACGGGGAGAGCTTTTTGCGTCTCTGGAAAACATATGACTAAAGACAGTCTTAGTATTAGTTAATTGTCTGAATTAAACAAAAACTATTGACAAATCCTCAAATCTGTGTTATAATTATACAAAGAAATAGGATGAGCTATAGAATAAAGGGATTTGAGTTCACGACTAAGATTTCAAGCTGACAAGCGTGTCTGCGGGTATATCGGCCCCGCGGGTGCGCTTGTTTTTTGTCTGCCTCCGGGAACAGAAAAGGCAGGGAGTGCAGCCCTGCCTTGTTTTATCTGTTGTTAACTTCCTCGGGGTACATATCGTGTTTGGTGAGGCGCTCCCAGGCCACCTGCTCCCATTTGGTGCCCTTGGCGCCGTAGTTGCAGTAGGGGTCAATGGAAAGCCCGCCCCTGGGGAGGAACTTGCCCCATACCTCGATGTATTTGGGCTCCATAAGCTTGATGAGGTCGTTCATTATGATGTTGACGCAGTCCTCGTGGAAATCGCCGTGGTTGCGGAAGCTGAAAAGATAAAGCTTCAGCGACTTGCTCTCTACCATCCTCTCGGCGGGGACGTAGGAAATATAAATCGTTGCGAAATCCGGCTGACCTGTTATCGGGCAGAGACTGGTGAACTCCGGGCAGTTGAACTTTACGAAGTAATCCCGGTAGGGGTGCTTGTTGGGGAAGGTCTCCAGCAGCTCGGGGGAGTATTCGGCGGAGTAGCGTATCCCGCTCTTACCCAGATGGGTTATGGTGCCTCTTTCTTCTTCTGTTCTTCCGGTCATGGGTCATTCTCCTTTCATAAGAGGGTCTGTGAGGCCGCAGGCTTCAAAGGCCGCAGCTCTGTCGCGGCAGGTGCCGCATTTCCCGCAGGGACGCTGACCGCCCTCATAGCAGCTCCAGGTCTTCTCAAAGGGAACACCCAGCTCCGTCCCCATACGGACTACATCAGCCTTTTTCAGCCCCACAAAGGGAGCCTCGATCTTCACCTGTTCACCGCTGCCCAGCCATATAGCCTCGTTCATTGCCCTGTTGAATGCCTCGGAGCAGTCGGGGTAGGCGTTGCCCGCAGCATCGTCCGAGTGGGCGCCGTAGTAGATGACAGAGCATCCGCAGCCTATTGCCTCGCTTGCCGCCGCTGCAAGAAACAGCCCGTTTCGGAAGGGGACATAGGTGGATACCGGCTTGCCCTCGGTCTTTGTGAGCTGCTCGGCGTAGCTCTCCTTGGGTATCTCCCCCTCAGAGCCCCGGAGCAGGGAACAGTCAGCCCCGGCGAATATCTGTGTCAGGTCAAGGGTCTTGCGGTCAACGCCGTAATGCGCCGCCACAGCCTCAGCCGCACGGAGCTCTTTATCGTGCTTCTGACCGTAGTATATCGAGAGGGCGGTAACATTTTCCGCCCCGTATTTCTTCACCGCGAGAGCAAGACAGGTGGAGCTGTCGAGCCCGCCGCTGAAAAGCACCATAGCTTTCATACAAACACCTCAGTCAAGCAGCTTTTTCAGATCGCTGTCGGTCTTGAAGGAGCCAAGATAGGTCCTGGTCTCGGTACGGGCGGTGGAGTTCTTTATGCCCCTGGCCGTCATACAGCTGTGAGTGCCCTGTATCTTCACACCCACATCGGGGGTGCCTGCCGCCTCGGAGATTATCTCGGCGATATCCCGACCCAGCCGCTCCTGGAGCTGCAGCCTCTTGGCAGCCATCTCGCAGATGCGGGCTATCTTGCTGAGCCCCAGCACCTTCCCCCTGGGGATGTAACCCACATTCACGCTCATATCGTACATCAGCGCCAGATGGTGCTCGCAGTAGCTGAATACCGTGATATCCTTCATAATGATAGCCTCATCGGAACCGTTATCCTCGGCGGAGAAGGTCTTTCCGAACATCTCAGCGATCTGATGGTTTGAGTAGGCTGTCCCCTCAAGGACCTCCGCCAGCATATCGGCAACGCGGGCAGGGGTCTCAATAAGACCCTCTCTGTCCGGATCCTCGCCTATGGCCTCGAGGAGCCCCTTGACGTGAAACATTATCTTTTCCTTATCCATACTTTATACTCCTCTTGCATCGGGATCCCAGATGAACTTGTGCAGCTGCAGTTGCAGCCTGACCCCGTTGAGCCTGTTGTTTATGATGAATTCCACTATCTCGGCAGGATCTATCCTCCCGAACACCGGGCTGATATATACCCTGCATTTCTCTGTCAGAGCAAAACCCTCGATGATCTCCCTGGCTCTCTCCAGATCCTCACGGCTCCCCGAAACGAATTTGACCGCGTCCTCGCCTTGGAGAAAACGGTAATTACCTGTGAGCATAGCGCTCTCCATACCGCTGCCGGGCAGCTTGTAATCCAGGGTGAAGACCGGGCGGTATTCCGCACCCGCGAGAGCCTCTATCGGGATGCTCCCGTTGGTCTCGATCTCGCAGCGGTGGCCTCTTTTCATAAGCTCCGCCACCAGCTCCGGGAGCTCCGGGCAGAGCATAGGCTCGCCGCCGGTGAGGGTCACATTTACTATCCCCGTGCTGTCGGCATAGCCGGCTATCTCTGCGACGGTCATAGCCTCGGCAGGGCAGTCCTGAGTGTTTGCCCAGAGGGTGTCGCAGTAGGAGCAGCAGAGGTTGCAGCCCCTCAGCCTTATAAACACCGCAGCCTCGCCGGCTCTGATGCTCTCGCCGTTTATGCTGACGAATTTCTCCGCAACGTATATCATCGCTCCACCTCATAGACCGCGCAGTTATCCGGCGTCTCGTAGACAGTCACGGATACCACATCCAGCCCCTTGTCTTTCAGCAGCCCGGCGAAATGCTTCGCCAGGTTTTCAGCCGTGGGCCGGAAGGGGAGCTCCGTCAGCGAGAAGCCCTCGTCCTTCAGAGCCGCGAGGGTCGTAGGCTTCAGCGAGCCTGCCTCATAGATGAGAGTGTGGTCAAAACTGTCAGCCATGCTGCGCACCGCCTTTTTCAGGTCACCGAAATCAATGACCATCCCTCGCTTTTCGCCCTCTGTTATCAGCTCACCGCCGACACAGACCTCCACCGTCCACCTGTGGCCGTGGATATTGGCGCATTTGCCGTTGTAGCCGGCGAGGAAATGAGCGCTGTCAAACGCAGCAGATGTCCTTAGTGTGAACATATCCGACCTCCGAGAAATAATAAAAGCGTCCGCACAGGCAGACGCTTTAAAATACGCATAATAAAGGCATACCCCTTTACGGGTGCCAAAACGCATAAAAAAGACTGCCCTGGTTTTGTTTAACGACAGGATGGCGCAAACGAACTGTCAATTTGTTATTTTATCACATCTGCCGCCCAAAGTCAAGGGCTATATTATGAACAAACATAAATAACGGTATGTCCCGCCCCGTCCGGGGGAGAGCATACCGTTTCAGATCCTTATTCTGTTTCTGTGGGAGGCTTCATGCTCCGCCTGATCTTGCCCGTTCTTTCATAGAAGAGCTTCTTCTCATCGTAGAGCTTGATATCAGCCAGCTGATAGAGCTTATCAATTGAGGTCTCGCCGTCCTTCATGGCATAGCCTATGGAGCAGGTATAAGGCGTCTTTACCACCTCGTTCCTTATTCGCTCGATAAGCTCCCGGACCGCATCCTCCATAGTGTCAAGGCAGAGGATGACATACTCATCGCCGCCGATGCGGTAGGCACGCTGCCCGCGCTTTGTGGCTTTCATAAAGCAATCAGCCAGGGCTTTGAGTGCGGTATCTCCCGCAACATGGCCCTCGGTGTCGTTTATCTCCTTCAATCCGTCCATATCAATGGCGACAACCGAGGTTATCTCCTCATCGTATTTCTCCGAGTCGGAATAATAGCTCTGACGGTTCAGCAGCTTCGTCAGGGGATCCCTCTTTGTGAACTGCTGCAGCAGGAACACATAGTAGAGCAGAACATCTATGGCTATGGAGATGTTGAACCAGTGCTGGCTGGCGCTCTCGATGAACAGGGGCATTATCAGGCACAGCACCGAGGTCACAGCCATAAACAGCATCAGAGGATAATCCTCACGGGTGTTCTTGCTGTTGCGGAACATACTGAATATCAGGTAGAGCAGATACAGTGCGTTGATGAAATAGGTCAGATACCCCAGCGTACCTCTGCCGAAGTGGTTGTCGGGGGAAATGTAGAACACGATCCCCGTGGGTATCGAAACGAAGCAGAGTATGGAATTGAGCAGCGCCGGGATATAAAGATAAAGCCTTTGGCTGGGGCAAACTATAAGTATGATGTTGACGAGAACAAAGGTCACAAGGCTGTAATTCACAGCGCTCAGTATCGGCCGCCAGATGGAATAATCTATCTGATTGCCCAGATAGGTCTCCACATAGCAGGAGACGGAATATAAAAACAGCAGAGCGCAGGTCGTGGACATACGGAGTATCATCCTGCGTTCCAGGTGGATATCAGAATGCAGAAGCATCCCCATTCCGATCAGCAGCACCAGCAGCCCCCAATGGTCTGTCAGGTAGGCTGATATACTCATATCCCGTTCACCTCCGTTCCTTAGTATTCAAGTGTTTACCGGCTTATATTAGCATATATGACAGGAAATCTCATTATTTATTACTTATATTTTAACACATTCCCCGCTATTTGTCAATAATTCTTTCTGTGAAATAGCAAAAACAGCGGATCCACTGTGCCTCAAGACCGCGTCCCAGGCGGCGGAAACAGAGATTTTTCGACTAAGGCTTTACAATCGGCAGGCAAGGTGCTATAATATATTAAGGCAACACCGCACAACCCGCGGCTGACGCCTCTGCACGCCATCTGCTTGCCAGCTTTCCGTCATATTACCCAAATTCTCCTTGCCGGGCGCCAGCCCGCCTGCGTCGAATTTAGGCAATCTGACGAAAATCTGGACTTCGCATCTGACGCACAGGGGTCGTGCGGTGTTGCCTTAAAATAGACCTCGGCGGAAAGGCGGTGGGTGATCGGATGAGCGAAAAGCCCGGCAAGAAAAATCAAAAGCTGCTGATACAGATAGGGCTTATACTGCTCCCTGTGTTTACGGTACTGATAATCGCGGTGTCGTGGATGATGTATAACTCCACCGTTAACGGCTTCCTTGAAGCCCAGAGGACAAATATGGAGACCAGCCTTGAAGAGACTGTCTCATCTTCTTTCAGATACCTGTTCACGGACGATGAAGAGCTCAGATGGTTTCTCGATAAATGGGAGCAGGAGCCCTCTGCTATCCTCCGTGAGACGGATCCGGAAGCTGCGGAGCGCTATCAGGAGTATTTTGACAGCTTCTCCGATACTGCATCAAACGATGAAGGGAGCGGCAGCAACAAGGAGTTCGTCGAGGGGCTTCCGGATGATCTGCTCGTTTATTACCTTAAAACCAGATACGATCTTATCCAGCTGCGCTTCGGGGACGATGTCTCGGCAAACCGGTATGACAGCCTGTTTTTGCTAGATGTTTCGGATGAGAACAGGGGCTTTGTCATCTGCGAATGCAGCAAGGACGGCACCTCCAAGGAGCTGGGCAGCCGCTTCGATATCGACCTTTCAAAGCACCCGGCTATTCAAAAGCTGATCGACGCTCCCGGCGACAGAGCGGAGTTTGAAAAATCCGAGGATCTCCCCGGTCCCGGCGACTACTACATAGCCTATATGCCCGTTGTCCTCGACGGAAAGACCAGGGCGGTCATAGGCATCGTATATAACTGGGCCGATCTGCGTGAGACCATGAACAGCTCCATGCTAAAGGCGCAGCTTCTGGGTATAGGCGGGCTTTCGCTGGCAATGGCCATACTCCTTATCGTGCTTTACCGCAGATCTATCAGACCCCTTACCAAGATCCAGAGCATCGTCTGCGATTACACCGAGAGCAAGAACAGCGCCGACGTTATCTCGAGAATGTCCGAGATAAAGGAGCACAACGAGTTCGGTCTGCTCTCCGATAATATCTCGGAGCTTGCCAAAGCCATAGACCAGTATACCGGGGAGATCACCGAGCTTACCGGTGAACGCGAAAGAGCCGCCGCCGAGCTGGATATGGCAAGGACTATACAGGCAGGGCAGCTCCCCAACAAATTCCCCGCCTTCCCCGACAGGACGGATTTTGACATCTACGCAAGTATGACCCCCGCCAGGGAAGTAGGCGGCGATTTCTACGATTACCTCCTTATCGACGACGACCATCTGGCTATCGTCATAGCCGATGTTTCCGACAAGGGCGTGCCCGCGGCCTTGTTTATGATGATGTCCAAGATACTGATCAGGACCTTCACCTCAATGGGGCTTTCCCCCGGAGAGGTCCTGAACCGCACCAACGAGACCATTGCCGGCAATAACAAGGAGCGGATGTTCGTCACCGTATGGCTGGGCATCCTGGAGATCTCCACCGGCAAGGTGACAGCAGCCAACGCAGGCCACGAGTACCCGATGATACGTCAGCCCGGCGGCAGCTTTGAGCTTTTCAAGGATAAGCACGGCATGGTGGTGGGCGGCCTGAAAAAGGCAAAGTATTCCCAGTACGAATTCACCCTGCAAAAGGGCGGCACCCTATTCCTCTATACCGACGGCGTCCCCGAAGCCCATAAGGATCCCGAGGATATGTTCGGCTTCGACCGCCTGCTGGATGCCCTAGATCAGACCCCCGATGCTCCCCCGAAGGAACTGCTTGAAAACGTCCGCAGCGTAGTTGACAGGTTCGTCGGCGACGCCCCCCAGTTCGACGACCTTACCATGGTGGCTGTAAAACTGAATTAAAGCCCCGCAGCTTGTGTCCACAGATAAAAAAACGGTATGCGCTCCCTTGGGAGTGCATACCGTTTTAAATTTGCTGTTCTCAGTTCGGACCCAGGTATCTTATGCAGAGCATCGTGATATCATCTGACTGCTCCGCTCCGGCAGTGTGTTCGGAAACACCCTTGATGACTCTCTCACAGATCGCCTCAGCCATACCGTTCTCAGCGGCGGGAGCAGGGGCGTTGTCACCGTAGGAGAGCAGCTCTTTCAGACTGTCATCGCCGTAGAGCTTGCCGTTCTTATCCATAGCCTCGGTAACGCCGTCGGTGTAGAGGAAGAGGATATCGCCCTTTTTGAGCTGAACGCTCTGTTCCTTGTATTTCTGTCTTTCCATACCCGCAAGGACGAAGCCGGCCTTGAGCCTTACGAACTCCGCCTTGCCTCCGCTTATCAGAACAGGGGAGTTATGCCCGGCGTTAGCCACCCTTACAAGACCTGTGTTCAGATCAAGGAAGCCCATCCAGGCGGTAACGAACATCTCGGCATCGTTGCCCTCGCAGAGCTTTCTATTTGCCTGAGTGAAGACCTCCGCAGGGGGCAGACCGCTCTCGGCAAGGCTCTTGATAACTGTCTTGGCGGTCATCATAAACATAGCGCCGGGGATGCTCTTGCCCGATACGTCGGCTATAAGGAAGCCCAGGGTGTCGTTGCCCAGCATATAGAAATCGTAAAAGTCGCCGCCTACCTGCTTTGCAGCATTCATGCTTGCGAACAGCTCGAATTCCTTCCGGTCAGGGTAGGGCGGGAAGATATTGGGCAGCGCCGAGCTCTGTATCGCCTTGGCTACTTCAAGATCGGCGTCGATGCGGGCCTCCGCCTCGGCTATGTATTCTTTAAGCTTGTCAACTGTGGCGTTTATGTCGGTGGAGAGGTCATCGAACTCCATTGTATCCCGGACTTCCACCTTTTCCTCCAGGTTGCCGTTGGTGATCTCTGTCAGAGAGTTGTTCACCGCTTTCAGCTTCTTTACAACCGTCCTGCCTATCTGTATTCGCACCGCAAAGAACAGCACCGAGAAGATGAACACCTCAATGATGATCACAAAGATCATCGTGGTATTGACCCACTCAACGGCTTCATTTACAGGGTATAAGCTGTAAACATAGAACACATCCTTGACGGTAGTGACCAGATAGTAATAATCCTTGCCCCAGAAGTCCTCCTTGCCGCTCACATAGGTCATATCGTACTCTGCACCGCCGTTGTTGCGGCTGTGATGCCTTGATTCGGTAACAGTGACCTCGCTGTTGGGGTTATCCAGCTCATCCATATACTCGCCGTGGATCATCTCTGAATTGTAAGCGAGATCGTCATTGGGGGAGGTGAACACCTTTCTGTCCTTGCCCACCAGCACGTTGAAGCCCTCGCGGCCTATATGCCTGTTAGATACAACGAACTGTCCCTGGCTGACGATTATCTGATCGAACTCCTCCGGCTTGACCCCGAACACTATGAGCCCCTGGTAGTTGGGGAGGGTCATTATGGCATAATAGAGGTTTGATACACCGTTTAAGGAAAGCACGGGCTTATCTGTCATGTCCACCAGGGTGGTATAATCGCCGGTAGCCCACAACTCGTTGAGCTCATCCAGCATTTTTGGCAAGCCCTCCATCTCCCTGACGTTGCGCCCCTCGTATTCCGGGAAACCCGCAACGATCACATTGCCGTTAAAATCTGTGATATAAGTGGTGTCGATCTGCTGCTCGACAAGATTATCCCTGAACACTTCCAGGTTGAGACTGTTGAGGTCGGTAAGCATAGAGGTGACCTGGAAAAAGTATTCCCTGGTCTTTTCCACGATATCCTCGGTGACATCGATGGCATTCTGCTTCACCAGATCGTAAGCCTTGTTCACGGCTGAACGGTACAGTATGACGAGAGTCAGCACAAACGATACCACGAAGGCCGTAAAGACAGCGATGAGCAGCTTTACCGTGATTATGCGGGATAGTTTTTTCTTCGGCTTCTCCATAATAAACTCCTGTCAGATAGTTTTTAGTTGATTTATGCCGTTTTTATCCTGTTATGGGGATATTATAACATATCCCCGCTGTTTTTGCAAGGGTGCAGGGGAGTAATCATCAGATATTAAGAAAAGCCCCCGGCCTCCCCAAATGCTGAAAAAACGCCTCTCGTCCCCGCGATGTAAGGAGCTCCTGAAATGTACACAAATCGCTCCCTGTAATTTTGTACCATCTGCCGAAGCGACCTTCACCTAATATCTTTCAGACAGCTGAAAGGCTTTCGTAAATACAGAAAAGGTGCCGCATCACAGCCGATGCGGCACCTTGTTATGTTTGTCGGATGGCCTTATTTGCTGCGCTTTCTGGAAGCTATGAGCATCCCCACAGCAGAGATCATCAGGATACCGCCTGCGAAGGCATAACCGGTATCGGGGTTGCCGCCCTTGTCCTCGGGCTTTTCGGGGGTAGGCTCGGGCTCCGGCTCCGGCTCGGGAGTTTTTTCTACTGCGATCTTAACAGCAGCATAGATGGCTTCCTTGTCGCTGAAATCGTATTCCGATAAGAAGTAGAACCAATCGGGATCATCTTCGTATAAGCCGTATTCGCACTGCATAAGGGTAACATCGGTGCCGTTGATCTTGACGAGGTAAACCGGATCGTCGTTTTCAAAGAACTCGGGCATATCGTCCTTATGGATCCATCCGTACAGCTTCTTAGTCTCGTCGGTGTCGATCTCTTCCGGATCTTCAAACTCAACTTCTTTATAATACTTCGGGATAAATACCGCAGCTACAACGGGCTTTTCGTAATCCTCGAGAGCATCCTCTATTGCCGCGCTCTGTTCTTCGGTGATATCCGTATCCGGGGCAATACCGTCGGTGTAATAATAAATGTTGTAGCCGTCGATGAGCTTTGCAAGATCGCTCTCGGATGTGCCGTCGGCACGGAGCTGATCGAGATCGCTGATCTCAATATCATCGGTCAAATAGAATACCGAGCCGTTCTTTACGGTGGTCTTTCTGGTGTAGTAGGAATCCAGGCTCTTCACATTGTTGATATAATGATCGGGATAGTGATGCTTAATGATAGTACCGGCCTGACCGATCAGTGTAGCGATAAAGTCCGTACCGGAGGTCAGATCGACAAAGGCTACGGGCAGCAGATGATATGCGAGCTTAGCGATATCCTCTTCGATGGCTGTGCGGTACTCTGCTGAGATCATATCCTGAGTCCCGGCGGCCTGTACCAGCTGTTCCAGGATCCCGGGAAGAGCTGCAAACTGAGCGTCGTATTCCTCTGAACCTTTCTGATAGCCAACTGTCATCATTACCCAGGGCAGCAGCGGGTTGGAGAGATCAAGCTTCATACCCTTTGCCGTCGCCTGCAGGAAGGGCAGGAGGTTCGGGTCAGCCTTGCTGCCTAAGAACAAAGGAATAAGGGTTTGGAACACAGGCTCCAGCGCCGCAAATTCCTCACGGGTGATGCTTGATCCGAGAGTATTTACCAGATTATTGTTGAAATTCGAGGTGTAGAACGGTTCGTCAGGGACCTCTTTCTTCCCACCGGTGTCGGGGTCATCCACCATAACGGTCTTTGGCTTGATAAGCCTGTCGCTGCCGAGAGCAAGGGTCATACGGGGCAGCAGATTATCGCCGCAGTCAAAGTAGGTAACAACGCCGGTGTGGTAGCTCCCCCAGACCTCGGGCATGAGCATAGGAACGGGGTCGTTCACGTCCACGAAGTCGTGGATGTTCTTATACTCTGTCTTTTCGGTTGATGAGCGGGGAGTGGCGAAGTTGTAGCCATAGAGGCCGCCTTCGTCGATGCCGAACTCGTCAAGGTGCTGATTGATGTACTTGCCTACCTGATCGGCAACACCTGCGCCGCGGCTGTAGCCGATAAGCCAGATCTTAGCGCCCTTGAGCTCGTTCTCCGCCTCGTAAGCGAGGAGCCTGTTTATTACTATGTCTGCCGAGTCCTTGAAGCCCTTGGCGTCACCCTCGGTGCCGACGGTGAGATTGCTTCCCCACTCAGCGCCGTAGCCCAGGCCTCTTACGGAGACTACTACAAGATCTTGGTGATCGTCTTCGGACTCACCGTCGTCAAGGCACTTGCTTCCGATAACAGTACCTATACCGTTGGGGTCGTAGTCGATATCGGTTCCCTCCGCCTCATAATAATCGGTGTCGAAACCCGAATTCTTAAGGATCGCGTAAGCCTGGCTTTTCTCGGGATCGGATGCGAACTCATTTGTGGAGCCCGCAATGATCATGGAGATCGTCCTCAGATGCTCGTTCTCGACAGTGCCGGGCTCGTCAAAGTAAGAGTCGCTGTAATAGGCCGTTCCGTAGCTTGTCTCGAACCTGTAAGCTGTAATGACCTGCTCATCCTCATCCGCAAAGACGGAGAAGGGCAGCGCCGATACAGCCACAGCAGCAGAGATGCCCAGAGCGGCTAACCTTTTACCAAATTTCATCAGCTTCATTCCTTTCATCCTAAAATACAAAACAGCAGTTCGCTGTGATATGATTATACCACATTATGACAAAAAATTCAATCTGTTTTAATATATTCGTCTGCCGAAATTAAAACATTCGTCATAACAGCGATTTCGGGGCCCTCGATTTGTATATTATGTCAATTGACCGGGGGCCTCGTAGACAAAGTCCATAAAGGACGCCCTGCCGCCTGTCTGTTCGGTGGAGTACATAAACAGCCCGAAGCGGGCACCGGTGAAGTGGTCAAGTGTGAAGGCAAATCTGTGGGGAGTGCCCACAGCCACTCGTTTGCCTTCAATATCAGCAGGCATAGCCCGCCCACATCCCGTGACCGTAGACAGTCTCTTCACCCTCCAGGCATTCACCGGGGGTATGCTCCAGGCGGTCGTAGATGTAGGCGCAGAGCTCCCAGTTTATCAGGTCATAGGAGCGAAGTATCTCCCCGCCGGGGAAGAAGTGCATGGTCGTGAAGATCATATAATATGTATCCCCCACGCGGATAACATCGGGGTCGGGATGATCCATACCCGTTATGGGATTTGTCCCCTTGCTCATAGCTGCCCCTCCATAGCTTTTTTATAATTATACCACCAAGCCCCCCCTCCCGTCAACAGAGGGGCGGCTTATTCTTGCTCCGATTACAGGATTTGCCATAGTTTGAGCGAGGGTAAGCCCCCAAAGCATACAAAAACGATAAGTTTTCTTTATATATCTGATATTTTATGGCCTAAATGTCCGAAAACTGCCCCAGAAATCTTGACAATTGACAGAACGGGTGCTATAATATACTATGTATGAAAATAGTATGACGAATTATATAATTGTTTATAAACCAAAATATCTGCGGCGATACGTTGTTTATGCCGCTTATGTATAATGAATGTGTGGTGAAAGAATATGATATTGACCGATCACAGGCTCGGGGCGAGGGACAGCCCGAAAGTTCCTGCCCAAGATTTGCAGAGAAAGGAGTGTTGTTAAGCTGTGGAAAACTCTGTCACGGCTGAAAAGCCCAAGGGCTCTCGCACAGCCTTGCGTGTGCTGAAGATCATACGTACAATATTCATTTATCTGCTTGCAGTCGGTATTATTATCGCTGCGCTGTTGTTCGCTTCGTCGAACACACCCAATAAGTCGCTTTTCGGATACCGTTATTACACGGTTCTCACTCCGTCAATGGAACCGACCTACAGTGTTGGTGATATGGTATTCGTTAAGATCGAAAAGGCCGACAGCATAAATGTCGGCGACGTCATTACGTTCAACCCCTCCTCCGACAGCGAGGCGTACCTTACCCACAGAGTCACAGAAAAGCTGACTAACTACGACGGTACGGGCGTTACCTGCTTCAGGACGAAGGGTGATGCGAATGACACCGAGGATGATTTCCTGTTAGATGAAGGGCGCGTTATCGGAAGAGTCAAGTTCGGGATACCATGGCTCGGCTCGATAGTTCGTTTTGTCCAGCTGAGATGGTATTTCGTGGTACCTCTGATAATCCTGGTATTCGTGTTCTTCAAGCTGCTGTCCGTCTACTTCTCACGGGATGATGAGGAGGCGGAGAGCGAGGAGCCCGGTGAGGATGCCTCAGATAATGAGGATGAAACACCCGAGGACGAAGCCTCACCCGCCGAGCCCGAACAGCCCTCCGAGGACGATTCGGAAGCAAACGAGGATGACGACTCGGAAATATTAAGTGAAAGGAAGAAAAATAATGACGACCAAGAAGAAAAAGTCCGCTAAAGAAAAGCGCGTTCTTATCGCTTCTATCATAGTAGCCGCTACGATAGTTGCAGGCTCGACCTTTGCGTGGTTCTCCAGCAAGGACGAAGTTACCAACAGACTGTCGGCAACAGCTGACTACGGCGTTTCCATTACGGAAGATTTTACTCCTCCCAAGGATTGGCTCCCCGGTCAGGAGATTAACAAGGACGTTTCTGTTGTAAACACCGGAAACGTACACGCATTTGTACGCACCTGGCTCGAGGGTGAGCTTAATATCCTGAGCAGGGATGCCGAAGGCACAGCTCTGACCGCAGCAGAGGATGCGGTGGATGCAGAGGATGTTACCGATCCTCAGCTCCGGAAGGCACGCCTTGTTCCTACTGCAGAGGGTGCGACCACCTATCTGAGAGTCCTTGACAATTCAGAGTCTGACGATCCTGACGATTATAACGAGGTACAGTCCCTCCAGGCAGGCGGCTGGCTGGCTTATGCTCCGGCAGGGTGCGAGTGGCGCTATGAGATCCCCGGACTTGACGATGTCACTTATTTCACCGCAACAGGTGACGGCGACGAGACCAACACCGTTGCAGAAGGCACTTACGGCTGCGAGATCAATTCCGCTACCTTCCAGCCAAAGACAACAGGTCTCTATCTGTTCAGAAGAAGCATCAAGCTTGATGACGACGGAAGTGCCAATGCTGTAGGATACAGCGGTTACTACTATGTTGAAGGGACCGGCTACGGCGACGGCACATACTATGCACTCAACACTTTCGCAGAGTCCGATCCCGGAACGCCCAAGAACGTAACAAACTCTGTATATGCAGGTATCGTTCTCAATGATGGCGAGTATTATATTCTCTATACTCCCAACTCAGCTACAAGAGCAGAAGATGCGGATGTAACGGCGGGCGGTGAAGCAGTTCTGTCTGAAACCAGCACTTTTGACAAGCTGGCAGCAGCCGATGTAGCAAATGTCAAGCTCTTCCTTGCCGAGAAGAAACTCCTTTCCGGCGATGACCTTACATGGACTTATACTCCGGCATACGGAGAAGGCGAGCAGGCAACCACAGTTGTCGGCAAGAGCTTTGTTGTCACAGCTGACGACCTCGGCACCGACAATTTCAAGATCATTGTTAATCTCGTGAACGACAATGTCGTTGATGCCGGCGGTACAGCTGACAAGTGGCAGCTCATTGAGAACACATTCTACTACACCAGCGACCTCGAGAGCGGAGCAACAAGCGCTCAGCTCGTTGACAGCGTAGCACTCGGCGCAGATGTTACCGATGCCGACTATATCGCATTTGATTTCGATCTCAATGTGAAGATGGACAGCATTCAGGTCACCTATGCCGGCGAGGCTGAATCCATTGAACCTGTTTCCGAGAATTGGGCAGTAGTCAACGGCGACAGTGCAACTGAGGCTCATGTTTCCGATGCAACTTATGAGGGCAACGAGATCGCGGCTCTTACCTGGGAATAACGCTCGGTTTCATTACGGTCTTTCAATGATCTGAAATACCACAAAAAAACGAAAGGAGGCTGTCAAAATTGAATATCAGACGAATCATCGCATCTGCATTAGGCAGCCTCCTTATCTTTTTTTCAAGCACAGGCCAAACAGCCTTTGCGGAGATCTCTTTACCGGACGGAGCGGTAAAGGGGCTTCCGGAACGGCTGGCTGCCCTCGATGATGAGGGCAACGCCGTCAACAGCGAGACCGGCGAGTATTTCTTCCACGTGGAGGATATGGAGTACGGCAAGACCTACACCAAGAATATCCAGCTTATGAACCTCCGGGAGGACGCGACTTATCACATCTGGTTCTCCACCGAGCCCCTCTTCAAAGCAGGGGAGATCGACCTGGAGAAGGGCTGTGAGTGCCGCTTCTATATGGACGGACAGGAGTTCTATAAGGGCGATGTCAACGGCAAGGGCAATATCGACCTTACCGCCAAAGCCTACGACTGCGGATCCTATGCTCCCGGCGAGAGCCACACCCTCCGCTGCGAGATCATCTGGAACGATATTGACGTTATGACGACAGTAGATAACGGCAACCGCCTCGTGGACATAGACGGGGAGCACGTTCTGGTGGGACCCAACGGCAGCGGTTACGCCGAGGGCGAGATAGAGTTCAAGTGGATATTCTACGCTCAGCTCGACCAGGAAGAGGGCAAGACCCCCTCCACAGGCGTGCTGGGTAGCTCGGCCTTCTGGATAGTAACCATCGGCTGCACAGCAGCTATGGCGGGAGTTATGCTCTTCCTCGTCAAGCGCAAGGAAAAGAATAAGGGCAAGGAAAAGGCATAATGAGCGCTCCGGAAAAAAGCCGAGTGGTCAGAGTCTTCTGCCGCGCTTATGAGATCGTCACAACGGTCATTATACTGTTTGCAGCCCTGACCGCGCTGCTGTTCATCTGCGGGATAAGGCTCTATAACGTCAGATCGGGCTCTATGGGCGATCTGATACCCCAGGGGAGCATCTGCTTCGTAAGCACCTACACCGGCTTTGACAGCATCGAGCGGGGAGATGTGATAGCCTTCCGCCTGGAAGACGATATGCTCGTCACCCACCGGGCCATAGGCATCACCGATGAGGGCATCTACACCTTCGGCGATGAGAACGATATCCGCGACCCCGACCCCGTCACCAAGGATAACTACATCGGCAAGACGGTCTTTGCGATACCCAAGCTCGGAAAGCTGCTGGCCTTTACACGTTCTGTAAAGGGTATCATCTTTATAGCTGTAACGATCCTGCTGCTTACAGCGGCGGGAATAGCATACAAACGAATGAACAAATGAAAGGGGGATATGACCGTGCAGCACAGGAACACACTGAAAAAGCTCTTCACCGAGAACAAGCGTCAGGCGATAGTTCTGTTATCTGCGCTTTTTCTGGCCTCTGCGGCGCTGCTTGCGGGTATATTCTCCTATTTTCACAGCAAGGACGCTGTCACTAACAGAATGTCCGCGCTGAACGGCGATGTAGCTGTCCGCGAGCCTGAATGGCTCAGCAAAGGACAGTATATGGCCCGCGCCTCCGAGCCCGGGATGAAGATCCCCAAGGATCCCCGAGGCGTTAATACAGGTCAGACAGACCTCTATATCAGGCTGAAAATGACCCTGTCCCTGGATGAGTATTCGGGCGATCTGTCCTCAATCACTGCCGAAGAAGCAGCCAACGGTGAGGTCGGCATACCCACCTCCGGCAAGCGATTGCAGGCGATAATCGACGCAATTATGCGTAATAACGCAGGTGACAAATTCCTGAACTTGACAATAGCATCCGGTGACGAGGACAACGCATCTGAGTGGCAAGCAAATTCACTTAACACCAACTTTGTGGCCGACCAAAAGAATTACGGCACGGATGAAAAGCTGATCTACTATTTCTATTACAAGTCAGACAGCTCCGGCGCTGACCCCCTGATGACAGCAGTCCCACCGGGGGAGAGCACAGCGGTGCTGTTCAACGAGATCGACATCCCGATATATAAAAAGGATTACCTCGGGGTCTTCGATCAGGGCTATACGATAACAATAGAAGCCGAGGGCATTCCGTCTTCGGCATATCCGGAGGGGCTTGAGGTCTCGCAAGCTCCGGCGGCGTTTAACGACCAATAGCGGGACAGATTACGATGAAAGGCTGAGCGGGCAATGCTTAACAAGATCTACAAAAGATTTATAAGCCTTATGGCGGCTGCGATCATGGCATTTACGGACATTGTGCCTGTAATGCCTGTTATTGCTCTGCCCGAAGAGAGCTCTGACCTTACTATGCAGAGCATCGAGCTCTACCCCGACGGTGAGGACGGCGAAAAGTCCGTTACCCTTGAAGGTATGATGCCCGAGGGCGCCGAAGCCGAAGCCGTTGACGTCTCCGACGAGCACGACGGTATCGCAGCCTATGATATCACCATCACCGACGGTTCCGACGAATATCAGCCTGACGAGCACCACCCCATCAAAGTTGAGATAACCGACCCTGCCATCACCGACAGCGAGGGTCTCGAACTGTGGCATATCAAAGACGACGGCACCCGCGAGCAGATCACCGATTTCACCGCCTCCGACGGCACCATCACCTTTATGGCGACGGGGTTCAGTGTTTATGAGATAGTTCAAATGGATTTCCCGACCATAGTTGTCGCAGAACCTGGCTGGAATAAGGTTGACAGCGTTAACGTGCTGACTTCCGCTAAGTATAAGGATGATGGCTTCTATATCAGCGGCGCTCAGGACTTGAACGGATATTTCGCCAAGAACAGAAGCATAAGCGGCATCAAAGCAGCTCCCAAACGATACGGCATTGATGTGACCGGTCAGATAAAGGATAACAACAACCGGCTTCCGTCAGCGGCGGGTGCTAATTATGCTCAGATAATTGAAAATGCTCAGCAGGCTTCGGCAGCACGTTACTATTTTGAAGAAACAAGTGAAAACTCAGGAAAGTATTATATTTATTGCTATGGTGACGATGATGAACCGTATTATGCATTTGCAACAAAAGCTGATTCAGTAAACAGTGTCAAACTTGTCAGTGGAAAAGAGAATGCTTCGGAATGGACTATTGAGATCACAAACGGAAATGCTTCGTTTTATGACGAAGTGACTGGATTGTACTGGAATAACTCATCCGGAAACAAATCGGGATTTGCCGGCTGGACAGGAACAAACAATTTCAATATCTGGTATTATTATGTTCCGGAAGAGATCCCCTATGACCCATACGATCTTGAAGGCACCGAATACGGCCTGATGAACTATTACACAGGTACCAGCGGCAACGCCGTCAAAGCTACAGCCAAAAATTCCACTTCTCTCAGTTCGGAAACTATGGTGGTCAGGACAAATACTGTCAATCATCAGACCAAGCTGTATGTTTCTCTTAACAGCGATATCTCAATGTGGACATTCCACAGTGCCGGCGGTGATTGTTATAAAATAGAATCTGACGGACAATATCTCAAGCTGACCTCCGGAGGTGTGTCGCTGACGACCGAGAGCGATGCTACCCCGATAAAGGTCATTCCCGGGACTGGTGCACAGGCAGGTAAAATTAGACTCACAGCTGACGGATACGATATTGATTATTCTTCGTCTTCATTCAGATCTACTGCTGCCGGAAACGGCAATACTCACTGGCTCAGCCTTGTTGAAAAGTCGAACATCCAGGAAGAAGACTTTATCGTTTATTCCGCAAACAAGGTCGGAGTGGGCGAAAGAGAGAGCGGAGCGGAAGATGCACCCTATGTCGTTAAGAACGAGGATCAGGTCATAGTCTATACCCGTATCTGGGACGAAGCCTCCAAGACCTATAATTTCTATGCTATCGACCATGACGGCTCCCTCGTTCAGTGCTATGAGCGCGGAGACAATATCATGTGGGTCGGCAGCAAGATCAATACCCTGCTGTGGGATTTCACCGAGTATTACTATGACGGGACCACGACCCCGAACAATTACTACGAGCTTTACAACTCCTATTCGGGCAAGTATCTTGCGCCCCAGGATCCCGATGCCGGCGGCGTCGGACAGGTGCTTTCAGACAGCACTATCGGTATCAACCTCGACGGCAGACGCGATAACGAGTATTTCAGCAAGATCATGGCCTGGGACGATCCTCATTATTCCTTTGCTGCGATCAAAGCGGATCTCACTGCCGGGAAGATCGTTTCCTGTACCAGGAACGAGGCTGTCGGCGAAAACACTGATTTTTACTTTGCAATAATGGAAAAACCGGAACCCGCCGCGTTGACCGTTGTTGAGACCATTGATAACAACGAATACGGTATATCAATGAAGATGGTGGATTTTGCGGATCTCGGCGTAGGCGAAGGCGGCAAAAATGTGGCTCAGGCGATCGTTAACGCTGCAGCAGATGAATCCGGAGCCACCGGAACATATACGGTCAATAACTGGGGCACTGCGACCAGAAGTTCGTTTACCTGGGATTATTTAGGTGGAAGCTACACCGATCAGCAGGGACTGCTTTCAACTGACCTCGGCGCCGACGGTTATCCTACAGTAGCGGCAGAGAATTTCAGCAATCTGAAAGATAATGCAGTCCTTGGCAATCCCGCTTACGGAAAAAGCATTAAAGGCGCATTTTCTGCAGCGACCCCTGTAAACCACCTGTTTATCAAAAGTACCTATGAAGCTACCGGATATTTTGAGTTTGACAGCTGTCAGAACACGGCTACTCTGATCCAGCCGAACGGCAGTGTCGGCAATGAATTCACAGTATATAAAGAGCTTGCAACAGACAACATCAACAGTAATTCCCATAAGCACGGACAGTTCTTCCCGTACAATACTATTGTTCCGGGTGTTTATTCTTCGAATAATGAATACAATAAATATAACGCACTGTTACAGGAACTGGATGCGAGCGATCCGAGAAAGGGTGAGCAGCTTTATCTGCTGCAGTTTTCCGGTACTCAACCCAACTGCTATAACGGCATGGAGCTTCAAGCGGGCTTCATCCAGACCCCCGACGGTCAGGATGCCTGGAAACACGATATTATTTTCGAGTTCACCGGAGACGACGACTTCTGGCTTTATGTTGACAACGAGCTCATAATAGACCTGGGCGGAATTCACTCTGCATATAAAGGCACAGTAAACTTCCATACCGGCGAGGTAAAGATACAGAAGGGCAAGGATGCGGTAGTTGAGACCAAGACCCTCCGCCAGCTATTCTACGACAACTACATCAGCCGCGGACACACCGCCGCTGAAGCTTTGGCTTATGTAAACGACATCTTTGAACTTAAAAATGTTGACGGCAATAATTGTTATGTCTTCACGGATTATTCATCCCACAAGATGAAGATCTTCTATATGGAGCGAGGAGCCAGTGCTTCAAACCTTCATATGCGCTTCAACCTCAGTTATGTAACTCCCGGAAGCGTTATGATGTCCAAGCAGATCACCGACGAAGAAGGCGATACTATCAGCGATATCGACTACAGCTCCATAAAGTATCCTTATCAGATATACTACTGCAGAGAAGGAGAAGAAGACACTCCTCTCGAGAATTATACGCTCCTTGAAAAGGATGCTTCGAGTCATGTAGGCGTTTATTACCTCAATCCCAAGAGGGAAGCCGAATACTATGCTCATTATAAGGCTCCGGGTGTGAGCACGCCTTATCATAACGTATTCTTCCTGACTCCCGGCAAGGATGTCTCGATAGATTTTCCCGAGAACACCTACAGATATTACATCCGTGAGTGCGGCATCAACTCCGAAGTCTATGACACGGTGAGGTGTAACGGACAGGATAATTCCTTAACACAAACTGCCGAAGGCACTTATCAGAACTTTGTCACCGTTCCCGCGCTGGTCACCGACAGACCGACTATGGCGCTGCAGAACAGAGTTGACACCACAAAGCTGAAAACGCTGACGTTCACAAAGCAGCTTTACGACAAGGATAACAATCCGATATTCGACGACAAGACCACTTTCTGCTTCCGTCTCTATCTTGCGGATGAAGGCAGCTTTTTGACCGACGAAAACGGCGAGATCATTTATGTCGATGATGACGGCAACCGTGTTTATGACGGTACCGGAACGCCGATCCACGATGAGGAACTCAAGCTGGCATATATGCACAGCTACTATGTGGTCTCTCCCGACGGATATCTTTGCAGCTGGGACTCTGCTAATGACAGATTTGTCGAAACAGAATATACAAATTATTCGACTCTGACAGAGGCGCAGAAGAAGACTGTTACATTTGAGACCTCGATCAACGGTACTATCTCGAAGATACCCGCCTGGTATTCTGTCAAGGTGCCTAACCTTATGACAGGCACAAAGTTTGAGGTCGAGGAGCGTGTCTGGGATAATCCTATCGGCTACAGCCTCAAGGAAAACGGTTATGTATGCGTCCAGGAGGGCGAAGGAGCCAGTGCCGAGAACACTTATGACATCGACCTCGGCGATCCCGTAAATATCGGCAGAGTCAACTCGCTGCATTCTCCTAAAATGGAGATCAAAAATGAAAGGGGCTACGGCCTTGAAGCTAATAAGGTCTGGAGCGATGCCGATTATACAAAGTCGCATCAGGAAACCTATATCGCTGTCTATATCAGAAGCGGCGATTCGTATTCGCTGGTCGCCGATACTGTCAGACAGATAAGCGACGATAACACCTCGTTCCGCTTCTATTTCCCGAGTTTGCAGTCAGGCAAGACCATCTCCGATTACGTTATCCGCGAGGTGAAGCTGACAGGTGATTATACCGTCGCCAACGACGGAACAGTGACCGGCTATACGGCCTCTCAGGTCAAGCTCGTGGATAACAACGGCATTGATCTGCTTGCTACCGCCAAGGACGATACGGAACAGACCTTCAAGTATAACGTCGATTATACCGAAGGCTCTCCCACAGGTGAAACCGACAATGCCCGCAAGGATACTGTAACGAATATCCGTCAGGGCGGTATAGCGATCAGACTTTACAAGTGGGGCACGGATGTACCTCTCCAGAACGGAATTTTCACCCTCAAGAAGGACGGCGCCCATGTGGGCAAGACCAGCTATGCTTCCGATGCCAACGGACTTGTCACGGTGCTTTATACTCCGTCCCAGGACGGCGAATACGAGCTCACCGAAACTCAGTCCCCCAAGAGTTATGTGGGAATGCCGGAGACTATTACGTTCAAGGTCAATAATTCGGGAGTATACGATTTCACCAATCCCAACGATCCCGGCTGGGCGGTGCTGGTTTCTGATGACCCGTCAGGTAAGTATCTAAGCATCATAGATATCTATAATAAACCCTATGAGCTGCGTGTGATCAAGACCGACGGCAGCGGGGAACCGCTTGAAGGCGCTCATTTTGAGATCTACAAGGGTGTCAAGGATCAGTCTGGGAACGTAATAAAGGATTACACTCCCGTCAGCTGGGATGACGGAAGCGAGCTTATTACCGGAGCGGACGGCATCATCCCGCATATCGACAAGAACCTTATACCCCTCAGTTACTACCTGACAGAGACCAGAGCTCCCAAAAACTATGAAAAGCTCGAAAATGATATCCAGTTTACCATTGACAAGATGGGCGAGATCAGCTGCGACAGCAAGTATATGAAACGCACTGAGTCGATGATCGAAAATACATCTACTCTGCTGGTTACTTACACGATAAGTATCCCGAATACCTCAGCCTCCAGCGATTATTACTTCGATATCGAAAAGCTGATCCTTATTGATAAGAACATCCACAACAGCGACCCGACTCAGAAGTTTGTATTCAAGGTCGAGCGCTATGCCGAGGATGATACTGTTATGAACACCCTGCTTGAGAGCTTCTATGTGACGATGAACTGTACCAACGACCCTGAAAACGGGATCTATCCTTATGAACTGGATGACTCCGATAAGTATTCATATGACAGCGAGAATAATAAGGTCACAGTCACATACAAAAACGGTGAGAAATATACCTTCCCCGCCGCTGTCAAGAGAGGTGTACAGACTGTCAAGGTCAAGAAGAAGGGCATCTATAAGGTCACAGAGCTCAGCAGCTGGTCTTCAACGGATTACGATTTCTGGTATGGAAGCAACAGGTATTTAGGCGAAGACGGAACCGGCTCGGCTGATACCGAAGGGAAATATGTAAAGGTAATTGTCGGCGAGGGTAATGCAGCTTATGCGCCCTCATCGGAGGAAGATAACCGACCTACCGCCAGCTTTACCAACACCGAGACCGAGTTCGCTTACCTAAGCGCCCAGGCCTATGCCGAGAATACTATCAAGCATATCCCATCAGGGACGTAAACTAACAGAAAGGAGGCTGTCCCGTGAACGGCAAAAAGAAAAAGATAATCATAGGCAGCCTTCTTGCACTGCTTCTCATACCGCCTATCGCTGCTTTTGCAGTAGTGTATATCAGCAATATGGAGATCAATAAGTTTGAGCCTGCCCAAGCCAGTCTTCAGGTAAAAGAGGGCGAAGAAGATACTTCAGACGAGCTGAAAAAAGATTTTACCTTTACACAGTCGCCACAGGATGAAAACACCTACGGTACCGAGAAGCCTGTTCAGATCGTTGACGGGCGTTCCAATACAGGCGAAGCTCTTAGAGTTAGCTTCATCCCGATGTGGCTCGACGCTGAGGGAAATGTCTGCGCCGGGATAGCCGGTGTTACGGATATCCGGAGCATCGAGCTGGACAGCACCGCAAACACCCTTACCTATTACTCCGGTGAGGGCGATGGGAAATCAGCTGTGTTCACCCTAATCCTGGCTGATGGCTGGTACTCGGATTGGACTTACAAAAAGGAGGGCTGCTTCTATTACCGCGGCTCCCTTAATGAGTACAGGACCACATCCCCGCTTATAGCGAAAGTTGAGCTTTCAAAGGCAGTTTACGATGCCTCGGAGGGGCTTGATCTCAGGCTGGATGTCCTTGCGGACACCATTCAGGTCAGCGCCGATGCAGATTCCCAGCGCTGGGGTGAGGACAATAATGGTTAAAAGCAAAAGGACGGTCACTGACCGTCCTTTTATATTTCAGTATTTCAGCTTTATGATGACCTTTATCTCTTTGGAGACCAGCTTCTCGAAATCCTCACCGTCCCCGGGTTTGCCTACCAGGCTGCCGTAATGAGTAGGTATCGCAGCCTCGGGAGAGAGCTTGTTGACCAGCCCCGCGGCCTTTCCGGCATCCATAGTAAAGGTGCCGCCGACAGGTATGCAGATGATGTCGCATTTTACTTTCTCTGCATCGGGGGTGGCATCGGTGTCACCGCAGACGTATATCCTTTTGCCTCCCGCAGTCACCACAAACCCCAGCCAGCCGTTGTGCTTGGGGTGGAAGGGCTTCAGTGTATTATAAGCGGGAACAGCCTCCACCGGTATCCCCAGGATCGAGGTGCTGTCGCATGGTTTCAGGAGAACTGTCCTGTCGGCGGGGATGCCTGCCTTGGAAAGGTCGCCCTTGATGCTCTCGGGGGCAGCGAATAGGGTCTTGTCCCCGGCGATCTTGGCTATGTCCTTCGGGGAGAAATGGTCGTAATGCGAGTGGGTGATGAACACTATATCGGCGTCGTGAGGCTCCCACTCAATGTTCAGCGGGTCGAAATACATCACCTTTTCCGCTTCGATGCGGATGCTGCTCTGTTCGTTTACGGTTATCCTGTCGGTCATGGTTGTCACTCCTTTGATCTGAATAATGCGCTTCCGGCGCTTGCCTGCTGATATTATACCATATCCTGCTGTCCCCGTCAATAATGAAAAAGGGAACAGCCCGCGAGCTGTTCCCATTAAGAATTATTCAGATCATTCCGCGCTTTCTCATCTGCTTGTAGCGGTACATATTCGCATCGGCTTCGGAGAGGACTCTTTCAAGATCATCCGTGTCGCCTGGCTCGCTGAGAGAGAAGCCTATGCTGGCAAGTATGGGATAGGGCTTCTTGTCGGCGCAGGTCAGGGTCTCCAGCACATCGTTGAAATGCTTGATGGTCTCGGCTTCGTCAAAGTCATCGTAATTGCCGATGCCTATGATGAAGAACTCATCGCCGCCCGCACGGACGCAGATCTCATCGTCCCGGGAGATAGCCTTGGCAGCCTCGCCTACCTTGATGATGCCGTGGTCACCCTCGGAGTGCCCGAAGGTATCGTTGATGAATTTCAGGCCGTCCATATCTATCACGCAGACCCGCAGCTTGTCGGCAGGAGAGGCTTTCTTTTTCAGCACCTCATACCGGAGTGTCATACCTCTGCGGTTGTAGAGCCCCGTCATCTTGTCGTGGATGGAGAGCTCCGCGAAGCGGTGCTTGGCTCTTGCCATTTCCAGGGCGTTGCAGACGTATCTCAGCCAGTTGCGGTAAACGATATTGAACTTGCTGTAATCGCAAAGCTCCCTTTGCAGCACAGCATAGCCGAAGCAGTTGTTCTCGAAATGAACAGAGGAGAAGTAGAAAGCATAGGGCTTGCCCTTATCCTCAAACAAACCGGGGAGCATATCGGCAGTGTCGAATTCCATACTGTTCTCGTTGTCAAAGGCAGAGGTGTCGTTGCCGGAGCGGTTGAGCACCAGCCTCATCTTATCCGGGAAGCCGATATAGCTGTCGGCGTCGCCGTCCAGCCAGTTCTCTCTCATACAGAGGGAGAATTTAACATAGGGCGCCAGGATATAAGTGGTGTGGAAAATGTTCTCGATGCAGTGGAGGGGAGTCTGTGAGCCCGTAAGCCTTTCAAAGACGTAATTCTCCATCAGCAGACCTATGTCAACGCTGTCATAGACATTTCCGCTGTTGTAGTTGTGCTCGGTGCGGTAGATCATTGAGTTGATAACTTCTATGGTGGCGTTGATATCGAAATGGCAGCCGCAGCTCTTGCCGATATGCAGCAGCCTGTTGTGATCGGAGCGGTAGGGGATTATCTCTCTGTCCGGTTCGATCCTTCTTACCAGCGAATCAACGGCATCGGCTGCGCACTCAGCAAAGTTTGATTCGATGGAGGTAACAGAGATGCGGTTCAGCAACCCCTGCTCGGTAGTGTCAAAGCCCGCAACGATGATATCCTCCGGCACCCTGATGCCCAGCTTCGTGAGCTTCTCAATAACGCCCAGAGCCATATGGTCGCTGGCAGCGATGACCGCATCGGGACGGGTGATCCTGCCCTCGGCAATATCGACAGCCAGCTTTTCGCCGCTGGTGTACCAGAAATCACCGTAGACGGCATACTCATCAGGGGTCTCGATACCGTGGAGGAGCAGCTCGTCCTTGAAGACGCGCAAACGCTCCTCTGCCTCGTGATTGCCCTTGAAGCCGGTGAGTATGCAGACCTTTTTGCAGCTGTGGACCTCCACAACGTGTCGGCAGATAGTCCTGAGTACCTCATCGTTGGAATTCTCGATAGAGGGGAGCCCAGCCAGTGAGGGCCCTATGCAGACGGCGGGCAGATCCTTAAGTGCTGCCGCTTTGGCGCAGAGAGACTCGGCAAGAGAGCCGTCTGAGTTTTCGGTAAGGGCGACGTTGTCGAATAAGATACCGTCGAACTTGGAAAAATCCACAAGCTGATAGATATTCATCTCACCGATGGCAATATTCCTGAAATGGAAATCGAAATCGGTCATGGAAGCGAATACTGCGACATTATAGCCGTATTTTTCACACTGCCTGAACACGCCCTCGCCGATATGCCTGCCGTGAGTTTTTTCGGGGATGTTGGTCAGAAGGGCTATGGTCTTGCGTCTGCTCATAATGTCGCCTCCGTTTCCATTTATTGATAAGTTTATTATATCATATATGTTCCGTTTTTGCAAGAAAAAAGTTCCCGACAAGTAATAATTTAACAATTTGTTCTCAAAAGAAAGGCATTTGCCGGGAAATTATCTTTTCTGCTACGCTTGCAATTTTATTTGAATAATGTTATAATATAAAACGGTGATCATGATGACAGCTGTTTACAGGATAGCAGATAAGAATATAAGCATTGATTCTCTCTACGGCAGGGTGCACGATTACTGCCGTGATTATCTTACTGAGGAGCCAGCGGAGCTCTCTGTCAGGATAACGGAAGAGGATATAGAATACGAGCGCAGCCGCTCCGAGCGCACCGCTGAGCTGGAGGGCAGAGCACCTCATAAGGTCTCCGACGAGTATCTGGAGGAGCTGGCGGTCTACCGCAAGATCTCGGAGCTTATGCCCTATCACGGGACGTTCCTCTTTCACGGCTCCTGCATTGCCGTTGAGGGTGAGGGATATCTCTTCACCGCCGTCTCCGGGACGGGCAAATCCACCCACGCCGCTCTCTGGCGGCAGCTGCTGGGCGATAAGACAGTTATGGTCAACGATGATAAGCCCCTTATAAAGGTCACAGACCGGGGCGCTGTTATCTACGGCACGCCCTATAACGGCAAGCACAGACTGGGCAGCAATATCTCCGTCCCGCTGAAAGCCATAGCTTTGCTGGAACGCAGCGAGGAAAACTCAATTGAAGCTGTCACGGCAGGGGAGCTCTACCCCCGGCTTATCCAGCAGATGTACCGTCCCGCCGACCCTGCTGCTCTGGCGCTCTCAATGTCGCTGATAGACAGGCTGCTCTTGCAGGTGAAGCTCTACCGCTTAAAAGTAAATATGGATATATCCGCCGCTGAAACGGCATACAACGCTATGAAAGGATGATAACTATGAAGCTGAAAAAGGAATTCATCGTACACGAGGCTCAGGACGAGACTATGCTGG
This sequence comes from Ruminococcus sp., assembly GCA_017542125.1. Lineage (GTDB taxonomy): Bacteria > Bacillota > Clostridia > Oscillospirales > Ruminococcaceae > FB2012. The sequence continues at coordinate 35,710 of JAFXXU010000058.1, forward strand.
TGGCCACCGGCAAGGCTAAGTTCTCCGGGCTCGTAAAGGGCAACAAGATGCTGGGCAAGGTGCTTGAGCTGCTCAAGAACGACACCACCGAGGCCGAGGTAGTCGCCAAGCTACGCGCAGAGTACGAAGCCCCTGAGGGCAAGATAGAGGCTGACGTTCACAAGGTCGTTACCGAGCTGAAAAAGATAGGTGCGATAGATGGCTGAGGTCACGAACTTTGAAGAATACCTCAAAGAGAACGGCACCCTGACCTATTCCAATGTGGGTACAAGCATGATGCCCCTGCTGCGTCAGCACCGGGACCTTTTCACGGTCAAGTGCAAGGGCAGGGAGCGCTGCAAGGTCGGGGATGTTGTGCTTTATACCCGCCCCCCTGACAGATATGTGCTGCACAGGGTGGTTGAGGTGCGCCCGAAGGACTATGTTATCCTGGGGGACAACTGCGCCGCCAAGGAATACGGCATCACCGAGGACAGGATACTGGGTATTATGATCTCCTATGTCCGCAAGGGCAGGGAGCACAGCATAAATGACCGCAGCTACCGCCTCTATTCCTGGTATATAATGCACACCATACCGGTGAGGCTCTTCTTCAAGAGGATAAACCTCAGGCTCAGACGATTTGCGAAGAAACTGATATATGGAAAATAACAATGCAGTTAAATGGCTTTTTGCCGTTCCCGGAAAGAAAAAATGGTATATAGCCGCTCTGATGCTCGTTCAGTCGCTGAACGGCGCGAGCGGTGTGCTTTATGCGCTCCTTTTGCGAAATCTGGTGGACAGCGCCTCTGCACACAACAGTACAAAATTCTGGACTAATGTTGTGCTGACGGTGATCCTTGTGGCTGCGCAGATCGCTCTGAGAGCCGTTATCCGCTGGCTGGGCGAGCTGTCGAGAGCCGAGTTTGAGAACATCTTCAAGGAGCGGTTAATGCACCGCATCCTCCGGAAGGATTTCGCCGGCGTCAACGCCGTACATTCCGGAGAGTGGCTCAACCGCCTGACCAATGATACCGTGGTGGTGGCCGGCAGCTATGTGGATATCCTGCCCGGGCTGGCGGGAATGGTCGTCAAGATGGTGAGCGCCGTCGTTATGATGATAGTCCTGGATTGGCGGTTCGCCTGCATACTCATCCCCTGCGGAGTGGTGCTCCTGCTGATGACCTACGCTTTCAGGCGCAGGCTGAAAAAGCTACACAAGAGCGTTCAGGAGACCGACGGCAAGCTCCGCATCTATATGCAGGAGCGGATCGGCAGCCTTATGATGATACGCACCTTTGCCGCCGAACAGCAGACCGAAACGGAAACCCGGGAAAAAATGCTCTCCCATAAGAGCGCCCGGATGAAAAAGATGAGGTTCTCGAACCTCTGTAATATCGGCTTCGGAATCGCTATGAACGGGATGTATCTCTTCGGAGCCATATACTGCGGCTACGGGATACTTAACGATACCATCTCCTTCGGCACGATGACGGCTATCACACAGCTGATCTCCCAGATACAGATGCCCTTTGCCAATATCTCAGGCTATCTGCCGAGGTATTACGCTATGCTAGCAAGCGCCGAGCGCCTTATGGAGATCGAGAGCTTTGACGACGACGTCAGCGCTGATGCCATGTCCCAGGAGGAGATCACAGGCTTCTATTCCGACAGGCTCCGCAGCTTCGGTCTGAGGGATGCGGCCTTCACCTACTATCCCAACGTTGACAGCCTGGATGCCCTCACCAAGGACGATCAGCCCGAGGTGTTCAGGGATATCAGCGTGGAGATCCGCAAGGGAGAATATGTTGCCTTTACCGGTCACAGCGGATGCGGAAAATCAACGGTGCTAAAGCTGCTGATGAGCATTTACAAGCTGGATTCCGGTGAGCGGTTCGTCACCGATATATCGGATGAGTCCGAAATTCTGGACAATAAATGGGTGAGGCTCTTTGCATACGTCCCTCAGGGCAATCAGCTGATGAGCGGCACCGTCCGCGAGGTCATAGCCTTTGCTGACAAGTCGGGGATAAACGATGAAGAACGTATCGGCAGAGCCTTGAAGATAGCCTGCGCAGACGGGTTCGTATCCGAGCTGGAGCACGGTGTCGATACCCTGCTGGGCGAGAGGGGCACTGGCCTCTCCGAGGGGCAGATGCAGAGGATCGCCATAGCAAGAGCGGTCTATGCCGACCGTCCCATACTTATGCTGGATGAAGCCACCAGCGCCCTTGACGAAAAGACCGAGCGGCTGCTGCTGGAAAATCTCCGTGAAATGACAGACAAAACTGTGGTGATAGTAACTCACCGTCCCGCCGCCCTTGAATTCTGCGACAGGGTCCTGGAATTCAACGAGAACGGCGTCTCAGAGAAATAATAAGAGAATGGGGTATATTATGAAAAGAAGATATCTGGCATTTCTGGCTGCGGTAACTGTGCTGATCACAGGCACCTCCTGCGGGTCCGGAGACAGCTCCTCCGATAACGGTCCCTCAGCGGCGGAGACTACGGTCTCAACTACTGCTGTTACTTCGGCACCGGCAGTTACCACCGAGGAAGTCACCGAGCCTCCGGTTCCCGAGATCCCTCCGATGGACTCTCCCTATAAGGTGCTGAATTGTATGGATGTTGAGGGCGCTCCCGCCGTCATCCTTTCCTGCGGTAACTATGTCGCCGTTCAGACCTACAGCATTGACGATAACGGTAAGACAACGTTGAAGCTCTATGTCGCCGATGCGGTGAACGATAAGCTGCTCCGGACGGTGGATGACTGTGAGCTCATGGAGATGCCGGTGGGATTAGACCCCGAAGGCACTGTAACCACCGAGTACTTAATGGACGAAATACAGTTGCTCATAAGCTACAAGCTGGACGGCTCCCGCGTTGAGAACGATTACCCCGAAGGCCTCAGCTTTCTGAAATACGATCCCTCCGGTCAGATGTATGACCTGGGCAAGGGCATCAGCCTTATCAACTCCGACGGCAGCAGGGAAGTCATCCTGGATGATCTCCGGGCAGATGAAATAGAGTTATTTGACATTGCATCAAACAGAGCAGTTGCTGCATATTTCGCCGAGAGTTTTACGGTGGGCAAGCAGCTGATGCTGCTGGATACTGCTTCGGGCAAAGAGATCTCTGTGCTTGAGGTCCCCTGGGATGCCCCTGTTTACAGCGTCGGCGATTATATCGTAGCCTCCTATAATCCCGATGCCGAGTTCAGCGATAAGATGTACTCAGTATTCAAAAAGGATACCGGCGAGCTTGCCGGAACATATATCAACAGGGATCAGTCGATCGATTACAATTTCTCCTCCAACGGGAACTACGGTATCGTTGCTGACAGCTCCGGTGACGAAGAAAGTCTTGCCCTGTATTATTTCAGAGTCTCCGACGGTGCTGTCGGTACCCTGCCTCTTGATGTCCCCGAGGCTGCCTGGGCCATAAGCACCGATATCACCTCTGCTGACAGATTCATCAGCGCAGTAGTCATCGGCGATCCCGAAGAGGGCGGCACCAGGGTCAAGCTTGTAATGTCCGACCCCGAGCAGGTAAAATATGACGGCGCCCTTGAGAAGACCGACCCCTATAAGTATCCGGAGGAAAAGCATCATAAGTGCGGCGAGCAGTTCAAGGAGCTCAGAGCCGAGGCTGACAAGATCGAGGAACAGTACGGCGTTAAGATCCTCATCGGCGATGAAGTGCTGGACCTTGAAGGAACTCAGGAGGCCTATGATATCGTCTCGGATGAGGACGAATACGCCGACGAAGCTGCCATCGACGTCACAGACGGTGCTCTGATCGAGCTGGAAGATATGTTAGGCAGATATCCCGAAGGCTTCTTTGAACAGTTCAAGATAAACGGCAAGGGCGGGCTTTGCATAGCACTCGTTTATTCTCTCCCCAATAAGGATGCTGAGAGCTCATTCTCCGCAGGCGGTGTTACCTTTCCCTTCGGTGCCTGGGAGATCATTGCGATGCGCTCGTCCAATATCGAGCCCTATACTGCAGCAACCATCCACCACGAGATGCTCCACGCCGTTGAGGATATCATCAACCGCAAGGTGGGAGAGATCAACGATTTCGAGTGGAATGAGCTTAACCCCGAGGATTTCACCTACATCTTTAATTTCGACGAATACTCCAACGGTACTATAAGCAGCGATCTGACTTATGGCTCCGACGATGATCCTTACTTCTACTACACCTACAGCAAGGTAAATTCCATGGAGGACAGAGCCACCCTGATCGAAGCACTGTTCCTTGATGCGTATGCTTTCTCGGAGGACGATTCCACCTATATCGAAGACGTTATCAGCAAATATCCCCACCTTAAAGCCAAGTATGAATACCTCGCCAAATGGGTATCTCAGCTTTTTGGCTACGTTTACTGGGAGGAAATGCTGGATATAAAGCTGTGACAGAGATGATCCGCATTTGCATAGTTTTCAAAGGAGCTCTTTTGAATGAAACTGTTTGATATCCTGCTCAGACCCCTCGGAAAGTCCCAAAAGGCGGGACTGATATCAGGAACGGTCATGCTGCTTCTGTTTATCCCCGCTGCAGTATATATGTGTACTGCTTTCGAGGTGCCTCTTGCAGCGATGATAGCCTTGCTGGTATGCCTGAGCGCCGGGTTTTACAGGATGAAGCTTTATATGTCCTTTATTCAGCTGCCCGTGATATGGCATATCATATCAGGCTTGATATCGGCTTTTGCCTTTTCGGTCATACTGCGTTATGCCGACGCCGGCAGCTCCGAGCAGATATATCTGTCTGTTTCGGTGGGTATGTTCGCCCTGTTTGTTCTTGAGATCATCCTTTCGCTGATCCTCAAAGCAGTATCGGGTGAGCCAAATTGGGGCAAGTTCCCGAAAGCGCTGGCTGCCTTTCTGCCCCTGCTTTTCACCTGGATAGTTTTCATCCCATCTGAAACGTATTTCATCAACAAGCGGGAGTTCTTGTTCGTTTACTTCGATTTTGCACCACACATCTTCATCAAGATGACTGTCTTCGTTTTGCTTGCGGCAACAGCCGCCTGTACGCTCGGCGATAAACCGTTCCGTTTCCTTACGGGCATCACAGTGGGCCTTACGCTCTGCGTCTATGGTCAGTATGTGTTTATGAACGGCGCTCTGCCCACATTTGCAGGAGATAAAGCCGATTGGGATTCCATGGGTGCAAGTATCGCAGTCAATGCTGTCGTCTGGTGCGTGCTTTTGCTGCTGCCGATAGTCTATATCCTGGTCTCCGACCGGGCAAAACCCCTTGCAGCATCCCCGGCCGGCAGGAACATCCACCTGTTCGTGAGCTCTTTTATCGGCGGAGTGCAGCTCATTACGCTGGCCGTACTCATTCTGACCTCCGAGCACAGCCTTTTCAACCACGAGACCTATATGCTTGACAGCACCGAGCAGTTCGTCGTTTCAGGAAAAAAGAACATAATCACGATCATCCTCGATGCCTCCGACAGACATTACTTTGATGATGAAATGGAAAGGAATCCCGAAAAGTTCGAGTTCCTGAAGGACTTCACATATTACACCAATGCCTGTATGATGTACGATTCAACATTCTTATCCATTCCGCAGATGCTCAGCGGAGCAGAGGAGCTGCCTGAAACGACCATAGAGGATTGGCTGGACAGCACCTGGAAGTCAGAGCGCTGCGAAAGCTTCTATACGAGACTCCACGAGGCAAATTACAAGGTCAATGTATTCGGAGATTTCTGCTTTTATAACGATCCCTTCAGTGGCAAGATCGACAACTGTGTCTATGCCCATGAGGAGGATGTAACTATCGACAGAAGTTCTCTTTATCAGTATATGGATCAGCTGACTGAGTACCGCGCCGCGCCCTTGGCGCTGAAGAGGTTCTTAGAACCGAATTCCACTCTTAATGCTGCATCGGCACAGTTCAAAAACAGGTGCCTCTACAATAACGTCGAATTTCTCTCGGAGCTTGATCTTAAGACCTCGGATTCCGATAAGAATTATTTTATAGTAGAACACGTTAACGGCACACACCTGATCGGCGGAAGAACACAGGATTGTGTGGATCAGAGTATGGATATCCTGACGGAGTATATCGGGCAGCTCAAAGCCCTGGGGCTCTATGATGATTCTGTGATCATTATAACCGGCGACCACGGCGCTCATTCTAAGCCTGATAATTTCCCCATATTCTATATCAAGACTCCCGGCGCAGAGCACGACTCGATGCAGTATTCCGATGCTCCGATACATCACCTGGATTATCTCGCCACTTGCATTGATGCCGCAGATCTTGAAAAGGACACCGACGGTGACTTGTTCGGGCGTTCGATCTTTGATATCGGCGAGGATGAACAGCGAGAGCGGCTGGTGTTCCAGCGCTACGGCTTTGAGTACACAGGTACCATCGACTTCAAGAAATGTACCAGCCAGAGTCATTCGGGCGCAGCCTACGGCTACTATTTTACAGGCGACCGCGAGGATCTTGTCCGCAGGGAATCGGAAGGCCCGCCGGATATCCTTATCGAGCTTGACAGCGGGTACTGACAGAGCCGCATATAGCTTTAAGGCAACACCGCACGACCCCTGTGCGTCAGATGCGCCGTCCAGATTTTCGTCAGATTGCCTAAATTCGACGCAGGCTTGCAAGCGAAGTTCACTTCGCTTTACGCAACGTCAAGGAGAATTTGGGTAATATGACGGAAAGCTGGCAAGCAGATGATGTGCAGAGGCGTTAGCCGCGGGTCGTGCGGTGTTGCCTTAATGAACAACGGGCATCCCTCCGCCTTGTGGCGTAAGGATACCCGTTATTATTTGATATAAAATAATCTATTGACATTTTATAATATATGTGTTAATATTATCTTGTGTAATTGTCTTTTCATTTTTCAAGGAGGAGAGGATAATATGAAGATACTTAAACGCGCAGCGGCTTTGATATCTGCGGGAGCTATGGCTGTGACCCTGGCTGTTCCGCTTTCTGCTGCCGCCGAGGATAGCGGGTACTGCTCTGTCACCTTCAACTATGACGGATTTGACAACAGACTGCCCGTGACCGTGGAGACCGAGGAGGGCACCCCACTATATCTGGAGCTTTCCAACAGCATCTACAATCAGAGATGTTCCGTAGTCACCAACCCCTCGCCCGTAAACGGCAAGGCTATTACCGGCTGGGCCAAGGATAAGGCCGGCAATGAGGTCATAAGCATCTACGACCAGGTGTTTGAGAGCATGGAGCTTTATCCCGTGCTTTCCGATTCCTATTCCCTGGGTACGGTGGAGCTCAGCCTTGACGAGAGCTATCTCCCCAGTGCAGGCAGCCCTATCCCTTCGGATCTGACTGATCTGATATCCGTTCCCGCCGACGCTCCCTATTATGTAAGAACAGCCTCCTACAAGACCGGCTCAACATACTTCGCCGACAATACCGAGTATATCATCACCGCATATCTCAGGCGCAAGGACGGCAAGGCCTTCAACTACACCTACAATAAGGATTATACCCCGGTCCTCGATATAGACGGCGCTGCCTTCAACGGCACAGCCGCCAATGTGAATTGGGCTCCCGAGATCTATCCCTATGAGTTCTCGGTAAGCACCTCCTTTAAGCTGGGTACTCCCGAGACCTGCACCGTCAATATCCATTATAACGGCATCGGCGGCGCTGAGGATGTGACCGTAACTGTTCCCAAGGGCAGGACTCTCGGCTACTTCCTTGATAATTCAAAGCAGCAGATCTATCCCTACGATGAGAACGGCGACTACGTCCTCAACGGATGGTATTTTAACTCCGGGCATACCAGCTACGCTAACGACGATCTCGACGATGTATATGTACTGAGCGACTTTGATCTCTATGCAAACTGGCAGAAGGTCATCAAGGAGGTCAATATCACCATTGAGGTCCCCGAGTGCGGCACCGAGGTGGATTACGATGCCGACGTTGCAAGCTATGAGGGCGAGCTCAACTACAACACTACCGTAGACGGCGCTTCCGTAGAGACCAATACCGAGATCCCCGAGCTGGGCGGCTACCTTACGCTGAAAAACCAGCCCGTTGTTACCTGCGATGTTCCCGGGCTGGAGCTTGAGGGCGTCTGGATCGAGACCGATCTTGAGCCCGACGAGCTTGATGCCGCTTCGATCGTAAGGTATTTCCACGGTACTATCCACGGCGAGAACGACTATATGTTCCTTATCACCCCCAAGCAGCTCGAGGACGAGGATCCTCCGGTGTTCTCACCTGATCTTAAGATCACCGTCAACGGTATCGAGGTCCCCGAAAGAGACGGCTGGCTCCACGCCTATGCCGATGCCAAGAAGCCCTCTGCCGGCGGCGTTTCCAAGCTGACCACCATCTCCAAGAACGGCAATGACTTCGTTGTAGTTGGTATGATAACCGCAGAGCATATCTGGCAGGCCGGTGTTATCACCACTATTGCCGGCTGCGAGACCAAGGGCATCATGACCTATACCTGCAAGAGCAACGACGCCTCCTATACCGAGGAGTTCGATGCCAGCGGCCATAAGTGGGGTCCCTGGCAGGTGCTCAAGGAAGCTACTGCCACCGAGGACGGCCTTGAGATCCGCTACTGCGAGAACGACGGCGAGCATAAGGAGACCCGTGTGATCCCTAAGACGGGCGGTTCACCCACTCCCTCCGACGGCGATACCCCCTCACCCGCAACGGGTAGCGGTTCTGTGATCGCTGTTGAGGCAGCAGTCATCCTGCTGGGCGCAGCCCTTGTTGTCAACAAGAAAAGAAAGTAAGAATTGATATCCGTACCGGCCCGGGAGCCTGCATCCCGGGCCGGTTTTTTATGTCCCAAAAAAGAAAGGGACCGGGATGATCTGTATTGGTTTGCAATTATTGACACGTTAATAATATAAACATATCCCCATTTGGTGAAATATGATAAAAGTACAGGGAATTCTTTTGTGAAAATGTCTAATTATCCTTTGTAAATCCTTTAATTATTAAGAAATGATTGACAATATTTGATGTATTGTGTATAATTAAAAAGGATTTGTATAACGTTTTCGTATGCCTGACAGATGCTTTCTGTCAAATATATGTTTTAGAAAAGGGGGGTCAATATGAGTTGGTCAAATCCTACTCAGCAGGAGGCGCAGGATTGTTACGACGAAGCACGTTCAAGGTACAATAACGCCGCCGAAGGGTACTGCCAGTGCAAGTCTGCTTACGAGAATACCTTTTCAGAGTATTCCTCGGCAAAGAACCAGTGCAATTCCATGCAGGGCGATAAGCTGGATTTCCAGAAAAGGCTGGCTGATCTCGAGTCTGTTCTGAGCCTTCTCCGTGAGAACGGCAAGGTCAACGAGACTGTCGGGGACTACAACAAATCAGCCGATTCCGCGGGCAGCGCACTGAAGGGCTGCGTCGTCTGTGACGGGGTGAACTGCCCCGACCTGGCAACGGTCTTCAAGTCCAAGGACGTTGATGACGATCAGGATTCGGCTCTGGCGCATCAGATACTGAAAAGTGAGAAAGCCAGGCTGGAAAATGCCATCAAGGAAGTCGATGCCCAGATCAGCGCCATGGAGCAGAACCTTACCGATCTGACCAAGCGTATGAATTCGCTGTTCTCGCAGCAGTGCAGCTACAAGAACGTGATGAACGCCAGCGCGTTCGATATGAACCATTATAAGAATTACACCTGATTTTGATAAAGAAAGCCGGTGAGAAGAATTGCGTATTGAGATCAATGCCGGAAGAACAAGCTTTACGTCGGTAAAATGGGTCAAAGCCAAGGTAGCCGTCGGCAGCTTTGCTTCCGAATACTCCAAGATGGTCTCGAGAGCCGAAAGTATCGTAAACGCTTTCAAATCGGTCGAATCTCAGATCCATAAGATGAACGGCGGCGCCGGGACAGTCCAGCCCGCGGTTGATCATCTTGAAAACAGGATCGAAAAGGTCGATAAGCCCAAGGTGCAGAAGCTCGAAAGCGCCGGTCAGCGCTTTGCGATGTTCGTATCCAATACGATCCAGACGGACAGGCGTGTTGCCGATACTCTCAAGGCCGTAAATGCCGATTTCTATAAGGTATATCCTTGGGCGGAGTACCATCCTCCCAAGAAGCCCAGCCTCTGGCAGAGGATCAAGAACGGCATAAAAAACGCCTTCAAGGCTATCGGAAAAGCCTTCAAGGATGCCTTCAACTGGGTTAAGGATAAGCTGAAAAAGGCGTGGCACGCCACAGTTGATTTTCTCAAGAAGCATTATAAAACTATACTTAAAATTGTCGGAGGCGCTATCCTCATAGCGGGATTGTTCGCGCTGTCAGCCGTCACGGGCGGCGCTGCGGCGGGAATATTCGCGCTGGCTGCAAAGGCAGCCGTAACGGCAGCGCTGACAAGTACCGCGACCTCGGTAGTAACGGGTATCGTGCAAGGAAAATCTGCGGGTGAGATATTCGACTCGGCGGGCGACTCCTTCTTCAAGGGAGCCGTCACGGGAGCTATCTCCGGAGCAGTCGGCGGCGTAGGACCCGCAGTCCTGGAAGCCACCGGTTCAGCATTCTTTGCCAAGGGCGCCGAGATACTCGCACAGGGCGCGGGAGATTTCATAGGCGGAATGATAACTGACGGCGTCGATTATCTAGAAAAGAACGGAACGCTATCGGGCTTCTTCGGTGATTATGCGAAGAACGCCGGTATGAACGTCCTGGGCAGTATGGCAAACAGCGCATTGGGCGCTGCCGGTGATTATCTGAAAGGTAAGGCGGGAGATATACTCAGTTCAGCCACAGATGCCTTCTCCAAGACCTCGCTGGGCAAGACGGTCACGGATGTGCTGGGGAATATCAAGGACAGTACCTCCTGGCTCACCGGAAAGGACGGCGTGCTCAGCAAGATCGGTATAAACGGTCTCGGGGATCTCGGTATCAACAGCCTGGACGATGTGAAGAACATCTTCAACAATCCCTCGGAGTTCGCAAAGAACCTGGGCGGCAACGTGTTGGAGAAGGTCATAGGCTCCAGCTCCGTTTCGGATATGGTATCCTCGGGCCTGTCGCAGATATCCAATTCGATGGGTCTGAACGATATTATCAGCACCCTGCCGAACTTCGATTTCGGGTTCAATAATATCGACCTGGGCAAGCTCGGAGATGTGGGTCAGATGCTCAATATCGGTGATGTGAATATCTCCGATGTGGTCGGCGGGTTCGGCAACGGTGTATCTGATGCTGTCAGCAGCATAGGGAACAGCATTTCCGGTGCCGTCAGCAGTATAGGGAACAGCGTGTCCAATGCAGTCAACGGTATAGGGAACAGCGTTTCCGGTGCTGTCAACAGTGTTTCGGATGCAGTCAACGGCCTGGGCGGCAGCATAAGCAAGGCTGTCGGCACTGCCGGAACCGGCTTCTCCGATTTCGTCAACCGCGTGGGCGGCTCTGCAAATACGCTGCTTGAGGCTGCGAAGAATACCGTCATAGATACATCCAAGCAGGCTGTCAACAGCCTTTGCGGCTCCGGCTTTGCCAATGCCATTAACGATTCCGTAAGCAAGGTCACCAATTACGCCAATAAGGCGGTGGATTTCATCAACAAGGATCATCAGGTGACCATCGGGTTCGGTAAATCGGGCATCAGCTTAGGTTTTTCGTGAACCGTGATATGAGTCAATTACAAATCAATATATTAAGAGGTGAGTTGGATTGGATATTGAGATCTACAAGGAAGCAATAGCCAGCGCCGATATGGCGTTCAACAATGACAATTACGAAGGAGCCGTCAAGTGGTATGACAAGGCTCTCGAGCAGGCTCCCACCGATGAGTATGCACTCTCCAAGGCAGGCGCGGCTCTTATATCTCTTTCGAGATTTGACGAGGCTTTCTCCTACTTCCAGAGAGCCCTCGACGCTAACCCCGATAACGGAGACAACGTGTTCAATATGGCGAATGCGTATTTCTTCTCGGGCGATATCCCCAAGGCTATGGAGTATTACTCTCAGGCTGAGACCAAGAAGTGCTCCGACGACGTTGCAGCCAGGATATACTATCAGATGGCCCTGATGTGTACCATCAATCAGGACTATCAGGCAGCCCTCGTAAACTATCAGAAGTATGAGGATGCCGATAAGACCGGCACCGCCGCTCTCGATAAGGAGCTGCTCTCTGAAAAGGTTCAGCTCTATATCAAGGTGGATGACTACGATAATGCCATCAAGTGCGCATCCCAGTGGGTAAATCTCGCACCCTCCGATTTCAGCGCATATATGATCTATTTCAATCTGCTTATGGCAGGGAACAGATTTGAAGCCGCCAAGAAGGTCCTGGACGATGCCGAGAAGTATGCCGTCAAGGACGAGGCCGGCAAGTTCGCTGCGGATATCAGTAGAGCTAACTTCTATGTTACCGCTGCCGGCAGCGACCTGGATACCGCAGGCGATTTCGAGCAGAAGGCCTATGACCTTATGAGCGAGCTCATCGTCAGCCCCAACGGTGCTCCCGATGATAAGAACGAGCTTGTCCTCTCACTTGCAGAGCTCTGCATCAAGATGAACAAGATCGACGAGGCTATCGACCTTATGAAGATGGTCACCGAGAAGCCCGAGGCCGCCGCTCCCGCAGCACCTGCTGCCAACGCTGACGGCTCCGTAGATCCCGCTGAGATCGACGCTATGCTCCAGGCTGACCTTACCGCCATCGACTCCAAGATCGCCAACGGCGAGCTGGATGAGAGCATAGGCGAGCTTGCCACCGTCAACTACGACGAGAACGGCCAGCCCGTCAGAGAGTACCCCGAGGGCGTGTTCGACGATATGCCCAAGGGCTTCGACCCCGAGAAGTTCGGTATGCCCTCACCCGAGAAAATGGCCGAGCTTGAGCAGGCTGCCGCTGCTGCAAATGCCGCTGATTTCAAGGCAAGAGTCAACTTTATGCTGCTCTCCTGCTACTCCGCCAAGGATGACTTTGAGAAGGCTTTGGAGTATGCCCGCATCGTAAAGAACGATAAGAACAATATGTACTACTCCTTCTTCGGACGCTATGCCGAGGCATTTGCCATCAGGCAGCTGGCTCTTAAGGGTCAGGGCTTCACCAAGGAGGATGCCGACAGGAAATATGAGCAGGAACTGGCTTTCTTCAGATCCGAGATGCTCAAGGGCAACGACAACGCAAGCTACTCTCTGATCTTCAGGACCAGGATGTATGCCGAGTGCGGCAAGTTCTCAAAGGCTCAGGAGCTGGCGGAGATCATGCCCCCCGAGGACAGCGCAGCAGTCCTGGAGTACATCGAGCAGTGCCGCTCGGAGCAGGCAAAGAGCTGATCTGCGGGAGGGGATTAAATGGCTGATCTATCCGCAATGAAGGCGATCAACGATCTTTCGACCGACATAGTCATCGAGGAGGAGGCGTTCTCCAAGGCTGCCAACGATTTCATGGAGCTCTGCAATATGATCGACGGCCTGCTGAACGACGTCCGGGAAATGCTGAATACGCTGCATACCGGCTTCGATACCCCCGCGGGGCATAAGTTCATGTCCCTGTGCGAGGATAAGCTCCTCGAGCCCATTGAGCAGCAGAAGATCGTTATCACACATATCGCCGATAACCTTACAAGGGCAAAGACAATGTACCAATCCGTATTCGACGAATACAGAGAGGTAACAAACGCATTCAACAGCTGAGACCTTTCGTCCGCGGAAGGCGGGCGCATCATATTATTAAATCTTGAAAGGAGTATTTGATTATGGCATCAATACTTACCAGCGCAATAATCGTTAATGCAAAGAGCAGCGTTTCCACCTATGTTACTACTGCTCAGGCTCTTTATGACGAGCTTTCCTCTCTGATAGGAACTCTCACATCCACCAACTTCATGGGCGATGCAGCTACCGGCTTCAAGGATTTCTTCACCACGAAGGCTACCCCCGTCCTGGTAGATAACCTCACCGAGCCTGGCCAGTCCATCACCGCAGGTCTCCAGTCGATGCTCGACAGCATCAAGGAGCAGTTGCTGGATACCGTTGATCCTTCGCTGGGCGACATCAACAGGGATCCCACTCAGGGCTGAGAGCCGTAACGTAACGTGAATTTACAGAAAAGGAGCTAGAATTATGGCAGATATAGTTTTTAAATTTGATGAAATGAGAACCGCTGCAGCTCAGATCGAGGATATCGCTGCAAGATACAAGCAGGCCGCCGCTACCTTCCAGAAGGATTTTGCGGACGCTACCACCGGTTGGGAGGGTGCCAGCAAGGATAAGCTCACCGCTTTCATTACGGGTCCGGTAAACGATTATATGGCTACTACCGTTACAGGTATGGTTACAGCTCTCAGCGAGCTCATCAAGGCTAACGCAGAGCAGATGGAGAAGGCTGATCAGCAGATCGCCGACAGTATCCCCAGCCAGCTGTAATGAACTGTTTTCATCCCGATAATGATCTGAGGTGAGGTGCTTATGGAACAGAATAAAGAAACTCTTACCGAGATGGATAAGGCGAGGGAGCTGTTTGAGTATGAGATGACCTCCATCCTGGCGACGCTCCACGGCACATTCGATAATGTCGGCAAGGATATCACCAGTGAGTACCTTGAAATGGAGATCGAACAGCCCAATCTCGAATACACCTCTCCGGAGATAGCTCTCACGGGAATCGGGTACGAGCAGCCTGAAGCTAAAAACAGCATCGGCGAAGCGAAGCTTGAAGCGGGAAGCGTGTCTTTCACGCTTTCGTCGGAGCTCCCCTCGGCAGATAAGGTGAGCATCGGCGGGATCGGCAGCCCTGTGGCTGACTATTCCTCTGTCAGAGCAGCTATCACAGCTGAGACAGCCTCGCATATAGAGCAGTCCTTTGCAGCTAAGCTCGCAGATGTCTTTGCTGCCCCTGCGGAGCAGAAGAAGATAGATCTGGGCGTTAAAGTCGCAGAAGTCAAGGCTCCTGTCGGCTTTGAGATCCCTAAGACGGCTGAGAAGCCCTCAGTCGGGATAAGCGTCCCCGCTGCCGATATCACTGCAGGCTTTGAGCTCAGCAAGGTCGATAAGCCGACAGCAAGTATTTCGCCTTTACCGAGCTTCAGCGAAGCCTCGGCTCTGAAATGCGTGTTTGAGCTTATCGCTCCCGAAATAACCGGCTTCGGTGTGGACAGTGAGCTTGTAAAGGAGAAAAGCTTTGCGGTTCCCGAGCTGCCCTCGTACACGTTTACCGTGCCCGAGCGCTATGATGTGCCCGAGAAACCCGATTTCTCGGCATTCTATGACGATGTCCTTGATGCGTTAAGGGCAGAGATCTGACTTTTGAATTATTGTAGTGGCAGGGCCAAAAGCGCCCTGTCACTACATAGCTTTATATGGAGCTGTCTTTTGGGCAGCCTCCTGCAACGATAAGGGTGATGATATGGAGAATAATAAGCTGCTGATAGGCGTTCAATTCGTTGACCCCGGCAATAACAAGAGCCTGGTGTTTGAGCTGATGGTCCTCCGAGACCTTACACTCAAACAGCTGCTTGACGGTATCAAATACGGCCTTGCCAAGAAAGGCGCGGATAAGTTCTATTCCCGCTGCAAGAGCATATTTGACGAGTGCGGCGATTACCGCGACGAGTCGGGCTGCTACCGCAGGATCACTCTGACCGCTTACAACAATGCCCTGAGCGGCGATAAGAGCGACGGCGGCAGGTTCCCCATAACCGAGGACGATATGCAGAGAACTCTTGTGGATATCGGCTTCATCTCCTCCACCAGGATCGTGTTCGATCCCAAGGAGGCTTACCGCTCCTATGAGATCAATACCTCCGCTATCATACCCGCCTTCAACCCCTCCGAGCAGAAGGGGGAGGGCATCGCATTCCCTAATTACAATATCAGCACCAGGCAGCTTTACCGCTTCGACAACACCCCCGTTGAGATAATCCCGCCCTCTGAGCCTCCGCAGAAATCCGATCAGAACCTGTTCTTTATGCTTCTGCCCACTCTCATAATGATCTCGGTGACTATCCTGACGAGGACTCTTTCCAGCGGCAGCGGCGGGTTTATGGCCGTGCTGCTCAGTGCAATTATGAGCGTTGTCACCCTGGTTACCTCCGTTATCAATTATTTCAGAGGCAAGAAAAAGTATAAGGAGACCCTTGAGGATTGGCGAACCACCTACGAGGAGTATGTGGATAAGACCATCGCAGGCATCCTTGACAGACAGAAGCGTGACACCGAGAAGCTCAATGAGCTCTATCCCGATGTAAACGAGCTCTTCGATGAGAAGAACCCCTATAAGAGCGTCTACGGCGTCAGCGGCAACATTTTCAGCCGCTGCCAGGAGGACTATGATTTCCTCACCGTAAGGCTGGGTATCTCCGATATGGTGCCCAACAAGTTCGAGATCTCCGGCAGCAAACAGACGCAGATGTTCTCCTCCACGGTCTTCAAGCTCAAATTCGATAAGGTAAAGGTGCTTATCTCCGACGACGAGGACTACGACAACAAGGATGACGAGACCTTCTATCTCTCCAATCTCCCGAATTATATCTCTGAAAAGTACAGGTTCATGAAGCGCGCACCTATGCTGTTCCCCATGAAAAACTGCGGAACGCTGGGTATCGTTGCCCCCAACCGTGTATTCTCCGACCGGCTCATCCAGAGAATGGTCTTTGATATGTGTTTCTATCAGTCCCCGGAGGATCTACAGTTCATCGTGCTGTTTGACCCCACCGATGACCCCGACAAGATAGAGAGTGCTATCGCCAACTTTAAATTCCTTCCCCATTTCCGGGACCTTTTCCCCGACCGTTCACAGTTCGTGTTCGACTACGCCAATGCGAATATGGTATTCTCAAATATGCTCAACGAGATGAGTATGAGAGCCAATTCCGACGGCAGGCATTTCCCCCATATCGTGTTCATAGTGTACCACGAGTACGCAATGAAGGAGCACGCCTTTGCCCAGTATCTGCCCAAGACACCCGAGCCGGGTGAGCAGTATCAAAACAGCCTGGGCATCACTTTCATCTTCCCGAAGATGTATAAGGAACATCTTCCTTCCTACTGTAACTATGTCATCAATTTCACGGGCGACCATACCGCCGACCTCATCCCCCACGAGGACGAGGGGAGCCGCAGGGAGTTCAGCTTCAATATGTCTCCCGAGTGGAACGCCCGCATTTACAATACATCCAAGATACTGTCCTCGCTCTGCTTCTCGAAGATCTCCCAGAACGGCAAGGTGCCTTCGGCTGTCAGTCTCTTTGAGCTGTACGGCTTCTCCAAGAACAACCTTGATATCGGAGCTCTCTGGGACAGCGAAAAGCGTATCAACGTTATCGAGACCCTTTCGGTGCCTATCGGCAAGACCGAGAGCGGTATAACCTGCCTTGACCTCCATGAGGACTTTGACGGTCCTCATATGCTGGTTGCAGGTACTACGGGCTCCGGTAAATCCGAGACTATCATCACATACCTGCTCGGCCTCTGCCTCTATTTCAGACCCGATGAGGTCAATATGATGCTCGTGGATATGAAGGGCGGCGGCTTCATCAAGCGTATCGGAACGCTTCCTCACGTTGTCGGCTCCGTAACGGACGTTGACGGCGACGAGAACGGAACCGGCGCCGAGTATATGCTCAAGCGCTTCCTGGATGCTCTCCGTTCCGAGATCAAGCGCAGAAAGATACTCTTCAATTCCATGCACGTTGACAGCATCAACCAGTATATCGGCGCCTGCAGGAATATAGATTCCCATATCAAGAAGATCAACAACCGACTTCGCGGCGAGGATAAGCCGCCTCTCACCGAGGTTGAGGAAAAGCAGATCAGGGATCAGGCAAGAGATAATTCTCTCGCCCACCTTGTCCTTGTAGTTGATGAGTTCACAGAGCTCAAGCGCTTCTCCACCGAGAGCAACGATGTTGACTTCATCGGTGAGATCACTACCATCGCCCGTGTGGGACGAAGCCTCGGCTTCCATATCATACTTATATCCCAGAATATCGAGGGCGCCATCACCGACGATATCAGGATCAATTCCAAGTCCCGTCTCTGCCTGAAGGTGGCCACAAGGCAGGCTTCCAAGGAAATGATCGGCAACGACCTGGCTGCAAGCCCCTCGATGCCCGGCCACGGCAGAGCCTATCTGCTGGTTGGCACCGGCTCCAAGTTCGAGTATTTCCAGTCGGGATATGCCGGGGCTGTGGCAGAGGAGAACTTCGAGCTCCCCATGGAGATGATCGAAGCCTCCAAGACCGGGACATACACCAAATTCTACCGCTCGGAAAAGGACAATATCGACGCTATCAAGCGCAAGAAGGAGCTTGAAGCCCAGGGCAAGCTGGAGACCCAGCTCAATGCCGTTGTCGGAGCGGTAAAGACCTACTATAACAGGAACAAATCACGCTATCCGAAGGTGCATATCATATTTGAGAAGCCTCTGCCCGGCAAGATGGTCTACGACAAGGGCAATATCTATGAGGAGCGCGACGGAAGATTTGAGCTGATGAGGGAGATGACGCAATGAGTGAGCTGGCAATAGGTATCTACGATAATCTTGACGATCAGACCCAGCCTATCCTGAACGTCAGCGCCGAGGCGGATAATATGATCCTTTTCGGCGGTCATTCCAGCGGCAAGACCACCTTCATCAAGACCCTGCTGGTAAGGCTCCACGAGAATATGGACAGCTCCCGTGAGCGGGATATCTACATTTTGGACTTCGGCGGGAACCTTGGTCAGTACAGGGAACTCCCCAATGTGGCAGCCTGCTTTGACAACTCCAATGAGGAAAATGTCCGCCGCGTGTTCAGGACAGTTGAGAACAAGCTGGAGAAGAACACGAAGATACTGGCATCAAGGCAGTTCTTAGAGGTCTGGAACAGCGACGAGCCCAAGAAGCCTGCCCACCTGATGCTGATAATCGACAACCTCAATTCGTTTTATGCCGATGAGCGCTATGAGCCCTATCAGGATATGCTCACCAAGTTCTGCCGCGACGGGCTATCAAAGGGTCTCTCGCTGGTGTTCACCGCATCCGATCTCGGCGGCGGCATAACCAGAGTCCTGGGCAGCTTCAACAGGCGCTTTGCTCTGGACGGCTCCGCTGACAAGTATGTGGATATCTTCGGTATGAGAGTCAACGAGCCCATGAAATGCCCGGGACGGGGCATCACCCTCGTCAACGGCAAGCCCCGTGAGAGCCAGTTCTTCCTGCCCTTTATGGACGAGAAAAACGACCTCCCCGCGTTTAAAGAACGGCTTGCTTCCGAAGCGACTATGACCGATAAGCTCACTGCCTTTGACGGCGACCTCACCGAAGAAAACTTCTTCGATTATCTCTCCGGAAGCTTTGAGGAGGATACGGGCGCCGATTGCCCCGTAGTCGGGCTGGATTATTACGACCATATGCCCATTACCGTCAATATGCACGAGGCGCATTCCATCGCTATCTATGGCAAGAAAAAATTCGGCAAGACAAATCTGTTAAAGCTGTTGGTGCGTTTCATCAGAAAGAACCACCCCGATTACCGCCTTGTCTTCTTCGACGACGGCAGACGGCAACTCTACGATGTTTACAACGAAGCGCCTCACGGCAGCTTTTATCTCACCTCGGTGGATGAGATACTTGACTTCCTCGACACCAACGGCTATGCAGCTAAAATGGACAGGGGAGTCGTCAATAAGAATTTCACCGAGAAGCAGAACCCGGGAACCGTATTTGTCTTACAGAACAAAATGCTCTTCCAGGCAGCAGGAGCTCAGCTGCTGAAAAACGTATTCCCGAAAATGACCGCCGTCGCTGAGGAGAAGAACTACTGGTTCATCTACTCCGACGTCCGGAAGATCAGCAACAATGACAGGGACACCGAGTCCTCGCTGAACAACAGCATAGCTGTGGCGTTCCTGCTGGATAACATCTCCGAGTTCGTTTCCGACAGAGGAAGCAGATCGGTCTTCGGGGAAATGGATCCCAAGGAGCTCAAAAACGAGTATGCAAGATGTGAACTGGGCGACGGCTTCTATTTCGATATAGAATCCGACGAGCTCAAAAAGATAAAATTCATCAAGGTCTGAGGAGGTATAGTTATGGCTGGAAACGGCGACCGCTGCGTGTGCATCGACACCCGCGCATTTGATAAGTGCATTCGGATGAAGGAGAATTTCATCACCCGCTATGCTCAGATCGGCGAGCAGTACGAGAAGATCGTCAAGGAGCTTGACCGCAACTGGGACGGTCTCGGAGCGCAGACTTTTATTTCCGATGCTCAGGTCATCAGAAAGAATATCACTGGTATCGCTGATATCCTTTCTGCTATGTGTAATGCTCTTGAGGATATGCGTGCATCCTTCGGCGAGTGCGACCATTCGCTCGGAGAGTTCAACCGCAATCCCGAGCAGCAGCCATCAGAGTCGTAACAGGGGATGAAGTTCGATCACTGTGTGTTCACGGATAAGGGAGGCAGGTCTGTCAATGAGGACAGCGTCGCTGCGGTAAAACGCGGTGAGGATATGTGCTTCATACTCTGTGACGGCCTGGGCGGTCACGGAATGGGAGATCTGGCGTCCTCGCTTGCCGTGGAGCATATCACCGAGTATTTTCAGAGCTGCGGGAGCATTGAGGAATTTGCCTCGGATGTGCTCCCGAGGGCTCAGGCTGCAATGAAACAGGCACAGAAGCAGGCCGCCTATACCCGTGCAATGAGAACAACGGCGGTAGTTCTGTGCGTCAGCGGCAATAAAGGGATATGCCTGCATATAGGCGACTCCCGCCTTTACCGTTTCAGAGACGGCAGGGTGATCTCCCGCACGAGGGATCACAGCATCCCCCAGGTGCTTTATATGTCGGGAGAGATCGAGGAGGCGGAGATACGCCGTCACCCCGACCGCAACAGGCTCCTCCACGCTCTGGGCGAGGATTCGGATGAGCTTCGCTATGAGCGCACCGAGTTCGATGTCAGGGAGGGTGATGCCTTCCTGCTTTGCTCCGACGGCTTCTGGGAGCCCGTCACCGAGCCGGAGATGGAGGCTTTGCTTGCCCAAAACGGCAAGGCTTCAAAATGGCTGGGAGATATGGAGCGCCTGGCTGTGAAAAACAGTGCCGGCGTCAAAATGGATAATTATTCCGCCATAGCCGTTATTATCAAGAGGTGAGTTCTATGCGCTGCGAGATACGCAGCTTTATCGGTACAAGAGCCCGTCAGGAGGACGCCGCCGAGAAGTGCGAAACAGACCGCGGCCTCTTCGTTGCTGTATGTGACGGTATAGGCAGCCGCCCCGAGGGCGGAGCACCTTCGTCTCTGGCAGCAGGGCGCTTTGCCGAGCTGTTCAAAACCGAGTACACCGAGAATTATCCCGCTTTTATCGTTGATGCTGCCAACCGTATAGATGACGAGGTCAACAGGCAGTACGGCGACAGCTGCGGGACAACTGCGGTTACGGCATATATATGCGGTGATGAGCTCTACTGGCTCTCTGTCGGCGACAGCAGGCTCTATATCCTGCGGGAGGGCAAGCTCAAGCAGATCACCACCGACCACGACTATGCCTATGTCCTCGCTGTGCGGCTGAATAAGAAGCTCATCGACCGGGCTGCCTACAACGCCGAGCTCCCAAAGGGAAATCGCCTCGCCAGCTTTATCGGTATGGGCGGCATCGACATCGTCGATGTGAACACAGAGCCCTTCAGGCTGACCCCGGATGACAGGCTACTGCTTGCCACCGACGGCCTCTACAAGTCTCTCGGAGACGCATCTATAAACGAAATAATGAACCGTTACAGCGATACGTCAGCGGCTGCCGATGCTCTTATGAGCGCGGTGAAGTCCTGCGATGGTCATCTTGACAACACCACCTTTGCTGTTATCGGTCAGAAATAAACCCGGAGGTAATATTATGAAATTAAAGCGCTGCCCCAATATGCATTATTACGATGAGGATAAATATCCGCAGTGTCCCCATTGCGGAGGTGCTTCGGCTGCTCCCAAGCCCGCCGAGCCTGCACCCGTACCGACTCCCGCACCCAAGCCCGAGCCCGCACCTGCACCGGCACCAGCGCCCAAGCCCGAGCCCGCACCTGCTCCGGCACCCGCTCCCAAGCCAGAGCCGGCACCTGCCCCCGATAACAATTCGGAAGCCGTATGGAGATGCGGCTGCGGGACCCTCAACAGCGGCAATTTCTGCGTTCAGTGCGGAGGCCCGCGTCCTGCTCCCAAACCGGAGCCTGCACCCCAGCCCGCTTCCGGCGGCTGGACCTGCACCAAGTGCGGAGCCGTAAACGAAGGCAAGTTCTGCTGCCAGTGCGGTTCGCCTAAGCCTGTTGATGAGGCACCCGCACCGGAGCCTGCACCTGCTCCTGCTCCGATGCCCGCTCCCGTTCCTGCTCCCGATCTGATACCGGCACCTGTGCCCGTTCCCGCTCCCGCACCTGCTGCTGAGCCGGAACCCGCACCTCAGCCCGCCCCCTCGGAGGAGCCCAAGCTGTCCGTCGAGGAAGAGGTCAAAAAGGTAAACTTCACCGGCCATATCGAGGATGCTATTAAAAAGACTGCCCCTCGCAATGATGATGAGGGCGTTACCCAGATAATCTTCGATGAGCTCTCGGATGAGCTGGTGCTTGGCTGGCTCGTTGTAGCAAGCAAGAGCAACAAGGGCAAGGTCTACACCGTCACCGAAATGAAGAGCACCCTCGGCCGCGGCGACGCGGAACATATCGTTACTATCGACCTTCACAGCGACCGCGCCGTTTCACGCGGGGCTCAGGCTGTTATCATTTATGACCCCCTCAATAAGAAATTCTTCCTGCAAAGCGCCGAGGGCAAGACCATCATCTATCTGAACCGTCAGATGCTCCTTATGCCCACCGAGCTCAAGCCCTACGATGTTATAATGCTTGGCGAGACCGAGCTTGTATTCGTACCGCTCTGCACCGAGAGGTTCTCGTGGTAAAGGCTCATAATTATCCGTAAAGAGGAGAGCAGTATGTCCTATTGTCCCTTTTGTATGAACGAGCTCCGTGAGGGCGAGAGCAAATGCTCCGCCTGCGGACGGGAGCTCAGTGAATATGTTTCACCCTCCCACACTCTCGCACAGGGAGCTATGCTCAATCACCGTTATCTGGTGGGCGGAGTGCTGGGTGAGGGCGGCTTCGGTATTACCTATATCGGCCTCGATACCCTCCTGCAGTTCAAGGTAGCCATCAAGGAATTCTACCCCGCAGGAATGGTGAACCGTAACAATACCGTCTCAAACGAGGTGCTCAGCATCAGCGCCGATACTGCCCGGGAGCTTTTCTCAAAGAGCCGCGAGCATTTTCTCCACGAGGCGAGGACTCTTGCCAAGTTCACCAACGAGCCCGGCATAGTGGCGGTAAGGGATTTCTTTGAAGAGAACCATACCGTCTATATCGTTATGGAATACCTGGACGGCATCACGCTGAAAAGCTATCTCAAGCAGGTGGGGACTATCTCCAGCTATAACACCATCTGCCTGCTGATGCCTGTATTCCAGTCGCTGAAAAAGATACACGAGAAAAACCTTATCCACCGGGATATAAGCCCCGATAATATCATGCTGGTGGGCGAGGCTGTCAAGCTGCTGGACTTCGGCGCTGCCAGAGAGTTCGCCGACGAAAAGAGCCTTTCGGTCATGCTGAAGCACGGCTATGCTCCTATGGAGCAGTACCGCCGCCACGGCAAGCAGGGCGCCTGGACGGATATCTACGCTATCTGTGCCACGGTATATAAGTGTATCACCGGCAATATCCCTCCCGATGCCCCTGACCGTATCTATGAGGATAACCTAAAAATGCCCTCGGAGCTGGGCTTTGAATGCTCCCCCGAGTTTGAGGCTGTGCTTCGCCACGGCCTTGCCATCAAGGCTGAGGATAGGATACAGTCTATCGACCAGCTGCTGGATGAGCTTTCTAAGGTCCCCGACTTCGATCTCGGCTTTGATTCCGGGACGGCTCCCGCACCCATTATGCCCGAAAACAAGGGCGGGTCAAATACCGCCGCTTCCCCCTCTGACGGAGAAGGCCCCCGCCTTTCGCAGTATGTTCCGCGAAGCAGCTATGAGGATAACGAAAGCACCGTCTACACTCCCAAGCCAAACTTCACCGCCGCCGAAAATACCGACAGCACAGATAGCGATGCCAGGCTCTCGGAGTATATACCGACTTCTTCCTCCGAGCCAGAGCCTGAACCCGAGCCCAAAAAGCCGGAGCCGGCTCCCGCGCCTGCGATCCCTGAGAAGAAGAGCAGCAAGCTTATTATAGTTGGAGCTGCCTGTGCAGCACTCCTTGTCATAGGCGGCATAGTGCTGTTTATGAACCTTAAAGGTGATGACAGCGTAAAGACCTCCTCGCCTGACAGCACTGCCGCAGCAACTACAACGACTGCTACAGCTGCGGTCACTACCGCTTCTGCGACCGTTACCTCTGCTCCCGAGACCACCCCGGCACCCGAAAGCTCCGCTCCCACGGAGTCGGAGACAAAGACGGAGCCCGATAGCTCAACCGCTGCCGACGATTCCTCCGAGGAACAGCATTTTCATATCCTCTATCCCGATCTTCGGGGCTCTCTCTCTGTGGATAACGGGCTGCTCGATATGAACTACTCCCTTTTCGGCCTTCAGAAAAGCAACATCCAGACAATGTTCGCCACAGGTCAGGTCTATGTTTCCACCGATCACGACAAATGGACCACCGGCGACACAGTAATGCTCGTGCCCATAGATCTCGGCAACGAGACAGAGGAATACTTCGATTCCATCGACCTCTATTTCAAGGGCGATGATCTCTGGATGGTGCAGTATCAGTACGGCGAAGAATTCAGCAGCAGCATCAGGGAAGCCGCCGAGCAGAAACACGGCAAACCCATCTATGATACTGATAACGACGTCAGATGGGCCATAGCTTCCGGCAAGTGTATGTTCCAGTTGTATATGGATGAGGTGGAGGGTCAGAAGATATTCTCCCAGAGATATATCTATGAGACTATGCTCTACGATAACAAAATGCTTGAGGACGGCTATTTTGAAAAGCAGTAGCACAAGCAAGTGAGGCGATCAAATGAAATTCTGTATGAAATGTATGGCGCAGTATGACGATGCGCTGAGAGTATGCCCCGAGTGCGGCTTTGCCGAAGGCACCCTGCCGGATAATTCCAGATGCATCGAGCCCGGAGTCGTCCTTGCAGACAGATATATAATGGGTATGCCGCTGAATATCGACGGCTGGTTTATCAAGTATATTGGCTGGGATGCTCTTACCAACAAGACAGTAACTATCTACGAATACTGCCCGGCACGTTTTTCATCCCGCAATATCGGGGATCAGAACATCACGGTCATCAAGGAGAAGGAATTCTATAAGTATATGGATACCTTCCTCAAAAAGTCGCAGATACTGGCGGAGCTGCACCTCCCCGATAACGTCAGCGCGGTATATGAGACCTTTGAGAAGAACAAGACAGCCTATGTCATAACCGAGTACGTCAAGGGCAAGTCCCTGTCGGAGCACCTGGAGGAAAAGGGAGCCCTGTCTCCCCAGCTTACAGAGCAGATGTTCCTGCCCATACTCCGCTCTATCGACGAGCTCCACGAAAGCGGGTTCTTTATCGGAGGCTTCTCCATACACGATCTGCTCGTTCTGGACGACGGAACCCTCTTCCTCAACTCGTATCTTGAAAACATCCTGTTCAATGTCACCGATGACCTCAGCGACATCAAGCAGAAGGATAAACAGAAGTATTACCCCATAGAGCGGTTGCGGAGCTTTGATTCTCCTGAGCTGCTGCCCTCAAACGATGTTTATTCGGCAGCGCTGATAATTCACCGTATGATGGGCGTTGAGCTCCCCGAAGCAGAGGCTCGCAGCGCTTACTTTGAAAAGACCCATAAGGATAAGCTCAAAGCTCTGGGAGCCTATCATATCAGAGTTGATAAGGATAAGGAGAACGCTCTGCGCAATGCCTCCTATGTTGACAGCTCCTTCCGCACTCCAGATATGGAGACCTTTATCAAGGAGCTCTCCGGCGAGAAGAAGGTCGTTCTCAGGACGAATAAGAACAAGGGCTTCCCGCTGTGGGCAAAGATAGCCATACCCGTTGCCTGTGCCGCCGTCATCGCCGGCATCGTACTGGCGGTAGTTCTGAACAAGGGAGAAGAGACACCCCTTGTTGCCGAGACCACAGATACTCTCAATTCCGAGATGACGGTAGTTCCCAGCATAGTGAACCTCAATGCCGGCGCGGCGGAATCCAAGCTGGCACAGTTCGGCCTGCTGATCGAGCTTTCCGGCAAGGAGATAAACGACGAGCTAGAAGCCGGCACCGTTATCTCCCAGACCGTCGAGAAAGGCAGTATGGTGGAGAAGAACACTGTGGTTGGTGTAACGGTCAGCGCTAAAAGCGGGCTTATCACTATGCCGAACTTCCTTGGGCTCGACTCTAAGGACGTTATCCCTGTGGTTGAGAATTTGAAGCTCAGCTACTCCGTAAAGGAGTCATACAGCCGCTCCATAGGAAAAGGCTGCATAATCAGCCAGAGCATCACCCCCTACGACGAAGTTACTACCGACAGAAGGCTCGACCTGGTAGTCTCTCTCGGCCCCGACCCCAGCGAGGAGGTCAAGGAGGTAGAGGTGGGTGACCATGTGGGTAAGACCTATGACGAGCTTGTAAGAGACGCCGAGAACGACGGAACCCCCGTTGAGGTAGTCAAGAAGGTCTACGACGACACCAAGCCCGAGGGCACGGTATTGACTCAGTATCCGCCGGCACAGTCAAGGCAGAACAGCGATCAGCCTGTACAGGTTGAGGTCACTACCGCTCAGAAGGAGCAGATACTTCCGGATGTCACTCTGCTTGATCAGAAGCGTGCCGAGAGCATACTTGCTCTGTTCGGCATTGAAACAGTTGTCAAGAACGAGCCCTCAGATAACGTAGCCGAGGGCCTGGTAGCTACACAGTCACCCGCAGCAGGGCAGAAGGTGCCCACCGGATCAAAGGTGACGCTCACCGTAAGCCAGGGCAAGGCATCGGTAAGTATGCCCAATGTTGTAGGTCAGCAGCTTGAAAATGCCGTGAAGCTCATCACCGATGCAGGCATATCTGCAAGGCTCACCTACACCGCCGATACCTCAAAGCCGGATAACGAGATCGTGGCTCAGAGCGTTGAGGCAGGCGCAGAAGTGAAGCGTGGAATGACAGTCGTCCTCACCGTTAATGCTGCAGGGCAGATCGCCGAGATCCCCGATGTTACCGGCATGAGATCCGAGGATGCCAAGGCTAAGCTGGAAGAAGCGGGCTTTGTGATGAAGGTCTACGTCAGCGATGATTACAACGTTACCGAGGGCAAGGTCTATACACAGGCTCCCGGGGCGGGTATCCTCGCCAAGAAGGAGTCGGAGATAACCGTACTGCTTATGGCCTACACCGGCGAAGAGACCGAAAGCTCCGTACCTGACACCGACAGCAGCGAAGGCGACATCTTCGACAGCTCCCTTGAAGCTCCTGACAGCAAGGATATCGTTCTCTCTCCCGAGAGCATATCCGTTAAGGTCGGCGATGAGTTCATACTGCTCATCAAGTGTATAGGCATAGAGAACCTTGCTGCCGTGGACTATGAGCTCTCGGAGCAGGGCATCATCGAGGAGATCTACATCGACAAGCAGACTCTTGATATGACCTTCAGGGCTGTCCAACCCGGTACGGTCGCCATCACCATAAGCGCCGAGGGCATATCCTCTATGTGCTTCGTTGAAGTTACCGAATAAAACAATATGACCCGGCGCACCCGAAAGAGCTGTGCCGGGTCTTTTGTGTATCAGAATTGTTCTGCGGCTCTGCGCCTGAACTCTGTGGGACTCTGACCTGTAAGCTGGCGAAAGCGCCTGCTGAAATACAGCGGGTCGCTGTAACCCACCGAAGCTGCCACCTCTCCGACGGTCATAAGGGTGGATCGCAGCAGCTTTTCAGCTTCTGACATTTTTAGGCTGTCGTGATACTGCTGCATAGTCTGGCCTGTCTCTGCTCTGAATACCGCCGCCAGCCGCTTGTAGCTCAGATAAAACTCCCGCTCCAGTGCTGCCGCAGAGAATGGCTCTGATATATTCTCTCTGAGATACTGCGCTATCCTGCCGCTGAGGCTTAGCTTTTCGGCAGGGCGGTCATTGCAAAGCAGGATAGAGGTCAGCAGCTCCGCCAGCTTAAGATCAATGAACCATTCCTTATCCCTGTCGTTTGAGGCAGCGTATTCATTGAAGCTAAGTATCTTCTGCTCGATACCGCTGCCCCTGAGCCCCGAAAGCTTTTTGGGCAGGGGAGCAGCGAGTCCCTCATCTGAGCTGTTAAGATAAAAGTGGCAGTAGAACCACCTTGTCCCACGGGGGATCTCCCGCTTGCCATAGTGATGTATCCCGCTTTTGAGGAAGAACAGCTCACCGCTGCCGATCTCATAGTCGGTCTCGTCCTCGGTGACGAAGATCGCCCCTTCAAGAACATATATCATAACGTGGAAATCCGTAACTCTGTCGGCGTGGTAAAAGGGCTCCGGCGCCGCCAGCAGACCCAGCCCCGAACAGCGGGGCTGGGAATGATTGCAGTATATTATCTCGTTCAAGATCATCCTCCATATATGCAAGACTATTCTCTATTCAAATTTGCGCCTGATAAGATTATAATACATATAAACGATCCTGTCAACCTTTGTTTCGGAGATGATGATATGAAAACTATGAAAAGCATACCCGTCAGCGCGTATAAGAGCAGCGGGTTCATCGGCGATTATCAGGAGCTTGTCCGCAAAGAGATGATACCCTACCAATACCGTGTTATGAAAGACGAAGCGGGTACCGAGAAGAGCGGAGTGTTCTCAAACTTTATAAACGCTGGCAAGGCGCTTAGAGGTGAGGAGCACGGGGATTTCTACGGTATGGTCTTTCAGGACAGCGACGCGGGCAAGTGGCTTGAGGCTGCTGCCTATTCTCTGGCTTCGGTGCCCGATGAGCAGCTTGAAGCCCGTGCGGATGAGCTTATCGACCTCATCGCAGCCGCACAGGACAAGGACGGCTATCTCGACACCCGCTTTACTATCTCCGACAGAGACAGGCGCTGGGAAAACCTCCTTGAAGCCCACGAGCTCTACTGCGCCGGACATCTGATCGAGGCTGCCTGTGCGTACTATGAGGCCACCGGCAAGCGCAAGCTGCTGGATGTTATGCAGAGATGTGCTGCACATATCCACAGGCATTTTATCGAGGAGGGCAGGCCGGGCTTCCCAGGTCATCCGGAGATAGAGCTTGCGCTGATGAAGCTGTACCGGCTCACCTCTGACAAGCGCTGCCTGGAGCTGGCGAAACATTTCATCGACACCCGCGGGCAGGATCCCGATTTCTACAAAAAGGAGAAAGCCTCCCGGGATTGGACAGTCTGGGGAAACGATGCCTCAAACGGCGATTATCAGCAGAGCTCCCGCCCCGTCCGTGAGCAGACCGAGGCTGTCGGCCACGCGGTGAGAGCGGTGTATCTTTACACGGGTATGGCAGACCTAGCCTCCGAGACCGAGGATAAGGAGCTGTTCAACGCCTGCCGCCGCCTTTGGGAGAGCATTGTGAACCGAAAACTCTATATCACCGGAGGGATAGGTTCTACTGTTCACGGCGAGGCTTTCAGCGTGGATTTCGATCTCCCGCCCGATACGGCCTATTCCGAGACCTGTGCCGCCATAGGGCTGATGTTTTTTGCCTCGCGTATGCTTGAAAATGATATCAGCGGCGAGTACGGCGACGTTATGGAGCAAGCCTTCTATAATACTGTGCTTGCGGGCATCCAGCTTGACGGGCAGAGGTTTTTCTATGTAAACCCTCTGGAGGCTGTTCCCGGAGTATCAGGTGTGGCTCCCACTCACCGCCATACGCTGATGAAGCGCCCCGGCTGGTATGCCTGCGCCTGCTGTCCTCCCAATGCCGCAAGGCTCATCTCATCTATTGGTAAGTACGCCTATGCCGAAAGCGGCGATACAGTTTACTGCCATCTGTTCGCGCCGGGTAAGGTCTCATTTGAAAACGGATCCTCGCTTCATTGCGAGACCGGGTACCCCTACGGCTTCACCGTAACATATAAGATCACCGGCTGCACAACTCTTGCAGTCAGAGTGCCCCATTGGAGCAGGGAGACTTCCTTCTTCAAAAACGGTGAGGCAATTACTCCCGAGATAAGAAAGGGATATGCCTATATCCCCGTGAACGACGGCGACGAGATCAGGCTGGTGATTGACGGCAAGCCCAGGTTCGTCTACCCCTCCGAGAGGATACATTCCTTGTCCGGCAAGGCAGCGCTTTGTATGGGACCCCTCGTCTACTGCTTTGAGGGTGCCGATAACGGAGATATCATCGCGGCATCCTATGTTGATACCGGCTCTGAGGCAAAGCCTGCCTTCCCCGACCCGAGACTGCCCAAGAATGCTCTCCGTCTGGCTGTTGGAGGATATGTGAGAGCAGGGCAGGAGAGCCTCTACTCTACCGCTGCCCCCAGGCTTGAACCCCGGGAGCTTTATGCCATACCCTACTGCCTCTGGGGAAACCGCGCCGAGAACGCCATGCGCGTCTGGATGGATGCTGCTCGCCTCTGATAGTATGCTTATTACACCGCCCGAAACCAGGGCGGTGTTTTTTGTTTCTCTCATATAAAAGCACAAAATAAGATAATGTTTTGCCAAACTGTTTCAGAATTTACAAAAAGTTCACACAACATAGCATAAAATAGGAGTTTCTGTAACAAATTTGTGACGCAAATATGCTATAATATATACAGGAAAATATTAGATATATGATATATATCGCGTTTGCTTTTGCAAAACTCTTTATACGCTGTAAACCCCCGGCTTATCAGCTGTGTTTCTGAATACGGAGGTCGTTATGGTATATTCAAGTATAGGTATCATAGGGCTGCTGGTGCAGCTTATCATCAATTACGATGTTATATTCAAAAAGACCAGCGGCGGCGTCAGGCGCAAAAATGTACTCTATCGCCGCTTTCTGTTCGGTACTCTGTTCTATTATTCCACGGATATCCTCTGGGGCATATTCGATGAACAGAAGCTTTACAAGCTGCTCTATGCCGACACGGTGATCTACTTTGTGGCAATGAGCCTTATGGTAATGCTCTGGACGGATTATACCACAGATTACCTTGAAGAAAAGACAGGCTTCGGCAAGGCTTTGAAACTTGTGGGGCGTGTTTTCTTCTGCCTGTGCCCGCCGGTGCTGATAGTCAACTCCTTCTATCCCATACTGTTTCAGATCACCGGCCAGGGAGAATATAAGACCGCGCCGATCCGTTATCTGCTCCTGCTGATACAGATACTGCTGTTTACTCTGACAGGCGGGCTCACCCTGACCCTCAGCTTCAAGACGGCTCAGGTAAAAAGGGTAAGATACCGTGCGATAAGTGTATTCGGATTCGTTATGGGTACGCTGGTGCTGGTTCAGGTCTATAACCCTCTGCTGCCTGTTTACTCCGTAGGCTGTATGCTTGGTACCTGCCTGCTTCACACCTTTATCTATGAGGATGAAAAGGCGGAGTACCGCAACAAGCTGGAGGAGCTGCTCAAACAGGAAAAGGAATCTAAGCAGGCCCTCAATTCTGCCAGGACAGCTGCGAATACAGATGCCCTCACCGGAGTAAAGAGCCGCCGCGCTTATCTGGAGATGACCGACCGTATTGACAACGCTATTGCCGAGGGTACGGCAGGGGAGTTCGGGATCATCGTCTTCGATATCAACGGATTAAAGAACATCAACGATACCCTCGGTCACGAGGAGGGCGACAGATATATCCGCGAGGGCTGTATGATGATCTGCCGCAAGTTCTGCCACAGCCCCGTCTACCGTATCGGCGGCGACGAATTCGTGGCGCTTCTGGAGGGCAGCGACTTTAATGCCCGTGAGGAGCTGCTTGCCTCTTTTGATGAGGATATCGACCTTAATCAGCAGCAGGGTCTTATCGAAGTCTCCACCGGAATGGGTGTGTTCGACCCTGAGCTGGATCAGAGCTTCTCCGGCATTTTTGAGCGGGCGGACAGAAAAATGTATGAACGCAAGGATCTCCTGAAAAGCCGGGATAAGTCTTGGCAGCGTCAGTTCTGAGCCCTGAGAATCAATAAAAGCATCGCCCCTGTGTCCTTTGGGATGCAGGGGAGGTTTTATGCTTGCTGCGCCTCAAATAGGACCGGAAAAAATTTTTCAAAAAAGTTTGTAACGTTTTGTACTTGTATCCGTCTAACTTACAGAAAGGCAGGAAAGGAGGTGCGATGATTGGATAAAAAGACTGCCGAGGGATTGTACGATGCTTGCTATATGAAGGTCTATTCCTATGTGATGACCCTTGCCAAGGATCAGAATACCGCCGCAGAGCTCACACAGGAAACATTCTACCGGGCGATGACCGCCAAGCAGACCTTCAGAGGCGAAGCCGAATGCTACTCCTGGCTCTGTGCCATAGCCAAGAACCTTTTCATTGATGAAAAGCGCAGATCGGCTAAGTATCAGGATGAGCCTGACGAAAGCCTGGCTGATACCGATACCGACATAGAGCAGAGCATCACCGATTCGGACACTTCCTTCCGGGTACATATACTGCTCCATTCCATGGAGGAGCCGTATAAGGAGGTCTTTGAGCTCAGAGTGTTCGGGGAGCTGTCCTTTGCACAGATCGGCAAGATCTTTCAGAAGACAGAGTCCTGGGCAAGAGTTACCTTTCACCGCGCCAGACTTAAACTGAAAGAAAGGATGGATAACAATGAGATTTGACTGTGATATGATCTGCGATCTGCTGCCGCTGTATATCGACGGTGCTTGCAGCAAAGTCAGCGAAGAGGCTGTTGAGGAGCATCTCGCTCAGTGCGAGTCCTGCTCGGGCATATATAACGATATGAAAAGATCCGAGAAACTGATAGACGCGGAGTTTAAAAAGGAGCGGGACGAAGTCCTGGTCAGACAGGCTAAATACTTCAAGCGCCGCAGCGTTCTGGCAGGGAGCATAATCGGAGGGATATTTGCGATCCCCATACTTGTCTGCCTGATAGTCAACCTTGCCACGGGGGCGGGGCTCACCTGGTTCTTTATCGTGCTGACCGCCATGTTCATTCCTGCATCATTAACGGTAGTCCCGCTGATGATACCCGAGAACAAAGCGCTCTGCACACTCGGAGCCTTTACCGCAAGCCTGCTGACGCTGCTGGGCGTCTGCTGCATCTACTCCGGCGGGAGCTGGTTATTTACTGCGGCTTCAAGCATCCTCTTCGGGCTTTCAGTGGTGTTTATGCCCTTTGTTTCCAATGCCAGGCCCGTAGCTGCCCGTATTGGGGATCATAAAGCCCTGCTCACTCTCGGTGCTTGCACGCTGACCTTTATCCTGATGATGGTCTGCATCGGGATCAGATCAGACAGTCCAGATTTCTTCCGCTATACAATGGCATTTTCGCTGCCTGTATTCGCATATATCTGGGGTATGTTCGCGCTGATAACTCTCCCCAAATGGAACGGGATGCTCAAAGCAGCTGCCTGCGTGCTTCTTTCGGCAGTCTTTGGATGCTTCTCTGAGACATTCGTTATCCTGCTGCTGGGCAGAGGGATCAGGCTCCCGGAATTCGGATTCGGTTCACTCGATCTGGAGTCCGTAGAGGGCAGTATGCGCTGGGCAGCACTCTTCCTCGGTATAGTTCTCTCGGCGATATTCACAATGGTTGGTCTCAGAAAGACTAATAAAAACAGTAAATGATTCAGGGGGTAAACAAAATGAAAAACACAATCAAACTTATCGTTCTTGCAGCCATACTTGTTTCGGTGGTCGCTCTCACAGCCTGCGTACACATCGGCAGCTCATATGATCATGCTGATCAATACACCGCCGGCGACAGAGATTTCTCCGAGCCGGTGAACAAGCTGGATATCAACTGGAGCTCCGGCACAGTTACCCTTATGAGACACGATTCCGATGTGATCTCCATCAAGGAGACCTGCAACAAATCCCTCACGGATGCCGAAAAGGTACACTCCTGGCTTGACGGCAGCACCCTCCGCATCCAGTTCTGCAAGTCGGGAGAGGTATTCTCCTCCTCCGCTGAAAAGAAGCTGGAGATCCTGATCCCCAAGAACCTTAAGCTCTCGGATATCTTCTACGACGGTTCCTCCGCTGATGCTAACTTTGAGGACCTTTCCGCAAACAACGTAACGATCGAATCTTCCTCCGGCGATATCCGTATGGTTAACTGCCAGGCCAAGGAATACGCTATCACTGCTTCGTCCGGTGATATCAAGCTTGATCAGATCATCGCCTCCGAGAAAGCAAAATGTACTGCTTCCTCCGGTGAGATCAGCATCAGCACCGAGTCCATCAGCGATCTCAGTGTTGAGACTTCTTCCGGTGATGTGAAGCTTGATATCAAGGATCCTCACAAAGTCTATGCTCAGGCCTCCAGCGGAGAGATGAACCTTACCTTTGCGAAGATGCCTTCCGAGCTTAAGATAGAAACTTCCTCGGGCGATGTAGACCTCTACCTCCCCAAGAACGCTGATTTCAAGGCTGAGATCGAAACCTCCTCCGGCGACTTTGAGAGCGATCTTGCCCTCTCCAAGAACGGCGACACCTATACCTGCGGCAACGGTGAGGCAAGTGTTTCTATTGAGACCTCATCCGGTGATATCAAGATCATGAAATACAACTGATAAGATAATGAACGTTCAGAGCCGTCGCAGCAATTCTGCGGCGGCTTTGCTTGTTCCCGCGGAAGGCTGCAATTTATGTATTGACAAATCCCACCACATATAGTATAATAACAGATGAACACCAAAGGGGGTAAAATAATGGACAGCAAACAGAAGAAAGCGCTCGAGCAGGCTATCGCCTCCGTTGAGATGGAGGGCTTCCGTTTTACCGACAAGGACAGAAAGCTCTGCGAAAAGCTGGTATCGGGCGAGATCTCCTTTTCCGATTTTCTGAAGGACTGCAAGGCAGGAAAATTCAAGGCGTATGTGGGAGGCTGATCATGGCTTACACCGTCTTTTCGGGTGACGACAGCTGCTATAAGGGCACCCGTGTCCTTATAAACAAGCTGGGCATCCGTGATGAAAACGAGCTCGCCGAGATCGAGACGGTCATCACCACTGCAAAGATCACAATGCTCCTATCCGAGCCTTATTCGGGAGAATTCACAGCTGCGCATTACTGTGAGCTCCACAGATCCATAATGGGCGACCTCTATGATTGGGCGGGGAAGATCAGGACTGTCCCCCTCTCGAAAAAGGGTACTACCTTTCACTCGCCGGAGGGTCTTGAAAAAGCCTCGGAGCTGCTGTTTAAGCGCCTCAATAATGAGAACTGCTTCCTCGGTCTGGACGGAGATGATTACGCCCGCGCAGTTGCGGAGTTTTACAGCGACCTTAATCTCCTGCATCCCTTCCGTGAGGGCAATGGCAGAACGCAGAGAGCGCTGATAACTCAGCTAATCGAGCGTTCGGGCCGCAGCATAGATTTCAGCGTCTGTGATAAGGATAAGCTGATGATCGCTACTGTTTACGCCGCCCAGGGTGTCCTTGACCTCCTTACCGATTTCTTCAAAAACGAAATAACTGAAATATAAGCCGACTGTGTTTTGAGCCGGCTTTTGTATGTAAAAAGCTCGCCCCCTGCTGCGGGAGCGAGCTTTGCTGTTTTGTTATATGAGATAGGTCTACTGCTTTTTCTTCCTGGAAACTGCCAGCGCAAGAGCGGTAAGAGCAGCAGCTCCGCCGAAGAATAATGCATTGAAGCCTGTATCCGGGTTCCCGGACTTTTCGCCCTCTTCGGGGGCGGGAGCAGGCTCGGGTTCCTTGTATTCCTCGTGATCCCTGATGCCCTTGGTCTCGCAGGCCTTGCCCCAGGCCACAAAGACCTCGTTGTAGTGTGCGGGAGGGATAATATCGAGATTACCTATAAATGTAGCAGCGTTGTTGATCGAATCGCTGGTGCTGTATTCCTTGCCCTTGATACCGAAGGCGAACCTGCTTGCTACTCTGCGCAGGATATCCGAATTCTTTTGCATAGTCTCGATATGACCCTTAAGCTGTTCGTAATATAGCTCGCCGTAACGCTTTGAGTTTTCAAGACCGGTAGCGGTGACGATGCCGATAGCCTCTACCAGAGCAGCATCAGCGGCTTCGGCTAAGGTCTCAAACCTTTTGATAGTGTTGCCCTCATCGTCCTTGACCGTGGTCAGCAGCTGAAGAACGTAGCT
The DNA here is from genome assembly GCA_017542125.1 of Ruminococcus sp. Classification (GTDB taxonomy): domain Bacteria; phylum Bacillota; class Clostridia; order Oscillospirales; family Ruminococcaceae; genus FB2012. The sequence goes on from JAFXXU010000058.1 coordinate 71,894, forward strand.
TATAACGGTTCTGAGGGGAGCATTGCCGTATTGTATCAGATCGGGGATCGAAGGATCCACAAAGCCAAGGATAGTGTAGATCAGTGTGCGGACAGACTCGGCTGTGCCGTAGGATTCTGCTGCTGCCGTACCCTCGGCAGGGCCCTCCGAGAGAGCTATGAGGACTGCCAGCAGCTTTTCCTGATCGCTGACCGTAGGATCAGTCACAAATGTGTTGAGCAGTGCCTGAGCAAAAGCGTAGACATCGGTGCTCTTTAGTGCATTGGCAGCGTAGTCAAGCAGCTTATTTACCGCTTTGGAGCCTTTGTTCCGTGAGATGTACTGCGAGAGAAGCACAACGGTTTTATCAACCGTCAGCGTGCCGTGCTCTATTTCCTGACCCGTGAAATAGCCGAGGAGCTCTTCCAGAACAATCTCGACCGATTCTTCTTCTGACAGGGAACGGGCTTCAAGCTGCAGCATCTCATCGGCATAAGCGAAGTAGATAAGCAGAGCCGGAGCGATGAGCTTATCAGCGTTTTCTTCGATTTCAAGGTCGGTGAATTCGTGCATCATCGAGTAAGCGCCGGCGGTGGCAACGAGAGCCTCCTGGATGCCTAACTCTACATAGCCGTCACTCTCTTCGGTATAGAAGCCTAAGCCTGAAACGCGCTGGTCCATAAAGTAACCCATATCGTTCCCATCGTGTTCGGAGGTATCGGGTACGACGGAGAGGCTGGGGAGATCGAACTTCTTCCACTCAAAATTGCGGTAGTCGCCGCCGTTGACAAATTTGTTGTAGGCATATTCGTTGACCGTGCTCAGCTCCTTGAGCATATCCTCGGCGGTAACGGCGCCGTCACCGTCGGTGTTTTCAATAGTTCCGAACCAGGTGTAGTCCCACTCCTTCGGAGGGAGCATAGTGATGAAATCATAGGGTTGGGGGAAGTTGTGGATGCAGTTGAATATAGCGTCTGTGGGTGAAATCGTACCGGAAGCAGAGCTGACAAATTCCTCGCCCGGGGTATCATCCGCATATACTCCGCCCCGTGAGCCGGCAACGCTCAACAGCTCCTTTTTGTCAGCAGAGCTGAGAGTTGTTCTCGGGGTGGCGTAGGTATAGCAGTAAATATCCTCGGGAGTGATGCTGACGCCGTCAAAGTATTCTATGCCCCCCGCTGCGAAGAACGCACCCAGAAGGTTCGATATGGCAGAACTCCGGCTGTGACCGGACACCCATATTTTCAGGTCGCCTGTTATACTGTGTTCGGTCATATACTGTTTCATGAAGCGGAGGACTTCGTCTCTTGCTGCCTTGAAGCCCTCGTGTATCGTACCCTTGCCAACGGTGAAGTTTCCGCTCCATTCCTGCTTATAGTTTGCGGAGCGGGGGAACACAGCCAGCAGGGTATAGGTCTTTCCGCCATAGCTAATCTCCCTGTGGCCCACAGCCACAGCTGCGGAATTCTCCTCGGGATTAACTGTGTAATACTTGTTTGCCTCGGGGTCTGAGAAACCCATATCCTGAAGCATTTTTATGATGTTCGCAGCCTCGTTTGAGGGGTCGTCGATATGCTCGGGGTCGGGGGAATCGGCATAGCGGCCTACTGATGCGATGGCAGTCTGAGCCGAAAGAGTCATAAGGTGGCTGCACCAGTTAAAGGATGAACGCTTAAAGCAATCCTCGCGGAAAACGAAGCTGTCGGTCCGCTGGATATTATCCCCCTCGTTGGAGGAATAGGAATAGGTGCCCTCGATGACCCGGCTATCTGCTGCCGCAGCAAAGGACAGCGAGCTTACAGCCATAGCTACCGAAACCAGAAATGCTCCTGCCCGGAGCGCTTTTCTTTTTGCCATAGACAAAACCTCCTTTTTAGTCTATTATACAATTTTATGATATATAAGTCAAGAATAATTATATGTTTCCACAGATAAACCTTAGCTTTGTCAAATAATGCTATGTAGCGCTTATCTTTTATGAAAAGTGATATATTAGCATAATCCCAGCATCTCCGGCAATACTATCCACGAGGCACAAGAGTGCTTTCGGAAGGATAGGAGCAGTCATGCAGTATAATAAGGTCGAGATAAGCGGAGTGAACACCTCGGAGCTTATAGTGCTGACAGAGAAGGATAAGACAGAACTGCTGAAAAAAGTCCGGCGCGGCGATAAGGCTGCCCGCGAGACATTGATAAAGGGTAATCTCAGGCTGGTGCTGAGCGTCCTCCAGCGCTTTGCAGGCAGGAGCGACCAGCCTGACGATCTCTTTCAGGTGGGAGTGATCGGGCTGATAAAGGCCATAGACAATTTTGACGATTCCCATGATGTGCGGTTCTCGACTTACGCCGTGCCGATGATCGCAGGTGAAGTCCGCCGCTACCTGCGGGACAGCCACTCCCTACGGGTGAGCCGTTCACTGCGGGATACAGCCTACCGTGCCATGCAGGCGAGGGAGGAGCTTATGAGCACATCCGATACAGAACCTACGGTGGAGCAGATCGCCGAATACACCGGCCTTGACCGAGGGGATATCGTGGCGGCGATAGGCTCGGTGAGCGAACCGGTCTCGATCTTCGAGCCTGTATGCTCCGATTCGGGAGACGCCCTATGCGTGCTGGATCAGCTGGGCGACGGCACAGATGCCAAGGAATGGCTTGACGAGCTGGCTATCAAAGACGCGATCAAGGAACTGGGCACCAGAGAGCGCAACATCCTCTACCTCAGATTCTTTCGCGGAAGGACCCAGACAGAGGTTGCTAAGAGCATTGGCATCTCACAAGCACAGGTCTCCAGGCTGGAAAAGGCAGCTCTCTCGAAGATCAAACAGCAGCTAAACTGATCAGACTCGGATAACGGGAACCGAAGCGTTATTCGAGCCTGTTTTTTTACAGAAAAACTAGTGACAAACCGAATGAAATGTGCTATAATATCAGCAAGCTGATATTATATATCTTTTTAAGCCCTCGCAGATCCGTGCCGCAAACGGCACTCCCTGCGAATCGGGCAATTATAGCAAGGCGCTTCGCTTTTGTGCTATAATAAGATCTGTCCCATGTGGGACGGAATGTATACCACCGCGAAAGGAATGTCTCAAATGAATATCAACGAAATGCTTGCCAAGGAATTCGGGCTTCGCCAGGAGCAGATCGACAACACTGTCGCCCTCATCGACGACGATAAGACGATCCCCTTCATCGCCCGTTATCGTAAGGAGGTCACAGGCTCTCTCGATGACCAGACCCTCCGCCTTATCTTTGACAGGCTTACATATCTAAGGAACCTTGCCAAGCGCAAGGAGGAGATAATCGCTTCCATCACCGAGCAGGGCAAGATGACCGATGAGCTTATGGCTCTGATAGACAAGGCTACCGTCCTCGTGGAAGTCGAGGATATCTACCGCCCGTTCAGACCCAAGAGAAAGACCCGGGCCTCTGTAGCAAGAGAAAAGGGGCTTGAGCCCCTTGCCGAGCTTATTATGTCTCAGGACAAGGCTGCCGACCCGGAAGCAGAGGCGGTCAACTATATCAATGAGGAAAAGAGCGTTGATTCTGCCGAGGAAGCCTTGCAGGGTGCTATGGATATCATCGCCGAGGATGTATCCGACAATGCGGACCTGAGAAAGTATCTGCGTACTCTCTTCTCGCAGACTGGCAGGCTGGTCTCAAAGGCTGCTGACGAAACAGCCGAGACAGTTTATGAGAACTACTACGATTTTTCCGAGCCTGTTTCCAAGGTCGCCGGTCACAGAGTGCTTGCCATCGACCGCGGCGAAAAGGAAGAAGCTCTGAAGGTCTCTGTGGAGGTCAACGAGGGAGCAGGCGAGAGGGCCTGCATATCCCGCTTTGCCAAGGGCACCAGCGCTTGCTCAAAGTATATCGAGCTGGCCTGCACAGACAGCTATAAGCGCCTTATCTATCCATCCATAGAGCGCGAGATAAGAAACGAGCTTTCTGAAAAGGCACAGGAGGGTGCAATAAAGGTGTTCAAGGAGAACCTGCATCAGCTCCTTATGCAGCCTCCCGTAAAGGGGAAGATCACTCTCGGTCTCGACCCCGGATATGCTCACGGCTGCAAGCTTGCAGTAGTCGATGAGACCGGAAAGGTACTGGATACCGGCATAGTCTATATAAACACCAAGGCACAGGCTGCCGAAGCCAAGCGCAAGCTGATACAGATGATAAAGAAAAACAAGGTCGATGCCGTATCCATCGGTAACGGCACCGCCTCCAGGGAGAGCGAGGCTCTGGTCGCAGAGATCGTCAGAGAGATACCCGAGAGCGTCAGCTATATAGTTGTATCCGAGGCGGGCGCCTCGGTTTACTCGGCCTCAAAGCTGGCGGCAGAGGAATTCCCCGACTATGATGTATCCCTGAGATCGGCGGTGTCTATCGCCAGAAGATTACAGGATCCCCTGGCGGAGCTTGTAAAGATCGACCCCAAGGCTATCGGTGTAGGGCAGTATCAGCACGATATGCCCCCCAAGCGTATGGACGAGGCTCTTACCGGAGTTGTTGAGGACTGTGTTAACTCCGTGGGCGTAGACCTGAATACAGCATCCCATTCGCTGCTTTCTTACATAGCAGGCATCAACGCCTCTGTTGCCAAGAATATCGTTACCTACCGCGAAGAGAACGGTGCTTTTACAGACCGCAAGCAGCTTTTGAAGGTCCCGAAGCTGGGTGCCAAGGCTTATGAGCAGTGCGCAGGGTTCCTGCGTGTCCGTGACGGCAAGAACCCTCTCGATAACACGGCCGTTCACCCTGAGAGCTATGCCGCTGCAAAGCTGCTGCTTGAAAAGTGCGGCTATTCTCAGAAGGATATCGGCTCACTCTCAGAACTGACAGACCGCGCAGACAAGCTGGGCATCAAGACTCTTGCCGAAGAGCTTGGCACCGGTGTTCCCACTCTCAGAGATATTATCTCAGAGCTTATGAAGCCCGGACGCGATCCCCGTGACGAACTGCCCCCTCCGCTCATGCGTTCCGGTGACGTTATGGAGCTCAAGGATCTTCAGGAGGGTATGGAGCTTATGGGCACTGTCCGCAACGTTATCGACTTCGGCGCATTCGTCGATATCGGTGTACACGAGGACGGGCTGGTACATATTTCTCAGCTTGCCGACAGGTTCGTCAAGCACCCTCTGGATGTGGTCAAGGTGGGGGATATAGTAAAGGTAAGAGTATTAAGCGTAGATGTGAAGAAAAAGCGCATCTCGCTGACTATGAAAAACGTAAAATGATCTGTTATCGGAGGTGAGGTATTGCAGTATTACAGCTATAACAAGGAAACGGTGCTCTTCATATATAAGGAGAACAATTGCTTTACACGGGTAACTGATCTGATGGAGGCAAAGGGCTGCCGCACTGTGGTTGCCGAGGCTGTACTGCCCGATGTCTTTTCCTCTATCACCGAAAGCAAAAGTGTGCTCGCTGTGATCTGTGCGCAGAATACCGATCCAAAACACGTCAGAATAATGGTCTCGATGCTTTTTGAGAGGTACTGCAGATCGGTATTCCTTATCACGGGGCTCAGTGATATGCAGTATTACACCAAGCTCAAAAAAGAATATCAGGATCTGCATCTGCTGAACTATCCCTTCTCGGAGAGGGTCATATGCGTCCAACTGGATCATAAGCTCAACGAGCTGGGCTACCGTGATAAGTACCGGGAAGAGCTTAAGGTCAGGATAATGTCTTTTCTGTATAAGCTGGGTTTTGTCGGAGGCGGCGCAGGAATGAGATGTGCTGCCGAGGGCATCTACTATATAATCCAGAAAGATATGAAGCCCCGGGATATCTCATCCGAGATAATGCCATACATCGCAGACAAGTGCGGATGCACCGAGGCTGCGGCGGATCAGGCAATAAGGAGCGAGCGGAGGAAGATCCTGTCCGGCTCGCGGGAGCAGAAGGCAAGAGCTATCTTCCCCCGGTATTTTGAGAACGAAAAGCAAAACAATGCCACGCTGCTTTTTTCGGCTGCCGGCTTTATCAAGGAAAAGGATGCACAGCTCATAACCTTCTGCGGTTTTGACGCTCTGAGGTGATAAGACGGGCTCTCGCAGGCATATACTCCCTTAGGGAGGTGTGAGCCGATGATCTGCAGCTTTTCCAGCCTGCGTGACAAAGAAGTTGTCAATGTAAAGACCGGTGAAAAGATCGGCTTTGTGGACGACCTGGAGCTCGACAGCACAACGGGCAGGGTAGTCTCACTGGTTATCTACGGCAGGAGCAGAGCCTTCGGGCTTATGGGCAGGGATGAGGATATTGTCGTAAGATGCTCGGATATTGATCTCATCGGTGAGGATACCGTATTGGTCAGGTTTGAGAAGGATACGATATGCATAAAAAGCCAGCGTTGCTCTGTCGAAAATTTGTTGAAATGACGGAAGAAAAATATTGACATTTGCGCCATGATATGATATAATATTAAAGCAATTCGCACGCCCTGCTTTTGCTGTGGTTCCCCGAAAGGGGTGAAGGCAAGTCAAGCAAGGCGGAGGATATGACATCCGCTTCGGCGGAAATAAAAAACCAACAGGAGGTTACTACCATGGCAGTAGTATCAATGAAGCAGCTTCTTGAGGCCGGCGTACACTTCGGCCACCAGACAAGAAGATGGAACCCGAAAATGGCACCGTACATTTTCACTGAGAGAAACGGCATCTACATCATCGACCTGCAGAAGACCGTTAAGAAGCTCGAGGAAGCTTATATGTTCGTCAGAGAGCTTTCCGCTGAGGGCAAGGAGGTACTCTTCGTAGGTACCAAGAAGCAGGCAAGCGAGTCCATCAAGGAAGAGGCTCAGAGAGCTGACGCTCACTATGTCAACGCAAGATGGCTCGGCGGTATGATGACCAACTTCAAGACCATCCAGAGAAGGATCAAGAGACTTGAGCAGCTCAGAACTCTCGAGTCCGACGGTACTTTCGACAGGCTCACCAAGAAGGAAGTTGCAAAGCTCAACCTCGAGATCGAGAAGCTTGAGAAGTTCATGGGCGGTATCAAGAACATGAAGACCCTTCCCGGTGCTCTGTTCGTTGTTGACCCCCGCAAGGAGAAGATCGCAGTATCCGAGGCTAAGAAGCTGGGTATCCCCGTTGTTGCTATCGTAGATACCAACTGCGACCCCGATGATGTTGATTATGTTATCCCCGGCAACGATGATGCTATCAGAGCTGTCAAGCTGATCGCAGGCTGCATGGCTAACGCTATCATCGAGGGCAGACAGGGCGCTGACGCTGAGGCTGAGGCTTCCGATGAAGAGGCTGAGAAGGTCGAGGAGACCGAGGACGCCGAATAATATCATGAAATAACGGGCAGGCGGTAAACCTGCCCTCATTTCGGTATATAGAGTAAATAATATACAGGAGGAATTAAAATGGGTAAGGTATCCGTTGCAGAGATCAAGGATCTTATGAAGGCTACAGGCGTTGGCATGATGGATTGCAAGAAGGCTCTTGAAGAGGCTGAGGGCGATACTGAAAAGGCAGTAGTTATCCTCAGAGAAAAGGGTCTTGCTACTCAGGCTAAGAAGAGCGGCAGAGTTGCTGCCGAGGGCATCGTTACCTCTGTTGTAGAGGGCAATGTAGGTGCTGTTGTTGAAGTTAATATCGAGACTGACTTTGCTGCTAACAACGATGAGTTCAAGGCTTTCGTTGCTGCTGTTGCAAAGACCGTTATCGAGAAGGATCCCGCAGACCTGGACGCTCTGAAGGCTATGACCATCAGCGGCGGCGACAAGTCCGTTGAGGAGACTCTCCAGGATCTGTTCATCAAGATCAGAGAGAATATGGTTATCCGTCGTTTCAAGAGATTTGAGGGCGTTCTCGTTCCTTATGTTCACGGCGGCGGAAGCATCGGCGTTATGGTAAAGCTCGACACCGATCTGCCTGCTGACAAGGCTTTCGAGGTCGGCAAGAACTGCGCTCTCCAGGTTGCAGCTATGAACCCCGGCTACCTCAACAGAGAAGAGGTCCCCGCTTCTGTTCTTGACGAGGAGAAGAAGATCCTGCTTGCTCAGATGGCTGAGGATCCCAAGATGGCAAGCAAGCCCGAGCAGGTAAGAGTCAAGATCGTTGAGGGCAAGGTCGGAAAGTTCTATTCCGAGAACTGCCTGCTTGATCAGACCTTCGTTAAGGCTGACGTTTTCGAGGGTACTGTAGGCAAGTATGTTGAGGACGCTGCCAAGAAGCTCGGCGGTTCCATCAAGGTCGTTGAGTTCGCACGCTTTGAGCGCGGTGAGGGCGTTGAGAAGAAGCAGGAGAACTTCGCTGACGAAGTTGCTTCCATGATGAAGAAATAAGCTTGCAAGCATTTATATGCTTCTATAGAATTATGCGAAAAAGGCAGTCCCGCTTGGGGCTGCCCTTTTTGTTGTGCCGTCATATCCTGTCCCGGAGGTTCATATAATAAAAAAGGCGCAGACCTGCTGCGCCTTCGGTTATGTACCAGATCATCTCTTGAGCTCTGCAAGGCAGTCAGCACAGATGCTCTTGCCCTTGTATTCGGTTATAGGCTCGGGGCTGTTGCAGAATACACAGGTGCGCTGAAATTTTTTAAGAATGATCATATCGTTGTCGGTATAGATCTCGATAGCGTCCTTGACATTAAGATCGAAAGTTCTTCTTAACTCAATGGGAAGAACTATTCTTCCGAGCTCGTCAACTTTTCTGACAATTCCTGTGGATTTCATTAGTATTCCTCTTTTCGTAAAGAAATTTGAAGCGCAGGATGCGCCTAAACTATACTAATATTATACATTTCTCTATGACTTTTGTCAATAGTTTAGGAAAACATTTGGCAATGAATGGACAGAATTTACCGATTATTAACAAAATAGTTGACAATAATATGTAAGGAGCGACAAGTGGGCATTATAATAACCGTAATATGCGTCATATCACTGTTATACTCGGCTGCTGCGGGTTCTGCAGACGAACTTTCGTCAGCGGTCGCCGAGTCGGCACTTGATGCGGCTGAGCTCTCTGTCACGTTGGCAGCATCAATGGCTTTCTGGAGCGGCATGATGAAAGTAGCAGAAAAGAGCGGAGCTGTTGACAAAGTGTGCCGAACTGTCAGACCTGTGCTACGGTTCCTGATGCCGGAACTTGGGAATGACAGCAAGGCCCTCAAAGCTGCATCCCTTAATCTTACGACTAATCTGCTGGGGATAGGCAACGCTGCAACACCTCTCGGACTCAGAGCTATGCGGGAGCTGGAGCGTGAGGGTGCTCGCAGGAGAACTGTAAGCCTGTTCGTGCTGCTTAATACTTCCTCGGTGCAGCTGCTGCCGATGACGGTCATCTCGTTAAGAGCCCGGGCGGGGAGCGTATCTCCTGCTGATTGTATGCTGCCTGTGCTTGTCAATTCCTTTGCAGCTCTCAGCTGTGGGATGATAATGCTGTTTGTATTCTACGGAGGAAAACAATGGAGCTCTTCACACTTGCAGCCCCCCTAGCGATCACATTGATCCTTGTTTCCGCGGCTGTGAAACGGGTAGATATCCTATCTGCCTTTGCCGAGGGCGCAAAGGAGGGCTTGATCTCTGCCTGGGAGCTGCTCCCGATGTTACTGCTTGTGGTGACGGCTGTTTCAATGTTATACCGTTCGGGAGCGCTGCAAGCCTTTGCGGAGCTGCTCTCTCCGTTGATGAGCAGGCTGGGATATCCCTCGGAGATCATCCCTTTGGCTATGATAAGACCCGTCTCCGGCAGCGGAGCCCTTGCGGTATTTGAGAATATCATAGGTTCAGAGGACGCGGACAGCTTTGCGGGCAGAGCAGCTGCAGTCCTGATGGGCTCGACTGAGACGACTTTCTACACCATTGCCGTTTACTATGCCGCTGTCAAACTAAAGGCTGATGCAGGCGTATTCATCAGCTCTCTAACCGCCGATGCTGCCGGGTTTATATTCTCGGCTGTGATCGTTAGATTGTTCTATTGAAAACAGCCGTACTCCAAAAGCTGGAGCAGCGGCTGTTTTCATATTACTTCATAATTCTCGGAAGCGTTTTCCTTGGTCGCATACTCGCTTACGCTGAGCACGCGGACTTTCAGAGGTTTCATTCCCATATTGATAAGTATCTCGTCACCGACCTTGACATCGTAGGATGCTCTGGCTATCTTGTCGTTTACAAGTATCTTTCCTGCATCGCAGGCTTCGTTAGCGATAGTCCTGCGCTTGATGAGCCGTGTGACTTTAAGATATTTGTCAAGTCTCATACTTTCCTCCTATCCAAAAACAGCCCGACCGTTTCAAGGGTCGGGCGTGTCTTCATCAGCTTACTTGTTTACGGAATCCTTAAGAGCCTTGCCTGCCTTGAAAGCGGGAACCTTCTTAGCGTCAACGTGGATAGGCTTCTTGGTCAGGGGGTTGATAGCGTCCTTAGCCGCTCTCTCTCTGACCTCAAAGGTGCCGAAACCAACGAGAGAAACCTTGTCGCCGCCAGCGAGAGCGTCGGAAATAACGCCTACTACTGTGGAAAGAGCCTTCTCTGCGTCCTTCTTGCTGTAACCGCCCTTGTCAGCGATAGCATTGATGAGTTCTGCCTTTGTCATTAGTTTTACCTCCTATATTATATTTTATCCTTACTTAACGAACAATTGCTCATTCATTAGTTGGCGTGGAATAGATGAACCGCGTCCCCTCAGAAATAGGTTTTCCCGACTCTTCGAGCTTCTGGAACCTTTCGGTATAGCGGTCGCATTCAAAACCGAGGGCTTCCTCGGCATCAGCTCCTTTGAGCCTTGCAAGCTCGCAGCAGAGCAGCAGCATATTGCCGATATCCTCATCCGAGGATGTATCTGACGCCTCGATAGTATTCAGCTTCTCCCTGATAAGTGAAGTGACCTCACCTACATCGGAAAAATCCGCTCCTGCGCGGCTGGCACGCTTTGTAAGCTTCTGAGCACGCATCAGCGAAGGGAAAACCTTCGGCACGCTTTTCAGAGTATCGGAATAAGTCTCCTGACCCTTTTCCTCCTTCTTGATAGCGTCCCAATTGGTGAGGACCTTATCGACGGTATCGGCATTGACATCTCCGAATACGTGGGGGTGTCTGATGATCAGTTTCTTGCAGACCTCATCGGCTACGGCATCGAGGTCAAAGGTCTGCTTTTCCTCCTCGATACGGCAGTGGAACACCACCTGCAAAAGCACATCGCCAAGTTCCTCGCGGAGCATATCCGCATTATCCGCGTCGATAGCTTCCAGCACCTCATAAGTCTCTTCAAGGAAGTCCTTCCTGATGCTTTCGTGGGTCTGTACCTTATCCCAGGGGCAGCCGTTCTCACTGCGGAGGACTCTGACAATGTCCGCAAGATCGTAGACGTTATAGCTTTTCTTTTCGAGAATGCTTTTGATAAGCTCCTGCAAACGATCATTTCCCTTCGGTTTCTGCGGGGAATAAACCCGCTTCAAGATGTCTTTATATATAATAACTCATATTCCCGAAAATTTCAATAGGTTTTACGAATTTTTTTTGTAAAAATATCCTGAAATTCTCTCTTGCGGGAGAACTCCTATGAGCCAGAGCGCAGAAACGTATACAAAAGCCCCGAAAACCGCGGAAATACTGAACAAAAGTCTGCTTTCCGAGGAAACATCTATCACTTTTTGTGATACATCGACGGTAAGTCTTGCTGCAGCTGTTCCGAGCAAAGCCGCGAATGCAGGTCTGAGTATTGCAGCTGAAAGATGGCTGCGTGTCTCTGTTTTTCTGAACAGCAGCAAAAGCGCGGAAACAGCTATAAAACCTTGTGCCGCAGCCGTTGAGATCGCCGCACCGCGTATCCCAAGGGCTGGCTGTGGTATCAGCAAAAGATTGCCTGCAAGCTTGATGATCCCTCCGGCTGTCATCAGCAGGATTGGCGCAAGACGAGAGCCCAGAGCCTGCAAAGCCGTCAGGCTGGGAAGTGCAAAGGAGGTAAAAATACAGGCTATGCCCAGTATCGCCAGAGCCGGTGATGCAGAAGCGATCTCCTCTGTTCTGCCTTTGAACAGAAAGCTCAGTACCTGCTCCGGCATTACCGTTAGTATAAGTCCGGAAGGGATAGCTATAAGAGCGGTGAGTTTTATCATTCTCACCGTCTGTACCGACAGCGCCTTGCTGTCCTCCCTTGACCAGGCCTCGGCCAGAGAGGGCAGGGCGCTTTTTCCGAACATAGCCGTAAATGTGGGAACGAGGCCTGTCACCATAAGAGCAAGACCGGTATAAGAGCCGTAGATAAAGTCCGGCAGAGCCGATGTCTGTATGTTCAAGCCTGTTTTCATACCCGCTGAAAGGGCGCTGTCCAAGCCTCTGCTTATGGTCAGCAGGTCGATAGTTCCCGTGAGGGTGGTGATCACAGCTGCTCCCGCTATGGGCAGCGAGAAGGATAACAGCCTGCGAGAGATATGCCCACAGCTGTCGGTAAGGGTATCTGAGGACAGCTGTGCAGGTGTAATGCCGTCGCCGCCGAGCTTGCGTTTCAGAATGATGTAAATGCAGGCAAAGCCTGTTGCGAGAGAACAGGCAAGCACAGCAGCTGTTACCGCAAAGGGCAGGGCAAATGCCCTTGCTTCCTCTGCAGTGCGGAAGAACTGTCCGAAGCAGCCGTGAGTCTCGGAAAACTCTGTCTCTGCGTAATTCAGTACAGCGTAGGCACCGGTCAAACCAAGTACCGCTTTTATCACCGTTTCTGCTATCTCGGAGAATGCAGTGGGGAGCATATTCCGCAGACCCTCGAAGTAACCTCTCTCCACTGAGAGCACAGCTGCAAAAAGGATCGAGGGGGCAAGTGCCGCCAGAGCCAGGGCTGCGTGTTTGTCGTGGAGGAACCTTATTGCCAGCGGCTCCGACAGGGCAATAAACAGCAGGGCTGCCAGCAGCCCTATGGCTGAATACAAAAGCATGGCGCATTGTCTTGTTTTCCGGAGGTTGGTATAGCGCTCAAAGGCCATGTTTTCGGCTGTCAGCCTGGCTGTTGAGGCGCTGATCCCCGATACAGCAGCAGCCAGCAGCGGGGTGAACACAGCAAACGCTCCCGAATAGTAGGCCATGCCGCTGCCCCCCAGCAGATGTGTCAGCGGTATCTTGTAAGCAAGCCCGATAGCCTTGGTGATGAATACCATCCCCAGCAGTATTGCCGATCCCTTGAGAAAACCTTGTCTTTTCATTGCGGACAGCTCCTTCCCGTTATAAAAGGATATGCGTCCGGGCGGCGGGTGATGATACTAAACCTCTGAATTTTTTCAAAAAATCACCGTTTGGGGCTTTATTTTTTTGTTCGGATGTGGTATAATAAATTGTTAGATAATTTTCTTGAAAGGAAGTATATACAATGGAATTCAAGTTTTCGGAAAAGGTCGCTTATCTACAGGCTTCGCAGATCAGAGAGATACTTAAATACTCCGCCGATCCGCAGGTGATCTCCCTTGCTGCCGGCTCTCCCGCTCCCGAGGCTCTGCCTGCCAAGGAGCTTGAGGAGCTCTCAAAGGAGATACTTGCCGAGGAGCCGGGCATCGCTTTCCAGTACGGTGTTACCGAGGGCTATACCCCTCTTCGTGACGAGGTCAAGAAGATACTTAAAAAGCGCGGCATATTCAACCCCGAGTATGACGATGTGGTTATCACCAGCGGTGCTCAGCAGGCAAACGAGCTCTCTGCTAAGGTGCTCTGCAATGAGGGGGATACTCTTCTTGTAGAGAGACCTTGCTTTATAGGCTCCCTCAACGCTTTCAAATCCTATCACGTTGATCTCCAGGGCATTACTCTGGAGGAGGACGGCATCAACATCACCGAGCTGGAGGAGAAGCTCAGGGGCGGCAATGTGAAGCTTGTTTATCTTATCCCCAATTTCCAGAACCCCACGGGCAATACAATGTCCTTTGAAAAGAGAAAGGCTGCCTTTGACCTTTGCGGAAAATACGGTGCTGTTATCCTGGAGGATAATCCTTACGGAGATCTCCGCTTCGCCGGCGAGGATATCCGCTGCATCAAGGAGCTCGATACCGAGGGCAGAGTGATCTATTCCGGTACCTTCTCGAAGATCCTTTCGCCCGGGATCAGAGTAGGCTATGTCTGCGCTCATAAGGATATCATCCAGAAGATCGTTGTCTGCAAGCAGGTAGCTGACGTTCACACAACTATGTGGTCGCAGATGCTCTGCTATCGCTTCCTTAAGAAGTATGACCTCGACGAGCATCTCAGAAAGATGCGCAAGGTCTATGAGCACAAGACCACCCTTATGCTGGATGAGATCAAAAAGAATTTCTCCTCGAAGATAGCTTACACAAAGCCCCAGGGCGGTCTGTTCATTTGGTGTACTCTCCCCGATGGTGTCACCACTCAGCAGATGATAGATTTCTGCACCACTGCCGTAAGAGACTACAAGGTAGCCATTGTTCCCGGCTCTGCGTTTTCTATCAAGGATAGCGATGAATGCCGCTCCTTCCGTCTGAACTTCTCCACTCCCACCGATGAGAATATGGTCAAGGGTCTGGAGATCCTCGGCAAGCTCTCAAAGGAGATGTTCGGGGAGTGATCCCTTACTTATAAATCTAATGAAAGGATCTGCCTATGATAAGCGCATTGCTCAAAGATACGCTCAGAGAGATAAAGGGCTCAATGGGCAGATTTCTCTCGATATTCGCAATAATAGCTCTGGGCTGCGGCTTCTTTGCAGGCATAAAGGCTACAATGCCCGATATGGTCGATACCGCTGAGGCGTATTTTGCCGATCACAGCCTTATGGACATAAAGCTGCAAAGCAGTATAGGCGTCCGCTCCGAGGATGTTTCGGCAGTAAGAGCTGCCGATAACGTGGAGACCGCCGCCGCAGGCTACTCGAAGGATGTTTTCTACTATTACGAGAGCCAGAACCTGGTTATGAAGGTGATGTCTCTCCCCAACGGTACGATGGGCAGGATCAACTCCGTGGAGCTGCTGGAGGGCAGGTTACCTGAGAAAAGCGGCGAGTGTGTTGTCGAGCGGAAGACAAACTGCCCCGACACCTTCGTTATAGGCGAGAAGCTGACCCTGACTTCCCCCTCCGAAAGTGAGGATATCGGCGATATCTTCACCACCGATACCTTTGAGATAGTGGGTATAGTTGCATCCCCGCTGTATATCGGCTATGAGCGCGATCATACCACGGTGGGCAACGGAAATGTTCTCTGCTATATCATGATACCGGAGCAGGATTTTGTCCTGCCCTATTACAGCGAGCTGTTTATCAGATTTGACGGTGTTTCTGACCTTGACCCCTTCTCGGACGAGTACAAGGATGCCGTAACAGAAAAGAAGACGGAGGCTGTCAAGGCTTTTCAGGACAGTGTCAATTCGCGCTATAACAAGATCAAGCAGCAGGCTGAAACACAGATCTCAAATGCAAAGGATAAGCTTGGTTTGCTTGAAAAGATGCTCTCTTTGACCGCCGAGGAAATGGATAATACCATTAAGACCGGCCGTGAAAAGCTAAAAAAGGCTCAGGCGGATTACGATGCTCTTGAAAACAAATCCAGCGTTACTGCATTGCTTACCCGCTCAAAGCTGCTGCAAGCCGAAAAACAGCTTGAAGCCCTCGGTGAGCTGTATGAAGCCGAGATCATCGGTGACAGCAGCGTAAGAGAGCGCTATGCCGCCCAGATCAGTGAGGCCAATATCTCGATAGCATCAGCGGAGCAGGAGCTTTCAGAGATCATGGAGCTCAAATTCTACGAGCAGGATCGCTTTTCGTATGCCGATTATGCTTCATTCCGGGGGGATGCTGATAAGATCGACGCAATTGCCAAGGTCTTCCCTGCGTTCTTTATTCTGATAGTCGCGCTGGTCACGCTGACCACTATGACCCGTATGATCGACGAGCACCGCACTCAGATCGGTACATATAAGGCGCTGGGGTATTCTTCCTTCAAGATCGCATCAAAGTATTTGATCTATGCTTTTCTGGCCTCTGTTACCGGCAGCGTGCTGGGCACGGTCCTGGGCTTGCAGATCTTCCCGGCGATCATTTATGACAGTTATAAGATACTCTATAATATACCCAGCATTGACACTCCCTTCAGGCTTTCGTATATGCTGCTGTGCATGGCTGCCGCTGTGCTTTGTACCGGTTCGGCTGTTATGTACGCCGGGCTGCGGTCGCTGAGGGCTCAGCCTTCAACGCTTATGAGGCCAAGGGCACCTGCCTCGGGCAGGAGAGTTGTATTGGAGAGAGTCTCCTTTATATGGAACAGGCTCAGCTTCCTTATGAAGGTCACTATCCGAAATCTGTTGAGATACAAAAAGCGGTTTTTGATGACCACTGCAGGCGTTGCCGGGTGTGCAGCACTCATAATCACCGGCTTTGCCTTGAAAAGCTCCATCAAGACCATTGCCGCAAAGCAGTTTAACGAGATAAACCTGTTTGATGCAACGGTGGTCCTCAATGCTGATAACAATACCGATGCAGACAAAGCCTTGACTTTCATCCAGGGATTTGAGTATGTTGATAAAGCTGCTTTGTATTCCGTTGTTACCTGTGAGGGGAGAGCCAACGGCGTTATGCAGTCGGTGGATATCGTGGCACCTAAGGAGCCCGAGCATTTCACAGAATATATTACAATGAAAAGTGTTGATTCCGGCGAGGATCTTTCGCTGAAAGACGGAGAGATCTTTGTTACGGAAAAGCTCTCAATGCTGCTTGACCTGTCGGAGGGCAGCATGATCAATGTGACCCTTGACGACGGCACCAGGAGAGATCTGAAAGTTACAGCTGTCATAAAGAATTACGCGCTCCATTATATCTATATGACGCCTGAGACTTATATGAGCACATTCGGGCAGGAGCCTGCTTATAAACAGCTGCACCTGTTTTTGAAGCAGGGCGCCGATGAGGACGCCTTCAAACAGAAGGTCGTTTCCGACAAGCAGTTCCTTGGACTTGTGCTTAAAGGCGAGTCCAGCAGAGGGTTCCTCAATTCTGTTGACAGCCTGGATAAGATAGTTATTCTTCTGATAGTCTGTGCAGGATTACTGGCGGTGATCGTTCTCTATAATCTGGCAAACATCAATATCACTGAGCGTGTCAGGGAGATAGCCACCATCAAGGTTTTAGGCTTTTTTGACGGCGAGACCTCGGCTTACATATACCGGGAGAATATCATCTCCACGCTGATAGGAATGATCATAGGGGTATTCCTCGGCAAGCTGCTGCATTATTTCGTGGTCATCACCGCTGAGGTGGATATAGTCCTCTTCAACAGAGAGCTGGTGTGGTGGGCCTATCTGGCCGGGACTGTGATAACCGCTGCGTTTGCGGCTCTTGTGAATTTTGTTCTGCATTTCAAGCTTAAAAGGATAGATATGGTCGAGTCGCTCAAATCAGTTGAGTGACGCATTAACGATAAAAGGAGGATCAATATGGAAGAAAACAGATGCTGCAAAATGAATTGGTGGGCTATGCTCGCCGCACTGCTGACGGGTGTTATAGTCGGAGCACTTGCCGTTATACTCGGCAAAAGGTATCTCGCACCGAGGAAGTCCCGCCACGATGAAAGAGTAGGCGATGACCTCTGCGACTACGAGTTCGACGATTATTTTGACGACGATCTTCAATACCGCGACAATGAGGATAATATCCTCGATGACGAGACCGAAGCGCTGTCGTTCTGATTAAATCCAATTATTGATGAAAGGTATGATAAAGAAATGAAGCTAGGTATGGTAGGTCTGCCGAATGTCGGCAAATCCACGCTGTTCAATGCGCTCACAAATGCAGGAGCCGAGTCGGCAAACTATCCGTTCTGCACGATCGAGCCCAATGTCGGGATCGTTTCTGTTCCCGATGAGAGGCTTGAAAAGCTGAGAGATATGTATAACCCTGTGAAGTTTACACCCGCGACCCTGGAATTTGTTGATATTGCAGGTCTTGTCAAGGGTGCTTCTAAGGGTGAGGGCCTCGGCAACAAGTTCCTTGCCAATATCCGCGAGGTTGATGCGATAGTCCACGTTGTAAGATGCTTTGAGGATGACAATATCGTCCACGTTGACGGAAGCATTGATCCCAAGCGTGATATCGAGACCATTGACCTTGAGCTGGTATTTGCCGATATCGAGCTTATCGACCGTAAACTCGACCGCACCAAGAAGGCGATGAAAGGCGACAAGACCCTTGCTGCCGAGGTTGAGTTCCTTGAGAAGCTCAAAGCTCACCTGGAAGAGGGCAAGCCCGCACGTTCCTTTGATATGACTGAGGATGAGCTGGAGTCGCTGAAAGAGACACCGCTGCTTTCTTTAAAGCCGGTCATCTATGCGGCAAATCTCTCTGAGGCTGATTTCACCAACAATATCGAAAACAGCGTTCACTATAAGACCGTATGTGAGATCGCAAAGTCTGAGGGAAGCGCCGTGTTCCCGATCTGTGCTCAGATCGAGGCTGAGATCGCCGATATGTCCGAGGAGGACAAGGAGATGTTCCTTTCCGAGCTGGGTCTCGAGACCAGCGGTCTTGACCGTATCATCAAGGAGGGCTATGCTCTTCTGGGGCTTATCTCCTATCTTACCGCCGGTCAGCCTGAGGTCAGAGCCTGGACTATCAAGAAGGGGACTAAGGCTCCTCAGGCAGCCGGAAAGATCCACTCAGACTTTGAGAAGGGCTTTATCCGTGCAGAGGTGGTATCTTTCAAGGACCTTATGGACTGCGGTTCTATGAATGCCGCCAAGGAGAAGGGACTCGTCCGCTCCGAGGGCAAGGATTATGTAATGCAGGACGGAGATATCGTGCTGTTCAGATTCAATGTCTGATCTACAAGTACAAATTTTCGTACAATAAGGTGCTATGATGAAAGAGATCTTTACTGACCGCCTTCACTTGCGTTACATAACAGAAGCCGATACACAGCGCATATTCGATTGCTGGGCAAGCGACCCGGAGGTCACAAAATTCCTCACCTGGTATCCCCACGAAAGTGCTGAGACCACTAAGCTGTATGTGGCATACATCCTGAACGAGTACAATAAAACGGATTGTTATTGTTGGGGCATCACTCTCACCGATACGGGTGAGCTTATCGGTATGATAGATGTTGTAGGCTATCACAAGGGCTCTCCGGTGATCGGATACTGTTCGGGACGTGCTTATTGGGGCAACGGCTATATGACCGAAGCCCTCAAAGCAGTCACCGCACAACTCTTTGACGACGGTTATGATACAATAGTTATCGAAGCCGCAGACGATAACATCGGCAGCAACCGGGTCATCCGGAAAGCTGGGTTTGAATTCGTTGACAGCAGGATCGCTCCTATGTCTGAGCAGAAAAAGGACAGGCTGCTGAAGATCAACTCCTACCGTCTGTATAAGTCCAAATAATCGTACACTAAAAAGGCCGCTCCGGTTTGTTCCCGGAGCGGCCTTACTTTGTATTACTGTCTTATATAGATGCCGTTTTCCTCAAGGTAATCCTCAAGATCCTGCTTGTACTCAAAATCGAAGGGGTCAAAGGTAGCTTTCAGAGCCTTTTGACCGATATCGCGACGGTAGTGAGCGTTTTCAAAGCTGATCTTCTTTACGGCGGCATAGGCGTTGTTGATCGCCTCATTGAGGGTATTGCCCTTGGCGGTTACACCCAGAACGCGCCCTCCGTTAGTCACAAGCTTGCCGTTGACCAGCTTGGTGCCTGCGTGGAAGATCTCGGCGCCCTCCAACTGACCCTTCTCATCAAGGCCGGTGATCTCCAGCCCCTTGGGATAGGAGAGGGGATAGCCGCCGCTTGCCATAACAACGCAGGTGCAGCTCCCGAAGGACCACTTGATGTCCATATCAGCCAGCCTGTGATCGTAGATCGCCAGCATTATATCCACCAGATCACCCTCCAGCATCGGGAGAACTACCTGAGTCTCGGGATCGCCGAAGCGGCAGTTATACTCGATGACCTTCGGACCCTTGGATGTGAGCATAAGCCCGAAATAGAGGCAGCCCTCAAATGTCCTGCCCTCGGCATTCATGGCATTTATCGTCGGCAGGAAGATCTTCTCCATACACTCCTCGGAGATCTCACGTGTGTAATAGGGGTTGGGGGATACTGTTCCCATTCCTCCGGTGTTGAGACCCTCGTCGTTATCGTAGGCTCTCTTGTGATCCATTGAGGATATCATCGGAACAACGGTTTTGCCGTCGGTGAATGCCAGCACCGAGACTTCTGGGCCTGTCAGGTACTCTTCAACGACTACCGTTGCGGAGCTGTCTCCGAACTTTCTGCCGTCGATCATCTCCTTAATGGCGTCAACAGCCTCTTTCTCGGTCTGAGCGAGGATAACGCCCTTGCCCAGAGCCAGGCCGTCAGCCTTGATAACAGCGGGATAGGTGTTCTGCTTCTTGACATAAGCGATGGCGTCCTTGCTGTTATCGAAGACCTCATATGCAGCGGTGGGGATACCGTATTTCTTCATCAGGTTCTTTGAGAACACCTTGCTGCCCTCGATGATAGCCGCGGCTTTCTTGGGCCCGAAGGTCTTGAAGCCCTCTGCCTGGAGAGCATCCACCATACCGAGCACCAGAGGATCGTCAGGGGCTACTACCACCAGCTCGACCTCCAGCTTCTTGGCGAGAGCTACCATACCGTCAATATCGGTGGCTGCTACGGAGAAGCACTCGGCGCCGTCTGCCTCGATGCCGCCGTTGCCGGGGGCACAGTATATCTTATCGCATTTTGGCGACTGCATAAGCTTGCGGATTAGTGCGTGCTCGCGTCCGCCGCTGCCGACTACAAGTATTTTCATATTATACCTCCTTATCGGGGAAAAAGATCATCTTAATGGTGGAAAAGTCTGATGCCGGTGAATGCCATAGCTATGCCGTACTTGTTGCAGGTCATGATAACGTGGTCGTCGCGGATGGATCCGCCGGGTTCAGCGATATACATAACGCCGGACTTCTTAGCTCTCTCAATGTTGTCACCGAAGGGGAAGAAAGCATCTGAGCCAAGGGCTACATCGGTATTCTTATCCAGCCACTCGCGCTGCTCTTCCTTAGTGAACACCTCGGGCTTGACCTTGAAGATGTTCTCCCAGGTGCCGTCTGCGAGAACGTCCATATACTCATCGGAGATATATACGTCGATGGCGTTGTCGCGGTCAGGCCTGCGGATGTTGTCAACGAACTGGAGACCGAGAACCTTCGGATGCTGCCTGAGCCACCAGATATCAGCCTTGTTGCCTGCAAGTCTTGTGCAGTGGATACGGGACTGCTGGCCTGCGCCGATACCGATAGCCTGACCGTCCTTGACATAGCATACTGAGTTGGACTGGGTATATTTCAGGGTGATGAGGGAGATCATAAGATCCTCCAGCTTATCGGCGGGGATATCCTTGTTATCGGTAACGATGTTTGAGAGCAGCTCTTTGTTGATGTCGAGCTCGTTGCGGCCCTGCTCAAAGGTAACGCCGAATACCTGCTTGGTCTCAACGGGTGCGGGCTTGTAGTTCTCGTCGATCTTGATGATGTTGTAGGTGCCTTTCCTCTTGCTCTTAAGGATCTCAAGTGCCTCGTCGGTGTAGCCGGGGGCGATAACGCCGTCGGAGACCTCGCGCTGGATCATCTTTGCGGTGGGAACGTCGCAGACATCGGAGAGTGCGATGAAATCACCGTAGGAGCTCATTCTGTCAGCACCTCTGGCTCTTGCATAAGCGCAGGCAAGGGGAGAGAGCTCACCGAGATCGTCAACGAAGTAGATCTTTTTGAGAGTATCCGAAAGGGGTCTGCCCACAGCAGCTCCGGCGGGAGAAACGTGCTTGAAGGATGTTGCCGAAGGAAGTCCGGTAGCCTTTTTCAGCTCGCGGACAAGCTGCCAGCCGTTGAAGGCATCCAGCAGATTGATGTAACCGGGCTTGCCGTTGAGCACCTCGATAGGCAGCTCGGAGCCGTCAGCCATATAGACTTTTGAGGGCTTCTGATTGGGGTTGCAGCCGTATTTGAGAAGCATTTCGTTTGACATAGTTATTACCTCCTGATTGATTCTTTATATCATCCCTGTTGGGATATAATTACGTTTTAGGTTTGTGCGGTTTCTGATTCCTTCCAGAATTCTCTGTTGAAGTAGTCGGATTTCTGCTGCACCTGTGTGATAAACTCGTCCGTTCCCATTTCCTCGCAGAGGGTCGGGGTCTCGGAGAACAGATCCGTTCCGAGGCCGAGCCGGTCTCCCTTTATCTCGGCACCGAGAGCAGAGAGTGTAGTGGGGAACATATCCATGGGTGAGAACTGCCTGTTTTTGGGGTTGACAGCCTGCTTGGCAGCGTTGATGAAGCAATTGTAGGGCGTTCTGGTATAGCCCTCCTGTTCAAGCACTAAACCCTCTGGAACGTGCTCGGCAATATGGTCGCCGGTGATGACAATGACCGTATCTTCGTAATACGGCTTGGTTTTCAGCCAGTCGATGAAGTCCTTCACCTGACGGGATGTGCAGTTGACTGCGTTGGCAAATCTGCTGTCGAATTTGTCGTCACAGAGCTCGCAGCGGTAGCCTTCCTCATAGCTGTGGGTGTCCATGGTGTACATCGTCACGGCAAAGGGCTTGCCGCTCTCGGCGAGCTTTTCGATCTTCTGCTTTGAGTACTCGAACATCTTGCAGTCCTCAAAGCCCCACATCTCAAAGTAGCCCTCAGGCAAGAGCCCCTCGTCGATGGCTGAATGGAGATCGAATACGCTGCTGTCCTCGTACCTGCCGACATAGCGGTTGTATGCGGCAAAGTTGGAGTTGGAGCCTTCAATAAAAAGCTGGGTGTAGCCGTTGTCGTGGAGTATGTCCTCAAGGCGTCGCAGCGAGGGGAGGAAGCATTTGAGCTCGTTCATCTTGTTGCGCATTTTGCCGAGCGGCGTCATCAGCACGACGCCGGAGGTCTGGGCGATAGTGGCGCCCATAGTGTATTTGATGCTTGAACAGTAGCCCACGGAACCGCCCAGCTTATCGCAGTGCGAGAAGCTGACATTACCTTTGGCGAGCTCTGTAAGCTCCGGCATAAAGTCTGTTTCCTGGAGGCCGCCGTTCTCGGGAGTGGTGTAGGTGTTCTCGAAAGATTCCAGATAAATATAGATGAGGTTTTTCTTCTCCTCAGGGAAGGTCACGATCTCGGAAGTCGGAACAACATAATGCTCCTCATAGATCGTCGATGTATGAATGAGGTTGTTGATATAGGAGAAGGTATTCGTCTCAACACACAGCGAGATCACAGAGATCGCCGGAACTGCGGCGAGCAGAGCTATCCTTGCGTACCGGGCATTGAGTCGGAAACTGGGTACTTTGTCGGGTCGAATGAATGTCACGCTCTCGGCGCGTGTCATCCGAACAAGCCTTATGGAGAGGAGTACAGCCAAGGCTGCTGCGAGGACGGCATATACTATCAGCTTCCTTGCCATTTCCGGCGTATAACCCTCGTTAGCGAACTGAACGGTAAATAGTATCGCCTCGATATCCATACTCGGGAAGTGCATCCGCAGAAACACCGTCGTGGTCAGCATCACGGCTGAGAGAGTCAGCAGTACGCATCCGAAGCAAAGAGCGATCTTCCTGCCGGTGCTCATTGCCTTTTGGGTCCTTCAGTCCTGAAGAATGGTTGAATGATCACCAGCATATGTCTGTATATCCCGAACAGCCTGTATCCCTTTGACGCAAGGAACGAAAACAGCTTGTGAAGCAAAAGAGCAGCAAGAAAGACTATGATCGGCCGCAGCCAGATCAGGAACCATTTCCAAAGTGCGTGAGGACCCAAATACGGCTCATCGATGAGGCAGTATACTGAACGTAGGTATCCCATCAGTATGAACAGGCCGAAGCCCAGCACCCTGTATAGCCAAAGAGGTGAGCGTGTAGGTGAAAGGTTCGGAAGCCAGAAAAGCGCTATGCTCAGAAACGGACAAAGGCCGTAAACCGCCAGCTCGGCGATATCTGTTTCAAGAAATGTAAGAACTGCCGTCGTAAGCCTCGCAGTTATCGCAAGTGCAGCTGCGAGTATCAAAATAGTATAATACACCGGGTTACGTTTTATGCAGCCAAAGTATTTTGAAAGGATATGCATTGTTCACCCCGCCGGTATGGTTCTGATCATTTACTGAGACTTTATTTTGTATACTTGTTTACGATCTTAGTCTCGGCCTTGCCGGTCTCGATGTCAATGAAGCGGACAAAGAGGGATACCTTGTTATCCTCGTTGAGGGCATTCCAGAGGCCCTCCGTAAACTCGTCAAGGCTGTTGGGGATCTCGATCTTTTCGGGCTCGCCCTCAAAGCTGGGCAGAGGAGAACCGTCGCCCATATAGGTGTGGATGAAATGACCAACGCCGTTGATGGGATCGGTATAGGTGAAGGTGAATCTCTCAACGCAGTCGGGGTTGCCGTCAGCAGACTTGATGATGTTCATAGCGTAGTTGTACTTGCCCTCGCCTACGTGCATAATGCCCGAGATACGGGGGGTATAGTTGGGAGCATCGTCCTCGTAAACACGGGTGCGGAGGCTCTGCTCAAAGGTCTGCTGCTTGTCCATAAGCTCGTAGATCGTGTCGGTCTGGTCGCCGTTGGTAACTATGGTCTTGTTGCCCAGTACACGAACAGGGGAGTAGATGATAAGGTGCGGGTCGGAGAGCTTGGAGGGGTCTGCCGCCTCGGTCTTGATGCCGTCAGTAGTTTCGGTGAATACGCGGTTGCGGCTGTTCACGCTTCTGCCCATGATGAAGTAAGCGGTAACAGCACTCTTGCCGTCGGCACTCTTGCCGATGATGATGCCCCTTCCGGGATAGCTGTTGGCTCTCAGAGCCTCGTAGATGTCGATAGTTTTCATGTTGATCTACCTCCGATTATTTGATTTAGTTTTTACAGTAGTTTGTCGAGTTCGGCAAGCAGCCGCCGCTTCATATCGTTAAGTTGTTCATCGGTGGGACGGTTGCCGTCGCTGTACATCTTCTCCATAGGATACCACCATACAGGGCCTTTGCCGTGATTGCCGCAGTCTTCAATATCACCGCTCCGCCTCGGGAATAGATGCCAGTGAAGATGGGCATCTCCCATACCCAGGAGCTCGTAGTTCATTTTCTCCGCACTGAAGGCCTTTGATGCCGCCTCGGCAACAAGAGACATCTCCTTCATGAACAGCGCTCTCTCGTCCTCGTCAAGATGAAAAAGCTCAGTCTTGTTTCCGTGTTCCTTGTATAAGAACAGTGTATAGCCGTAAAAGTGCTGATTGTCACCGATGACCACATATCCTGTTTCAAGCTTTTTCACAAAATAGGGATTGATCCCTTTTCTTATCATTTCAATGCGGTCGCATATAATACACATTGTCCTATCCCTCAGTCCACGTAAGCCCTGCCGTCCTTAACGGTTATCCTGTCCTCGCAGAACAGGGATACTGCCTTCGGGAGCAGCTTCCACTCAACGTTTTCCATTATGCGTCTCTGGAGAGTTTCAGGAGTATCGTCGTTATCGACCGCCACCGTACCCTGGAGAATGATCGGGCCTCCGTCACATTCCTCGGTGACGAAATGCACCGTAGCACCCGAGACCTTCACGCCCTTTGCCAGTGCAGCCTCGTGTACGTGCAGACCGTAAAAGCCCTTGCCGCAGAAGCTGGGTATCAGCGCAGGGTGAACATTTATCATCTTGTAGGGGAATGCCTTGCAGACCTGCTCATCCAGTATGGTCATAAAGCCCGCATAGACTACCAGATCGGCTTTTTCCTCGGTGAGAGCTTCCTTCATAGCCTTGGAGTAAGCCGCAATGTCGGCATAATCCTTTCTGACCAGCACACGGGTCTTGATGCCGGCATTCTTAGCTCTTTCCAGAGCGTAAGCGTCCGGCTTTGAGGATATTACGCAGGTGATCCTGCCGCCTTTTATCTCTCCGCGCTTTTCTGCGTCGATCAGAGCCTGGAGGTTTGTTCCGCCGCCCGAAACCAGCACGATTATATTCTTCATATTGATTCTCCTTATGTCCCGGTCTGCCATTCCCTGATGACGACCTTATCTATACCTGTGATCTTTTCATTAAGTATCCAACAGGTTTCTTCCACCAGGAAATACATATCCTGACTTAGCAGTGTGGTGATCGCCTTACTGTCGCAGAAGATGCAGACTGTGTTTTCATCCTTTGTATCACGGCTGATGGTAGCCTTTGAGCCGTTGCTGTTCAGGTAGGTCCCCGCTTCATTCCTTATGCTCAATACTGTTTCTTCCGTGGGCTTCTCCTTGAACATGACCCGTATCTCGAATACGTCCGAGAAAGACTCGACTTCGATGGGGTAATAGGTCAGCAGCTCGCTGAAATACTCCTTCGCGGCCTCTTTTATATCATACAGGTCTGCGAGATCGTCAGTGAATTCATTGATGGTGACCTTTGTTATTCCTTCAAACTCATTGGCTGCCCGGCAGATGCCGTTGATCGCCTTCATCTCATAGCTGCTGCCCAAGTCAAGGTATACCGTGACTGTCCTCTCCTCCGGCAGTGCCTGAATGTCGATGTGACCGTAGTAATTATCCTCGGCGAGCTTGCCGCATTTCTTCTCGATCTCTGCCGAGAACTGCTGAACGATATCGGCTGGGAGGTCCCTGTCAAAGTAGATGCGGTAGAAGAAATTCTCTCCGTCGATCCCGCAGATATCCAGCTCGTATTTCAGATGCTCTGTATCTATGCCGAACACCTCTGCATAGAGCTTCTCGGTCGCTTCGGAGTCAAGGGGAGAACGCATTTCCTCTGAGGCTCTTGAGTATTCCTTCTCGGCTTTATCCTCAGCATAGCGGTATAAGACATCGGAAGAACCGCCGGAATTCTTGCCTATGATCGCCAGCGCCACGATGCCGCCGAGTATAAGTCCCCCTGCTATGTAGGCGCCCTTGCGCCTTAGAAAGCTTTTCAGCTTTTCATTCTTTATCTGCATAGCTTCACCCTATAATGCTTTATGTCAAAATAAGGAGGGAAAAACAAGTCTTTCCCTCCTTGTGAACATAGTATCAGCAGATGATAACTCCCTCATCGCTGTCAACGAGCTCTCCGAGAACATATGCCTCTTCGCTTGCTGCGTTAAGTGCGGCAACAGCCTTATCGGCATCTGCCTTGTCAACGCATACGATCATTCCTACACCCATATTGAAAGTATTGAACATATCTCTTTCGGGAATGCTGCCGGTCTTGGCGATCAGATCAAAGATAGGCAGCACCTGAACTGCATTCCTCTCGATTTTGGCAGAGATGCCGTCGGGAAGAGATCTCGGGATGTTCTCATAGAAGCCGCCGCCGGTGATATGTGAAACTGATTTAACAGTCACCTTGCTCATAAGCTCCATAATAGCCTTGACATAGATCCTTGTGGGGGTCAGCAGGGCCTCACCGAGGGTCTTGCCCAGCTCGCTGTAATGCCTTGCCAGGTTCTGCTCGTTAACGGTAAATACCTTTCTTACCAGCGAGAAGCCGTTGGAATGAACGCCGCTGGACTTGATAGCGATAAGAACATCTCCCGCTTTCTGGGTGTCGGGCTTGATGATCTTGTCCTTGTCAACAACACCTACTGCGAAGCCTGCAAGGTCGTACTCCTCATCGGGCATAAGACCCGGATGCTCGGCAGTCTCACCGCCGATAAGTGCGCAGCCTGCCTGTACACAGCCGTCAGCCACGCCGGAAACGATGCTGGCTATCTTCTCGGGGATGTTCTTTCCGCAGGCGATATAGTCAAGGAAGAACTGAGGCTTGGCGCCGCAGCAGATTATATCGTTCACGCACATAGCAACGCAGTCGATGCCGACAGTATCGTGCTTGTCCATTGTGAATGCGATCTTGATCTTTGTGCCGACACCGTCGGTGCCGGAAACGAGGACAGGCTTGGAAATGCCCGTAAGGTCAAGCTCGTACAGACCGCCGAAGCCGCCGATCCCGCTGAGTACGCCGCTTGTCATTGTTCTGGCAACGTGCTGCTTCATCAGCTCAACTGCCTTGTATCCCGCGGTAACGTCAACGCCCGCAGCCTTGTAGCTATCGGAAAAACTCTTCATTCTATCCTATCCTTTCGCTCATTTATGGGAACTTACATATTTTTCAAAATAGTAACGTGCAAATTCTTCTTCGATCCCGCTGCAGAAGCCCTCCTGATCATCGGAACAGAACAGCTCATATTCTGCATTTATCTTCTTTGATTCGTCAAAGAAGTGCACCCCGGTGAGATACCACTCGAAATGATCCTTATAAGACTTTTCAATGCCAGGGACACATCTGCGGCCGTATTCCTCTGCAAGGCGGAGCCAGGTGCCTAGATCCCCGGCATAGCACATCCCGGCAGTAAAGGTATCGTCGTCGGGGACAGAGTCCTTGGAGTACACCCACTTTGCTACAAGCACCTTGCCGCTTTTCATCCGCGTTGAGGGCTCAAACCTGTAGCTCTCAATGCGAAGTCTGCCGTTGTCCTTGTCGGTAACGACGAGAAAGACGGTCTCACCGGCATTGAGATGCCGCATTATCCCTGTGGGAGTACAGCTCTTACATTTCTTGAACATCTGATCTGTTGCTCTGTCGATCAGTTGAGACCGATGCGCTTCATCATTTCCTGATAAGCCTCTTCAACATTGCCCAGGTCTCTGCGGAAACGGTCCTTGTCCAGCTTCTCGTGGGTCTTGCTGTCCCAGAAACGGCAGGTATCGGGGCTGATCTCATCAGCCAGGATGATAGTGCCGTCGGAGGTCTTGCCGAACTCGATCTTGAAGTCGATGAGGTCAACGCCGCAGCTCTTGAAGAAGTCTACCATAAACTCGTTTACCTTGAAGGCATACTTGGCAATGGTATCCAGCTCTTCCTTGGTGCAGAGGCCGAGAGCAAGTGCATAATAGTCATTGATAAAGGGATCGCCCAGATCGTCGTTCTTGTAGCTGAACTCAAGGATGGGGCAGAGCAGCTGCTTGCCTTCCTCAACGCCCATTCTCTTGGAGAAAGAGCCGGCGGCTACGTTTCTGATGATGACCTCAAGGGGAACGATGGAGACCTTCTTGACAAGGGTCTCTCTGTCGGAGAGCTCCTCAACAAGGTGAGTGGGAACGCCGGCAGCCTCCAGCTTCTTGAACATAAAGTTGGTCATCTTATTGTTGATGACGCCCTTGCCGCGGATGGTGCCCTTCTTGACGCCGTTGAATGCGGTAGCATCGTCCTTGTAATCAACGATAACGAGATCGGGATCGTTGGTAGCGTAAACCTTCTTAGCCTTTCCTTCGTAGAGCTGAGCGCCCTTGGTGATGTTTTCCATTTTCATTTCCTCCGTTATATGTAAGTTTGTTTTTTGACTGTCAGATGTTTTCAAGCTTTTCCTGGAGCGCCTTGTCCTTTGCGATGACGCCGTCGATCATATCCTGCTTAGCAGCTTCGAGCTTGACAGCAAGGCCCTCATCCGAAAGAGCAAGGATCTGTATCGCCAGGATAGCGGCGTTCTTGGCACCGTCGATAGCTACCGTTGCAACAGGGATACCGGAGGGCATCATGACAGTTGCCAGCAGTGCATCGAGACCGTCGAGATTGGATGACTTGCAGGGGATCCCGATAACGGGCAGGGTAGTATGCCCGGCAATAACTCCAGCAAGATGTGCTGCCATTCCCGCAGCGCAGATGATAACGCCGAAGCCCTTATCCTTGGCAGATGCAGCGAACTCACTCGCAAGAGCGGGAGTCCTGTGAGCGCTCATAACATGGCACTCATAAGGCACGCCATAGGCTTTAAGCTCGGCAACAGCCTTGGAAACCACGGGCAGATCGCTGTCCGAACCCATGATGACTGCAACCTTTTTCATTTGTCTTCCTCCGTTTCAAACAAAAATAAAACTGCAACAGGGTAGTTGCAGTTAACGGCAATTGAGATAGCATACTGAAAAACAGAGCGCAGAAAAGCAAGCCTTACAGGTACGGGAAGATAAGGTCTGCAACGAGAATACAGCCTTTGCCATGCTTTTCCCCTCCCTGAAATATCAGTATCATTACATCTAATATTTTACTATATTTCCTGTGAATTTTCAACACAAAATAATATAAAACTTTTATTAACGAAGCAGGGCGTTCTTGGGCATATTAACGAAGCACGGCTCAGAGGCAAAGGGAGCTGCCGGATGTAAGCTCCGAGCGGATGATGTCATCGGAGATGAAGCAATCGGTCTGCCGGATGAAGTCGTCTATCTGTTCGCCGGAGCTCATCCTGCCGCATCTCTGACAGACCTGCTGCTGCCTCTCGGCTCTCAGCGAATTGAAGCCAGCCGCTGCATTGCTGTCCTGAAGCAGCGAATTTCTCATAAGCGGGGGAAGATCGCCGCCTCTTGAATAGTTTACAAGCATATATATCCCTCCTTTCCTGTTTCCCGGGAAATACCTTTTGAGATAAGTATCCCCGCGGCTCGGTGTATTATTCATCAAAGATACCGGCAAAACTTGACATATCGCACTCTAAAATGCTATAATTAAACCCGAAAGGACGGTGCTCGTATGTCGGAGCTTTCTAATATCGGAGTTATCAAGGATATACTCGGCAGACACGGCTTTACTTTTTCAAAGGCTCTCGGGCAGAATTTCCTGATCAACCCCTCTGTCTGTCCCCGTATAGCCGAGCTTGGGAATGCCGGTAAAGGCTTCGGGATCATTGAGATCGGGACGGGAATAGGCGTCCTTACCTGTGAGCTCGCCAAAAGAGCCGACAAGGTGGTGGCCATAGAGATAGACGAGCGCCTCATCCCCGTGCTGGAGGAGACTCTTTCCGACTATGACAATGTCAAGGTCATAAATGCAGATGTTATGGACGTCGATCTGAAAACGCTCATTGATGAAGAGTTTTCAGGACTGGAGGTCGCTGTCTGTGCCAATCTGCCCTATTATATCACCTCGCCCATAATAATGATGCTGCTGGAAAAGCGTCTGCCGATACGGTCTGTCACGGTCATGGTGCAGAAGGAGGCGGGGGCGCGTCTCTGCGCAAAAATGGGTTCAAGGGATATGGGAGCCGTGACCGTTGCGGTGAACTACTTCTCCGAGCCGGAGATCCTTTTCAATGTTTCCAGAGGCAGCTTTATGCCGGCTCCGAATGTTGACAGCTGCGTGGTGCGGTTCAATATCAAGGACAAGACCCCGGAGGGTGTTGCGGACGAGGCTTTCTTTTTCAGAGTAGTCCGTGCTGCATTCTCACAGAGAAGAAAGACGCTTGCCAATTCCACGGCCTCAGGGTTATCGGTTGATAAGGCAGCCGTTCTGTCTGCGATCGAGGAATGCGGCCTTGCTTCCAATATCAGGCCGGAGCAGCTTTCGATGGACCAGTTCATTGCCTTTGCAAAAGCGCTCCGGCCTAAGGTTTGATATAAAGTAAATATACTTTACAAAGGTCTCGCTGAAATCAGACGAGGCTCTTTTGCTGCCCTGGCAGAAACGCTGTTCAGCCCTCTGTTTACGACAGATTATTCGCTTCACCTTTGGTATGATATACAGTGACATTAAATCACATTTCAAAGGGGAAGATCAAGATGAATATAAAGTCTTTTGACTTGTCACACGTTTCCGTGAAGGACGAGCCTGCTTTTCGTCAGGCAGCCGCCGCATTGCTGTCCTTTGCTGCTTCTGCAGGGCATATCGGGGCATATCATTCCTTTGTATGTGCCGGCTTGGCCGCGATACTGCCCTCAGCTTCGCCGGCGGTATTTATCGGCAGCACTTTGTATTATCTGCTGTTCTGTTCCTTTACCGAGGGGCTTGTTCAGTTATGCTCCATACTTGTAATCTCGGTCATTATGTTTGCATTCTCACACAGCTCATTTAAGGACAGCCCTGCATTCACCGCTTCGGTGTGCAGCGGAGTGCTGCTTATATTCAACTTTGCCGTTTCGGCAGCTGCACCTGTCAGCAGCCGGGCAGTTATTATAGGAGCCATAGGCTCTGTGATGACAGGCTGTTTTGTATTTTCCTGCAAAACACTGCAGAACGAGCTGTCGCTGACCCGGATGCTCTCTCTGGGAGGTAAGAACTCCGTACATGCTTCAGTTATATTTGTGACAGTTATCTCTCTGTTGGCATCCTTCGACCTCTTCTTCAACCCCGGACGAGTGATTGGCTGCACTGTTCTGCTGATCCTCGCAAGAAGATCCGGATCCTCCGGCGGAGCTGCTGTGGGAGCCCTTACTGCTCTTGCCGTGCTGATCGGTGATCCCTCTCTGGCTGTAAATACTATGCTGCTTGCGACTGCCGGACTGGTCTGCGGTGCTTTTGCCGAACTGGGGGTGCTTGCCCTTTCTGTTTCGTTTCTGGCGGTCTGTGCCGTCGGATTAGCTACCGTCGGGGGCTCTGATTCCGTAAAGATGTTTATCGATGCTTCGCTGGGTTCTATTGCCTTTGCAGCAATACCCAGCGGAGCGCTCAGGCGTGCTTCCGAAAAGCTCTTCGGCGGCAGGGATGCTTCGGACACGATCAGCAGGGCGACTGCATCCCGCCTGAGATTTGCCGCCTCATCCCTCGGTGAGATCAGGCAGCAGCTTGCTCTGGTTTCGGCGGCGATGGATAAAAAGCTCAAGCAGGCTCCGCTCTCCGAAACTGTGTTTGATTGTATGTGCCGTTCCTGCGAATACTGCTGTATTTGCCACCGCAGTGCTCCTGCCTCAGCCGAGGGCTTTCAGCGGCTCGAAAAGCAGACTCTAAGCTACAGCGGCCTCTCCGACGACGATGTCCGCAGGTCTTTCCCCGGATGCAGGTTCCCTGAGCTTGTCTCGGACAGCTTCAACTATGCCTATAAGTCTTACGTTGACGGCAGGGCAGCGCAGCTGCATATCGCCGAGATGCGCTCTCTTGTCTCGGAACAGCTTTGCGTAACAGAGGATATCCTCTCCGATCTGTCATGTCGTGTAGGGCAGATACGCAGCGTTGACAAGGTCCTTTCCGAAAGGGTAAGGGACGCTTTCTCACGCCTCGGCTGCAAAGGTGCGGCAGCCTGTGTATATCTTGATGAGGCCGGTTTTCGCCATATTGAAGTGCTGCTGTCATCCGGAGTTGCTGCAGAGCCGATGCAGCTTGCGGTGATGGTCTCGGATATCTGCGATTGCTTCTTTGACCTGCCCTCTGTTTCCGTATCGGACAGGCTCACCAGGCTGTTATTCTCTGAGCTTCCGGCCTATACTGTCACAAGCGGCAGCTTCTCCGCATCCTCCACAGAGAACGGTTATTCCGGGGATACATACAGCTTTGTAAAAGCATCCTCCTGCGAATGCTTTGCGGTGCTCTCTGACGGGATGGGTACCGGAAAGCGAGCCAGGCTGGATTCAATGTTTGCCGTAAGCCTCGCCTCTAAGCTGCTGACAGCCGGAGCCTCTATGAGATCGGCTCACAGGCTGATAAACTCTGTGCTTAGAGTAAAGGGGTGGGATGAATCCTTTGCCACGCTGGACATACTCCGATTCGATCTCTGTTCCGGAGCGGCAGAGCTGCTTAAAGCGGGGGCTGCTCCCACATATCTTTACCGTGACGGCTCCGTTAAACGCTTCTGCGGGGATTCTATGCCTGTGGGTATGATCGGCGGATGTGCTCCCGATGAGTTCTCGTTCAAACTGTTTGACGGTGATACAGTCATTATGACTTCCGACGGAGTATCCGAGGAAACAGTCAGAAATGCACTGGAGGCTACCAGCGGAGTGTCTCCCAAGGTGCTGGCTCAGAAGATGGGAGAGCTGGCAATGGAATGCTCCGAAGGAGGCCGCAGAGACGATATATCAATCGCTGTGTTCGGAGTAGCATTTAAAAACACGGATAATGACATCTGAGGTTTAAAACATCCGTCAGAATACACAAAATCTTCGGTTGAAATATGTAACATAGTGAAAATAATGCCTAAAAGTATTGAAATTTTTTTCATTATAGTATAAAATAAAATTGTGGAATAATAATTTCGGGCAAACTATGTCCTTACGTCTGAACAGGAGGTAATCAGATGATAAATGATATTCCCGAGAGCTATCAGGCTCCGATCTATCTGTTCCATCAGGGCACCAATCATATGACCTATGATTTCCTCGGCTGCCATCAGGGGGAGAAGAACGGCAAGAGCGGTCACTTTTTCAGAGTGTGGGCTCAGAACGCCAAGGCTGTCTCGGTCGTCGGTGATTTCAATGATTGGAACGGCTACGCCAATGTCTGCGAGCCGCTGGCGGATTCCGGAATATGGGAGGTCTTTATCGAAGGCCTGAAGACCTTTGATACATATAAGTACTCCATAACCGGCTGCGACGGTGTTACAAGGCTTAAGGCCGATCCCTACGGCACTCATATGGAGGTCGCCCCGGGTACCGGCTCGAAGATATTCGATATCAACTGCTATAAGTGGAAGGACAAGAAATGGCAGGACGATAAAGCCAAGAAGGATATCTACAACGCCCCGATGAACATCTATGAGGTCCATCTCAATTCCTGGAAGTGCTGCACCACCGGTAAGTACTACAGCTATACCGGTTTTGCATCTGAGATAATCCCTTATCTCAAAGAAATGAACTACACCCACATCGAGCTCATGCCGCTGGCGGAATTCCCCTTCGACGGCTCCTGGGGTTATCAGGGAATAGGCTACTATGCTCCCACCTCTCGATTCGGAACTCCCGAGGAGTTCATGAAGATGGTGGATATGTTCCACGAGGCGGGGATAGCGATCATCCTTGACTGGGTACCCGCTCATTTCCCCAGAGATGCCGCAGGCCTCTTTGAGTTTGACGGCGGTCCCGCTTACGAGTACACCGATCCCAGAAAGCGTGATCATCTCGCCTGGGGCACCAGAGTATTCGATTACGGCAGAGGTGAGGTAAGGAGCTTCCTTATCTCCAACGCGCTTTACTGGATCGAGAAGTTCCATATCGACGGGCTGAGAGTTGACGCTGTGGCTTCAATGCTCTACCTTGACTACGATAGGCGTGACGGTGAGTGGACCCCCAATGTTTACGGCGGTCACGAGAACCTTGAGGCGATAGATTTCCTCAAGAAGCTCAATGAGGCTGTGTTCAGAAGAAATCCTCAGACCCTTATGATCGCTGAGGAATCCACCGCATGGCCGATGGTAACAAAGCCTACCAGCGACGGCGGCCTCGGGTTCAACTTCAAGTGGAACATGGGCTGGATGAACGATATGCTCAAATATATGGCGATGGATCCCATCCACAGGGCATTCCACCACGATATGCTGACCTTCTCGTTCTTCTATGCATTCTCGGAGAACTTCATTCTTCCCATCTCTCACGATGAGGTCGTTCACGGAAAGGCTTCGCTGGTCAACAAGATGTACGGCGGCGATGTGGATCAGAAGTTCGCTCAGGCAAGACTCTTTATGGCCTATATGATGGCTCATCCCGGCAAGAAGCTGCTCTTTATGGGCTCCGAGTTCGCTCAGTTCAGAGAGTGGGATTACGAGAACGGCCTGGAGTGGTTTATGGTCGAGGAGTACGAGAACCACAGAAACTACCAGAAGTTCGTAAAGAACCTCAACAAGTTCTATGTTGAAAATCCCCCGATGTGGCAGAACGACTTCTCCTGGGAGGGCTTCAGCTGGATCTCCAACGACGATTACAAGCAGTCGATCATCATCTTCCGCCGCTTCGACAGAAAGGGCAACGAGGTAATCGCAGTCTGCAACTTCGTTCCCGTGGGCAGGACGAGCTACTGCTTCGGTGTTCCTTATGAGGGGACTTATACCGAGGTATTCAATTCCTCCTCGCCCGACGGTTCACCGATGACAAACGGCTCCGTTAAGTCGCTGAATGTGGGCATGCACGGTCTTGAGCATTCGATCTGCATTGATATACCGCCCTTCTCGGTAATGTATTTCAAGATAAAGAAGAAGGCTCAGCGCAAGAAGGCAGAGCCCAAGGCTGAGAGCGGTGCTGCAAAGAAATCAGCAGCCAAGAAGCCTGCCGCCAAGAAGAAAGCGGCTCCCAAGAATAAGTAAACGTTCTCCGCACCCTGCGGAGCGTTATATGGATCAGTTAATTCAATAATATTATGATATGGTGGGTGAATTATTATGTTCAACAAAAAAGAATGTGTGGCTATGCTTCTTGCAGGCGGTCAGGGCAGCAGACTTTACGCTCTGACTCAGACTGTTGCAAAGCCCGCAGTGCCTTTCGGCGCAAAGTACAGGATCATTGATTTCCCTCTGTCGAACTGTATCAATTCGGGTATCGACACTGTCGGAGTGCTGACACAGTATCAGCCTCTCGTTCTCAATGAGTATATCGGAAACGGTCAGCCCTGGGATCTCGACCGTATCCACGGCGGAGTTCACGTTCTGCCTCCTTACGAGAAGGCTTCGGGTGCCAGCTGGTATTCCGGTACCGCTAACGCTATCTATCAGAACATCAACTTTATCGAGAGATACGATCCCGAGTACGTTGTAGTCCTCTCCGGCGACCACATCTATAAGATGGATTACAACAAGATGCTCACATACCACAAGAACAAGCAGGCCGCCGCCACTATTGCGGTGCTTGATGTTCCCAAGGAGGAAGCATCCCGCTTCGGTATTATGATCACCGATGCCGACGATAATATCATCGACTTCGAGGAAAAGCCGAAGAACCCCCGCTCGACCCTTGCTTCAATGGGTATCTACATATTCACCTGGTCGAAGCTCAAGGCTTATCTGATCGCTAACGAGAACGACAAGGAAGCCAGCAAGGACTTCGGAAAGAATATCATCCCCGATATGAGAGAAGCAGGCGAAAAGCTGGTAGCTTACCGCTTCGACGGCTATTGGAAGGATGTAGGAACCATCGACTCCCTCTGGGAGGCAAACATGGATCTTATCAATCCCAATATCCCGATAGACCTCTACGATCCTGCCTGGAAGATCTATTCCAGAAACCCCGTAATGGCTCCGCAGTATATAGGCAGCCACGCTATGGTACAGAATTCCATGGTCACCGAGGGCTGCTCGATAGACGGCTCCATTGAGTTCTCTATGATCTCCGACGGCGTTACCGTTGAGGAGGGCGCAGTCATCTACGACTCGATTCTTATGCCCGGCTGCGTTGTCAAGAAGGGCGCAAAGGTGGAATATGCCATTGTCGGTGAGAATTCCGTTATCGGTGAGGGTGCTCAGATCGGTGCAAGACCCGAGAACATCAGCGACAAGGACACCTGGGGCGTTGCAGTCGTAGGTCATAACATCAACATCTCGGCCGGTGCGGTAGTTGCTCCTAAGGCAATTATTTCGGAAGATATGTAAGAAAGGGGTAGCTTAAAGTGGACGTAAATATGGGAAATGTACTCGGTCTCGTGTTTGCCAATATGCACGATATGACCGTAGGCGATCTTACTAAGAACAGAACTATGGGATCGATCCTCTTCGGCGGACGTTACCGCCTGATCGACTTCCCCCTCTCAAATATGGTCAACAGCGGCATCACTAATGTCGGTGTTATAACCAAGAGCAATTATCAGTCGCTGCTGGATCATCTTGGCTCCGGCAGAGAATGGGATCTTTCCAGGAAGAAGGGCGGTTTGTTTATCCTGCCTCCTTTCGGCAATGTTTCCTCTAACCTTTACAGAGGCCGTATCGAGGCTCTCTACGGTGCTATGAGCTTTATTAAGCACGCTCTCGTTGACTATGTAGTCCTCTCCGACTGTGATACCGTTACCAATATGGACTTTAAGCCTATCGTGGCTCAGCACGTTGAAAGCGGCGCAGATATCACCGTAGTGGCTCATACCGGCGTTTACGACCCCGAGGTCATCAACGGCTCCACTGTTCTCTCAACCGATGAGAACGGCAAGGTAAGGTCTGTGCTTATCCGCCCTGACATCAGCGGCACCTGCACTCTCAGCCTCAACATCTTCGTTATGAGCAAGCAGTTCCTCATTGATATGGTCACCGATGCTATGGCAAGAGGAAACGTAAGCTTTGAGACCGATGTTCTCCAGGGCAAGTGCAATGAGCTGAAGATCATGGCTTATGAGTACAATAACTACTTCTCCAAGATCAACAGCGTATCTACCTACCTGAAGGCTAATCAGGAGCTGCTTGATCCCGAGAACGCCAAGAAGCTCTTCCTGCCCAAGAGGGCTATTTATACCAAGGTAAGAGACAATGCTCCCGTTAAGTACGACCTTGACAGCAAGGTGACCAACTCTCTCGTAGCCGACGGCTGTATCATCGAGGGCGAGGTGGAGAACTCCGTACTGTTCAGAGGCGTTAAGATCGCCAAGGGCGCTAAGGTCAAGAACAGCATCCTGATGCAGGGTACTGTTGTAGGCGCAAAGAGCGAGGTCAACTACCTCATCACCGATAAGAACGTCAATATCGGTGAGAACCACATCCTCAACGGCGCACCCAGCTATCCTATGTTCGTAGGCAAGGGAGCTTCCGTATAAACGATCATTCGGGGAAGCTTTGTCTGGCATTGCTTCCCCTGTTATCTTAATAAAGAAAGAAGGTTTGTGCATGAATATTCTTTACACTGCCAGCGAGGCTCTGCCTTATGTAGCATCAGGCGGACTTGCCGATGTAGCAGGCTCTCTCCCTGCGGCTATCAATGCCGAGGGTCACGACTGCCGCGTTGTCATCCCTTATTACAGCCAGATCAGGCAGGAGCTCAAGGATGAGCTCACATATCTTACCAATTTTACCGTCCCCGTAGCATGGAGGAACCAGTACTGCGGAGTGTTTGAGGGCCACGCCAACGGCGTTACCTATTATCTGCTCGATAATGAGTACTATTTCGCCAGGAACGGTCTTTACGGTTTCTATGACGATGCCGAGAGATTTATTTTCTTCTCCCGCGCGGTGCTGGAGCTGCTCCATTATATCGACTTCAAGCCCAATGTCATCAACGCCAATGACTGGCAGACCGCTCTTGTTCCCGTTTACTACGATATCTTCTACCGCTATCAGTCGGGCTATGAGGATATCAAGACGGTGTTCACCATCCATAACATTCAGTACCAGGGGCAGTACGGTCTTGAGCTGATCAATGATCTTATGGGAATACCCCTCTATCATACCGATCTGCTTTCCTATGACGGCGATGTTAACTTTATGAAGGCAGCTATCGAGGTGTCGGACAAGATCACTACCGTTTCACCCAGCTACGCCTGGGAGATACTTGATCCCTGGTACTCTCACGGCCTTGACAGGATACTCGTGCACAAGCAGTACAAGCTCTGCGGCTTCCTGAACGGCATTGACCAGAAGGTCTACGATCCTGCCACAGACCCCAACCTGCCGAAGAATTACTCCACCAAGAGCAAGGCGGGCAAGGCTGTCTGCAAGGCAAAGCTGCTTGAAGAACTGGGAATGGCTCCCGGCGACGAGCCGATCATCGGCATTGTTACCAGGTTCGTTTCCCACAAGGGTCTCGACCTTATCAAGTATGTGTTCGAGGATATCATCAGGCTGGGCTATAAGTTCGCTATCTTGGGC
The DNA here is from genome assembly GCA_017542125.1 of Ruminococcus sp. Taxonomy (GTDB): domain Bacteria; phylum Bacillota; class Clostridia; order Oscillospirales; family Ruminococcaceae; genus FB2012. Next base: position 111,263 of record JAFXXU010000058.1, read on the forward strand.
TCCGGCGAGAAGATCTACGAGGACTTCTTCTCCGAGATGCATTACCGCTATCCCGACAGAGTAGGCCTCACCCTCGGCTTTGTTCCCGAGCTTTCCAAGAGAATCTATGCAGGTGCGGATATGTTCCTGATGCCTTCTCAGAGCGAACCCTGCGGTCTTGCTCAGATGATAGCTCTGCGCTACGGTACTATCCCGATAGTAAGAGAGACAGGCGGCCTGCGTGATTCCATCCACGATGCGGGCGATGAGGGTGGCAACGGCTTCACCTTCAAGACCTACAACGCTCATGATATGCTTGATGCCTGCACCAGAGCAAGAGCATATTACGACGATAAGAAGCGCTGGAAGAAGCTGGTCGATCTGGCTATGAAGGAAGATTTCAGCTGGAAGAAATCAGCCAAGCTCTATATCGGGCTATACAGTGATATCCATTAACAAGCTTCAAAGCTCCCGAGCTTCTTGGTCGGGAGCTTTTGCTATGCGTGACGGTTATAGCAGTATTCAATTTATGTATTTGACATTATTGGTTTTTTAAGGTATAATATAGATAAAGGAACAATACAGCAATACTGTCTGCCTCACACAAGGAAGGATTGATGAATATGCCCAATAAAACGGAGATACTTATAAGCAATATCGAGAAACTTATAGTAGGAAAGAGGGACTCTATTGAGAAGGTACTGGCTGCTATGCTTTGCGGCGGTCACGTTCTTATAGAGGATGTCCCCGGTGTCGGAAAGACCAAGCTGGTATCGGCTCTGGCAAGATCGGTCGAAGGTAAATTCAACCGTATCCAGCTCACTCCCGATATCATGCCCTCGGATATCGTCGGCTTTTCGATGATCAATCCCGAGACCCGTGAGCTTGAATACAAGCAGGGCGCCGCTATGTGCAATTTTATGCTTGCGGATGAGATCAACCGCGCCTCGCCCAAATCCCAGTCAAGTCTGCTTGAGGTAATGGAGGAGCATCAGATCTCTCTCGACGGCAGGACCTTCGATCTTCCTGCACCCTTTATGGTGCTGGCGACACAGAACCCCGTTGAGACCTACGGTACCTATCACCTTCCAGAGGCTCAGATGGACAGGTTCCTGATGAAGATATCCATGGGATATCCGACTCTTGAAGAGGAGCTGGAGATCATCGAGCGGGCCGAGACCGGCAGGGAAGAGCTTGTCTCCATAGACGCAGTTATGACCACCGAGGATGTTAAGGATATGATCGCTGAGGCTGCAAAGGTCAGGGCTGTACCTGCTATCAAGAAATATATGCTCGATCTTGTCACCGCCACCAGGAATTCTGAGTACGTCAAGCTGGGCGTTTCTCCGCGAGGGAGTATTTCCCTGCTGAAAGCATCAAAGGCTTATGCATATGTCAAGGGAAGAGATTACGTTGTTCCCGATGATGTCAAGGCTGTTATGACCTGTGTTCTTGCACACAGGCTAATGCTCTCGCCCAAGGGCAAATCGGCGTTTGAATCCAATGAGGAGGCGCTCGAGCAGATCGCACTTACCGTTCCTGCTCCGACCGATGGCGGTAACTGATATGAAGGATATCTTTGGATATGTTCTCTGCGTTGCCATAGCCATACTGATGGCTGTTATGATCGACGGCAGCGGCGGAGTGCTGATCGCTGTGATCCTGCTGGTCGCGCTGATAGTTTCGGTCTTCTACCGAAACTTTTTCAGCAAGCGGCTGGAGATCAGCATCGACTGCAAGCATAAGCTGTTGGCTAAAGGCGATGAGGTAGAGGTCAAGGTAAGCGTTCGCAAACTGAGCCGATTGCCCTCGCCAATCATAGAGCTTGAGCTTGAGACCTCTCAGCAGTTCTCGCCCAAGGAGAATTCGGGGCTCCGTTTCTCGATCCCTCCCGGGCAGGACAGCATTGTGGTGCCTATCGTGTTTACTGCCGATCATTCGGGCAAGTCGTTTATACGTCTGTCGCGCCTCGAGATCGTTGACTTCCTGGGGCTTTGGCACAAGCCTATCCCTCTGCCGGAGGAGAACACGCTTATCAACACCAAGATTATGCCCCGCGTCCACGATACCGGTACGCAGGCTGAGGTCATCAGAACGGCGACCGATAACACCGGTTTTGACGACAACGAGGAGGAGACCTCCGAGACCGCTGTGGGCTCCACCGGCACACCCGGATATGAGCACCGTGTCTACAATCCCGGAGACCCCATTAAAAAGATCAACTGGAAGCTCTCGTCAAAGCGCAGCATCTATATGGTCAGGCTGGATGAGAAGCTGTCTGTTACAAGCCAGATATTCATTCTTGATATTCCAATACTCCCTGATATGAAGGATTACAGCTGTCAGAAGGCTGATGTTATCATCGAGGGAGCACTCGCAATGCTGGCAATGCTTACTCAGCAGGGGCTTGAGACCGATTTTTACTATTATATAGGTAAATGGCGTGTTATGCCTATAAAAACTCTCGGTGATGTTGATCTTCTTGCGGAGGATCTTGCCGAGCTTACTCCCTGCAGCCCCACGGACAGGCTCCCGAAGGATGCTGTCAAAAAGGGGACTTCTCTCTGTTTTACAACGATCGAGAGCAAGGATACTCAACTTGCCGAAGAGCTGCGAGCCTATCGGAACGTGGTCTATATCGTCGGGATGAACAGCGGCTTTGACCGCAGCTTCGGTGATGTCTGGACCTGCTCGGAGGAATTTGAATTCAAGCACGTTAATTGATTTGGGATGCATACATTTTATGGAAAAGATCAAAAAGAAGACAATTGAATTTCTGAGCAGGTCGGGTATGCCTGTGCTCCTGGCGAGCATCATCGCCTTTTTGGTCGTGCAGTGCTATTTCTATGAGCAGAGGTGGCTCTATACCTTTTTGTTTGCCGCCGCTTCGGTAGTGCTGTTTTTGTTTTTTGACCGCCTCAGGAAACATAAGTTCCTGGGTACTGTCATTTACCTTGCAGTCCTTGGCGGTGTGGGGTTCCTTGCCTCTCGCCTGATGCGCTGGGGATGGTCGAATTCCTCTGTTACCTTTACCGATTGGTTCTACCTGAACCGTGATACTGCTGGCTTCAATATCTACTACTTTATGCTGGTGTACCTCTTCGGGGGATTTTTCTTAGTCAGCATTATATATTACTTCACCAGGATACGTTTCCGCAGCCTTGGGTTGATGCTCTGCCTGCTGTTCCCATTTGTTATCTACGCCAAAAGAGCAGACAATATGACCAGCTTTCAGGTAACGCTCATCATAACAGTATTTCTGGCGATAATTGTCCACGAGAGGCAGAACCATATCTCGGCAAAGGTCAAGCCGGTGAGGGACATCTCTTATCTTGTCTCTGTGGCGCTGTTTGTTTCCTTTGCGGGAGCGCTGGCAATGATACTCCCGAAGCCCGAGGTCAAATCAGTGCTTGAAAAGGATTCTCACGCCTTTGATATCACACCGCTGAATAACAGCTCCGGAAACTACAGCACTTATTCAAGAGTATCCTCTGCAAGGTACGGCGCCAGCTATACCAATCAGATAATGTTCTATGCCGAGTCGGATTATTTGACTGACACCTACTATCTAAAGCGTCAGTCATATGACACCTTCTATGATGACATTTGGCATAACGATAACATTTCAGAAAAATATACCGATTACAGCTATTATTCCACTGTCAACATTGACCGCAAGACCTTCTATGAACAGCTTGCCGGTTTAGCCGCAACAGGTAAATACACCTCATACGGGCTTGACCCCAAGCTCTTTGATCTGCCCGAGATGAAAGCTTATTCTTTCCGGGTATATGATGAGGACTTCAAAGCATCTTATGTACCTGCTCCGTTGGCAGTTATAGCAAAGCGCTTTGATGATGCTCTGGAAGATCCTTATTATCTCTACGGTGACGGTGAGATCTCGGTCAAGAATGTGGACAGGGATTATGACTATACCGTCAGCTATTATCCGCAGACCCCGGAATATGTATATTTTGCCTCTGAGCTGGGTATGACTGGTGAGCAGTATTATTCTATGCTTATTGAGGCTGTGGACAACGGTGATCTTACCGATTCTTCCTTGCTTGATCAGTATATAAAGGCATATCAGAACTATACAGGAAACGTCGAATATACTGACAGGATGTACGATCTGGCCCGTGAGATCACAAATGACTGTACCTCGGATTTCCAGAAGGCAAATGCTCTGTGCAACTACTTCTCCGGCAACGGTTTCCTTTACGATCTCAGCTATACTCCCCCAGATGAATCCATAGATTATTTCCTCTTTGAGGGCAAGACAGGCGTCTGCACCAGCTATGCCACGGCTATGGCTATAATGGCAAGGCTTGTAGGCCTCCCGGCCAGGTATGTTGAGGGCTTTGCAGCCTATGAAACTCAGGATGACGGTGCTCTTGTTATCCGTGATGCTCACGCTCACGCTTATGTAGAGGTCTTCATCCCCGGTGCCGGCTGGCTGGATTTTGACCCGACTATTGCAGACTATGCTGCCGACTATTCTCAGGCGGGGACCGGAGCCCTTGCTTGGCTCTGGGATTATCTCGACCGCTCGCTGGTGTTCATTTTCGTTGTGCTGTTTGTGATCATCGTTATAATGTATGACAGGATCCTTGAGCTCGTTTTCAGGATCAGGCAGCATTTCGTCAAGGGAGATGAAAGGATCGTCAGATTGTATGCCAGGACGGTAAAGCTCCTGGGCAAAGCAGGAGGGGAGTCGTTGGAGGCTTACACCCCTGCGATGATCTGCAAGTATGCTGTTCTCAATAACAATGCCGATGTACAGCCGATAGCTTCGCTGTTTGAGCGCACTTGCTTCGGCGGTATCCCTCTTGAAGATGCAGAATATGACAGAGTCTACAAGCATTATAAAGAGAACTATAAGCTACTGAGAAAACGTCCCAAGCCTAAGAGAATAAAAGCCGTCACTCAGGCATAAAAAACGACCCGGAAGCTGAGATCAGCTTCCGGGTCTTGTGTTTTAAAGGATCACTTGTCTGCAAGCATACTGCTCATATCGTAGAGCCCTGCCTGCTTACCGTTGAGGAATACAGCTGCATTTACAGCACCTACTGCAAATACTGATTTGGAGTGTGCCTCGTGTTTGAGGGTGATGACCTCGTCACGTCCGGCAAAAATTATCTCGTGTTCGCCCACGATGGTACCGCCCCTGATGGAGTGCATACCGATCTCAGTCTTGCTTCTCTTCTGCCTTACTGAATGACGGTCGTAAACATATGTATAGGGCTTTTCAAGCTCGTTGTTGATAGCGTCGGCAAGCATGATAGCCGTGCCGCTGGGAGCGTCCAGCTTCTGGTTGTGATGCTTCTCAACGATCTCAATATCGAACTGCCCGCCGAGAACTGAAACCGCTTTCTTTGCAAGCTCCGCCATAAGATTGATGCCCAGTGACATATTAAAGGTGAAGAACAGAGGAATCTGCTCAGCAGCCTTTTTGATCTGTTCGATCTGTTCCTGGGTGTAGCCCGTGGTGGCAACAACAACGGCTGTGCCGTTTGCAAGGCAATAATCCAGCATCTCGTCAAGCACAGATGGGTGAGAGAAGTCGATGATCACATCGGGCTTTTCCTTCAGAGACGAAAAGCTGTGATAGATAGGGAACTTAGCGCCTCCGTCAAGCTTGTCGATACCGGCTACAACTCTGCAATCGCTGCGCCCGCTGATTATATCGGCGATGACTCTGCCCATTTTTCCGCAGGCTCCGCAGATAACTATATCGGTCATAATTAACATCCTTTCGTTATGTTATGAAAACGGGGCGACTTATGCCGCCCCGTCAGTCGATACGGATCACTTGATCAGGCCGAGAGCTCTCATTGTACCTTCGAGCTTCTCCTTGTTCTGATCGCTGAGCTCGGTAAGAGGCATCCTGCAGGGACCTGCCTTGAAGCCCATAGCATTAAGAGCGTGCTTAACGGGAATGGGGTTAACGTCGCAGAAAAGATCCTTTGCCAGCTTCTGTACCCTGAACATCTTCTCTCTTGCAAGAGGATAGTTGTTTTCAAGGCAGAGAGTTGCGATCTCGTGAGTCTCGAAAGGCATAACGTTTGAAAGCACAGAGATAACGCCCTTTGCACCGAGAGCCATAATGGGGATGATCTGATCGTCGTTGCCGGAATATATATCCAGTTCGTCGCCGCAGAGAGCAGCGATCTGTGCGATCTGGCTGATGTTGCCGCTTGCTTCCTTGATAGCTACGATATTGGGGATCTTAGCCAGCTCAACGCAGGTCTCGGGAGTGATGTTAACGCCCGTTCTGGATGATACGCTGTAAACGATGATCGGGAGAGAAACGCTCTCGGCGATCATCTGATAGTGCTTGATAAGACCTGCCTGTGAGCACTTGTTGTAATAGGGGGTTACGAGAAGCAGAGCGTCAGCGCCCAGCTTCTCAGCCTCCTGGGATAGATGAATGGCATAAGCGGTATCGTTAGAGCCGGTGCCGGCAATAACTGGAACCCTCTTAGCGGTCTTCTCGATCGCATACTTGATACACTCAACGTGCTCTTCGTCGGTCATGGTAGCGCTTTCACCTGTGGTGCCGCAGATGATGATAGCGTCGGTGCCGTTGTCGATGTTGAAATCAATGAGCCTGCCCAGTTCCTCATAGTTAACGGAGCCGTCCTCATTGAAGGGTGTGGCGATAGCAACGCCTGCACCGGTAAAGATCGTATTCTTCATAATAATTCTCCTTTATGGAAAAACGTGATGATAAGTTTTCTTATCAATCAAAATAGCCCTTTGCTGCAAGCAGCTCTGCAAGCAGGACTGCACCGCCGGCAGCGCCTCTCAGCGTATTGTGAGACAGGCAAACGAACTTGTAGTCATACTGCGTATCCTCGCGCAGACGGCCGATGGAAACAGCCATACCGCCTTCAAGATCTCTGTCGAGCTTGGGCTGAGGTCTGTTATCCTCCTCAAAGTAGTTGAGGAACTGCTTGGGAGCAGAGGGAAGAGCAAGCTCCTGAGGAACGCCTGCAAACTCCTTCCAGGCCTTGAGCATCTCTTCCTTAGAGGGCTTCTTTTCAAAGCTTACGAAAACAGCAGCCGTATGACCATCGGAAACGGGAACTCTCAGGCACTGAGCCGTGATGGAGGGCTCGCTTGCGGGAACGATCTTGTCGCCCTCGATGCTGCCCCAGATCTTCAGAGGCTCCTTCTCGGATTTCTCCTCCTCGCCGCCGATGTAGGGGATAACATTGTCGATGATCTCGGGCATCGTCTCAAACGTTCTGCCTGCACCGGAAATAGCCTGATACGTGCAGACCAGAGCCTTCGTGACCTTGTAGTCCTTCATAAGCGGAGCAAGAGCGGGAACATAGCTCTGCAGCGAGCAGTTGGACTTGACAGCGATGAAGCCTCTCTTCGTGCCGAGACGCTTTCTCTGAGCAGCGATGATCTCGATATGCTCGGGGTTGATCTCGGGGATGACCATAGGAACGTCATCCGTAAATCTGTGAGCGGAGTTGTTGGAGACGATGGGGCACTCAGCCTTAGCGTACTTCTCCTCCAGAGCACGGATCTCATCCTTCTTCATATCAACAGCACAGAAGCAGAAGTCTACCATAGAAGCAAGCTTCTCAACATCTTCCTCTGCGTTCATGATCACCATGTCAGCCATAGACTCGGGCATAGGATCCTTGAGCTTCCACTTGGAGCCTGCTGCCTCTCTGTATGTCTTGCCGGCGCTCCTTGCAGACGCGGCGAGCGCAACAACGTCAAACCAGGGGTGCTTATCAAGGATCAGAGCGAACCTCTGACCTACCATACCCGTAGCACCAATGATGCCGACCTTGAATTTCTTCATTTGTAATACTCCCTTTCTTTGGATGTTCGTATGTGCCTTTTTGCCAAAACTTAATAGTATAAGGCAATTATATTGCACAAAACATAAAATTTACAGAGATAATAAAAAAACAGGTTGAAAACCTGTTCATCATACAATATAATAAGAATGTTGACACAAAAGATTTTATGCCGATAGCACTCCATCATAATGCATGATGACAACCGAGGCTCTCTTAAAGCAGCGGTCAGCTGCAGGCTCCCAACACCTGCGCTTCGGCGGTCGCGCCTTTCACATTCCCCATAGGCTTTGGTGCCGTGACATAAAGTCGGAGAATGGTACTGATCTTGACCGCGCCTCTATCTCTTGCAATATATCATATCAGATAATTATCGATATGTCAAGTGCGCAGAGAAAAAAACTTTTAATAATTTGTAAATATATCGCAGGAGAGCATCCGGTCTCCTGCTGTACAGGAGAATACTATGCTTGATCTGAATAACATGAAGCGTTCCGATTTTTATTATGACCTCCCCGAGGAGCTTATCGCCCAGACTCCCATCGAGCCGAGAAATGCTTCGAGGATGATGTGCCTTGACCGTGAGAGCGGCAGCACAGAGCATCTTCATTTCTATAATCTATGCGATAAGCTGAAAAAGGGTGACTTGCTGGTACTTAACGACAGCCGCGTTATCCCCGCAAGGATCTATGGCGAAAAGGAGGACAACGGCACCTTTATAGAGTTTTTGCTTCTCGAACAGAAGGAGAATATGAAGTGGGAAATACTTTGCCGCCCGGGCAAGAAAGCCAAGATAGGTACTCGTTTTTCTTTCGGAGGCGGAAAGCTCAGGGCTGTCATCACCGATATCCTTGAGGACGGCAACCGCATAGCTGAATTTGAGTGCGAGGGGAGCCTTTTCGCTGTTCTGGATGAGATAGGTCAGATGCCCCTGCCCCCATACATAAAAGAAAAGCTCCGGGACAGAGAGCGTTATCAGACAGTATACTCCAATGAGCTGGGTTCCGCAGCTGCTCCTACCGCCGGTCTGCATTTCACTAAGGAAATGCTCGCTGATCTGGAGAACAGGGGCATAAACATCGCTTATGTTACCCTCCACGTCGGGCTGGGGACATTCCGTCCGGTCAAGGAGGATAAAGTCCTCGACCACAAGATGCACTCGGAGCACTATGAGCTCCCCGAGCGCACGGCTCGCCTCATCAACGAGACCAAGCAGAACGGAGGGCGTGTGATAGCTGTCGGCACCACCTCCTGCCGCACTCTTGAAAGTGTTGCAACCTTCAAAGGCTGCATAGAGCCCTGCGAGGGATATACCGATATTTTCATCTATCCGGGCTACAAGTTCAAGGTGCTGGATGGGCTCATCACCAATTTCCACTTGCCCGAAAGCACGCTGATTATGCTCGTTTCAGCATTTGCCGGTTACGAGAACACTATGAACGCCTACAAGACCGCTGTTGAAGAAAAATACAGGTTTTTCAGCTTCGGTGATTGTATGCTGATTGTAGACAAGTAATTTGATTAAAGCTAATAGTTCAAGCAAAAGCCGCAGAAATAGGCATCTGCGGCTTTTTTCTTTATCATTTCTTGTATGTAAAGCGAAGCGAAATATCGTTTCTAAAAGTGATTTTTGAGACGTTTCCGTCCAAAATCACGATATTTTTTACAACTTTTTTTATGAACAATTTCAACGTTTTGACATCGACTGTTCTTATTATTTTGTTGAAATCCACCTCTCGTAAAGAATTAAGACTTGATTGTATGATGAACATTGACGCCTTGTCGAAGAACTCCGTATCAGACATCACATAGTCGTCCTCTATGCTCGCATTAAGCTCCTTGACCCTCTCTTTGAGTGACGAGATGCTGTTCTCGATGCTCTGCTTCTGTATCATATAGTCTTTGTGAGATATAGCCTCGTCTCCGTAAAGAAAAAGCTGTTGTAGCCTTGCAAGAGCGTTTTCGTGCTTTTTAAGCTCAGACCTCAAAAGCTCCATTTCGTCAGAGCCGGAAGATGCTCTCCCGGACTCGGTTATGATTATGTGTTGCGGATCACTTGACTCTGTGATAGCCTTTAAAAGATGTGCTGCTCCCTCCCTGTCTATTGAAGCCACGTCCCGCATAGCCTCTCCACGAAGCAGCTTGTTTGTCAGTGTTGTTACCGTCGTTGACTTTCCGACATTGTTGTGAGCCTTGACTATGTTTGCTATCAGATTGAACACGAATGGGCCAAGAGTCTTATCTGAGATGAATTTATTTGTGCATCCCTTGTGAGATCTCCTCGATGAGCAGAGGTAACAAGACGGCCTGTACCCGTCTGCTGTCACTCTGTCGGTTGACGCTACCATAGAAGCACCGCAGCTCCCACATTGAACGAGCCCGGAAAAGATGTGAACGTTCTTTCGCTGATATGTTTTTTGAGATACGCTCGCAAAGTTCCTCGATGACAGAGACGACTTAATTGACGCTTGTCGAGCCCTGTCTATGATTGCAGGATGATGATTTTCGACTGTTATCCACTCGCTCTCGTCTCTTACATTAAGCGTAGAAGAATTGCCGAGGCTCCTTTCATCATGTTTGTTATACACCAAGTCTCCTACATAGAAAGGGCTTGTCAGTATCTTGTGCACCGTAGTAGGAGTGTAATTGAAGCCACGTTTGCTCTTGATGCCCCTGCTGTTTAGGTATTTCGCAACACGCATAAGAGATTGAAGCTCCTCGTACTTGTCGTAGATCAAGTTGACGATCTTTGCCTCCTCCTCATTCACCGAGATCTGTTTTGTTGACTTGTCATAGTCGTAACCGAATGGGATCCTCCCGCCGTTGTACTTCCCCTCATTCGCCCTCGAGACCATAACCGCAGAAACACGTTCCGACGTCATCTTGCGCTCGAGCTCTGCGAAGACGAGGATGATTTTCAGCATAGCCTCTCCCATAGCAGAGGATGTGTCAAACTGCTCGTTCTTTGATACGAATGTAATTCCGAGACGTTTCAGCTCCTCATACATCGTTGCAAAGTCTATCAGATTTCTGCTTATACGGTCAATCTTCCATACGACCACATGGGAGAACTCGCCTGAACGAAGCCTTGACATCATTCTTTGAAAAGCAGGACGTTCCGTATTCTTTGCTGAATATCCAGCATCCTCGAAAATTTCGTAGTTTTCTATGCCGAGCGCATAGCGAATGTAGTTTGACAGGTCCTCTCGCTGCATCGGCAGACTGTCCTTGTCAATCTGATAGACGGTTGACACTCTTATGTACCCTGCTGCTTTTTTCTCTGTCAGTCTTTCCTCCAAGTTTTTCACATCAAACACCACCATAGCCAATAAGGAGGCATAAGCACGGTTTTTAAGCCCTCTCTTATGCCTCCCATAAATTTATACCCTTATTTTTCAAGTGTCTCCAAGAGCTTTCTGAACGCCTCTACTTCGATATCGTTTTTCAAGTATCTTTGAAGCAGAGCCCAAATGACATACTTGTCCTCCGGCTTTGCTCTCTCGTAGATGTCTGTGATGAAGCGTTTCTCGACACTCAACCAACGCTCCTCTCTGTTTCGTATGCTTGAAAGACCGAGCATATAGTCTGTTGTGACTCCGAAAGCGTTTGCTGCGCTTATCACGCCTTGTGCATCGGGAATGTTTGTCCCCGAAAGCCAACGAGAAATCGTAGCAGCTGTAGTTCCGCATTTTTCGGCAAGATCCTTTTGGCTCATCTTTCTCTCATCGAGAAGCTCACGCAGACGCATTCTGAATACAAGCATAAAGTTAGTTTCGTAAGTCATATTGTTTCCTCCAAATCAGAATTGTTTTCCCCTCCGTTGCACAAATCGACTGTTTCGAGTATGTATTCGTTCAGCACGTCTTTCAGATTGTTATAGTCAGCCTTTTTTGAAATAGCCTGTACCCTCGACAAGTTTATTGTTTTCGCGTTATTAAAATGTTCATCAAGATATTTTGTGCTAACGATGTAAAACTCCCATTGTTCAAGACACATAGGATTTGCTTTGTCAATATCCTTGCAAGCGAGTAAGCAGAAAATGTAGAAATCTGAATGTCGAGCCGGTTTAGTCCATTTTGTATCTGCTATATATAGCTGTTTCTTCTCTATTCTGAATACCGGCTTTGTGAGGCTTTCTGTCGTTTCGTTGTGGACGTAGCTACTTGATTTAACCTCTATTTTGAACGTCTTGTAAAGAACATCAAAAGGATACCAAGGAGGAAGCTCGCTGATTGAATTTAGAGCAGACTTGACTATGAACTCGGCAATAGCGCCGCGTATTGAGCTTTCAAGAATGTCTGATGCATAAAACGCCCAAAAGTCTTGTAGCTGCATATTTATCTCTTTGCCGTTGAAAGAAAAGTGGTCTGTTCCTCTTGGCTTTTTGTTCATGTCAATCTCTCCTGTCGCTGATGTCTATTAAGATACATCCGCTTTTGAAATGATCTCTGCCGCTTCGACTATCTCTTGCGCTCGCCCGATCAGCTTGTATTGTTCTGCTCCTGATAGCTTTCTAAAAACGCAAAGCATCTCTGTTTCAACTGGTGAAAGAGTGTTTTCTGCATCTTTTCCAAAAACGAGGTAGTCTAAAGATACTCCGAACAAGCTCGATAGTTTTAGAAGAATTGACAAGTCCGGAGTTTTCCCTGTTTGCTTCCAACGAGAAATAACGCCTGATGAAACCCCAAGCTCCTTAAATAAAGATTGAGGCTTTTTCCCGAATTTTTGCAAGCACAGCATTTCTAATCTGTTATAGAACATAATGCACCTCAAACTGCACAAAAATTGTGTACGATATTTGGTAAAATAGACAAAATCTCATTTGCGTGAGATTTATGCTTGACAATCTCAACTCATTGAGGTACAATATAAGTACCACAAATAACACTTTGACCTCGAAAAAATAATCAGAACAGCGAGGAGCTACGCTTGGCGGCAGGAAGCTCCACGCACGATCTGATAGGCTTTGCCTATTTGTATTATAGCCGTTTTTGCGAAGTTTGTCAAGGTTTTGTATGTGAGTAACGCTTTCGGAGGTGATAGTTATTTCGGACAATATGCTTGACTTCAAGGGTGAAGTCGAAAAGTACAAGAAAATACATCGGCTCACTAACGAGGATATAGCCAAAGCGACAGGATATGCAAAGACTACGATTGACAAGTTTATGTGCGAGTCAAACAGCTCAAAGACTACGATCAATATAGCAGTTGCGATCTCGGTAGCTTTTTCTATTCCGTTTGAGGTTACGCAGATGTAATTCCCTTGTAGATATTATAACACGTGAAAGGTGGGAAAACAATGGCATCAGGTCAGATGAAATGCACAGAGAATGTGTATTATCAAGCAAGAAAAGAAGCTGCTTTATACAACGACAAACTTGGCAGCCGAGAAGGAGCAGCAGAACTTCTCGGAATATCGGTAAGCTCGCTTGCAGACTACGAGTTAGGAATGACAAAGTTCGTTCCTGTTGACAAGGTCCTTCTTATGGCAGAGCTTTACAAGGCGCCGCAACTCAAAAACGGATACTGCAAATATGAATGTCCGTTAGGACAGCACAGACCATTTCCTGTTAAGATCGACACGGTTGAGCTTGCAACAGTAAAGTTCGTGAACGCTCTCAACGAGATAGACTTGCGAAAGATACAGAACAACCTCATGTCGATCTCCTCGGACGGAAAAATCGACGACAGCGAAAAGGACGCTTTTCTTTCAATCGTAAGGCAACTCGGAGTTATCCAAGAGCAAATTGAGAGTCTGAGGCTGCTTGCCGAAAAGATAGGAGGTAGCTGTTATTGATCTCAAAGGAAGAAATGATAAAGCTGCTTGCCGAAGAGTATGACATCCATAACGAGCAGCAGCTCAATGAAGCTCTCAAAAAGTCCATGGTCGATATCTCGATTTTCTGCAACAAGGAGGAAAGCAATGAACGAAAAGTCGTTTAACTGCTGTATGTGCGAGACAATTAAGTTCTCGATAAAGCACAATGTCGTTGTTCCTGTCGAGACATTCAAGGATGTTATGGTCACAACTCTTGCAAAGCTCGCAAGGATATCCAAGCAGATCGAGTGCAGTCCCGACGAGTACCTTCCGTTGCTCTTTGCAGATTGTCTCAAAGAACATTATATGTTCGAGCTCACGATCAACGGAGTCAACATGACGAAAGCAGAGGAGTGATTAAATGGATTTGAAAGATCTCGAGTTCGACGAGGAAAAGCACATATACAAGTTGAGAGGAACTATCATCCCCTCCGTAACAACAGTTATGCGCCCTCTCTCGAACAGCCTGTACAAGACCGTTGACGAGAAAGTGTTGAATAAGGCGGCAGCCAAAGGAACCGCAGTTCACAACGCTATCGAGAATTTGATTAAGTTCGGTATAGACGATTGCCCGGAGGAGTATCACGGATATTTCGACGCATATCTCGCTTGGAGGAATGAGTACAATCCCGAGATACTGTCCGCAGAACAGAAAGTCTATCATAAGACAATGCTTTACGCCGGGACAATAGACTGCGTATGCCGAATTGGAAGCGACAAGATGATCGTTGACTATAAGACGTCGTATGCAATCAACGGTATGCTGACAGGAGTTCAGACAGAAGCCTATGCAAAGGCGTATGAGACCCACTACGACAGGATCGACAAGAAAGCTATCCTGCATCTCAAAAAGGACGGCACTTACGATTTTGTCAAGTACAAGAAAAACGACACGGAGTCGTGGAACGTGTTTATAGCGTTGCTCACGATACACAATCACATCGAAAAACATCTACATCAAGGAGGATAATTAAAATGGCAGAGAATGTTACAGCGGTACTGAATGTACCTATGGCAAAGGAAGAAACCGAGCTTTCGACAAAGGTAAGCGGCATCGAGTTCGAGGCAGAGAGCATTGTTGTCAACAGTCCCGAGTCTTTTGAGGAGGCAGGAAATCTGCTGAAACAGGTCAAGAAAATGGCTAAGAACGTAGTCGAGTTCTTCAAGCCTATGAAAGAGCAGGCTCACAAGGCTCACGCTGCTATCTGTGAGAGGGAGAACGAAATGAAGAAGCCCCTCACCAAGGCCGAGAAAGTCCTCAAAGAAAGCATGGGGCGTTTCGCAGAGGAGCAGGAGCGCAAGCGCAGAGAGGAAGCTGAAAGAGCGAGGCTTGAAGCCGAAAGGCTTGCCAAGGAGAAGCTCGCAGAGGCTATCGCAGCCGACGAGAACGGCGATGCAGAGGCGAGTGCAATGGCTATGCTCGATGCAGAGTATGCAGAAAGAAGCGCATCGCAGCCGGTAGTCCTCACTCCTCAGACAAAGGTTGAGGGCATCAGCACCAAAAAAGATTATGAGATCGTTAGCATTGACGAAGACAAGGTTCCTTGCGACGTCAACGGAATGGTCATAAGGCCCGTCGATAAGGCAGCAGTTCTGAGACTTATTAAAGCCTCCAAGGGCAAGATCAAGATCGAGGGCGTGACATACAGAGAGACAGTTTCGCTGTCAGTAAGAACGTAATGGAGGTAATGCAGAAATGGCAAATGCGCAGAACAATCAGATAGTGATTGCGCCTGTTTCGTATGAAACTGCGCTCGGTCCTATCACCTTAACCCCGGAGGATGTTGTCAATTTCCTCGCAAGAGGAAACAGCGATCTCACAGCAAAAGAGATCAAGATGTTTATGGAGCTCTGCAAGTTTCAGAGGCTCAACCCGTTCGTGAACGAAGCCTATCCTATCAAATTTGGTGGAGACTTCCAAATGGTAGTCGGTTACGAGGCATACAAGCGCAGAGCCGAAGAAGCCCCGACGTACAGAGGGAGGAAGTCAGGCATCGTTGTTCTCAGAGGGGACACCATTGTTCAGAAAGAGGGAACGTGCCTCTATCCCGGCGAAAAGCTGATAGGCGGTTGGTGCAGGGTTTTCCGTGAACGCAACGGAAAAGAGGACGAGACCTTCAAGGAAGTCGGCTTCGACGAGTACAACAAGGGACAGGCTAACTGGAAGACCAAGCCTTGCACGATGATCGAAAAGGTAGCCGTTTCACAGGCCCTCAGAGCAGCGTACCCGAAAGACTATGAGGGAATGTATATCTCTGAGGAGATATCTCCCGTTCCCACGGTAGAGAGAGCCGACGGAACAGTTGAGATCATAGATGCCGAGATCATAGAGCCGCAGCGCATCACCCAAGAGCAGAGACAGGCTCTTTTCACCCTCGCGCAAGAGGGACTCGGAAAGGAGGAGGGCAACGCTCTTATCAAGAAGATGATAGACTCCCGTGGGCTCACCTCAACCTCTGATATGACAGTCGATGTGTACGATGATATCGTTGCGGAGATCAGAACTATCATAGAGAGTACCAAAGTATAAGGAGTGATCTTGTGGCAGCTCCGATCAAAGACGGTCTTGACTATTTTCCCCTCGATTGCGATTTCTTCTACGACCCGAAGATAAAGAGCGTAAGAGTCAGATTGAAAAACGACGGGCTCGTTGTTTATCTGTATTTCATCAGCCTCATATACCGCGATCACGGGTATTATGTCGAATGTAATAAGTTTACTATCCTCGGAGTCGCTGACACCGTTCACGTTTCCGAGGAGGATGTAATCAAGTTTTTGGAGTTCGCCGTAGATGACAGCTTGCTTTTCGACAATGACATCTACCGGAGGTACGGCATCCTCACATCGAGAGCCGTTCAGAAGCGTTTCCAAAAAATTAAAAAAGTTGTCGGCGCAAAACGCAAGGTCAATGTTAGAGCCGATCTATGGCTGCTCTCAGATACAGATACAGAGCCGTATATCGAGATCATCGGAGAACGCTCACCGAAAGAAGCCGATAAATCCGAGAATAACGACAGTTTATCCTCGGATTTACCCGTAAAGGAAAGTAAAGTAAATAAAAGTAAAGTAAAGGATAATAAGAAGAAGTACGCAGACGCAGTTTTGATGACCGAAAAGGAGTACGATAAGCTCTTGGAGTCACGCCCGAAACCCTTTATAGACAAGTGCATAGAGGTGCTGAACAACTATAAGCTATCGTCCGGGAAGACATACAAGTCAGACTACCATGCTATCCTTAGTTGGGTATGCGACAAGGTCACGAAAGAACATCCCGACTTATTGAAGCAAAAGACTGCGCCTACAACAACCTCGTTTGAAAACCCGTGGAGTGATGAAATTGGAAAAGCCGGTGTTTAACGGAGTCATCGAAGGACTCGTCGCAAAGTCTCTCAAAGGAGTCCACCGCAGAGAGAACGACTATGATGTTGACGGCCTCCTGCATTGTGGAACGTGTCACAAGCCTAAACAGATGTACGTCGATATGCTCAACAAGAGATTTACCGTAGGCATTATGTGTGACTGCGAAAGGGAGGAATATAGGCTGAAAAAGGCAGAGGAAGAACGTATCGCTTTCGCTGAAATGGTGTCTGCCAATAGAAAGATATCCGGGCTCCCTCCGAGTGCGATAGCAAACTCATTCTTGACCACAGAGATCACGAACGATAACAAGACGCAGTTCATGTACTGCAAGAACTATGCTGAAAAGTTTGAAACATTCCTTGGAAACGGAAAGGGGCTCCTGCTTTATGGAGCCCCCGGTACTGGAAAATCTCATCTTGCCTCCTGCATAGCGAACAGGATCCTCGACAACGGATTTAGAGTAAAGTTTGTTTCGGCTATCAACCTTGCAAGCCTTATGAGCTTTCAGACCAAAGATGATTTTGAGAGATATCTGAACAGCTTCCTCGACCCGGAACTCCTTATAGTCGATGACCTCGGAGCAGAGAGGGACACGAGCTATGCTCTCGAAAGGGTACATGACATCATAGAATACAGAGTGAACACTGGAAAGCCGATGATCGTCACCACGAACTATGACCTCGGAGAAATGAAGAATGAAACCGAGATCAGAAAGAGAAGGATGTTTGACAGACTGTTTGGATGCTGCTTTGCAATCTCGTTTCAAGGAGTATCGTACAGGCGCAAAATTGCAGGGACATCATTCTCGGAAATGAAAAAGCTATTGGAGGATTGAGATGAAGAAATTGATAGAACTTAAAGTTGCAAACGAAGCCGACAGACTTGCGATAGCAAGCATCCTCATCAAGAATGGCTATGTTTGCTCACAGGCAAAGACCAAAGACGAGAGCACGCAGAAAGCGACATACAAGCTGTTCGTCTATCAGCAGGAGGCGCCTGGAGAATGATATACAGAGATTACGTTAGGTTTTCTGTTCTCGGACAGCCGATAGGAAAAGGCAGACCAAAGTTCACATCTTACGGCAAGTATCCGAGGGCATATACTCCTGAGAAGACTGCATCGTTTGAGAACCTTGTGAAAATGGAGTACCGTAGGCAATGCAAAGATAAGCGTTTCGCCGACGACGCCATGATAGGAATAGTGATATATGCTTATTATGCTATCCCAAAATCCGCGTCGAAGAAGAAAAAAGAGGCTATGCTCAGACGGCTCATAAGGCCCACTGTAAAGCCCGATTACGACAACATAGCGAAGATCGTCAGCGACGCCCTTAATGGGATAGCCTATGCAGATGACAAGAACATAGTTGACTCCGCTGTTCACAAGTTCTACTCATACACCCCCGGGATCTTCGTTGAGTTGTATAACGCCAAAGGCATAGCAATGAATTTGAGCTTTACATCTACCGAAGCAGCAATGACCGAGTCGCTTCTGAATTTGAAGTACCCCCACGAAGACCGCTTTTTCGGTATATAGAAAGTGAGGCTCGAATGAAAACAGTTGACTGGTCGGAAGACCATTACGGAGAGGGAATAATAATTGCCGTATGCGACCAATGCGGTAAAGAGGCAGAGTCGGATCCATTCTTCGACAATGACCCCGACTATAAAGCCTTTCAAGCAGAGCTCCGTAAGAAAGGGTGGACATCCACCCAAGTAAACTACCGTTGGAAAGATTTCTGCTGCGAGAGTTGCAGAAATCAGTTTATAAAGAGATTTGGAGGATAATTCAAATGGCAGAAAAAGTGTATGACCTCGACATCAACTCGGAAGCGTTCAACGCTTTCAAACTCGACTTTAATGCTATTCTCAAAGCCCTGCTCCACGCTATGAGTAAGAACGGCGCAGAGAATGGAGAAATCGCTGTTTCGTTGAAAGTCAACATCGAGGAGAAAGACGTCATCGACAGAGGATATCAGAGAGCAGCGAATGTTCCCTCGTTCGACCACAAGATCACCTCAAAGATGCAGTTCAAGAACGAGAAGAAAGGCTCCCTCTCCGGCAACTTTGAACTTGTTTACGACGAAGAGAAGAACGAGTGGTGCATCAAGGAGATAAGAGACGATCAGATCTCGTTCTTCGATGACGGCTCGGAAGCGCAGGAGTGTGTTGACGCCGGCGAGATCATTGACGTCGAATGCTCAGAGTCCGATGATGACAAGTCGCTCGAAGGACCTGACAGGCTTATGCTTGGCGTTTCGGAGGACCCCGACGACTTCGACACGAGCGACATCTCAGAAGATGACTTGCCTTACTGATGCTCAAAGTTAAAAAGAGTGACGGACGCTGCATCTGCTGTCGAAAGGCAGACGATAGGACGGCCCTCGGGCTTCTTCTCTGCACAAGATGCAGCAGCGTCTTGTCAAGCTCAATGAGAGAGAACAAGGTCGAAAAACAAAGAGAGAGGTCAAAACACTATGACGAACAGAAAGATAAAAGACTACCATAAGAACAAGCTGCTGCTCGACGTCCTCACCGATAATTTCAAAATGCTGTGTACGCTCCTCATCATCCTGCACGAGTGCTATCCCAAGAAGTTTTACAAGCTCAATGTGCAGAGGTGGCTTGAAGAATACGTTGACACTTGCAATCAGATGAACGAGTACGAGCGTGACGGAGCCTATGACTACAAGATGAAACAGCTCTGTGATGCTTGCGGCATAGATGATAGCAGATCAATGGCTATTGCAAAGAAGAACGCATCTCAAAGCTACAACATCCCGAATATGATCGTCCTCCGGGACAATGTAAAGTTAGCTCTTGTCCACACCTCCCTCAGTTTTGGAATAGGCAGGCAGAGGCTCGAAAACGTCATCTCCCTTATGCTTGAACGCAGATACGATGATTGGAGAGACAGAGCTCATGAGTTAGGCATCGAGTTCAACGATGACCGAGACCGACTCGATTATAGGAAGCTGAAACCCAAAGAGGACAAGCCGGACACCTTCAAGGAACGCAACGAGGCTCTCGAAAAGTTGAACCAATACAGAGCATACGTCGAGTACCTTTCAACGCAGGAGCAGGAAGAATAAAAAATAGACCCGCTGCCCGAAAGCAGCGAGTCCTCCGTTTGATCGAAAAACAAAACATCAAGGTCAATGATATTATAGCACGAGTTTCAAATTTTGTCAAGTGGAGGGCTGAAAGAAAAATGGCAAACGCAGAGAAAAAGTCGAAAAAGATGACCTACGAAGAAATAATCAGACTTGCAGCAAGCACCGGAGCAGAGGCAGGAGTCGAAAAGTACAAAGCAGAACTCGCAACGCATCAGAAAAGTGTGACCGATAAGAAGTTCAGAAACACAAAGGCCCTGCTCAAACAGTACAGAGCTTTGAGAGACTATGCCGAAAACGCAGTATTCTCTACTGAACAGCTCGAGAGCTTTCAGATAGCTGAACTGATAAGCGGCATCACAGACTCCGACAAGTTCAAGGTGGAGTCCATTCAGAACCAAGTGGCGACCACCAAGACCATTATGATGCACGTTGAGACGATGCTCCAAGTGTATAAGAACAAGTGCCTCGCTTCCGAGAAAGACGAGGTTCGCAGGAGGTGGAGAGTCATCGAAAGAATGTATCTCTGCGGGGAATCACAGCCGGAGATATTCTCCATTGCGGAAAGCGAGAACATTGACGGCAGAACTGTATATAAGGACATAGACAAAGCGTGTGACGAACTGTCCAATTTGATATTCGGATTGGACTTGAACAATTTTGTGATTTAGGAGAATTGATATGAATGTAGCAATAATAATTGACAACAGCGGCAAACTCGAATTTGACCTCACCCACGACCAAGTGACTAAGATGCTTTCTTGCGCTTTCGGCAACGATCCCCGGCTTAACGGCATTCTTCCTGCCGTAAAGGAGACCGAGAAGCCTGTACAGCCCCCCCGTATAGCAGAAAGAGCATTCTCTGCCTCCAACACCTCAGAAAGCAGGGTGAGCAGAATGTTCGGTAACGATTGGAGAAACAACGTTAGCAGGACATCCGAGCCGAGAAACGATATAGACGGAGTGAAAGGCTTCCTCCTCCTCGAGTGTCCGACTTGCAGAACTCGGAAAGCGTTCTGCACAAAGTCTCCTATCAAGACAAGCTATTGCTCTTGTGGAGAGACCATAAAGATCGACGATCTCATACCTGTCGAGATCAAATGCAAGTGCGGCAGGACATGGAGATACAAGACGAACATCAAAGATAGATACATCACCCATAATTGTCTTGACTGCGGCTCGCCGGTTGACCTCGAGTACAACTCGAGAAGAAACAGATACGAGACTATCGGAGGTGGCAGATAGTATGACATCGTTTGACAGAGCTTTGATATACACCTTCGGCTACATCGGATTTCTGATGCTGCAAGCAGGAGAAGACACTGACAGGATACATTTCATCTACATGACAGTTATCTATGCAGTCCTCATCATATCAGAAAACAGAGTAAGCGTTCACCGGGAAAAGGCAGAGTATTATAAGAGACTTTTCCTTGATCAGAACAGAAAATGCATGAAATACGTCAATCAGCTCGGAGGCTCCAATAATGACAGAAGGACAAGGATATTTCGCATCTTTCGTGTCGCAGGGCAAAAATCGGGCATTGACAAGTCAAAATCGGCGTGATAAAATGTAACCTAACAAGTAATCCCACAGGAGCCTCGATGACCGGGGCTCCTTTTCGTTTGGAGAGATATAATGAGAAAGTATGACTATCTTATCGTCGGAGCAGGCTTGTTCGGAGCTACGTTCGCTCACGAAATGACCAAAGCAGGAAGAACGTGTATTGCTGTTGAGAAAAAGCATCACGTCGGAGGGCTGTGTGCCTCTGCTCGCGTAGAGGGCATCGACGTGCATCTGTACGGAGCCCACATCTTCAAGACTGATGACAAGGAAACATGGGAGTTCATCAATCAGTTCGGAGAGTTCAACAACTTTGTCAACACGCCGATTGCAATATGCGACGGAGAAGCGTACAATCTTCCGTTCAACATGAACACGTTTGCAAAGGTGTTCGGAGTGGTCACTCCCGAAGAAGCAAGAAAAGCCCTCAGCATCCCGAACATCGAAGCTCCCTCCAATCTTGAAGATTATGCGATCTCTAAAGTCGGAAAAAAGATTTATGATATGTTTATAAAAGGCTACACAGAGAAACAATGGGGGAAGCCTTGCTCACAGCTTCCTATGACGATTTTAAGCGACATTCCCATTCGGTACACCTACAACAACAACTACTACAATAAACGCTTCCAAGGCGTTCCTATGTGCGGATATGACGAACTCATAAGAAAAATGTTTCGAGGCATTTCAGTCATAACCGGAATATCGTACAAAGGTCTGAAAAGGAGCTGCGATATCAACGCAAAGAAGATCATCTACACCGGCCCGATAGACGAGTTCTTCGATTATAAGTTCGGAGTCCTCAAATACCGTTCTTTGAAGTTTGAGCATAAAGTATTTGACTGTCCAAACAAGAACGGAGTTGCCGTCACAAATTACGTCGATAAGAACATTCCCTACACAAGAGTCATAGAGCATAAGCATTTCTGCAATCACAACTCCGACAGCACTGTTTTGACATACGAGTTTCCTCAGAATTACGAAATAGGAGGCGAGGCGTACTATCCTCTTAACGATGAAGAGAGCGATGAGATGTATGCCAAATATGTAGAGTACGCCAAGCGCGAATGCCCCGATATCATTTTCTGCGGAAGACTCGGTTCGTATAGATACGATGATATGGCAGAGTGCATCGAAAGAGCCCGAAAGCTCGCAAGAGAGGAGTTGTCAAAGTGAAAGACGAGAGATATCTTATAGTTGTTGCTCACCCCGACGACGAGCTTCTCGGATGCGGAGCAACGATTTCCAAGCTGAAACGAAAAGGCTGCTATGTTGCGATCTGTGTATTGAGCTGTGAGAGCAGCACAAGAACAGACGACATCTTCCATACTATGCTCAAAACGCACGAGGCTCTCGGGGTTGACAAGACTCTCACGGCGAGCTTCGGATGTATGCGCTTCAAGGACGAAGATCATCACACTATGGTAAAGTTTATCGAAAAGGCTATCAAGAAGACGAAGCCCACTACGATCATAACGCACCACCCGTGCGATCTCCATAACGATCATTACATTACCTCTATCGTTTGTCAAGAAGCCGCAAGACTTCCTCAAAGGCAGATAGGCTACGAGAAGACCTTAAAGAGGATAATGTTTATGGAGGTTCCCTCTGAAACAGACTTTGCCCTCAACCATGCATGGGGGAAGTTCACTCCGAATTACTATATAGGAGTCAAGAAATCCGATGTGAAGAAGAAAATCGACTTGCTGAAAGAGTACGACTATGTTGTCAGAAAAGCCCCTCACCCTCGTTCCGAGGACAACATCAACGCACTGCCTATCGTAAGAGGCGCAGAAAGTGGATTGAAAAGAGCAGAGGCTTTTCAGATTGTGTTTGAAATAGGTGAAGCTGATGAAAAGGATTGAAGTCGTTGAGATGAAAGTCCGGGACCTCAAAAAGGATTTCGGAAACCCAAGAAAGATAAGCAAGAGGAAAAGAGACGAGCTTCGCAAGCACCTCGAGGAGCTTAACGATTTCGGGATTGTCCTCATAGACGAGAATGACAACATCATAGGAGGCAATCAGAGAGTCTCCGTCCTATATGAAATGGATCCTGATACAATCGTTCTCTGCAAGAGGCTCATTGGATATACCAAGAGCGAGCTCAAAGCTATCAACATTATAGATAACACTCATGCAGGAGAATGGGATCTCGATGCCCTTGCAGACTGGAATGCAGACATTCAGCTCGATCTCGGATTTGAGACAGCATCTCAGAACGACTCGATGCAGGACAGGCGCACAAAGGAAATGGAACTCATCCACTATGAAAAGTACGACTATGTTATGATAGTCTGCAAGCACGAGACCGACTATCTCGACCTCTGTCGGAAGCTCGGCATTGAGGGAAAGAAGATTGCTATGACCAAGAAGCGCAAAATCAAAGCGAGAGCCATTTGGTACGACGATGTTCAATGCGATATACGAGCAAAGGAGGAATGAAAAATATGTATTCTAAGACCCCTATGTTCGTTTTCAACAGAGAAGCCTATAACATCAACCTATCGTACCTCAAAAACGCATTTAAGCAGCGTATGGATGGCTTTAAGGTTGGATATTCGTTCAAAACAAATCCTCACCCGCTTGTTTTGAAAGCTGCGCTCGAAAATGGGATGTATGCAGAGGTTGTGAGCCCCTACGAGTATAGCAAAGCCATTGAAGCGGGCTTTACTCCGAACAGAATTATCTACAATGGAGTATGCAAGGACATGACGCAAGCATATTTCTGCTCCGCTTCCGGTGGAATTGTGAATGTAGACAGCACCGTTGAGCTCGTAGAGCTCGATAAGCACAGTTCCGGAGAGTTGAACATAGGAGTTCGGCTCTCGTTTGAGGTTGGAAAAAGCCCTATCTCTCGCTTCGGCATCCCCATTCAGTCGAAAGACTTTGAAGCCCTCCTCGATATTGACAGACACAACAGCAGAGTTCACATAAGAGGACTTAGCTGCCACCTCACCCATGCAAGGAGTGCAGATGAATGGAGACTAAGGGCGAACATAATGGCAAATGCGGCACGGCAGTTCAAAGATGTCAAGTACATCGACTTGGGAGGGAATATGTACTCTCCAATGGACTGCGGATATTCTGCGAATTTCCCCGGGCACGTTTCGTTTGATGAATATGCAGCAGCAATATGCCCCGAACTCGCAGATTTCGACGGAGATCTCATTCTCGAAACCGGGACACCTCTTATAGCAAACGCTGTTGACTTGCGGTGCAACGTTACTGCTATCAAGAAGAACAAGGACAAGACCTTTATCGTTGTTGATGCAAGCTCCTATGATATAGGGATTGTGTGCAGACACACCCACCTCACATACGACGTAGAGCACAATCAATACTCTTGGAATAGTTCGTTTGCAGAGATAGAAGACGACAGCAAAGCCACGGTAGTAGGCTATACTTGCATCGAGGATGACGTCATCTGCACAGATTTCAAGGCTCCCGTATCTGTTGGTGACACTATTGTGTTCCACAACGTAGGAGCCTATTCTGTGTCGTTCGCATCCGATTTCATTATGCCAAAGATAGGCCTCGTCGAAAGAAAGGACTGATACAATGTTACCGTCATCGTATATCAGAAAAGACAGCCCCCTCCGTGTTCTGATAACTTGCGCTCTCGGAGACTATGTCAGAAGCACTGTGCTTTCGTTAAAGCATAATTTTGATGACCGTAAGATATTCGTCATAGGAACAGATATAAGGGACGAAGACTATGATGCCGGTTATATCAACGGCTTCCGTAAGGTTCCTATGTGTAGCAGCCCGTATTACATTGACACTATCCTTTCTATCTGCATCTCCGAGCACATCAACGTTGTCATTCCGACGAATACAATGGAGCTCGAGTCTTTCGATGCTCGCAGGAATGAGTTTGAGTATCACGGGATCTCAGTCGCTTGCACATCAGGTTTCCTTTCAGATGTTAACTCCAAGGACAGCCTGCATAATCTCATGAAGAAGATCAACGTGAATTATCTCCCGTCTTCCGTCATCAACTCTGTCGAAGATGCAGAGAGGTTCATCAGAAGACAAGGACCCGATAAGACCTTTTGCGTTAAGCAGCTTCACAACTGCGGTGCAAGAGGTTTTCGCATTATAACGACATCTCCCCCTTCTTGCCCGACAGACAAAGGAACAAACCGCATCCCGGTATCTGCTCTCGATGACGTCCTCAAAGCAGAGGGATCTATGCTCATGCAGGAGTACCTCACCGGAGACGAATACTCTGCTGATATGTTCTGCGACAACGGAGAGATACTGTTCTTCGCTCTCCGAAAGAACGAGGTTATGGTAAACGGCGTTGCTCAAAAAAGCGTTGTCGTTCGAGAGATACCCGAAATCACCTATATGTGCGAAAAGGTTGTGTATGCCGCAAAGCTATGCGGAGTAGTAGGTTTCGATATCAAGTGCAGTTCTGACGGACAGCCGTATATTATAGACTGTAACCCTCGCTTGACTGCGACAGTATCTGTTGTTGCCTATGCAGGGCTCAATCTCCCATATCTCGCTGTAAAATATGCTCTCAAAGAGCCTTTGCCTCGTGAGTCTGTAAAGCTAAGATACGGAGCAGCTTGCAGGAGAGTTATGACAGACATCTTCTACAACGGCGGGAGCGTGAAATGGTAATGGAAGAAGCTACATTTGCTATCTATGTACCCTCATACAAGCGAGCCAACAGAATACTCACTTATCGCCTTTTTGAGAAATGCAAGTACCTCGTCAGAGAGTCTGAAAAGGCAGCATACATCGAAGCAGGAATAGCAGAAGATGATGTTTGGGCCGTCGATGACGAGCTTATAAACTCCGGCTCGAAAGCATATCAGTACATCATGGACAATGCTCCCGAAGATGTCTTTGCAATAGCAGATGATGATATCGAGGATATGAAGTATATGCTTTCTGAATGCAGAGACATAGGAAAAAACGTTGAGATTATCACCTCTGAAATGGAGAGGATAGCTCAACTGATGCTTGATCTCGACATAGGTTTCGGCTTTGTTGGGGTAAATGCTATCCCATACAACTATGACCGTGAGTTTTGTTGGAAACAGATCCCCGGGGCGATAAAGTGGTTCAACCGTAAGAAGTTTGTTGCAAGGAGAGATGAACGAGTTACCGAAAACTTTGACATTGATCTCGTATTGCAGGAGCTTGCCGTCAACCGCATCTGTCTGAGTCCCAAGTATTTCTATGACAAAGGTGTCATCGACAAAAATGCAGGAGGCAACAGTGAGAGGAAGCGTGCCGATCAGATAGCCTCTATCAATAATATGAAAGCGAAATGGGGCAAGTATTTCGATTACAATTTCGCAAAGAATAAGCCGATAATCAACGTGAAACGATAGTTTTGTAAACTTTAAGTTAACTATGCCGATATGAGAATATTATGCTTGCAAGCAGTGTGCTATGGTGGTAGAATTAAACTATACCCAAACCATATCCAAAAGAAATCAGAACATCAAGGAGGTCGATTTTATGGGTTACACACCACGCACGAAGCACGGATACAGCTTGTTCGCTATGTCGAGTATGCTTCAAAAGGCAATCAGACGAGGAGATTTGCAGCACGCAGGGTATGCCGCAAATGAAATGTTCGGAGACTACCATTCCTATCTATGGAAAAGGCTCCTTACGATCTCGGCAGAGGATTGCTACGGCATAATGACAAAGGAGATCATAGCTCTCAAAGAAGCTGATGAAGCTGTGAACGGCAGAAAGAAAGGCTACGACAGAGATCAGCTTTTCGTCGCAAAGGCCCTCGTTCTTATGTGTCTTGCAAGAAAGAACAGGGACGGATGCTATGTCGCTTGCAATTTTATGGTTCCTGACAGAACGCTTGATCCCGAAAAGATACCAGGCTGTTATTCGCTCAAAGACTTTGATTTCCCAGACGGCGACATTCCCGATTGGGTGTATGACATTCATACTCTCGAGGGCAGGAAGAAAGGCAAGACAGATCTCGATATGACAATAGACGAGCAGGAGGCCTTATATCCTAAACAGATGAGTCTTTTCGACGATGCCTCTTGGGGCTACTACTACGACGATCAGATCAAGAAAGGGAATATCAAGGACCCGAAGCAGATAAAAGACATCGAAAAATTTCAACAGGGTAAAGAGAATGACCCTACCCATTGCGGAGATAAGTTCCCCGGGTAAATGAATTGAATATCAAGAACAGGGAGTCGATTTTCGGCTCCCTATTTTTGTAATTGGAAGGTGGTGCGATGCCGAGAAAAGGAAAGCCCGAAAACCTCATACCTCTCAATAAGCGAACAAAGGAGGAACAAAAGAAAATCACCTCCAAAGGGGGTACGGCAAGCGGAGCTGCAAGACGCAAGAAAAGAGATGCAAAATCCGCTGCTCAGTTGATCCTCAATCTCCCTGCTCTCGATAACGTAAGGAAGAACCTTAAAGCAATGGGAGTCAAAGATGCTGATGATATGACCAACCTTATCGCTATCATGGCAAGGGCATTTGAAAAGAGTATGACGGGCGACGTTGGAGCTATGCGCTTCCTCCTTGAAATGGCTAACATCACCCCTGCACAGAAGTTTGCCGAGAAGCAATACAAGGACAAGATGAAGAAGCCTCAGACCGAGAAAGACGAGGCTATTCAGAAATTGGAGGAGGTATTGGAGGAGATCAAGAGTGGCTTTTAGTGAGATGCAGCAAGAGTTCTTTATGAACGCAACGCACAGGTGGAACGTCAAGACCGGGGCGACTCGTTCCGGCAAGACCTACATGGACTATTTCGTTATCCCAAAGCGAATAAGGAAGTGTACAGGCAAAGGCCACATCGTCATAATGGGGAACACTCGGCAGACAGCCGAGAGAAACATCATAGAGCCTCTCCGCAGTATTTGGGGGGAGGCTTTTGTAGGTCCTTTAAGGCAGAACGGAAGCATAATGCTATTCGGAAAGAAATGTTATGTTTTCGGAGCTTGCGTGAAAGCATACCTCGTACAGCTTCAAGGTATGTCGATAGAGTATGCCTATGGAGACGAGGTTTCCACTTGGAATGAAGCCGTATTCAATATGCTGAAATCTCGTCTTGACAGGCCGAACAGTTGCTTTGACGGAACGTGCAACCCCGACAACCCCTCCCATTGGTTCAAGAAGTTCCTTGAAAGCGGAGCAGACATCTATCAGCAAGCATACACGATAGACGACAACCCTTTCAACGACCCGACTTTTGTAAAAGAGCTGAAAAAGGAGTATTCCGGTACAGTTTACTATGAACGGTTCATTCTCGGTAAATGGGTAGCCGCAGAGGGCATCATCTATCGAAAGTTTGCGGACAACCCGGACAGCTTTGTTATAGACTATTGCAAGTTTCGGGATCTCGTAAATAAGAACGGAGTCGAGGAGATCAATGCAGGAATTGATTTCGGAGGCACCAAGTCCGGGACGTCGTTTGTTGTCACAGTCATTCTCGGAGGTTACGAGGGCATAGTCGTCCTCTGCTCAAAGAGGATCATCTTTGAACTCACTCCCGATACTCTCGGAAGCGAATTCGTTAAGTTTGTACGATATGTCGAAGACACATACAACGTCGTCGTGGATAAGGCTCTCTGCGACAGTGCAGAGCAGATCCTTATAAGAGGCGTGAGAGAGGCGGTTTTCAATGCAGGACACTCCATGCGAGTAAAGAATGCTTTGAAAAGCAGCATTAAGGACAGAATAAGGCTCACTAATGCCCTCCTCGGCAGAGGGACCTTATATCTCACCCCGGACAATGAAACGCTCTCAAATGCGTTCTCAAAGGCTCTATGGAAGGATGATGCTATTGAGGATATAAGGCTCGATGACGGCACTACCGACATCGACACCCTCGATGCATTTGAATACACGATAGAGCAGCACTTGAAAAAGTTTATAAGTTAGGAGGGCTACTGTGCTTGACAGACTTAAAAATTATGTAAGAAAGGTGGTTGGCGGCTTGCTTGGGATAAACAGCGTTGTCAAGACATCAAAGGTAATCACGCCTGAAATGAGCAATTCCATTGAGAAATGGTTCGAGATGTATGAGGACAGAGGGTACTGGCTTAACGGCAGCGGAGACACACTCTCTTTACCGAGCGCTATCTCTTCTGAAATCGCAAGGCTTGTCACCCTCGAATTTCAGTTCATCGTTTCGAGTTCAGAAAACGGATCTGATGTAGTCGATAACCCGAACACGCGAGCAGCTTTCTTGCAGAAATGCATTAACAGCGTTACTGCTGAGATATGGAAGCACGTTGAATACTGCTGCGCAGGAGGCGGCATCGTATTCAAACCGTACATAGACGGAGACAAGATATCCCTCTCCGTAGTGCAGGCAGACTGCTTCTTCCCAACAAGTTTCGACAGCTCCGGAGACGTTATTTCCGGCGAGTTTTACGAGATCATAGCAGAGGACAACGAGTATTACACGAGGCGTGAGATACACGAATGGAGAAAGAATGACGATACCGGCACAAGCGCATACGTCATTCGGAATATCGCCTACCGTTCCTCGAACAAGGAGTCTATAGGAACAGAAGTTCCTCTCACAAGTGTTGAAAAATGGGCTGACATCGAACCAGTTGTGACTATCGACAACGTAGATACCCCTCTGTTTGCATACATGAAGATACCCCTCGGAAACACCACCGACAGGACAAGTCCTATCGGTGTTTCTGTTTATGCAAATGCCGTAAAGCTGATTGCCAACGCTGACCAACAGTATCAAAGGCTGCTGTGGGAGTTTGAAAGCGGAGAGAGAGCTATCGACGCAAGCGTAGATGCTTTCGTCAAGAACAAGGACACAAATAAGTATGAGCTCCCGGTAGGTAGAGAAAGGTTGTACCGCCTCAATCAGCTCGATATGCAGAGCTCAAACGGCAAAGGCTTGTTCGACATATTCAGTCCCGAGTTCAGAGACGCAGCTATCAAAAGTGGTCTGAATGTCATCCTCCAAAAGATCGAGTTCGCTTGCGGACTTGCATACGGAACGATAAGCGATCCCCTCGTAGTCGATAAGACTGCGGAGGAAATAAAGACCTCAAAGCAGCGTTCCTACTCCACCGTAAAGCTGATACAGTTACAGCTTGAAAAAGCTCTCAACGCCTACACAAAGGCTTGCGATAATCTCGCAACGCTGTATAATCTCGCTCCCCTCGGAGGCTACTCCACAAGAACCTCTCTCGATGATAGCATAATCGTTGACGCAGAGTCCGAAAGAGCAAGGGATATGCAGGAGGTATCGCAGGGCTTGATGAAAAAGTGGGAGTACAGAGTCAAGTGGTATGGGGAAACTCCCGACAAAGCGAAAGAAATGGTCGGTGACGAAATGACCGACGAAGAAATCCTGTTCGGAGACAGAAAGAAGAAAGAACCCGAGAGCGACAATGGCGAGGCTGATGTGAATGCTTGACCCGACCTACCTTGACGGATGTGCAGATGACATCGTTGACATCTTCATTGAGACCGAAAGAGAGATACTCAACGACGTTGTTCGCAGGATCATCAAGAATAACGGACTCTCAGATACGGCAAGGTGGCAGATACAGAAATCGAAAGCCATAGGGCTCCTCAACGGAGACCTCAAAAAGTACCTATCAGCAGCTTTGCAAGACGCATCCGTAGATGTAGATGAAGTTTTTAGAGACGCTTCCGTAAAGGCAATAGCAGCAGATGACGCTATATATGCCCTCAATGGCGTAAAGCCTGTCAGCGTTCTCGAGTCTGACAACATGAAGTCCATTATACTGCAAGGAACCAAGGAGACGAAGCTTCTGCTTCGCAACTTCACAAAGACGACAGCGAATGTAGCTGATATGTCGCTGTATAACTCCCTCGATAAAGCCTACCTCTTGACGCAGATAGGAGCGTATGACTATAACAGCGCAATCAGAAAGGCCGTCAACGAACTTGCTTCTCTCGGAATGACAAAGGTTGCCTATCCTTCCGGCCACGTTGACAAGACAGACGTTGCCGTAAGGAGAGCAGTTCTCACCGGGCTCAATCAGACTTGTGGAAACCTCCAACTCTACAGAGCAGACGATGTCGGATGCGATCTTGTTGAGGTTACTGCACACATGGGAGCTCGTCCCTCTCACGCATTGTGGCAAGGAAAGATATACAGTCTCTCCGGCAAAACGAGAGGTTATGATAATTTCTATGATGCTACCGGATATGGAACAGGAGACGGGCTGTGCGGTTGGAATTGCCGACACAGCTTTTTCCCGTACTACGAGGGCATCTCCGGAAGAACGTTCACGGCGTTCACCACAAGAGAGAGTATCAAGGAGAACGAAAAGATCTATGAACTCACTCAGAAGCAACGGTACTATGAGCGAAGAATAAGAGCAGCAAAGACCGAGTGTGTAGCTCTCAATCAAGCCGTACTCTCTGCAACAGACGATCAGCAGGAAAAGATGTTCAGAGAAGATTTTGCCTCTGCCTCCGTAAAGTTGAAACGCAGAGAGGCTGCTCTAAAGGCGTTTATAAGTCAGAACCCGATCCTCAATAGACAGCCCGAGAGGGAATGGAAAAGCGGATTTAACCGTTCTGTTTCCGCAAAGGCTGTTTGGGCTAACAGAAAATCAAAGTGAAAGGGGGTGCCTCGATAATGATTTGTTGCGTTTCCTCAAAGTGCAGCGGAAAGTCGAAAGGAAAGAACAAGAAGTCGAGAGGAGGTGGTCCCTAACATCTCGTTTGGCTGATGCGTTAATTCGGCTGTCTCGTCCGAGCCTACGACGTAAAACTAAGGATAGGTGCGAGGACGCGACCTCGTAAAAAAGCGTAACTGAATGAAAGGAATGATTATCAATGAAAAGAGATTTTTTAGAGGGACTCACCAACGGTGACGGTCAGAAGATACTTGACAAGGCGACTATCGACTCGATAATGACCGAATACGGCAAGGAACTCAATGGATTGAAGGACGACCACAAGAAAGCCATAGAAGCTCTCGAAAAAGAGCGTGACGGCTTTAGCACCCAGCTCGACGATGCGCAGAAGAAGCTCAAAGGCTTCGACGGTGTCGATGTGAACGAGTTACAGGGCAAGGTTGCGCAGCTCACTCAGGACATTGAAGACAGCAAGAAAAAGTACGAGGCAGAGATCGCAGATATCAAGTTCGCAAATCTTCTCGACAGCAAGATCACACAGTCCGGCGCGAAGAACAACAAAGCTGTTCTTGCGCTTCTTGATATTGATGCTCTGAAACAGAGCAAGAACCAAGAGCAGGATATTCTTGCTGCGATCACCGCTGTAAAGGCAAGTGACGATTATCTGTTCGCCTCAACGAACAGCAATCCCGCAGAGGGCAATGCCCCCGAGGGACAGGAAGGACAGCAGCCCCTCCCGAATTTCTCTAATGGTAATCTCCAGACTGGCAACCGCAACGAAAGCGGAAACACAGGTTTCGACTTCGGGTTTATCGGAGTCAGACCCCACGATACCAAGTAAAGGAGAAATGAAAGATGCCTAACTCTATCAACTATGCAGTCGATTATTCGAGAGCCCTTGCTCAGGCTTATCCGTATGCTCTGTACTTTGGCGACCTCTACAACACCCCTAACAACGGCAGATACAAGTGGATCAATTCCAAGACTATCGCCATTCCGAGCATCTCTACCACCGGCAGAGTGAACGGCAACCGTGATCAGATCAGCGGCATTTCGAGGAACTACGATAACGCATGGGAGCAGAAAGAGCTCACCAACCACAGAAAGTGGTCCACGCTCGTACACCCCGAAGACATAGATCAGACCAACATGGTTGCGTCTATCACCAACATCACTCGAGTCTTCAACGAGGAGAACAAGTTCCCCGAAATGGATGCCTACACCATTTCCAAGTTCTACGCTCTGTGGACAGCACAGTCCAAGACTGCGAACACCACCGCGCTCACTGCTGCGAACGTTCTTACCGTCTTCGACACCATGATGAAGGCGATGACCGATGCTCGCGTTCCCGAGACCGGCAGAATTCTGTATGTTACCACCGGCGTTAAGGACCTTATCAAGAACGCACAGCAGATACAGAGAACGTTCAATGTTCAGAACGGCAGCAATCAGCTTAAAATGGCTATCGACTCTATCGACCTTGTGAAGATCGTTCCCGTACCCGATGCACTTATGAAGACGGCTTACGATTTCACCACCGGTTGGGCGGTTGGTCAGTCTGCAAAGCAGATCAATATGTTCCTTGTTCATCCGTCCGCTGTCATCACTCCTATCTCGTATCAGTTCTCCAAGCTCGACGAGCCCTCTGCCGGTTCCGAGGGCAAGTACATTTACTTTGAGGAGTCGTTTGAGGATGTTTTCATTCTCAACAGGCGTGTTAACGGCTTACAGTTCAACATCACAAACCCTTAAACGACTTGTCTGTTGACGCTGACATACAGGCAAGTCTTAGTCTGCTCGGCAAAAGCGTAACAGATTTGCAAAGCGGCGTACAGGTCAGCGGAGATAGCATCTCCGGCACTCTGAAATATGTTACAGGATATACAGGTTTCAGCGGCGATGCTTCCGAGCAGAGTGGCAACTACCTTGCTATTCATTGTGATGTTGCATCTGCTCCCGATGCAAAAATAGACGTTGAGGTAGTAGGAGGTCATCACGGACCCACGACACTTGACTCTGACAGGATCATAATTCTCAAAATAGAGAGTACCACTCAGAAAGTCAAGGTAACTGCAAGCAGAAACGGAGACGTTACTGTTGAGAGGGTATTTAGTCTGACCAGCCTCACTCTCAACGACAGTTGAGGAGGACACTATGGCAAAGGTTAAGAAACTCAATGTAGAACTTACCGTTGCCGACAATCTTGTGGAGGAGTATCTCGAAAAGGGATACTCCTTGCTTGATGAAAAAGGCAATGTTGTTCGCAAAAAAGAAACCGCAGAGGATAAAGTCATAAGACTTAACGAGGAGCTTGCTGCTATTCTCGCACAGAATGAGTACCTCGCAGCAGAGAACAAAGAGCTTTCTGCTGAAAATGCAGAGCTTATTGAAGCTGTAAACAAACTTACAGCAGATAACAACGCTCTCAAACAGTCTCACATCAATTCTAACGCACTTTCAGACCCTAACCCCTCAAATACCCCTACGAAAAATACAAGGGCTAAAAAGGGCGTTTAAGTCGCTTACAAGGCAGGTGATATAAATGTCATATATAGACTACGCATATTACACCGACGTTTACGGAGGCAAGAATGTCCCCCCTGATGAATTTGACCGTCTCTCAGAGATAGCTTCAATGGCTGTGGATGCAGCAGTTTACTGCGATATCGACGTCGAAGCAGACTATATGGATGACGTCAAGCGAGCAACAGCTTATGAGGTTGACACTGTCTATGCTTACGGAGGTGAGTCCGTAGCCTACGGAGAGTCATCAGCCAACATCGTCTCCGAGGGGCTCGATGATTACAGTTATCACCTCAGCTCTGCCCCAAGCGCAGCGTCTGGAGGCGTTGTGTTCTGCAACGGAATACCGATCTCACCTATCGTTCTCTCCCTACTGTCAAAGGCAGGGCTGAGAAACAGGTGGGTACACGCTTATGACGGAGATGATGCTGATGTATAGCAGGAAACTCATATTCAAAGACACCGTAACCCTTTATAACTTCATCGGCGAGGTTGACGGAAACGCAACCTACGCTAAAGCTATCATCAAGCACGTTAAGTTCGTAAAGCATATCGGAAAGTCCAAGAATGGCAACGGAAGATCTCCCGACTCTACTGCGACCCTCCACATTTTCGACAGCGTTGCAGAGATCACAGATGTAAACGGCAAGTGCAAGGCCTATCTCCACCCTGAACAGTTCAAGACCACGGACAGGCCCGACTCGTTCTTCACGTTCCGTAACGGGAACGATTATGTTGTCGAGGGTGTTTGTCAGAGCAAAACCCCTAAAGGTGAAGATGCGTTCAGAGTAGTTCTTGCATCAAGGTTTACCTCGGGGACAAAGAGGATGCATCATTGGAGGTGTGACTGCAAGTGAGCTTTTCGTTTCGCTTTGTTTTCAACCCGTTCGGAGTCATAAATCGCTTTGACCCAAAGGTCAAGTCTGCGCAGAAATGGCTCGACAACGAGGTCGTCAAGGACACTACGCCCTACGTTCCTATGAGAACCGGGCAGCTCTACCGTTCCGGTATAACCGGCACTAACTACGGCAGCGGCGTTGTTGAGTACACAGCGCCGTATGCTCATAGATGCTATTACGGCTTCAATATGCATTTCAGCAAACTCGCACACCCGCAAGCCTGTGCGCAATGGTTCGAGCCTTCAAAGGCTGCGAACAAGAAGAAATGGGTAGCAGGAGTCAGAAAAATCGTAAGGGGAGGATAGTATGGATAATCAGCAGAGAACCACGAACGACGGACTTTACATCGTCAATGTTATGTTGCAGTTCGTCAACACGTTCGAGAACAAGCCTGTTGATATCAAGCTCGAGGAGTTCAGCGATGCCTCACCCGCAATGATAATTCAGCAGTTGAGTTCTGCCGTAATCGAAAAGCAGTACATTCAGAAAGGAAGATACATCGGCAATTGGGCGTTTGCTATGTACATTCGTATCGAAAACCCCGACACGAATGACCGCATATCTGCAAGCGGAGTCCTCACAGACTTAGCTTGTTGGTTCGAGCAAGGCAATCTGCCCGACTTGTCGAGTATCAACAAGGAAGCTATCAACATAGAGATGACAGCATCCCCTCACAAGTCTGCCGTATATGAAGACGGTACTGAGGAATGGCAAGTAGTGTTTATGTTGAGATACAAGAATAACGGATAATGGAGGTTGATTTATATGTCTGATACACCGAGCATTAACGAACTCGTAACGAGAGATCAGTTTCAGTCTTTTATGAAAGTCGGCGGGTCTTCCGGATCCTATGCCCTTATCGGTGACGGCTTCACCAACTTCAAGGAGTCGAAGAACCCGAAAGAGTACACAAGAAAGTACGTCAACATGAAGACCGAGATCACCGATGTCATCGGATATGCTCCGAGCATCGACTACACTCTCGACACCTACACCGATAACGATGTCGTGAACGATATTATCGCTATCACCGACGAGGAGAAGATCGGCACCGACGCAGTAAGAGAGATCGTTCATGTCAACTGTTGGGACACCGACGCAAATGGCAAGTGCAAAGCTATGCAGCGCAGCTATGCTGTCATTCCTTCCGAAAAGGCTGACGGCACAGATGCTCTTATCTATTCCGGCTCAATGAAAGCCGTTAGCGACGTTGTTCTCGGAAAGTTTGATCTTGAGAAC
Source organism: Ruminococcus sp. (assembly GCA_017542125.1). Lineage (GTDB taxonomy): Bacteria > Bacillota > Clostridia > Oscillospirales > Ruminococcaceae > FB2012. The sequence goes on from JAFXXU010000058.1 coordinate 148,176, forward strand.
TTGACCTTTACTGCAAATTCATAATTTCAGAACGGAGGAAATGAGCCTATGAGCCACGAGATTAACGACAGCATCACCACATGGAACGTGAACGGGAAAGAATTTCACTTTGACGTTTACGACGCTGAACAGAACGAGATGTTTGAAAACGCTATCGAGATACTCAGAAAGAGCGAGAATTTCCCGAGGGTCGGCAAACAGAGCGAGATCATTAGGAAATACTGCTCACTGTTCAGAGAGTTCTTCGATAACATCTTCGGCAAAGACAGTCACAAGGATATCGGCATCGTCGATAACGTGAGAGTCTGCAACCGGATATACCTTGACTTTCTCGAGTTCGTAAACAGACAGAAAGACGAGGAGGCAAACATTTTGTCGAACAGCTCCATATCCTCTGCGAACCGTCAGCAGAGACGTATTTCTGCAAAAGGTAAGAAATGATGTTCAGCATCATCACCGACAATCTGCCGTCGTCGATTGATATTGGCGACGGCGTTTTCGTCCCTATCAACACGAGCTTTAAGCGCTGCATCAAGTTTGAAAACATAATGTTCGGAGCGAACGACCTCTCCAACAGAGACAAGGTCATTCAATCTTTTGAACTGTTCGGAATTCCCGACAAGTTGATTAGGAACAACGCAAAGTCTGTTATGGACGGCATTATTGATTTCTACCGATGCTTCAAGCCCGTGAGAAAACTTAACAAGAGAGTCGCTGAAAAGATGAAGGGCGTAAGGCAGCCAAAGTATTTTGACTTCACCTATGATGCGCCCTACATCTACGCAGCGTTTATGCATGATTACGGCATTGACCTCGTCGATACCGATCTGCATTGGTTCAAGTTCAAGGCTCTGTTCGATGCCTTGTCTGCTGAAACGCAGTTTGCAAAGATCATCAGTTACCGAGGCACAGATGTTTCGCAGATAAAGGACGCAAAGGAAAAGGCTCGGATCACAAAGCTCCAATTCCTGTACGCTCTGCCGAGAACAATGACCGAAGAACAGAAAGCCGCAGAAATCGGAATGGCTTTTCAGAAGATCGAGGGGAACATCAAATGAAATATCCCGTTTACGAGAAGAAATGGGTCCGTTGTCCATACTGCGGAGCCAAGGTCTGCATTTACGACAACAATGCAGAGTGCAAAGGAGTTTATCTCAAATGCACGAGAGGATGCAGGAGAGAATTTGAACTCAAAATAAGCAAAGGCGAGCAGGAGCCTCGTCTGATAATCAAAGAAAATAAGTGATAGCATAGAGTACATTTGAGCCGTTGAGCCGTACTACCTTAACCGAAAGGAGTGGTATTATGGCTGACGGTTCAGTAATTATCGACACCAAAATAGATCAGTCCGGCATGAAGACGGGGTTAGCTGAAATGGCATCCCTCGTTTCCGGCGGTGTCACAAAGGCGTTGGAAGCCGCTACCGCTGCTCTTGCTGCGTTTGGCACATACGCTATCAAGGTAGGCTCTGACTTTGAGTCTGCGTTCGCAGGAGTAAAGAAAACGGTAGATGCTACCACCGAGCAGCTCACGCAGCTTCGTACAGATATACTCGAGATGTCAAAGACGATGCCGATAACAGCGTCTGAGATAGCCGGTATTGCAGAAGCAGCAGGACAGCTCGGAATTGAAACTGACAATATCGCAGCGTTCACAGAGGTAATGGCAAACTTGGGCGTTGCAACAAATATGTCTGCCGAAGATGCTGCTACCTCGCTTGCGAGGATAGCCAACATCACAGGAATGTCGCAGACTGACTTTGACCGTCTCGGTTCAACCGTTGTTGCCCTCGGAAACAACCTTGCTACAACAGAGTCTGAGATAGTCGATATGGCTTTAAGACTTGCAGGAGCAGGGAAACAGGTAGGCTTAACCGAAGATCAGATACTCTCGCTCGCCGGCGGCCTTTCGTCTCTCGGCTTAACAGCAGAGCAGGGTGGCAGCGGCTTTTCAAGAGTCTTCTCCGCAATGCAAGTTGCAGTTGACAGTGACGCAGACGCTCTGAAACAGCTTGCAGACATCTCCGGCATGACATCCGAAAAGTTTGCTGCTCTGTTCAAAAGCGACCCCACAAAGGCTGTCAATGCTTTTGTGGCAGGGCTTGGCAAAGCAGAGGAAAGCGGAACATCTGCAATAGCTGTCCTCGACGGATTTAGACAAAGCACAACCCTCTCTGTTCTGAACACGCTCACTGTCCGTGACGCTCTGCTAAGAGCAGCAGGAGCAGGAGACGTTCTCACTAACGCCCTCGAGATAGGAGCGAATGCTTGGAACGACAACACAGCTCTCGTCAAGGAGGCTGAACAGAGATACGGTACGTTTGAGAGCCAAGTGCAGATAATGAAGAACAACCTTGCCGACCTTGGCATAGCTGTTTACGACAATATCAGAGACGCTCTTGTTGAGTCTGTATCTACCGCTACCGAGTATCTGCGTAGGCTTCGTTCTGCATTTGACGAGGGAGGCTTTGCAGGACTCGTAAGCACTCTCGGAGACGTTCTTGCTGACGCTGTATCGTCCATAGCAGAGAAAGCTCCCGAGTTTATATCTGCTGCGCAAAACCTCATAATGTCCTTTATAGGCGGTCTGAAATCTAATCTCCCTGCTGTATCGAAAGCGGCAACTGAGATTTTTTCGTCTATCGTAAAGGCTCGGCTTGAAATACTGCCTGAGCTCATAGAGTGCGGCATCGAGCTTATAGCCGGAATAGCAGAGGGCATTGCACAGAACGCATACAGTCTTGCAGATGCAGTTTTCAACGCTATTGATAAGGTAGCGAACTCGATATCGAAAGCTCTCCCTCGAGTCGCCAAAGCAGGAGCACAGATTATTCAAGCGGTATGCACGAAGATAATTGAAGCTGCTCCTATGCTCCTCGATGCAGCCATAGAGCTTTTAAGCTCCGTAGGAGATGCAGTTCAAGAAAACCTGCCTGTCATCCTTTCAAGCATTGTCAACACGATCAAGGACGTTGGCACGACGATAATAGCCAAAGCTCCTAACATCATCTCGCAGGTAGTGAAGATAATCAAGTCTGTTGCTACCTCTATCTTGTCTAACGCCCCGCTTATTATCGACGCTGTCACAAAGCTCATTTCGTCTGCTATCGAAGAGCTGCCTAAATGCGTTGACGTCCTCTTGGATCTCGTGTCAAGCTTGTTTAACGAGATTGTAAGCTATCTTCCTACTCTTGTCCCGAAACTGATAGAGGGAGTTATCGCATTGATTGAGGGCTTGGTTGAAGCCTTACCCGACATCCTCGATGCACTATGCGACTTTGTTTCACAGATCATGGACTCTGTCGTAGAGTACCTCCCGGAGCTTCTCGACAAGCTCATAGAGGGAGTCTCAACGCTGATAGACGGCATAGTCGATGCTTTGCCGTCTATCATAGAAAAGATATGCGACGTTCTTCCAAAGCTCGTTGACAGTATTGTATCTGCATTAGTTGAGCTCGCCCCCAAAGTAGTAGAGGCAGGAGTTAAGCTGCTCACATCCCTCATAAAAGACCTTCCGAAGATCATAGAGGCTATATGCAGTAAGCTCCCTGACATCATCACCTCGATTATAAGGACCCTTGTTGACAACATTCCGCTTATCATTGAATGCGGTGTTGAGGTATTGATGTCTCTTATCGAGAACTTGCCGCAAATCATACTTGACATAGTCAAAGAGATGCCCCGCATCGTTATCTCGATCGTAAAGGCTCTCCTCGACTGCATCCCTGAGATAGTCAAGTGTGGACTTGACTTGCTGTGCGAGCTTATAACAGATCTTCCCAATATCATAGCAACTATCGTAAAGTCTATGCCTAAGATCATAGCCGGTATTGTAGGCGGCTTGTTGGAGGGCGTAGGAGAAATAATCAAATGCGGCAAGGACTTGATTGTCAATCTTGCTGACGGCATCGTAGAAAATCTTGCGTTCATAGGTACAGCAGTTGGGAAGATATGGGACACCATAACAGGATTTTTCAGCGGAGTGTATGAAGAAGCCAAACGAATAGGCGAGAACATCATAAGCGGTATCGTTGACGGCTTTACGTCCATGTGGGACACGTTGAGCGGAGCTCTTACTGATGATTTCTTCGATAACTGGATGATAGGCTTCAAGGATATATTCGGCATCAGTTCACCGTCAAAGGTGATGCGTGACGAAATCGGTAAGTACCTTGCTTTAGGTATTGCGGAGGGTGTTAAGGACTCTGCTCACGCTGTCACCGACGAGGTGAACAACATAGCTGATGATCTCTCCGGCAAGAAAGTCGAATATGACGTAGGAAGCAACCTCGACGAAATAGACTTCGATGACATCTATGCGAAAGCATACTATGCAGTTGAAGCCGAAAACGCAAGGATAGGAGATGCTGTATTCGCAGGAACTGCATCTACATACACCGATACAAGCACGAGCGACAGTGACGGAGGCTCCGATGCTCCTCAGTACATGGTACACGCGACGTTTATCATAAACGACAGAGAAGCAGCGCAGGCTCTTGCTCCTGCTTTACTCGAAGAATTAGAATGGGAGGGTAAGTAAATGGCTATTGAGATCAACGGTGTTCCTCTCGGGACATACAATGCAAATCTTCTTGATTTCAGCGTTGGTACTCCCGGACCGGACGTTAAGTATTTTGCCTCGCCCTCAACGCTGTTCTTCAAACAGTTAAGAGTGAGACAGTCGCTCAGAACAATATCCTTGAAGATAGAGTTTATGGCAGAGGAGGAACACAAGGTCGCAAGATCTATAAGCGATCTCACCTCGAAACTCATAGGCGACGTAGAGCTTATGTTGCCCGACGGATATTATTACATCTGTATGCTCAAAAAAGTCTCAGCGCCGGTGAGGGTTTACGAGATGATCTATACGGCTACGTTCACGTTCATAGGATACCGCGCAGGGAGAGAAGAAAAGCACAGTGCAGACTTGAATAACTCAGGCATCCCCGAAAGCACGTCACTCACGGTCAAAGGCAATTACATTGCTCCTGCTACGATAACCGTAACAGCTTTCCCCGACGCAGCGATATCCTACGGCAGTGTTCAATACACCTTCGACGTAAGCTCCGAAACCGTAATCTGCATCGACGGAGTGAACAAGAAAGTCACAGACGGATACGGATATAATGCTTTCAAGAAAGTTGATATAACTGATTTCCCGATCCTCCCCCCGGGAAAAGTGAGTATATACTGTCTGAACATTTCTCACATAGATGTTTCGTACAGACCGATCTATTGGTAAGGCAGGAGGTGATCTGATTGCTTTGCTATTACAGCTTTTCAAGATGTTTCAAGTACCCGTTGCAGGATATCGTATCGAATTACTATATCCTGCACAAGTACGACGGCAACGACACGCTTGCATTCACTCTCGACTCCGAGACAGATGATTACAAGCGCATCAAAGCAGAGACCCTTGTTGAAGCAGCAGGAAACCGTTGGCTCGTGAAGAAGATAAACGGCTCGAAGATAGAGTGCAGCCTTGACTTTGATTTTCTCCGAGAGAATTTCCACGTTAACTTCAACTCCGGCAGCAAGACTCTTTCGCAGATGCTTGCTACATATCTTCCGAACGACTGGACTGTTTTAGGCGGCAACCTAAGCACGATAAGCAGAACGATAAAGTTTGACTACTGCACAGACTATGATATCGTTCAGCAATGTATGTCAACCTACGACGTGTGCTTCGTTTGGAGCATACTCAACAAGACCGTGACTGTTTACAAGCCCGAGCTTGCGCAGGTAACAGGAGAATACCTCACAGACGAGCTGAACTTGAAGAAAGTTTCCTATAAGTCCGAGACAACGAAATTCGTGTCTCGGCTTTATGCTTATGGTAAAGACGGCCTCAGCTTCGCTGACATCAACAACGGCAAAGCATACGTTGAGAATACATCGTATGCAGGAAAAGTTGTTTGCAGCTATTGGGCAGATAACCGATACACCGTAAAGGCCAATCTGCTCGAAGCGGCGCAGAAGAAAGTTAACGAGATCAGCTCCCCGGTGACTTCATACGAATGTGACGTAGTTGACCTTGCGAAGCAAAATCCCGAAAAATACAGCTTTCTCGATTTCTCGATGCACAAGATAGTCACGCTCATTGACCGGGACCGAGGATTGACAGTCAATCATCATATAGTGCAGTACAAGGAGTACCCTGACGAGCCTGACCGTAACGTAGTCACGCTGTCTGTTGTCCCCGAAACTATCGTCAGCACTACCGAAAGAGTCGAGAGTGATCTCAAAGACCTCATAGATCAAGTCGAGTTTTCCCTCGATGCCGAGATCACAAGGGCGACAGATCTGATTAACTACAATATGCAAGGTCACGTTACCTTGCGTCACAACGAACTCCTCATTATGGACACCGAAGACGTTGCAACAGCAACCGGAGTATGGAGGTGGACATACGGAGGCCTCGGTTTCTCCCCGAACGGGTATTCAGGACCCTACAACCTCGCCCTCACCAACGACGGACACATCGTTGCAGACCTAATAACAGTAGGAGAGCTCGACGGCGTTGTTATAAAAGCCGGAACCGTATCTGCGACAGCCCTCTCGACAGAGTATAAAAACTCTGTAACGAGCGAGATAAGCGGAGCAACGACAGCTCTGTATCAGTCAATGATTGCGAGCGACGGAGAGTTCAGGAGCACGATACGTCAATACGACATAACCCCCGCAATCAGCACAGCTCTCAGTGATTACTACACGAAGACAGAGACAAGTTCGCTGATATCCCAGTCCGCAAGCGGCATCATGCTTCAAGTCTACACGAAAACCGAAACAAGTGACTTGATTACAGGAGCCGTGACAACAGCAGAGAGCTACACTGACAGCTCTCTGCTTAATTACTACACGCAGTCTGAGACTACTGCTGCTATTGAGGTCTCCTCGAATAGTATAAAGCAAATAGTTTCTTCGTCGTTTAACAAGTACGACGAAACCGGAGTCACCCACCCTATAAATTATCGAGGCTTTGGAGGTGCTGCGAGCAACGGCTATCCGGCAACTGGCAACACCGGTAAGTTTTACCTCGATCAGAACACAGGAAAAATGTATGTTTCAGACGGAAACACTTGGTCGTATATAAGCGGTGGAGATTTGCCTCTTATCACAACTGAACTGCAAACGCAGATAGCTCAGAACTCGACAGACATAGCTCTTAGAGTAATCAAGGGAGACCGTACAGTAGGAGGCTCCACTGTAAACGACGTCATTTCTGAAATCAATGCAAGCGCAAAGGGCATAACCCTCTCAACAGCCGGACGGCTTATAATCACAGCAGGGAACTTTCGGCTTGACTCCAACGGAACCTTGACGGCGACAAACGCTATCCTCTACGGAACGTTTCAAACATCCACATCTCAGACTGGATATTATACTAAGATTTTTAACGGCATCATCGAAACATATTTGACCAACAAGAGAGTAGGATATATCGCTCCCGTTATCGGTTCCTATACTCACCTCGGAATAATAGCAGATGTCGAAAATTACGAGGGAATTACTTTCGGAACAGAGGGAAGAAGCGGGACCATTACCACTTACTACGAGATTTGTGCAAATAATGCGTACAACACAATAGGTTGCAGGCATCATTTCAGTGGTACAGTAAAATTCGATGATAGGTTCAAGTCAAATATAGACTTTGACAATGATCTTGGTATTTGTTGGGGAGGAGACATTGGAATAAGATATGCGACTACATCCGCCGGAGTTTCTCACGCCGGAATATGGGTTGGCAACGGCTCGAAAAATCTGTTTTTCAATGGTTCAACAGTTGCCGCAACATCAGATTTCTATGTTACAAATAAACTGAAATTCCTTAATTTCAGCGGTTGGACTGCGAAAGATGCCATTTGGTACGATTGGGGTAATGGCGGTCTCGATGTAGGCGCTACATCGTATAAGCTGTGGCTCAACGGCTCCACAATTTACGCAGACGGAACGACTATTGCCACGACATCCGACAGTAGGAAGAAGAACACGATATCAGACCTCGACAGCAAGTACCTTGCTTTCATCAAGTCTGTCAAGCCCGTTGGATTTAAGTACAACGACGGAGCAAGCGGAAGAATACATACCGGCTTTATAGCGCAGGATGTTCTTCAAGCTCTTACCGCTGCCGGAATAAGCACGCAGGATTTTGCCGGGTTCGTTGATATGAACAACGACGGCGCAGAGTATGCGCTCCGATATGACGAGTTCATCTCTCCGCTTCTGATGTACGTTCAGCATCTCGAGCAGAGGATAAAAGTTTTGGAAGAAAGGGCGAGTTAAATGAAGATCACCAAGAAAAACGGAGAATGGGTAATCATAATCAAAGCTATCAGCAGAATGGCAGAGGAGAAAGTGACTCTCCCCGCAAAGGTAGGCTATCTGTTCACCAAGAACAAGTTGGCTATATCTGCCGCTTTGGAAGCCTATGAGGAGGAGAGAAAGAAGATCATCTCCAAGTATTCGGACGGAGGTGAAAACCTCACCGTCAACAAGAATGATGACCCCGATAAGTTTAACGAGGTCATCAATGCTTTCAACGAGATAGCAGACATTGAGACCGAGATCGAGATAACGCCAGTCAGCCTCGATGCTCTCGAAGGCCGTGACATTCCTATGAGCGTTATGCTTGACCTCGACTGTATGTTCAAGGAGGATTGAGAGTATGAGTATGGTCACGATCACAACCGATATCACAGTCCCTACAAGCGGAGAGACAACATATCTTCGTGTGTTCGCAAAACAGCACGATGCCGCCTCCCGTTTTCTCCGTGTAAGGCTCACAGACGGAGACGGCAATGGCATAACCGTAAACGGCGACGGGATAGATGTCGTAATCAGGGCGACCAAACCGGACAAGACTCAGATCCTCGATGAGTGTACGATAGATCAGCAAGGACGCATCATAGCTCCTCTCTCTGAACAATTCCTTGCTTGTGCAGGAGTTGTTAAGACCGATATAGCTATCTACTCCAACAACGAGGAGCTGCTTTCGAGTTCGGCTTTTGACGTTGAGGTAGTCAAATGTGCCTACGATGAAGATGCTGTCATATCGACGAATGAGTTTTCAGCTCTCACCGCTGCGCTGTCACAGGCGCAGAATGCGACAGGGATAGCTACCGAGGCTGCTACTGCTGCTCAGACCGCTACCGAAGCGGCAGATACAGCTACCTCGGCTGCTAACTCTGCTGCATCTGACGCTCGAGACGCAATAGACGCTATTTATCACGACAAGAACTTCCTGCTCACCGTAAATGAAGATACAAGTCTAACGCTGACCTACGACCCGGACGAGTTGGAAGAAACTTAATGTAAAGGAGGGATTGCATTGATCACTTTAATTGAGACCAAGAACAGAGATATCAATGGAAATGCCGTATTTGAGCTGCGCGGCAAGTCCACCGATACAAAACCGACTGTCTCTTTCGGAGGCAGCACTATCGGCAACGGCTCGTCGTTTTTTGAGATAGACACATTTAAGCTGTTTATGTACGACGGCGAGACCGGAACTTGGATGACCGGTGATACTGAGGAGGTGTAGTCAATGGACATCGAAACTTATGGAGCTTGCAGACATCTTGTAGGAAGAGCAGAGACAGCAGCAGACGCAGCGGAAAAAGCTGCTTCCGATGCGAACGAGGCTATCGACGCTATTTTCCACGACAAGAACTTTCTGCTTACCGTGAACGAGGACAACAGCCTTACACTCACTTATGACCCGGACGCAGAATAAATTGAGGAGGAATGAAAAATGTCAGTATCATCCATTGACCTTGTCAAAGACTCGACTATGGCGGGTGGGCTCGACAAGCTCGCAATCTACCTTGCAGCCATAGCAAAGAACACAGGCGGCGTTGATATGAACGGTTGGAAATACGTTCAGTCTCTCGTTCGCACAGGTCTTCACAAGGAGTTGATCAAAGTAGGTGACATCTTCGTCATCGAGAAAGAGACAGCTATGACCGTAAGAGTCGGCACCACAGAAGCTGAGGGCACACCAGGCATTACCGCAGCATCTGTTGTAGCTCTCACATTCATTGGCAAGATAGGTACTGCTCATAGCGGAGACTATGAGTTCGAGTACGACGGTGCAGAGTGGCACTACGGCGGCTCTGCTGTCGATCTCGCAGAGTATGGAATATCCGTGACAGGTACACCCGCACACGGAGACGTTGTTATCGTTCACGAAACTGCTGCACAGATGCCCTACATCGTACTCGGTATAGATCAGGACACCCCCTCTGACTCACAGTTTACTCACAGCCTCACCCTCGGCGCTGTTGATGTCTATGCAGAGATGCAGTTTGACGCTCCTGAGGCGTTCTACTATGCAAAGAACGGACTCGCTGCCGGAGATTACTATTTCACCATAGATCCTACGTATGACGCCTCCTACAACACATACAAGGATACCGGATATCAGTTCACCCTCACGCAGGACGTTCCTGCGGGAGGCGTTCTCACGTTCCCGTGGGGTTCCAACGCGCAGGCAAGCGGAGTTAAGGTATCTGCTTACGCTTCTCGTTCTGCAACGACAGCGACTGAAAGCGTTTCCGTATCTTCCGGCACTACCGGAACAAACCTCGGTCAGCTCACGACAGCGGGAGACCCGGAGAACAACCTCAACTCCATTCAGAGAGTTCGCTACGGCTCCAACAACTGGAAGCAGTCTGCTATGAGGCAGTATCTCAACAGCGACAAAGCAGCCGGAAACTTCTGGACCCCGCAGACGAAGTTTGACAGACCGCCCTCTTGGAACGCATCCGCTGACGGATTTCTCAGGGGAGTTGATCCCGATTTCGTTTCCGTACTCGGAAAGGTAAACAAGATCACAGGCCTGAATACCGTCACCGACGGAGGCGGCACCGAGACCACGAGCGAAAAGGTGTTCCTGCTCTCCCATACCGAAGCATACTGCGGAGGCTCAGAGGGTACTGCCTACGATTACTACAAGAATTACAGCGACCTCTCCGCAGCCGGAAGCGGTGCAGATACCAACCGTATCAAGTATCGCAACGGTACGGCGAAATACTGGTGGCTTCGTTCCCCGTCCCCCTCGTACGCCTACGTCGTGCGCTACATCCATCCGTCCGGCACGTTGAACTACATCAGCCTCGCCAGCAGTGCTTTCGGCGTCGTCCCCGCTTGCGTAATCGTATAATCCATAATCAGCCGCGACAGCGGCGTTACTGAAAGGAGCACAAAGAATATGTCCAAACCGCTTTTACAGCGAGAACAGCGAGATTTGATGCTGATAACCAAAGCTCACGAGCTTGCGTCTTACACTTGCAAGATATGCACGAACGAGAAAAACTTTCCGAAGCGTTACCGTTGGTGCATCACGAACAAGATAGTCGAGAGCGCAGTAGACATTGACCGTTTTCTTAACGCTGCCAATGCCGTAAACTGTGAGAACGACTCCGACGGTATGCTTTATCGGCTGAGACTGTATTATCAGAAGCGAGCTCTCGCAGAGACATATTCTTTGATTGCCTCTATTGAGGTGGCAAAGTTCACTTTCGGTATTCCTACCGACAGACTCGAGTATTGGTCGAAGATGATTTACGCTGTTCAGAATTATACGAGAGCGTGGATAAAGTCCGACAAAGAAAGATTTGGTAAGAAATAGGGTGAACGCTGTATTTCTGTTCCGTTGGTGGCTTCGTTCCCCGAACCCCTCGAACGCCAACAACGTGCGCAACATCAATCCGTCCGGCACGTTGAACAACAACAACGCCAACAATGCTAACGGCGTCGTCCCCGATTGCGAGAAAAGCCCGAATAAAGTAAGCCCGAAAAGCCGAAATCTGTGCGCTCGCGCAAGGAGCGTTTATCCTAACCCTAAAGAGGTGAAACTATAACGTCGATGCTGCTTACTTCGCAAAGCAAGTAATTGCAGCTATACACGGCGTTTTGAGTGTAATGAATGACATAACCATAAGAGAGCTTGTGTGCAGCTATGACAGCCTATATCATGCCTTGCAAAAGTGCAAGAAAGGCGTTATGTGGAAGGACTCTGTAGCGGGCTTCGTGAAGAACGGACTCATAAACTGTCTGCTCCTCAAAGAAGATCTCGACAGCGGACGGTACAAGTTAGGCAAGTATTCCGTCTTCGAGATCACCGAACCCAAGCGCAGAGTCATTGTCTCTACGAGGATAAAAGACAGAGTATTCCAAAGGAGCCTCTGTGACAACTATCTCACCGAGGCATTGTCAAAGTCGTTCATCTATGACAACTGCGCCTGTCAAGTCGGCAAAGGTACTGATTTCGCACGAAAGCGTCTGAAAGTACATCTGCAACGGTTTTACAGGAAGCACGGTCTCAACGGTTATGTATTAAAATGCGACATAAAGAGCTTTTTCGGCTCCACGCCGCACGATGTAGCAATATCAGCGGTAGCCAAACGAGCAAAGGATCAATGGGCTGTGAGCGAGGTTGCAAGGATAGTCAACAGCTTTACGCAAGGCGAAGACCCTGCTATCGGTATGGGCTTAGGCTCGCAGGTGACTCAGCTTATAGAGCTGTCAGTCCTTGATACCCTCGATCACATCATCAAGGAGCGTCTGCATATCCAGCATTACGTCAGATATATGGACGACTTCATTCTTATTCACGAGGACAAGCATTATCTCCGCTGCTGTTTGTCCGTCATCGAAGAAGAGATCCGCAAGCTCGGTCTGCGTCTCAGCGAAAAGAAGACGCAGATTTTCCCTGTTAAACAGCAGATACATTTTCTCGGCTTCTCATACCGTCTCACCTCCACCGGAAAGGTCCTTTTGAAGCTCCTTCCGTGCAAAGTTGTGAGAGAGCGCCGAAAGCTAAAGAAGCTCGTTCAGCTCTGCCGTAAAGGGATAATGACTAAAGAACACGCCGATTTCTGCTTCACGAGTTGGAAAGCTCATGCAAGCAAAGGAAATTGTTACAAGCTCATTCAAAGTATGACCCAATATTACAACGATTTATGGAGGTACTGAATATGTTTAAGTATATCCCTCTCGAGAAGCAGATAGCCGAGGAGCGCAAGAAGAATGCGAAGCTCACGGCAGAGAACAATCAGCTCAGAGGCGACGTTGACTTTCTTGCTATGATGACCGACGTTGACCTTGACAATGATGAAATAGAGGAAAGCGAGGTGGATGAAGATGACGCACAGTAAGAAATTTGCAAAGGTAAAATCCTATTATGACAATGGCATTTGGGCTATCAACCGTGTGTACGAAGCCGTAGGTCACGGTTGGATCACCGCAGAGGAGTACAAGGAAATCACAGGCTTCGACTACGACAGCGGAGAGGAGACCTAATGAAGTACATCATTATGATGCTGATAGTCTTGGGCTTGATTATCGCTGATTATCTCACAGGCGTAATCAAGGCGTATGTAGCAGAGGATCTTTCGAGTCGCAAGATGCGGCTCGGAGGCCTCAACAAGTTTTCGGAGATGCTTGTAATGGGCGTCTCCGTTGGCTTCGAGGTAGGAATGGACAAGCTCGGAGAGTTCGCCAACACTCCTGAACTCGCAGGAGTTGTCGGTTCCGTAACCGCAACAGGAGTTTTTGCCTACATAGCCTTAATGGAGATCATCTCGATATTTGAAAACTACTCCGAGATCAATCCTGACGCCAAGTGGATAAAGAAATTCGTCAAGCGTTTGAAAATCAGCAATGAAAATGAAGACGAAGACGAGGAGGAATGATATATGGCTTATTCGAGCTTAGTCAACTATGTAAGCAACAAGAAGACGAACAACTTCAACTACCCGAGAAATCATGTCATCGACAGGATCACCATTCATCACGCTGCGAACGGGTCCGGCTGCAACAGAGGGTATGCAGCCAATACCTTACAAGCCATATTCGACTCTGTCGGCAGAAACGGCTCCTGCAACTATGCTATTGACTCGAATGGTAACATCGGACTTATGCTCGAGGAGCAGTACAGATCGTGGTGTACCAACTCGCAGTCGAATGACTATCGAGCTATCACGATAGAGTGCGCAAACGACGGAGGAGACCCCGATTGGCACGTTTCCGACAAAGCTCTTGCCTCGATTATCAAGCTCTGCGCAGACATCTGCAAGAGGAACAACATCAAGGAGTTAAGATATACCGGCGACCTTACAGGTAATCTCACGCTCCACAAGTGGTTTGCCGCTACCGGCTGTCCCGGTCCGTACCTCATCTCCAAGATGACGTACATAGCCTCCGAGGTGAACAAGCTCATCAAGAGCAGTTCTACTCCTGCTGCTACGCCGTCAAGCGGAACAAACACAAAGCCCGCTGCCGATAAGATTTACAGGGTCCGTAAGTCGTGGACTGATGCAAAGTCGCAGATCGGAGCATATAAGACTTTAGCCAACGCAAAGAAAGTTTGCAAAGAGGGCTATAAGGTGTTCGACTCCTCCGGCAACGTCGTTTACGAGCCCGCTGCTGCTTTTCAGCCTTATCTCATTAAGGTCGTATGTGAAGCTCTCAATATCAGAAAAGGAGCAGGGACAGGCTATGCTGTTGTTTCGACAATAGCGAAGAACGGAGTTTATACCATTGTTGCCGAGAAAAAGGTTGCTGGACAAATGTGGGGAAAGCTGAAATCCGGTGCCGGTTGGATATGTGTTGAGCCACAGTTCGTAAAGAAAGTATGATGAATTTTTCGCCGTCTGATGCGTATATATATTCCCTTTACTTTCCTTTACTTTACTTTACTTTACTTTAGGGATAAATCCAAAGAAAAACCATAGTTTATCCGAGATTTACTATCGTTTTTCCAAGAATAACTGAAAATGGAGGTGTTTTGCTATGGAACACGATACAAGAGAGTTAGTGACCATTCAGAGAAGACACAATCTCAACAAGGTCTTTGCCGTTGACGGAGAGAACGTCGGCGAATGTGGAGCCAATCACGCTTACCTCATTATGTGCGACGACGAACCTGTGCTGATCTACTTTCAGAACGGTCCTCGCAATGTGGAGGGCAGCGAGAGGGGGATCCTCGATGTCGATCTTCTCGAAATTGTCAGAGACAGACTCAAAGGCTTTCAGAGTGGCAAGTTCTCTTGCAGAGAAAACGCTTGTGCTCTCACTCACATTGAGGAAGCTCTTATGTGGATGAACAAGAGAGTCGAAGACAGAGCAGCAAGAAACGTTCTCGGAACCAACGAGAAATAAAGACTAAGCCCGGATGCGGAGAAATAACCGCAGTCCGGGCTTTTCTTTTTTGAATAAGAATAGTTGAGCCCGGTTGCGATCAAAACGCAATTCGGGCTCTTTTTGCGTTTTATGTGAACTCATAGTGTATATTGTGAACAAATAGTAGTAAATTTGTTCTATGGCACGGAAAGAGACTGCCTAATACAATTACACCTTTTGCTCTATCGCGTCTTATGGAGGCGTTTATGTTGCTCTATGGCTGGATCATCGAAGAAGAAATGACGATCTTCGTTTTTTGGATAGCAAACTGATAGTTTTGTTAATATTTAGTTAAATATCTCAAATTTGCTTGTATGTTACGGCTATGTGTGTTAGAATTAAAATACGGAATAAAATTACACATACGCAAGGCAAGGAGGAATGGCTATGAAGAAATACGCAGCACTCGTCAAAGATGAAAACGGCAACGAAATGTTCTTCGGAGAAACGCCCGGCGAATGCCAAAGGTGGTGTAAGGAACACGGAGTTACAGGAGAGAATGGAGAGTACATCGCAGAAGGAACATTCGACACCGAAAGCAGATACTTCGATGTTGAAGATTACGCAGATATCAACACTAATTGGATATGGTAAAAGGAGGAATTGATTATGATGATGTCAGAGTTTATTGAAAGAACAGGCTTCGAGCCCACAGTAGAAGAGTACAGAGCAATCGAGGACGAGTACATGGGCGGCAACGATGACAAGGACACGTTCTGCAAGGCTTGGAAAAAGAACGGCGGCATTCAGAGGCTCACGAGGGCGAGAAAGACAAGGATCGAGAACCTCGAAAGCAACGTCAGGATCCTCGAAAAAGAAAAGGCAGAGATCAAGGAAGAAAGAAACAGGATCAGAGGAGTTTTCAACGACTCGAAGAAAATGATAGAGGACCTTGAAAAAGAGAATGCATCGCTGAAAGCGAACCTTGAATACAGGACTGCTAAGGCTGAACACATAGAGAAAGAGATAGAGGAGCTTAAAGCTCGGATCGCTGAATACGAGAAGATCAAAGAACAGCTCGACGCAGTAAAGAACCTGATAGCAGTCCTCTCGAAGTAAGCAGATGTTTTGCCGGAGGCAGGGGGTCAACGCTCCTGCTTCTGACAAAGCACCTGAAAGGTGCTGAAAATATAAAAAACGAAACGGAGGTCGTATTATGGCAAATTTACAAAGAAGTCTTGATGAAATGAAAGCGATATGTTCGAGAAGAGGAAGTTATTACTTTGAACCTGATACTGTAAGGTTTTGGGGTGGTAAAGTACATGATCCTGCAAACAAATACGGGCTTTTCATAGAAAGTTATGACAACTTCGACAGAAGTAGAAAGCTCTTTGCAGTTAAGTTCTTCGGTCCCGACGGTTATATTATGGCAGTAGAGCCCGCTGAAATTGGCAGATCCTATGAACACTTTTGCTCATACAAGGATGCAAAACAGTTTAGGCACAAACTGACTATAGCCTTGAACGGAGCAGCGAAAAATTTCAGAGAGGGGAAAGTTCTCAATAACCTTTACAGCATAGAGGAAGAGGGTCTGCACACCGGGATCTACATTCTTTCAGACAATGAAGGAGACAGTATCAAGATCAACACAAATAATTTCGACCGTTTTATTTGCGGTTGATGAATGATGAGCGGCGACTTATAAGGAGATAGGTTATGTATCAGAATAAAGAACACGGAAACATCCTTACCTACGAGCAGATGCTTGTTGAGGCATCAGAACTTTACGACTACGGAGATCCGACAAACTGCATCGGTTTAGACGAGTATTACATCAAGGTCAATGAGGAGGAATGATCTATGAGAGACAGCACGGTAGTTTTCAAGGAGCTTGAACAAGCAAAGGCACAGCATAAGGCAGCGCTCGAAGAACTGTTCAAGGACACCTACAACCCCACGAAAGAGCAGTACAAGGGCATCCACGAACTTGACAGAAGAATTGACGATCTCGAATTTGAGCTTATCAAGGAGCGCAGGAGAGAGATCAAGGTCGGAGACGGCTGCACGCTCGTCCTGTGGACTGATAAAGAGGCCTATACCGTTATCAGAAAGGGCAAGAAAATGATCGTGATGCAGAGAGACAAGGCTATCAAGGACCCGAGCTTCAAGCCCGAATGGATCACAGGAGGCTTCTCTGCAATCTGCACCAACAATTCCGATCAGAGCTACACCTACGAGAGAGACCCCAACGGCTCGACCATAAGAGCTTTTTGGAGCGAAGTCAATGGATGCTATATGCACAGCGGCTGCAAGGTCATCAACGGCAGGCACGAGTTCTATGATTATAATTTCTGAAAGGAGGCTTTAGTATGTCAGACGCAGAAAAACTGAAAAGGAGAATACAAGAGTTCGTTAAGAACGATCTCGCTGTGTTCGGTAAAGTATCTGCCTCAACGATTGCTATGGCGCAAGCGTATGGCTTCAAGATCAAGAAGAACAAGGTGGTGAAGAAATGAACAGCATCAGATTTACTCCCGAGGCGAAGAAGCAGATAGACGAAGCCTATAAAAAGTACATCTCCCTCGATGCAGTCTCCAAGAGGAAGATTAGGTTTTCGGACTATCTTTCCGAGTTCGTGGGAGGTTCCGACGTAGGACAGCTCACAGAGGTTCAGAAAGGCATATTTGCTTATGCTTTGGAAAAAGGAGACGTTGAGAGAACGTTCGCATATATGGTGTGCAACGGAAGAATAAGCCTCATAGCAGATATCGAGCAACTCCGCTTAAACACGATGATGTTCGAGTTTCCTGACAACGTGTCGAAGATGTCGCTTCTTGACTGCTCTCTCAAAGTCAAAGAGTATTACACCGGAAAAGCCAACCCCTCTGTTTATGGTAACAGAGACGATCTTATCGAGTCGTATGTTAATATGTACGGCGGCCTTATTACGAGGTACTATCTCGCAGAGGGAAATGTAGAAAATGAAGAACTGCGTAGGCAGAAAGACGGCATAGCCTATGTTTATTTTCAGAAGGAGGACTAAGAAAATGACCATTTTTGAAAAGATTTTCGCAGAACACAAAGATGAGATTGAGGAGTACATCAAAGGAGTCATCAAGTCTGCTGTTGACGACATTAAGACAGAGTTCGCCCCCGGAGACCATTTCTCCTACAAAGGAGTCGAGTTCGTTGTTCTTGATGTGAACGAAGAACGGAACGAGCTGTTTGCTGTAACAGCGAACATAGTTCGCACTATGCTCTTTAGCGAAGATAACTGCAACGATTGGAGGAAGTCCGATGTAAGAGATTGGCTGAACACGGAGTTTCTCTATCAGATAGGAGAGGAAGACCTTATTGAGCAAGTTTCCGACCTCGTGGCAGACAATGGAGACAAAGCATACGGAGAATGCAAAGACTATGTGTCGCTTCTCTCCTGCGATCAGTACAGAAAGTACAGAGAGTTCATCCCTCGATACAAAGAAGATTGGGTGTGGACTCTTACTCCGTATAGCTGTGACCCCTCGTACGCCAACAGCGTGCGCGTCATCAATCCGTCCGGCACGTTGTACTACAACTACGCCTACGGTGCTCGCGGCGTCGTCCCCGCTTGTATGTATAATCTTAATAATCTTAAATCGCGCCGACAGGCGCATAAAGTCTGAAAGGAGTGCCTGAAATGGAATATTCTTTGAGCAAGAAGTGTGCTGCAATAGCCTTGCATTACGGAGAAACACCGCAGCTGAAAATGATGATCGAAGAGAGCGCGGAGCTTACACAGTCTATCTGCAAGATGTTCAGATCTGTAAAAGGATCTGACGGAAAGTTGCCTGTTGAAGTTAGAAACCATTACATCGAGGAGCTTGCGGACGTACTGATAATGGCAGAACAGCTGATGATCCTGCTCGACGCAAGAGAGTCCACTTACCTTTACAACACTATGCGCTTCAAACTGCGCCGTCAGCTTGATAGGATAGAAAAAGAGGCGATAGCGAATGGCGAATAGTGATCTGAAAAAACTCGACGAAGGGCAGCTCGATCTGATGTGGAGCTTCCTTCGTGCGGGAATGGTCAAGCCGAATGTCGAGGCATTGAAAGAGATGTGCGATCAGCTGCGACAGGCTATGATACAAAAGACAGCAGGGCAACGTACTGATGATCCGTCTCGATATATCAGCTTTGAAGATCTCGGAACGATAATCAATAGCATTGTTATAGAAACAATGGCTCTGTTTTTGAGTGGCGACCTTGATTTGATATGCAAGCATAGAAAGGATGAAAACAATGGACAAAACCAAAATTGAATGGTGCGACGCATCGTGGAACCCAATCACAGGATGTTATCACGGATGTGAATACTGCTACGCGAGGAAAATGGCAAAGCGTTTCGGAGAGAGCGCAAACTGCTATACTGTTGACGGAAATCACATCAAGTTTGGTGTGTGCGACGACAAGCCCATATACGAGATAGACAGAAAGCTGAACACTCCATACCCATTTGGATTTACGCCGACGCTCCACAGGCATAAACTCTCGCAGCCTATAAAGTGGACAAGACCGAGAACTATCTTCGTTTGTTCAATGGCTGATCTGTTCGGTCAATGGGTGCCTGACAGATGGATTGAACTTGTATTCGATTTTTGTGCGTCTGCTCCGCAGCACAGATACCTGTTTCTTACGAAAAACCCTGACCGTTATGTCAGCCTCGCTCAAAGAAAGATGCTGCCGACAGGCGAGAACTTTTGGTATGGCTCGACCATAACAGACGCAGACACGCCGTATTTCTTTGATAGGTCGAAGAACAAAGAGTACAACACCTTCATAAGCGCAGAGCCTCTGCTCAAAGATACCGGCTACGGAGAATGTCACTCCGATTGGCTTATTTTAGGAGCAGAGACAGGGAACAGAAAAGGCAAGGTTGTTCCCGAAAAGACTTGGATTGATAATATATGCTATGCAGCCGACATCGAAAGGATCCCTGTGTTTATGAAAGATAGCCTCATACCTATTGTCGGAGAAGAGAATATGAGGCGAGAATTTCCGTGGAGGTGAAATATAGTGATACAGATTTCAGAAGAATTCTTCGGATCATTGGCTATCTGTGCTGTTAGATATTGTCAAGGCAGAATGACGTATATGCCTGAATGGGTGCGGGAAATAGTTAGACCGCATCTCAGAGAGCTTACCGACAAAGACCTCGCTGTGCTTATCAACGACTGCGAAGATCAGAGCAGGCGCAACTCCTATGGTGACGAGAAGATTGACAAGCCAGGCTGGATAAAGTGGGAGCAAGAGCTTAAAGCTGAGAGGGAGAGAAGGAGCAAACATTGAGCGAAAAAACGAAAAATAGAATGCCCGATAGTGTTCCGTCCACAGAGTTTATTTCAGAATACACAGAAGTCAAATGCAAGAAGTGCGGAAAAAAGTATAGCGATGAAATATACTATATGGCTTTTTGCAGTGATGACCATGGAATACACTATTGTCCCAACTGCGGAAGATTTATTGTTTATAGCGAGTTTACCGGGACGAGCAGCAAGAATTGAAACTGAAATTGAGATTTGTTTCAATCCTGTTGCAATCAATTAGGAAAGGATGATGAACAATGACACGCGATGAAGTCATAGACTTGTTTCTTGTCAAACTCTGCGAGCATAGAAAAGCGGTCATAAACTTTATGAAAACTCATGATTGCGAACTGTGTTATTACGAGGTTGGATGCAGAAATGATCGTGTCTTTCTGACCATTCACTTCAAGTCTAATTATGTAAACGAGTTTTACGGTGCGGAAGACTCCTTCAACGTTTCTTTTCTTGCTGACGAAGAAGACGAGAATGTGCAAATGAGCACCGTTGAAACAAGCTCCAATTATATCAGACATCGTGTTCTCCAAAACGCAGTCAGAGTTCTTAAAAGCAAGGAGGGAAAACGAAATGACACGCGATGACATAGAAACCCTTGCTTGGCAAGGCGACGTTCTTCCCGCAGGATCCTCTGATGATGAAACACTGTATTTCTACATCGTCTGCAAGGTCTATGACGATCTCCGTAAGGAAGCCCTCGGGAGGTCGGAAGCAAGGTCCCTAAAAACAAAGATCAGGATGCTCTTCGAGAGAGTTGAGCGCTTGGAGCCAATAGCAAAGAGCAACACGAAGCTCGTCATAGAGCTCAACAAGCTCACAGCTCCAAGAGCAGACCTCGTTAAAATGGATAAGGAGCAGCTCCTGAACGTCATTCACAAAATGGAAGGACTTGTCTGTGGACTGATTAAAAGCATCGAAGATGAAGTGCCTGAATTTCTTAAACAGGAGGTGACATAGTGATACACAAGAAAGATTTGACATTCTCCGACTCGTGTGTTATAATTGACAAAACGAATGGGAGTGATGATATGGAGCCGGTAGGCGAGATCATACGCAGAGCTATGAAGCAGAAAGGCGTTACCGTCAATGAGCTTGCAAGGAGAGTAGGCAAGGCTCAGAACACGATCTCAATGGCTTTGAAGAAATCGAATATGAGCTACGAAACCTTTGCTTCGTACATGGAAGCTCTCGGCTACAAGATAGTCTATACCGACTCCGAAGACGAGGTTCTCAGAGACGAGAAGCACAGAGAGGCTCCTCCGACGAAGATAGTCATAGACAGAGTTCAGTATGACAGCAGAACTGCTGAGCCGATCATTTGTGCAGAGCAGACAGACGGACTCTATGCGGAGCTTTATCGGAAAACATCTCGAGAGTATTTCATCGTGTACTTTGAGAAAGGCAGACGAGGAACTATCAACCCGGTCAGCGAGGATGCTGCAAGGTCCTTTTTGTACAAGTATAAATCCTCTGACGATATAGACTTACTGCTCGATTAAGCGGGCATAAGAGGCTGTACAAGCGTTTCAAAGCAAAGCAACCTAAAATCCACCACCGAACAAGTAATTGAGCCATAAGCGCGTCTATGATGCGCCTATGGCTCTTTTGTTTTTACGAGCATTTGTTTCTTAATTGTTTCAACTGTGAACAAATAGTAGTAAAACTGTTCTAAGCGATTTTCAGCGACGTACCAATACAATTTCATTACTTTGCAAAACGTTGCTTATGCAGCGTTCTATGTAGCTCTAAGTATTGGTCTCCTGCTATGAACGATCCCATTGTGCAGAATATCGCACATAAAAGAGATAATTGTATATAAATTGTAAAATATCCCATATTTGCTTGTAAGTTACGTTCTTGTGTGATAGAATATATATAACAGGAAAAATTACACACAAGAAAGTCAAAGACCACATAGCGAAACGGTGTAGCGACCGAGGACGCGAGGCTGTAACGCTCGGCAAAAAGCAAGGAGGAAAAGACCATGACGATGTTTGAAAAATACTGGGGCTTCACAAATGAATTTTGGACCGAAGCAGAAGAAAGAATTAACAATGTTTCTGCCAAAATGGGAATTGATTTCTACTCTGAAACGAAGACAGATGAAAAGTATATCGAATGTATGGTTGAACTTTTCGAGAACGGTGAGTATGAGCCTACAGACGATGAGATAGCCGAGTACATCAAGGAGGTAAGAGCATGGCTGTAAAAAAGACAGATCAAGTAAAGCGCCTTATAGAGCATGGCGATTACAAAGCAGCCCTCCGAATGGCAAAGGATTTTAGGATCAATGTCACGAAAGCTCAAAGAGACACGATGACAAGAGGGTATGAGTGCATCGTAAATCCCCGCTTCTACAAGAGCATCGGAACAGACACGGAAAAAGCAATAGCGGACGGCATAGCCGTTCTGACGCAGATAGTTTGAGGAGGTAATGAATATGACAAAGGCGCAGATCAAAGCAGCTATCCAAAAGGTCGTTACAAGAGTGTTCGACAAGAAGTACAACGACACTACGATCACCAAGTTAATGGATCTCAACGAACAGTTCGGAAGCGGAACAAGGTGGTGCTCGTATCGCCAAAACCTTATCGAGATCATCAAAGGCGGCGACAAAAATGCTATAGACAAGGCTTTCAACCTCTACGAAGAGTATTACAAAACTGACGGAGCGCAGAGGGTGTTGGACGAGATAGTCGGGTCCACCAACTATCTGAACTTCTGAAAGGAGTGAAGAATATGAAATGCAAAGATTGTCCGTACTGTTGGAAAGACGAAACAGACCGTTTTGCAAGATGCCATTTTGAAGAAAGAGGTCCCGGAGATCAGGCTCCTTGCGAGTACGAAGATGACTACGAAGAGAACGATTGCTACGGAGGTGATTACGAAGAAGAGTATTGGAAGCAGATACAGGAGTTCGTATGATAGAGGGAGGTCTATCCTCCCTCCTACAAGTGAGAGGTGATTGATATGACGAAGAGCAAGGCTGCAAAGATCAAGAGATGTGTCGAGAGGCACGGTAGTTACCGCTTTAAAAACGGATGCGAGATATGCGTCCGCGAGGCGTATGGTCCTTCCAAAGAGTACGTCCTGTACGGCTCGGATCACTCGCTGTTTCATCACAACGTCATTGACGTTTGTTCAAGCATAGATGAGATACTTGACTATCTCTCCGATGATTAGAGAAAGGAGGAACAGATATGAGAGATTACATTGTAGTATTCATGTTCAATGGCTTGCCCTTCCACGAAAGAACGAGAGTTTACGGCGTGAATAACCGCAGCGAGGCTATTCAGGTAGTCAAGGATCACTATGGAAGCAGAGCCGTAAAGATAATCAGCGCAAAGGCAATCAAGTATGACGAAAACGGTTTGGAGGTGTGTTGAATGGCTAAGAAAAAGAGACGTTGGTACTACGTCAGTTATTATGAGGAGTACCCGATCTACGAACCCGCAGAGGGCGGCTACTATTATGCAGGAAACCATTGTCAGGTGACTCACCGCTACGGATCCCTGAAAAGAGCAAGAAAGGCGTTTAAGACTTGGCTTAAAGAGTTTGAGGAGTATCATCAGCCACTCCCGAAAGTTTGCAAGAACGTAGCCTATGACATAGGAACCGATTACGTCGGAACAGGCAGAACACTCAGGATCGAGACCGTCCCCGGCATACAGAACAGGGGATATGTGCCGTATGAATAGGAGGCGCGCTGAATGGAGTTTATTCATATCAGAGACGGAGATTATACCTGTCAGCAATGGTTTGATAAGCTGAACGAACTTGAAAGAGGAAGCTCTAACGGAGAAGAAGTAACTGTCGTAAGAACTGATAGCGGCTTCGCCACCAAGCTCTATGAAAATGGAAAGTTCATAGAGGACGTTGCAATCCACCTGCATATAGCGGAGGCTTACGATTACGTTAGGTGCTATTTGAAGAGACATCCTGATATCGGATTTTACATCGTATAAGTTGGAGGTGGAGAAAAATGCCAAAGTTCAAGGTTGAAGTCAGAGAAGTCCTCATAAAGCACGTTTTGGTTGAAGCAGATGACAGAGCAGAAGCAGAAGAAAAGGTAGAGAGAGCATACAATGCAGAAAAGATAGTGCTTGATTACAGAGATTTCGACGGTGCCGAGTTCAGCGCAGACGATATAGACGAGTCGGAGTACGAGGAGCTTGCAGATCTCGACGGACTCGACATCATAGAAGAAGAGTGAGGCGATGAAAGTGAAAGTCACATACCGCGAGAGGATGTTCATAGGCGACTACCGCTGCATTGACCACGAAAGGACAATCAGCGTTGAAAGAACTTTCAGAAATGGGAACATCCTGTATTGCTGTCTTGACAGGTTCAATGTAATTGCAATAAGCAATGAAGACATAATCAGGATAGGAGATGATTGAATGAAAAAGGTGTTTTACAGCGTAACGACAGTTTTTCACGATAACGGATCTGTAAACGCTATCATCACAAGCACAAAGGCGGCAGAAGAGAAGCCTGAAAGAAGTTTTGCAAGTTTAAGCGACAAGGACCTTTACGTCGATTGGTTCGACACTTACGAGGAAGCAGAAAAGTTTGCAGAGGAAGCAAAGAAAGCATAAGGAGGAATGATTTATGCCAAACGCATACGCAGAAATGAAAGCAAGGCAGCAGAAAGAGTTTGACGCTTTCCCTCTCGGGGCAGCGTTCAGTGACGAACAGTTCGTCGAGATGATGAACAAGTGGGGTCTGACTGAAAAGGACACCGACAAGATAGTTACCGTGTTCAACGGATGCTTTGTAAGAAAGATTGATCTTGCCGAGTTCCACAGGCTCCTCGATAAGTTCGACAAGGAGAAAGAGGAAGCTATCAAGGCAGACACGACAGGCGAGGGCTTCATCAAGGATATGTTCTATCACGAGCTTTGCAACCACGAGTACAGTTATACAATGGATCCCGGAGACACGTTCGACGCTCTCGGCTACACGGCAGAACAGATACTCGCAGATGCAAGGCTTAGCAGAGGCTTTTGCCTTGCAGAGACAGAAGCAAGGGAGGTCGGTTGGTAATGCCCTACGTCAAAGACAGACATTACAAGAACCTCTGCGAGCGACACGGAGTCAGCGAAGCGCAGATCAAAGACGGAGTTGATACCATAAGCAAGAGCCTTGACAAGATAGTTGAGCCCGATGTCCTCGTTGCGATATGCGAGCTTTTGCTTTATGGAGATATTGATTATGAGAGAGGTGAGTGAAATGGCTTACAAGAGAAGGACCCGTGATGAATACGAGCTTTACGGTTGGTACGACGGAGAGTGGTCGTATGTTCTCACCGAGGACTCATTGTCGTTGATAAAAAAGCGCAGACGTGAGTACATCGAAAACGAGCCCGGGGTTCCTTTCAAGATCATCAAGAGGAGAATACCGCTTGACAAAGGCTAAAGAAAAGTGTATCATAAGTATGAACGAGAAAAAAGACGTTTGACTCGCATCAGCATAGCAGATTGTATGCTGATAGTTTAGGAGGTCGCTTCTATGGAGTTCAAGCAAGACCTGGGCTGGAAAGCCTGTTACGATGAAGAAAGAGAGATCTATACCGCAGAGACCAGCTGGAGAGGGGCGTATCATCTTTATGAGATAAATAAGGAGACCTATGATAAGCTCGGTGCGGAGTGTGAGAACGCCAGTCGGCTAATTCATGAAGGCCGTTGTCTGTTTGAAGCCGACGACGATTATTACACCATGCCCTACTATATTGCTCACGACAATGACTATGCCACGATCGCACCCTGGGCTGACGCCAAGAGGCGTGCCGATGCCATGGAGGAGTACTTCAGAAAGAAAGAAGAGGAGGAGGCTGCCCGCAAAGCAAAGAATAATAAGCTCATTCAGATGGCGTCTTTGTATAAGGCAGTCCTCGACGCGGACAGAGCCCCGATAGTGGTCTGTGCATGGGGTCATGAGATAGTTTACATGAACCCTGCCGCCTGTGAGAAATACGCCAAGTGGGGCGGAGTTTCGCTTATCGGGAAGTCTCTGCTCGACTGCCACAATGAGGAGTCGCAGAAGAAGATATCCGATGTGCTTAATTGGTTTATGCTGTCTCACGACAACAACATTGTCTACACGTTCAGAAACGACAAGGAAAACAAGGACGTCTATATGGTCGCTCTGCGAAACGATGAGGGTGCTCTTATCGGCTACTACGAAAAGCATGAGTATCGCGATCATGAGACGATGAAGATGTATGATATCAAGTAATGACTATGAAGATAATTGATTTCTATTCTTCCCCCGACCGTGAGCATTGGCTCTCACAGCTGAGGCTTTGCGATTGGTCGGCAGGTTATTGGATCGTTGAGCTGATCGAAAAGGATTGGTTTTACGAAACTGTCGGCAGCAATTCAAAGCTGCTGCTCCTGACAGACGGAGATAAGCTGGTGAGCTTCTGCACTCTCTCCGAGCGTGATGACATCCCCGATACCACGCTTACCCCCTGGGTAGGATTTGTTTACACCTACCCCGAATACAGAAGGCAGCGCCGCTTCGGTCATCTGCTCGAAGAAGCCGAGAGGATAGCATCAGAACAGGGCTTTGAAGCTCTCTATATCTCCACCGACCATATAGGACTGTATGAAAAATACGGCTGCGAGCTGCTCGGCATAATGACCGATATGCGCGGAGGGGATTCGCGGGTATATGTCAAGAGATTCAATAAATGATCCGGGAGAAATGATATGTCAGACAAAACATACCTGACCGGCAGCGCCGAGGATAAGATACTAACCTGTCTTAAAGCAGCAGGGTGGCACAAAGGCCGCCGGGTGGATATGACCAAAGTAAGGGATTTCTATTCCAAGGGTGGGATAATCCTCCCTGCGGGGGCGGTACGTTTTCTTCGGGAGTACCATGGCCTTGCAAGCGGGTGGTATTTTAACATCCCCGTTGAGAAACAGGCAGGCAGAGCGCCTGATGTGACATTCAGTCTATTCCCGAACAAAGGCTGGGAAACAGAGCAGTATTTCGATGAGCGCTATAAGGATGTTTTTGACGAGGACTTGAAGACCATCTCCGAATATGCGGGTGAACCGCTGGTCTGGGTGGCTTCGATCGGGTATTATTACTATGATGCCGTATATATGGGCAGCACCGGCAAGATATTTACCATGCGTGACGACGGCGAGATCAGGACTTATTATTCGATCGTAGATATGCTCAGCTGGGATTTTGAACATCATCCCAATTGGGAGTATGTGACTGTTCGTCATGAACCGTAATTCAGGTTATATTTTTAAAACAAAAGGTGAAGCTATGTTTACACTTCTGAAAACCGAAGGCTCCGCGAGGCGAGGCCGGTTCGAGACAGTCCACGGAACGATAGAGACCCCCGTATTTATGAACGTCGGCACCTCCGCCGCGATAAAGGGCGGCATATCCTCTCTTGACCTTGCAAAGGATCTTAAAACGCAGGTGGAGCTCTGCAATACATATCATCTGCACGTCCGTCCTGGAGATGATGTTATATACAATATGGGCGGACTGCATAAGTTTATGAACTGGAGCAAGCCCATCCTTACTGACAGCGGAGGGTTTCAGGTGTTCTCCCTCGCAAAGCTGCGGAAGATCAAGGAGGAGGGTGTGACCTTCAACTCACACGTTGACGGCAAGCGTATCTTTATGGGTCCCGAGGAGAGTATGCAGATACAGTCGCACCTTGCCTCGACTATCGCTATGGCCTTTGACGAGTGTGTGGAGAACCCCGCACCCTATCAGTATGCGAAGGCATCCTGTGAGCGCACTACCCGCTGGCTCATACGCTGCCGCAAGGAGCTTGACAGGCTCAACTCTCTGCCTGAGACTATAAACCGGCATCAGATGCTTTTCGGTATCAATCAGGGCTGCACCTATGATGATCTTCGCATCGAGCATATGAAGACTATCCGAGAGCTTGATCTGGACGGCTACGCTATCGGTGGTCTTGCGGTGGGCGAGCCTACTGAAGTGATGTATCACGTTATCGAGCAGGTGGAGCCCTTTATGCCCAAGGACAAGCCCCGCTATCTTATGGGCGTCGGTACCCCATCAAATATCATCGAGGCTGTTGCCAGAGGGATTGACTTCTTTGATTGTGTGATGCCCTCGCGGAATGCCCGCCACGGCTCTGTGTTCACCTGGAACGGAATGATGCATATTCCGAAAAAGTGCTATGAGCTTGACCCCCGTCCTCTGGATACAGAGTGTGATTGCCCCACCTGCCGCAATTTCTCCCGCTCATATATCAGGCACCTTTTCAAGTCGGGAGAGCAGCTTGCGGGCAGGCTGACGGTTCAGCACAACCTCTATTTCTACAATACTCTCACCGAGCGCATCCGTGAGGCTCTTGATAACGGCACCTTTGGTGAGTTCAGAGCAAAGTATTCATCCCGTCTTGCCTCACCGCTGGAGGATTAAACGAAAAGCTCTGAAATAAGAATATCCGGAGGGATAACAATGAATGAAAAAAAGGAAGAGTACAGTACAAAAGCCGGTATAATCCTTATCATTAACGCTTTGCTGTATGTGGTTTGGGCTGCCTCGCCTGTTCTGCTTCTGGGGATCCTGATGGCTCTGATCGTCAACGGCGAGTTTATAATGGTCCCTGTGCTGCTGGTCATGCTGGTAGGGTGGGTCATATTTACCAGGTTCTTTTTCAACCACGATGCCAAGCGCCGTGAAAAGGAAGAGCAGGATTACAGAGCCGCTAATATTACCCAATACACCGTCGATTGCGGCTGGCTCGGGACTTTGAGGTTCGATTACGACAAGAAGATCAATCGAAGCAAACTTGTTGACAAGCTGCCCGATATATTCGTTACTGAAGAAACCGCAGAGCTTTCCGCCGATACCCCGATGGTGGACGGAAAGGTCATAGAGATGATCATTAACCGGCTGTTCACCGACAGAGTGATGATCTTTCAGGAAACTGCTCAGCGCTTTGAACAGCTGGCAGATCGGCTGCCGGATCTGAGTATCCTGTTTGAAAGAGTACATCCCACAGCGCTGAGACTTCTGGAGATAAATATCGAAGGCAGCGATGTTCACTGTGAATTTGTGATCCTTGGGCTTGCCGAGGATGTATTTGCAACGGTCAGCTTTGTCAACGGATTTTTCGGATATAATTATGTACTGCGGAGTGGTGACTTTGAAATGCCTTGCGATCTTTGATCTTGACGGGACACTTGTGAATTCAATATACGATCTGGCTGATGCTGTCAACACAGCTCTTGCCGAGAGGGGCTATCCTGTTCATTCTGTGGATGAATACAGGTTTTTTGTCGGCAACGGTGCCAAAAAGCTCTGTGAGCGGGCTCTCCCCGAGGCCAGACGCTCGGAGGAGGAGACAGTCTCCTTACAGGGCAGGTTTTCTGAGATATACCGAAAGAACTGCCTTGTTAAGACGCTCCCCTATGACGGCATCCCGGAGCTTATCGACAGGCTTTCTGATGCAGGTATCAAATGTGCCGTTGCCTCAAACAAGCCCGATGAATTCTCGAAGGAGATAGTTGAGGCGCTCTTCGGCAAGGGACGCTTTGATCTGGTCGTAGGCAAGCGGGAGGGTGTGCCCACTAAGCCCGCACCGCAGATCGTAGAGCATATACTCGGAGAGCTGGGTGTCCCCAAGGAGGACAGCATCTTCATCGGAGACAGCTATGTTGACGTTGAGACCGCTCACAATGCCGGATTGCCATGCATAGGCTGCGTCTGGGGCTTTCGGGGCGAGAATGAGCTAAAAGCCGCCGGCTGCGATCATATAGCTTATAAGCCCGGTGATATATTCGATATCCTTACTGCAAACTGATTCTGGGAAAGGAGACTGCTTATGCTTCTATATGAATATCCCCAAAAGCTGAACCGTGTTCAGAAGCAGCAGAAGGCTGTCTCCGACCTGGCTGAGCACAAGAAAATGAACAAGGCGCTTATCCGCAGTTTGCTGATAGGTACGGGCATTTTTGTGCTGGCTTTGTTTGTAGATCTGGTGATAGTGAAGATACTGCTTATCCTGCTCGCTGTGGGGAACATAGCTGTTTCGCTGCTTCTGTACCGTTTCTCGGCGATGATGTTTGATACCGATCTTTATACCCGTATTTATGACGATCATATTGAGCATCGGCAGGGAAGGATGTTCGGCAGAAAGCATATGGACGTTTCACTTGCCTATGAGGATATTGCCGGCTCGGAGCAGACCCCCCAGGGCAAAATGGTTTTTACGCTCAGAGACGATGCCTCTCCCTCTGTGGAGGGCGCGGACAAAAGGACTCTGGCGGAGCTTTCCCAGCATAAGCTCACCCTATATTTTCAGGATCTCAATGCCAAGCTGTATCTGATCAATGAGCTGTATATCAAGATCAAGTATCACAAAAAGGAATATAACGTCATCGAGGATGAAGAGGATGAGGACGATCTCTGGGATCCTCTCCACAAGCACGGATTGTAAATTTTTTGTTACGGGGTCTTGCAAACTCCGGGCTTTTGTGATAGTATATAAAATGTATTGAATATCACTTAAACACTGTGACCGAGAGAGTAAGCAGAAAACAATACTTTTCAGAGAGAGCCGCACGCCTCTGGCGCTGCTGAAAGCGGCTTACTGTATGATCTGCCGAAGTTCACTCGTGAGTGGCTGCACCGAAGGCTCCGGCTTGTAAGTGCGGACGCAGAAGCTGCGTTAAGGCTGCGGGAGTGTCGGCTCCTTTAGACGATAGGTGGTTTATAAGCAAGAGTTGTGTCTTGTCCTGTTATGTTGGGGCAAGATTTTTTTATTCGGCTTCTGCGCTGTGCAGATACGCTGATAAGAATGATCTGTGAGGTGATCTGTTTGGAATACACGATCAGGAAAATGTCTCCCGAGCTTGCCGATGATTATTTCGATTTCTTTGAAAACAGGGCTTTCTCTGACGGGTCGCCCTTCTATCCTTGCTACTGCACCGCTTACAATATGAGCAAGGAACGCATTGATGAGGAATTTGTCGCCAGGTGCAAAGAATACGGCGGCGGTGACGAGGGCTGGAAACGCGCCCTCAGAGAGTGCGCTGATCGTATGGTCAGTGCCGGAGAGGTTCAGGGCTATCTTGTATATGACAGATGCATCGTAGTGGGTTGGTGCAATTCCAATGACAGGCTGAATTATTACAGAGTCGCGGAGTTCGACCCCTCAAATGTCCCGGCTGACAAGAGCTGCAGCTATTGCAAGGAAAAGGGCTTCATCAAGTCGGTGGTGTGCTTTGAGATCGCCCCGGGATACCGTGGAAAGGGTATTGCGTCGCTCCTTCTGAACAAAGTATGTGAGGACGCAAAGGATGAGGGCTATACCTACGTTGAGGGCTATCCCGTAAAGGACGGCGGCTATGACGGCATTGCCTTCACGGGTCCAATGAAGCTTTACGATAAGCTTGGTTTCGAGCTCTATGAGCAGAACAGGGACTATACCATAGTCCGCAAAAAGCTGTAAGACCATGGAATTCCGTCTGGTGTTTGATTCTATCCCGGAGCAGTTTGATAAGTACAGAGTGCGCTATTCCCGGGAGATATTTGACTATCTTATAGATAAGGCTCATATCGGCAAGGGAACTAAGGTGCTTGAAATAGGCCCGGGCACCGGGCAGGCTACCGACCCGATACTTGATACGGGCTGTGATTACACAGCCATTGAGCTCGGAACAAACTTCGCAGAGGTGCTTCGGAAGAAATACGGGAGACGAGATAACTACGCTCTTATAAACGACGACTTCATCACTCACGATTTCGGTGATGAGCACTTTGACCTCATTTATTCCGCTGCGACGATACAGTGGATACCGGAGGATATAGCATTTGACAAGACCTTTGCTCTGCTCAAACGCGGCGGGATGCTGGCTATGATGTATCTGTACGGCGACTATAAGTCTCCTGACCCGGAGCTGTTTGCCGATATCCAGAAGGTCTATGATGAGTATTACTTACCCGCTAAGAAATACGAGCATGGGAAGTTTGTCTACGACAATGCCGTCCTGCATGGCTTCACCGAGCTGGAAACTAGCAGCTTTAAGGGCAGGCGGGAATATACCGCAGATGAGTATCTTATGTATATCGGCACCCACAGCGATCATATCGTTCTGGAGGAGCCCTACAGGACGCCGTTCTTTGAGGGCGTGAGAGAATCCGTTATCCGTCACGGAAACAAGGTCGTCTTTGACGATTCTTATATTATCAAAACAGTACGCAAACCGTAAAACAGTCAATTCTGTATAGGAGGAATAATAATGAAGGAACAGCTCAAAAGCATTGAAGAGCGTGCCAAGTCGGAGCTTCAGAATGTTTCCGACATCAAGCTGCTCGAGGAGATCAGAGTAAAATTCTTGGGCAAGAAGGGTGAGCTCACTGCTATACTGAAGCAGATGGGCGGCCTTTCCGCTGAGGAAAGACCTGTTATCGGTCAGCTGGCAAATACCGTCCGCGCCGACATCGAAAAGGCTATCGGTGAGAAGCAGGCACAGATGAAGGCGGAGATCGCCGAGAAGAAGCTGGCTGCCGAAACTCTCGATGTAACTCTCCCCGGAAGAACTCCCAAGGTGGGCAGACCCCATCCCCTCAACGCTGTACTTGCAGAGGTGGAGGAAGTATTCCTCGGTATGGGCTTTGATATCGTAGAAGGCCCCGAGGTCGAGACCGATCATTACTGCTTTGAGGCACTCAATATGCCAAAGCATCACCCCGCAAGAGATACTCAGGATACATTCTATATAAACGAGAACGTCCTGCTGAGAACTCAGACATCTTCCGTTCAGATCAGAACTATGGAGAAGATGAAGCCCCCCATCAGGATCATCTCCCCCGGCAGAGTTTACCGCTCCGATGCGGTGGATGCTACTCACTCGCCTCTGTTCCATCAGATCGAGGGCCTTGTTATCGACAAGGGCATCACGATGGCAGACCTCAAGGGTACGCTTGAACTGCTTATGAAGCGCCTCTACGGTGAGGACACCCAGATCAGGCTCCGTCCTCATCACTTCCCATACACCGAGCCCTCGGCAGAGGTGGATCTTATGTGCTTCAACTGCCACGGCAAGGGCTGCTCAATGTGCAAGCAGGAGGGTTATGTAGAGCTTCTCGGCGCAGGTATGGTGCATCCCAAGGTGCTTGCCGACTGCGGCATTGATCCGGAGGTCTATTCCGGATTCGCATTCGGTATCGGTCTGGAGCGTATCACTATGGGACGCTACAACATCAACGATATGCGTCTGCTTTACGAAAACGACATGAGATTTTTGGAGCAGTTCTGATCTGTCTGAATTGAAGAATTACGGAGGTATAATTATATGGATCTTTCAATGAGATGGCTGAGAGACTATGTTGATCTCAAAGCCGATGTAAAACAGTTCTGCTCGGATATCACTATCTCGGGCTCAAAGGTCGAGTGCTACAAGGAGGAGGGCGCATACCTTGAAAATGTCGTTGTCGGCAGGGTAGAGGCTATCGAGCGCCACCCCGACTCGGATCATATGTTTATCTGTCAGGTAAATGTGGGCGAGGAAGAGCTCACCCAGATAGTTACCGGCGCACAGAACGTAAATGCGGGCGACTATGTTCCTGTTGCCAAGCATAAGTCCACCGTACTCCACGAGGGCAAGGTTGTCAAGATAACCAAGGGCAAGCTCCGCGGTGTGGCTTCCAACGGTATGCTTTGCTCTCTTGCAGAGCTGGGTCTGACCGTTCATGATTTTCCCTATGCTATTGATGACGGCATCTTCATCCTCGGCGACGATTGCGACAAGACCCTCGGTAAGGACATCCGTGAGGCTATCGGCTTCAACGACACTACCGTTGAATTTGAGATAACCTCTAACCGCCCCGATTGCCTTGCTGTTATCGGCCTCGCCAGAGAGACCGCCGCAACCTACAATATCCCCCTCAATGTAAAGAAGCCCGAATACAAGGGCGTTGACGGAGACGTTAATGACTATCTTAAAGTGGCTATCCACAATACCGACCTCTGCAAGAGGTATATCGGCGCTATCGTCAAGAATGTTAAGATAGGCCCCTCTCCCCGCTGGATGAGAGAAAGACTCAGAGCAAGCGGCGTGCGTCCTATCAACAACTTCGTTGATATCACCAATTATGTAATGCTCGAATACGGCAGACCAATGCACGCTTTCGACCTCAGATACGTTGAGGGCGGTGAGATCAATGTCAGAAACGCCAAGGCAGGGGAGACCATCACCACTCTTGACGGTGTTGAGAGAACACTCTCCGAGGAAATGCTGGTCATTGCCGATGCCAAGAAGCCTGTTGCCGTTGCCGGTGTTATGGGAGGCGAGTACAGCGGCATTATGGACGATACGACCACCGTTGTTTTCGAGTCTGCCTGCTTCGACGGTGCTTCGGTTGCTACTACCGCCAAGAAGCTGAGGATGAGAACAGACGCTTCCTCCAGATACGATAAGGGTCTTGATCCGCATGAGTGCTATGAGGCTCTTATGAGAGCCTGCCAGCTCGTTGAGGAGTTGGGTGCCGGTGAGGTCATCAGGAACTATATCGACTGCAACTATCAGTCCGAGGAGCCCAGGACTGTGGATTTCAATGCCGATTGGATCAATAGCTTCTTAGGCACCGAGATCCCCGAGGCTCAGATGATCGACTATCTCGGCAGACTCGGCATTAAGGTGGAGAACGGCAAAGCAGTATCGCCCTGGTACAGAGTGGACCTTGGCGTTAAGGCTGATATCGCCGAGGAAGTAGCAAGACTCTATGATTACAACAATATCCCCGACACGATAATTCGTGGTGTAGCAAAGGCACAGCTCACCGATAAGCAGAAGTTCGAACGCAGCATCAGAGAGGCTGTTATCGCTATGGGAGTTAACGAAATCGCTACCTTCTCCTTCATCTCGCCCAAGTATTTCGATAAGATCAATCTTCCTGCCGATTCCAAGCTCAGAAAGACGGTAACTATCTCCAATCCTCTGGGTGAGGACACCAGTGTTATGAGGACAACTGTTCTTCCATCTGTATGCGAGGTGCTTGCAAGGAACTACAATTACCGTAATCCCGAGGCTTATGTTTTTGAGATGGGCAACGAGTATATCCCCGTTCCCGGCAGTGAGCTTCCGGATGAGCCTGTAAGGCTTGGCATCGGTGTGTTCGATACCAAGGACAGCTTCGACTTCTTTGATCTTAAGGGTATCGTTGAGGGTATAATGAAGAAAGCCGGCGTAAGGGAGTACGAGATCACCCGTCCTGACGAGAACTGCATTTTTGATGAGAAGTGTGCTTTCCACCCCGGCAGATGTGCCGTTATCATAGCTGACGGCGAGCAGCTTGGCATCTTCGGTGAGCTTCATCCCGCAGTTCTGGAAAACTACGGTATCGGCACCAGAGCCTACGCTGCCAAGGTCAATATCCCCGAGCTCATGGCTAAGGGCAGCACCGAAAGGATCTATACTCCTCTGCCCAAGTTTCCTGCGACCACCAGAGATATCTCCGTTGCCTGCGATGCCTCGCTGCCCGTAGCAGAGCTTGAAAAGGCTATCAGAAAGGCAGTAGGCTCCATACTTGAGAAGGTAACTCTCTTCGATGTATATACCGGCGAGCAGATCGAGGCAGGCAAGAAATCTGTTTCCTATTCGATCTCAATGCGCTCTCACGAGGGCACTCTTACCGATGAACAGGCTGACAAGACTATGGAAAAGGTTGTCAAGGCTCTCTCCGAGCTCGGCGCTGAGAGAAGATAAAATAGACAAAAATCGTTGTTTGAATTTGTGCACACTTACTATTTTTCATAAAAACCCTTGTTATTTATGCCGTAATGGTATATAATAATTTTATGGTAGATCAATTGTACAGTTGGTCAAAGGAGATGAGCTTATGCACGATCAGACAATGGAGTTTTCAGTCGTAAAGGATAATAAGGCAGAGATAAAGAAAAATCTGACGATCATTTACGATGCCCTTAAGGAAAAGGGCTACAATCCGATCAATCAGATAGTCGGTTATATACTGTCGGAGGATCCGACCTACATAACCACCTACAACAGCGCCCGCAGCCTTGTGCGTCATATTGACCGCGATGAGCTTTTGCAGGAGCTTGTAAGGTCTTATCTCGATGTCTGACAGCCTGGAATAAAAAAATAAACGGAACGAAAGCTTGGTTCTTTCGTTCCGTTTTTTCTTTTGTATTCAGAGTATGAAGCAGATCAGCCCCGAGCAGCCCTCGTTTATCATACGTTCGATGGTCTCGCCCAGTTTACCTCTGGCAGAGGGGGAGAGCTTTGATAGCTTGGCATTCAACCCCTCGCTTACCAGCTCGTGCAGGCTCTTGCCGAATATGTTCGACTCCCAGATCTTCTCGGGAGCGTTCTCAAAATCGCTCATCATATACATGACCAGGTCTTCGGATTGCTTCTCAGAGCCCACGATAGGCGCCACCTCGGTGTTGATCACAGCCCGCATCATATGTATCGACGGTGCCTGCGCCCTCAAACGGATGCCGTACTTGCCGCCCTGCTTGATGACCTGGGGCTGTTCGAGGGTCAGCTCTTCCGTAGAGGGCATAACTATACCGTAGCCGGTCTCTTCCACTTCATTGAGCGCCTGTGCGAATTTGCGGTATTTGTTCTTGATCCGCACCAGCTCGGTGATCTGGGGAAGAAGATCGCTCTCACTGCTGATATCAAGCCCCGTTTCCTCACCGATGATCTTATAAAACAGCGAGCTGTTTACGGATATGCTGATAACTGCGCTGCCCGTTGCAAGATCAATGGATCCGACCTTGCTTGCCTCGACGTACTCGCATTCACCCACAGCCTTGGCGAACTCGCCCACCTCCCGGAGGTTCCTGATCTCCTTTGCAGCATTCCTGATGTAGGAGAATACAGCCGATTTGAGCCAATGTCCCTTTTCAAGGGTGTTTATCCACGAGGGCATCTCAAAGTCCAGCTCTCTTATCGGGAAGGAATAGAGCAGCTGCTCCAGTATACGCTTGATGTCATCCTCGGTGAGATCGATACAGCTGACAGGGATCACAGCGGAGCCGTATTTATCCGACAGGATCGCAGCAAGCTCCTTTGCTTCCTCGCTTTCCGGGTAGACGCTGTTCAGAAGAACGACAAAAGGCTTGTTTATGGCTTTCAGCTCAGCTATGACACGCTCTTCGCATTCCTCGTACTCTTCCCGGGGCAGCTCGGTGATTGAGCCGTCCGTGGTGATAACGAGCCCTACGGTGGAGTGCTCTGTGATTACCTTCTGTGTCCCCACCTCAGCGGCCATATTGAAGGGTACCTCGCTGTCGAACCAGGGGGTCATGACCATACGCGGAGCTTCATTCTCGATGTATCCCGCCGCAGAGGGGATTATGTAGCCTACGCAGTCTATCAGCCGCACGCTCATTGCGGTGCCGCCGTCAAGGGTGATATCGACAGCTTCCTCCGGGACGAATTTGGGCTCGGTGGTCATTATTGTTCTCCCGCCTGCGGATTGGGGAAGCTCGTCAATGGCTCTTTCACGCCTGTATTCGCTGTCGATGTGGGGGATGACGAACTTCTCCATAAACTGCTTGATAAAGCTGGACTTACCAGTCCTTACAGGGCCTACTACCCCGATATAGATATCACCCTCTGTACGGGCAGCAATGTCGTTATAGATGTCAGTATTCATTTTTCGCCCTCCGCTCAGTTTATAAGCGGGATAAGCAGCATCCCGCTCTCCTCCGTTTTGTCGGAGGTTAGATCGTTTTCCTCGATTATGGCCTTGATCGATGTCCGGCAGCGCTTGGCTATATCCCAGAGAGTCTCTCCCGCAGATACGGCGCAGAGCTTAAGTGCGTAGCCGTCGGACGGTTTCTCGACAGTGTTTTCGTCGATCTCAAGCCCGGACAGGGGTATGATCCTACCGGCATCTGATGAAAGAGCCTTAACAGCTATATCAGCCTTGATCTCAACTGTGTTCCCGTCCGCAAGATGATAGGAGCAATCGGTAACAAAGGCTTCGGCATCTTCGCAGGTGCCGCCCTCAAGCTCGTATTCAAAAGGCAGCTCGTTTTCAAGATAAATTGCTGTCCCGGTGATATCGCTGCCGATGGCGCTCATCGTAATGCTCCCCGATACTACGCTTTTCCCATCGGATCCCCGGACGCTTACGCTTCCTGTCTCGCACCACGCCGATGCGATGGAGGCTATCTCCTCTCCTGTGCTGTTCAGTGTGCCTTCAAGCCTGAAGCTTTCGTTCTGCCACACAGGCGTGCCGCCGATGTCAAACCCGCACTGCTCGGTGGAATAGGCATATACTGTGGAGAATGCGTCCGTTACGGCTTCGCAGCTTTCGTATTTATAAGCCTCACAGCTGACCAGCATTACAAGCTCGCATTCCAGCTGCTCGGGAGCATTGGGCTTGGGGATGATCTCACAGCCTGCCGAGATGATATCTATGTTTACGGTATAGCTCTCGTCAATACCATCTATATCAATTATCTGGCTGTATGGCAGCCCGAAGCGCATAGCTTCGATTGACAGTGCCTCGCTCTCAGCCGGAGTATAGAGCAGATCAACTGTCGCCTCTCCTTTGGTTATAAGCTTTCCCTGGATGATCTTCTGCTCCTGCTGCTCAAACCTGCAAGCCGTTCTGAGAACAGCACCCACCGGCGGCTTGGCTCCGCCCAGCTCCAGATCCTCGACTACTGTTATCCGCTTGGCTGCGGTAAGACGCTTCGCGGGGTAAGATGTCTGCCGGCGCAAAAGCTGAACATTACAGCCCTGAGCATCTGTGATGAACTGTGAGCGTTCCTCGCCGGTTACCTTTACACGGACAGAGAATGCCCCTCGCACATCCACTCTGCGCTGGCTTATCACCCGGCAGTTGACATACTCCAGTCTCGGAACAGCGTTCACCGAGGGCGAGATACACTCCTTCGGAAGTTCAAATGATCTTGTGAAGCTGAGCTTCTGTTCAAGCAGATTGACCCTGCCATTCCCTTCGCTCAGATACATCACCTTGATGACCGCTTCGGTATCAACGGTCATCCTGCCGCCGTTAATGCTCTGAGATGTCACTCTCGGGATCACTCTGCATTTGAGTATCCTGAAAACATCGGGACAGTAGTCGGGCAGGACGAAATCCTTCTCGACCGATTGCTCAAAGGTGGTATCGAGCGCAGTACAGCATCGGATAAGGGTCTCCTTCGTGACCCGCAGTTGTGAAGCATTCATAGCATTGCCTTCCTCCCATTCTGTTTTAGCCTTGCTAAGACAGTATATTCACCCTGACTCCCCGATATGCTTTATTCTGCGGAAAAACAAAAAGCACCGCCGGATCACCGGCAGTGCCTTGATGAGATATTAGGTTATCAGAGTATGGTGAGCTGATCCGGGTCGGGGATATCCTTGGCAAAGTTGCCCGCGACCGGTATTGTCTTGGAGCGGTACTTTGAAAGCTTCTCAGCCTGCTCGGGAGTGAGCATAAATGCCTTCTCAACAGCCGAGCCCTTTGCTTTCAGAGTCATTACCTGAACGCCCTGGGTATCTCTGGTGGTCTTGGGGAGAAGCAGCGCGGTGTCGAAGATCATCGCTCTGCCGTTGGTGGAGCGGAGCATAATATCCTCATTGGTGCTGATACAGAAAACAGCGACCAGCGTGGATTTGGCGGAATAAGCGTTGTTGAGCTTTTTGCGGTTCTGCTTGGTCTCATAGGAGTTGAGCGGGACCTTTGCCGCCTTTCCGTTGGCAAATATGAACATCAGATAACCGGAGTAATCGCTGGTAGCTATCATACACTTGACGTTCTCGCCCTCATCAAAGCCCAGCTTTGCGGGGATGAAGTCTCCCAATACTGATGCCTTGGTGTCTTCAAAGGCGCTGGCTCTGGTCTTGTAGACCTGTGCCTTGTCGGTGAAGAAGAGAAGCTCGGTCTTGTTGGTAGCTTCGATCTCCTGAGAGAGGAAATCGCCCTCCTTGTATTTCTGCTCGCTTGACATCCTGAGGGACTGCGGTGTGATTTTCTTGAAGTAACCGCTGTCGGAGAGGAACAGAGTGCACTGGTAATCGGGAGTATCGTCCTCCTCCTCCACCTCTTCAACATCTGTCTTGTAGAAGAACTGTGTTCTCCTGGGCTGACCGTATTTCTTGCTGACCTCCTTGAGCTCGGCGATGATAACAGCCTTGATCTTCTTGTCGCTGCCGAGAGTATCTTGAAGCTCTGCGATCTCAGCTTCGAGCTGCTTGGTCTCTTCGAGACGCTTTACGATATACTCGCGGTTGAGGTGGCGCAGCTTGATCTCAGCGATATACTCAGCCTGTACCTCGTCTATGGAGAAGCCGATCATCAGGTTGGGGATGACCTCCGCTTCCTCTTCGGTCTCACGGATGATCTTGATAGCCTTGTCTATATCCAGCAGTATCTTGCCCAGAGCTTTCAGCAGGTGCAGCTTTTCCTGCTTCTTTTTAAGATCATAGCCTATGCGGCGCTTTACGCAGTCGGTGCGGAAATCAACCCATTCGCGGATTATATCGTAGACGCCCATTACCTTCGGGTAGCCGTGAACAAGGATGTTGAAATTGCAGGCGTATGAGTCCTGGAGGGGAGTGAGCCTGTAAAGCTTCTGCATCAGCTTGTCGGGATCGACGCCCTTCTTGATATCGATACCTATCTTAAGACCGTTCAGATCGCTCTCGTCTCTGATATCGGAGATCTCCTTGATTTTTCCGAGCTTGACCAGAGCGATTATCTTTTCCTTTATAGCTTCGATCGTGGTGGTAGCGGGGATCTCAACGATCTCCAAGGTCTTGGTGTCCTTATCGAACTGATACTTGGCTCTGAGCTTTACGGAGCCCCGACCTGTGCGGTAGATGCTGTCAAGCTCCGCCTCGTCGTAGAGCAGGGAAGCTCCCCCCGGGAAGTCGGGGCCTTTGAGGGTATCCAGAGCATTGTGGTTCGGGTTCTTCATCAGAGCGATGGTGGTCTCGCAGACTTCGCTGAGATTGAAGGAGCATACACTTGAAGCCATTGAAACGCCTATACCCACATTCGCATTGACGAGTATGGTGGGGAAGGTGGTGGGGAACAGGGTAGGCTCCTGCATAGTGTTGTCGTAGTTGGGCACGAAATCAACTGTGTCCTTGTCAATGTCGCGGAACAGCTCATTGCAGATCGGGTCAAGCTTTGCCTCGGTGTATCGGGAGGCTGCATAAGCCATATCGCGGGAGTAAGCCTTACCGAAGTTGCCCTTTGACTGGATAAAGGGATGCAGCAGGGTCTCGTTTCCTCTGGCGAGACGTACCATTGTCTCATATATCGCAGCATCGCCGTGAGGGTTGAGCCTCATAGTCTGACCTACGATATTCGCGGACTTGGTAAGCCCGCCGGTGAGCAGACCCATTTTATACATCGTGTAAAGCAGCTTGCGGTGCGAGGGCTTGAAGCCGTCTATCTCCGGGAATGCTCTTGAAACTATAACGCTCATGGCATAGGGCATATAGTTCCTTTCAAGCGTAAGAGTGATAGGCTCCTCCACTACCTGCCCGGCGCCTGCGATATAAGCATGAGCCGATTCGGGCGTCAGCTTTTTCTTTTCGGTGTCTTTTTTCTTCTTAGCCAAATCGCATTACCTCATTTATATTATTTGAAGCCTTGTTCATCAGGAAATGTCAGCCATTTCCAGATAGTCGTGACCGTACTGGTTTATAAAGTCCTTTCGGCCCTGGAGATCGTCACCCAGAAGCATATCGAACATATAAGCTGTGTCCTCCACAGAATCGGGGTTGACCTTGATGAGCCTGCGGGTGTCAGGGTTCATAGTTGTGAGAGCCATCATATCAGGCTCGTTCTCACCGAGACCCTTTGAGCGCTGGAGGATGTATTTCTTCCCCTCGATCTTTTTAAGGATGTCTGCCTTCTCGGTCTCATCGTAGGCAAAATATTTCATCTCGTCCTTTTTATCCTTGACCGTGATCTCATAAAGGGGAGATTCCGCGATGAACACATAGCCCATTTCTATAAGGGTAGGGCAGAGGCGATAGATCATAGT
The DNA here is from genome assembly GCA_017542125.1 of Ruminococcus sp. Taxonomy (GTDB): domain Bacteria; phylum Bacillota; class Clostridia; order Oscillospirales; family Ruminococcaceae; genus FB2012. Next base: position 190,661 of record JAFXXU010000058.1, read on the forward strand.
CAGTATGAGCGTCCTGATCTGAAAGCCGTCGTAGTCCGCATCGGTACAGATCACGATCTTGCTCCATTTGAGGTTGTCGAGATTGAACAGCGAAAGATCCTTGTTTGCCTTGCTCTTGACCTCAACACCGCAGCCAAGCACCTTAATTAGATCGGTAATGATCTCGCTCTTGAAGATGCGGTCGTAATCGGCTTTGAGGCAGTTGAGTATCTTTCCTCTTACTGGCATAACAGCCTGGAATTCCGAATCCCGTGCCATCTTGACAGAACCCAGTGCCGAGTCACCCTCCACGATATAGAGCTCGCGCTTTGAGAGCTCCTTTGAGCGGCAGTCAACGAACTTTTGCACCTGATTAGCAAGGTCTATCTTCTGGGTCAGCGTCTTGGCGATGTTGAGCCTGGTCTTCTCGGCATGCTCGCGGCTGCGCTTGTTGATCAGCACCTGCTCGGCTATCTTAACTGCTTCGTCGGGGTTCTCGATGAAGTAGACCTCTATCTGATGCTTCAGGAACTCGGTCATACATTCCTTGATGAACTTGTTGGTGATAGCTTTCTTGGTCTGGTTCGCGTAAGAGGTCTGTGTCGAGAATGAGCTTGATACAAGCACAAGGCTTTCCTCAACATCGGCAAAGGTTATGGGCTTCTCGCTTTTCAGATACTTGTTGGTGTTTTTCAGGTAGGCGTTTATCTGCGACTGAAAAGCAGATTTAACAGCCTCCTGAGGCGAACCGCCGTGCTCCAGGAAGGAGGAATTGTGGAAATATTCCTGTATCTTCATCTTGTTTGAGAAGGTGAAGGCAACCGAGAGCTTTACCTTGTAGTCATCCTTGTCCTCACGGTCACGGCCTTTTCTCTCGCCCTGAACATACTGTATCGAGGTAAGGTTGTCCTCACCCACAAGCTCGGCGGCGTAATCAGCGATTCCGTTCTCGTAGTAGTAAACGGTCTCCTCAAAGCTGCCGTTCTCGCGCTGGTAACGGAATACGAACTTTACCTGCGGATTGACCACCGCCTGCTTTTTGAGGATGTCCTCAAAGTATTCACGCTCGATGTCGATATCGGTGAAAACATCGAGGTCGGGCTTCCAGCGGGTGCGGGTGCCGGTCTTTTTACGGTTAGTGGGTTCTGATTTAAGCCCTCCGATGTTCTTGCCCTTTTCAAAGTGGAGCTCAAACCTCTGCCCGTCGCGGTAGACCTCAACGTCCATATACTCCGAGGCATACTGGGTAGCACAGGCACCGAGACCGTTAAGGCCCAGCGAGAACTCATAGTTGTCGCCGGAGTTGTTATCGTACTTGCCGCCGCCGTAAAGCTCACAGTAGACGATCTCCCAGTTGTAGCGCTTCTCCACCTTGTTGTAATCAACAGGGCAGCCGCGGCCGAAGTCCTCAACCTCAATGGAGAGGTCGTTATAGCGGGTCAGAATGATCTTGTCGCCGTTTCCGTCACGCGCCTCGTCAATTGAGTTTGAGAGTATCTCGAATACTGCGTGCTTGCAGCCTTCAAGCCCGTCCGAGCCGAAGATAACGGCTGGGCGCAGCCTTACTCGTTCCTCGTCTTTCAGCAGCTTAAGCGATTCGTTATCATAGTCCTTTTTCTTAGGCATTTATCTTATCCCTTCCTTTTTATCGGTCAAATTTTCATATCAAGAATTATTATAACACAAGAACTGCGGTTTTGTCAATCACTAAATCACAATATGTACGCATTATCGGACTGATACCAATATCTGTTAATGTGATGGAGCGTTCGGTGATGTCTTTTTCAATGTGATTGACTTTTTTTTAGGTGTGTGATATAATAACTGTGACCGTACATTTTTGCGGTTCGTTGAGCATTATTATGTTATAAAAGGTGGGGTAGTGTATGAAATGTCCCAAATGCGGCGAAAACGCCAATAAAGATGACAGGATATGCAGAAACTGCGGTACCGTATTAAAGAAGGAGAAGAAAAGCTTGCTTTCACTTTTCACCGGTAAAAAGAATAAGTCAGCAGCTCCCTCAAATGTCCCTCTGCTGGAGACTAAAGGCGGCGGGCTTGACAGCGGTAAGTTCAAATACATCAAGAATGCCGCAGTAGTCGGAGCCATCGCTGTTATTGTTATTCTTGTGCTTGTCCTTATATTCCACGTTGCCTCCGGAAAGGGCTTGAAGCAGGCGGAGAAGTTCTCGGGCTATATTGGCTCAAAGGTCTCTGTGGCCGAAAAGGAGCTGGAGATCCATCTGAAGGACAGCAGTTCGTTCACATCTGTCAATAAAGCCGATAAGTTTGATTTCATCTATGAGTCCGAGGATGATATCTCGGTAAGCGATGTTAAGTTCCCTGAGTGGACTGTCACCATCTTGAAGACCGATTCAGAGAAGATAGACCAGGTCATTTTCACCGATTACCGCGTCCTCAAAAAGGACAGCAGGGGTCAGAAGACCGATAAGCGCATCGACCTCGACAAGTATGACACAAGCTCTAAGATGTCCACCGTCCTCGATGATATCGACATCGACCCTTTCAGGATCACCTACGATGTTTCCTACATAAAGTATGAGTTCCGATATTACTATAAGCTGGATAACGGCGATGTCCAGAGCGTCATTCTCAATGTTGTTTCAAATATTGATAACAAGTTTATGTACAGTATTTCCGATGACGTCTATCCCGTTGAACTGTCCATAGCTGAGCCTGCTCCGAGGGCAGATCAGTAGTTACAGAAATAATACAAATTGTTGCATAAAGCATACAGTTTGCCCTTTTTTCTTGACTATTTCGCCATTTGCTGATATTATTTACATTGAACAGAAATCTATCTAAGGAGGATCAGCGTGGATACAGGTTCTAAGCTTTGTATGGGCTGTATGAATGAGCTTGATGAAAACGGCGTCTGCCATTATTGCAGCTACTCCGACGATATACCTCATCTTCAGTCTTATCTTGCGCCCAGAACTGTCCTCGATGACAGATATATCATCGGCAAGATGCTTTCCTATAACGGCGAGGGCGCTTCATATATATGCTATGATATGATCAGAAAGTGCAAGGCTGTTGCGAGGGAGTATATGCCCGATACGCTCTGTGAGCGTGAAAGGGGCAGCTCAAATATCATCGTTAATCCCGAATGTCTTGCCAAGTATAAGACTTATATGTCCGAGTTTACTGATATGAACAAGGTCCTTTCAAGAATGAAGAACCTTACCCATATCTCCACTGCTATGGACATTTTCGTTGAGAACAACACCACCTATGTTATTCTCGAATACGTCGAGGGCGTTTCCCTCAAGAAATTCCTGCAGACAAATACCGGCTATCTGACCTGGAACCGGGTCAAGAAGCTGTTTATGCCTCTGTTCACTACTCTCAGCATCATCCATAATGCAGGTATCATCCACAGAGGTATATCTCCCGAGAATATCATCGTGACTACAGATGGGGAGCTGAAGCTCACAGGCTTCTCCATCAGCTCCATAAGAACGTCAAATACCGGGCTCAGCTCCGAGTTCTATTCGGGATACACCGCTCCGGAGCAGTATTCATCCCTTGCATATCAGGGCACCTGGACGGATGTTTATGCCGTTGCTGCCGTGCTTTACAGGATACTGACAGGCTGTATGCCTCTTGACGCAAGCACGAGACTCACTAACGATACTCTCGTTCCCGCTACAAGGATCAACCCCGGCATACCTGTGTATGTTTCAAACGTCCTCTCCCATGCTATGGCTGTCCGCGGTGAGGACAGGATCCAGACCATCAACGATTTTGTTACCCAGCTATTTGACAAGCATTACCAGCTGGAGCATCAGAAGGGCGCTACTCAGACAATCCCTATCCAGCGCCAGCAAAGGAGCTCATCCTCACGCTCCGGCAGCGGAAAGAATACCAAGAACGCCGAGAAATCCAATACAGCCTCTGTTATAGCGGCGATAATCATTGTCGTTGTCTTCCTGGCTCTGGGCGGCGTGATGCTTGCACTGCTCCTTACTCCTCCCGATAAGAGCAAGGATTCCAGTACAGTTGTCAGCTTCCCGGACGATACCGCGCAGACGGGCATCCAGACCTCTGCTACACTTGAACCGATCATCACGATCTCTTCGGCAGCGGAAGAGGATTCACCCTACGGCACAGGCGCCGTAATGCCCGAGCTCAGCGGCAAGAGGTACGAGACCGTTGTAAATCAGCTGGGCAATGAGTTCACTATCAGGGCTGAGTATTATTACTCCGATGTTGAGCAGAAGGGCCTTATTGCAGAGCAGAGCATCCCTGCCGGCACCGAGTACGATCCTCAGAGAAAGAACGAGCTCGTTGTCAAGGTCTGCAAGGGTTCAGAGAACGTTCCTGTTCCTTCCTATGCGGGCAAGACCTATAAGGCTTATTCCGAGCTGCTGGATTCCCTCGATATCAAGTATAAGAAGGTCGAGATCGACTCCAAGCAGGTGCCTATCGGGTATGTTGTTTCCACCGATATCGGTGTGGGTTACAATGTTAACATCAAGAACGGCGAAGTGCTGACTGTAAGAGTATCCAAGGGCATTACCGTTACCACAAAGGCTACCGAAAAAGCGCCCGATACTCCCGCTGAGCAGCCCGCTCAATAACAGTGATGTATCAATTGTTACCAAAAACCCGAAAACGATTAAAATATTGTTAAACCTTTGATAAACCCTTGACAATGTCAAGGGTTTATGCTATTATTATAATGTTGTTTAGACGATTTCTTTGGAGAAATTAACACATATTGGAGGAAATTAGTTATGGCTCGTAAAATTGGCGTGCTTACCAGCGGAGGAGATGCTCCGGGAATGAATGCGGCTGTCCGTGCCGTGACCAGAGCTGCTCTGCAGAGAGGGATGGAAGTCGTAGGTATCCGCAGAGGATATGTAGGTCTTCTTTCGGGTGACGTTGTTGAGATGAATGCCCGTTCCGTATCCGGTATTATCCAGCGCGGCGGTACTTTCCTCTACACCGCAAGATGCCCCGAATTCAGAGATATGGAAGGCGTTAAGAAGGGCTATGAAATGTGCAAGAAGCTCGGTCTTGACGGACTTGTAGTTATCGGCGGCGACGGTTCTTTCAGAGGTGCCGGCGATCTTTCTTCTCTTGGCATCCCCTGCATCGGTCTGCCGGGTACTATTGATAACGATATCCAGTGCACCGAATATACTATCGGCTACGATACCGCTATGAACACCGCTATGGAAATGATCGATAAGATCCGTGATACCACACAGTCCCATGATCGCTGCTCTGTAATCGAGGTAATGGGCAGAAATGCCGGCTTTATCGCAGTAAACGTTGCTATCGCAGTTGGCGCTGAGGCTGCTATCACCCTTGAAGAGCCCTATGACCTCAACAAGATCGCTCACGATATGCTCCAGGCAAAGAAGAGCGGCAAGTCCCACTTCCTTATCGTAGTTGCCGAGGGCGTTGGCCAGACTGATGTTATCGCAAAGAACATCAAGGATATGACCGGTATCGACTCCAGAGTTACTATCCTGGGTCACGTTCAGCGCGGCGGTTCGCCTACGCTGAGAGACAGAGTACTTGCTTCTGAAATGGGCTACCACGCTGTTGAACTGCTTGAGCAGGGCATCGGCAACAGGATCGTCGGCCTCAAGGACGGCAAGGTCTATGACATTGATCTCCAGGAAGGTCTTGCAATGAAGAAGGATTTCATCCATAAGAGATATGAGGTCCTCACCAAGACTGCATTCTGAAATACAGCTGTAAATAACAGCAGGATAAAAGAGTAGAAGCTTGTGCGTTAAGTGCTCAGAAGACGGGGAGTTGCTTTTGAGACGAAAAGAGTATTCTTGCGATACGAGCTTCGCATCCCGCTTGATATGATCGGAAATCAGGATACCTTCTTTTCTTATCGTACCACGGTTGGGAGAGGAGGTATTTTTATGCATGATAATAAGCCCCGCAGGAGCAGCATCTCATTGTTTGGGAGCGTAAAGGTGCTTGTGTGCTGCGCTTTGTTTGTGGCTATGAGCATAGTCCTCGGCAAATTCCTTTCCATCAAGATCGGTGATAATATCCGTATCAGCTTTGAGAACCTCTCTCTGATTCTCTCCGGGATACTGTTCGGACCCTTTGTAGGGCTCGTTACCGCTGTCATCGCCGATGTGGTGGGATGCATTATTTACGGTTATTCGATAAACCTGATAATCACCCTGGGCGCTGCCAGCATTGGCTTTATTGCCGGAGCCGTTGCAGGCTTCTCGAAGAAAAAGACTTCGCTTATCACCATTGCGATAGCTGTTTTCCTCGCTCATATAGTCGGTTCGATGATAGTCAAGACTATTGGTCTTTATATCTGGTACCCTCCGCAGAGACCTCTGCTTATCTGGCGAGTTCCTGTTTACCTCATAACGGCAGCTGCAGAAACAGCGATAATCTTCACACTAATGAACAGCAAGGCGTTTATCCAACAGTTTGAGAGGTTTAAAAGAAAGTAATGAACAGGTTTGATAAAGCGTCTGAAATATTACTGAAAGCTTCAAGATCGGGCAGCAGGCTCGGTCTTGAACGCATTTATGAGCTTGCCGCTCGCTTGGGAGACCCGCAGGACAAGCTCCGGATCGTTCATGTTGCAGGCACCAACGGCAAAGGCTCTTTCTCGGCTATGCTCTCGTCTGTGCTTCACGAGGCCGGCTTTAAAGTGGGGACTTTTTCCTCACCTGCAATGCTGACACCCTGCGATCAGTACCGGATAAACGGTGAGATCATAAGCAAAGATCAGTTCGCCGATGCTATAATCACTGTCAACGAGGCCGCCTTGACAATGGCTGACCCGCCCACTGAGTTTGAATTGATGACCGCTGCCGCATACTATCTGTTTGATAAAGAGCAGTGCGAAATCGCCGTGATCGAATGCGGTATGGGCGGTGACGGCGACTCGACCAATATCATCCGTAAGCCGCTGATGTCTGTGATAACTAATGTTGCCCTTGATCACTGTGCTTATCTGGGGAACACAACATCAGAGATCGCAGGACATAAGGCTGGCATTATCAAAGAGGGCGTGCCTTGCTATTTCGGCGGCGAGGATGAACAGGCTTATAAAGTGATCTCTTATATTGCGATACAGAAAGGTTCAAAGCTTTACACGCCCAGTTCAGCTGAATTCAAGCGGGAAACTACACTCAGCGGAGAGACACAGGTAACATACAAGGATGCTTTATACCGTACACCGCTCAGAGGGTCTTATCAGGTCAGGAACCTTATTAACGTCATATCCTGTGTGGAGATACTTCGCTTTCTCGGCGTTGAGATCAGCGATGGCGCTCTATCCGAGGGGCTGATGAAGGTCCGCTGGGAGGGCAGATTTGAGCAGCTTTGTTCCGAGCCCGACGTTATCTTCGACGGCGCACATAACCCCGACGGTATGGAGCAGCTTTGCCGAAGCATAAGTATGTATTACCCTGATGTCAAGCCAGCAATACTTATCGGTGTGCTTGCCGACAAGGATTACAAGCTGTATTGCCGTCTCCTGAGACCGCTGGTATGCCGGGCGTTCACAATTGCTCCCGAAAATCACCGTGCCCTGTCATCTGAGGCGCTGGCTGAGTGCTTTAATGAGGGCGGGATCCCCTCCGAGAGCTATAAGAACATATCCGAAGGCTTTGAGGCGGCCTGTTCATATGCTGCTCGGGAGAGTATACCTCTCCTGGTCATCGGTTCCCTTTATCTTTACAAGGACATCAAAGAGTGCGCTGAAAAACACCTAACTTCAAAATAAAAGCCCGAAAGCACTTGATTTATTGAGATAATTGTAGTATAATTATAAAATACTGTACTGTAAAAACTCTGTTTTTCGGATATAAGGAGAGTTAACTATGAATGTTGGATTTATCGGTGCCGGCAATATGGGCCACGCCATAATGAAGGGAATACTACGCAGCGAGCTCAGCGGGATCACATTATATGCCTACGACAGCTATGCTCCCGCTATGGAAAGGACAGCTGAGATGGGCGTTAAGGCAGCTTCCGGCGAGGCTGATGTGGTCAGGAACTGTAAATATGTGTTCCTTGCCATCAAGCCTCAGCAGCTGGATATTGTCCTTGATGCTATAAAAGAGAGCGTTAGTTCCGATACCGTGATCGTTTCCATCTGCGCCGGTATCACCGATGAATATATAGCTTCAAAGACCATCAGCGGAGCTAAGGTCGTGCTGGTAATGCCTAACACCCCTCTGCTTCTCGGCGAGGGCGCTACCGCACTCTCCAGAAGCGACAGTGTTTCCGATGAGGAATTCGCCCTTGTCTGCGATATCTTCGGCTCCAGCGGCATATACAGCGTTATCCCCAAGGATAAGATGAAGGAGATCATCGCCATAAACGGTTCTTCTCCTGCATTCATATATCTCTATGCCAAGTATTTTATCGACTATGCTGATTCGGTAGGCATCGGCAGGGAAGCTGCTACCGAGCTTTTTGCCAAGTCGCTCATAGGCTCCGCCAAGATGATCACCGACAGCGGAAAGAGCATCGATGAGCTTATCGAAATGGTTTCCTCCAAGGGAGGAACTACCATCGCAGGCCTTGAAAAGCTCCGCTCTAACGGCCTTGACAAGGCTGTTACAGAGTGCTGCGAAGCCTGCACCAAGCGAGCCTACGAGCTCTCAAAGTGATAATTGACTCCTGCATTGCATAGATATTTACTACCAATTGCTACGGAGTGATATTTATGCAGAACAGGACAAGGCTATTCGTTTCGGCAGACTATGACAAGGCGTTTGCCTTTATGATCGGAGCGATCCTGATAGGCGTGCTCCTGGGGACGGTGTCCTTCTGTTTTCTGTCAAACGACCTTTCGGATATGCTGCTGAGAGCCGGAGAGAGACATATTGACTTTCGCCGAAGCTCTGATATGGGGCATATCCTGCTGGATTCGTTTTTTGTATCGTCGCTGTTCATCACAGCGGTGTTTATTCTGGGTTTCTTTGCATTGGGGCAGTTACCGGCTCTGCTTATCCTCGTTTACAGAGGAATGGGGCTTGGAATGGTTTTGTCTCAGGTATATACTAGCTATCCTGCCGGATCTGCGGCTGCCGCTGCTTTGATACTTATACCTGCCGCGGTAGTTTCCTGCACGGCTCTGTGTATGGCGGCAAAGGAATCGGTGAGGTTTTCAAGCAGGCTGCTGACTATCGTCCTATGCAGCGACCCCTGCAGCGGGATCGTTTCTATGACGAAGGTCTACGGCACCAAGTATCTTATGTTTGAGGCTGCAGCAGCTGCTTCGGCAGCGGTTGACTGCATATTCTCGGTACTGTTATCATCAAGGATTTAAAAATGATCAGAGGAGTTCAAAATGGCTTACGGAAACAGTTTTAACCCCAGAGGTCTGGCTAGACCTCCGAAAGAGAAGAAGGGCATCTTCAAGTTCTTTGAGATATACGGCAGAAAAATGTGGAAGCTTATGGAGCTCAACATAATCTATGCTCTTACGTTTATCCCGCTGACATTGGGCTGGTGGCTGGTCGGAACTTTTGACAGCTACGCTCCGCTCTCGCTGGGTATCATCACAGCTATCGCTTTCGGCCCCTCCACCACCGCCATGACCAAGGTGTGCCGGAATTTCTCCCAGGAGCGCAACTCCTTCGTCCTGAGCGATTATATCGAGACTTTCAAAAAATGCTTCACCCAGTCGCTGATAATGGGCATAATTGATGTTATCTTTATTGCCGGCTTCTCGGTGGCCATCCCGGCCTATATGACCTGGGCAGAGCAGGATCAGATGATGTATATCCCCTTTGTTCTGACCATCAGCTTCCTGATCGTTTTCTTCATGATGCATTTCTACATCTACATAATGATCGCCTCGACCAATCTTTCTCTGATCAAGATACTCAGGAATGCTTTCTTCCTGGTGCCTCTTGGACTAAAGAATTCTATCTACACCCTGCTCAACTGGGTGCTGATCATTACAATAATACTGTTTCTGTATCCCTACACTATCTTCATCATCCCCTTCTGGCCGCTTTCGTTCCTCTGCTTTGTGGATTGCTTCAACTGCTATCCCGTTATCAGAAAGTTCGTTATCCAGCCTTATTACGATGCCAGAGGCGAGGATAACCCCGAGTTCGATTATCTCAAAAAGAAGGAAGATGAGGATGTCTTTGCCGATCATCCGGATCTGGACAAGCCTGTAGAGAAGAAGTCGAACAAGCGCAAAGGCAAAACTATATCGTGAGAATAAGCCGCAGACTCTTGCCTGCGGCTTTGCTTTGTAAATAATCTGTTAACAGTTGCTTGTTCTGCTTGACTGTTACGTAACGGAACAGCTTATAATTGATGCGAGGTGATGAGAATGAAGATATCAGAGGTATGTGAGAGGACGGGGCTGACTAAGCGCACCGTAAGGTTCTACATCGAAAAGGGGCTGATCTCGCCTGAGACTGAATACCGCAACGGCAGAGACCTCCGGGAGTTCTCCGAGGATGACATTAAGCTGCTCAAAGCCGTTTCTGTGCTGCGGGGACTTGATATCTCGGTGGAGGATATAGGGCTGCTGATAAGGGGCGGCATTACGGCTGACGCTCTCGTGGACAAGTATAGGTCAAGCAGCCGCAGCGAGCTTGTTAAAAACGAGCAGGTATACAACATCCTCTCATCAGTTGAGGCGGGCAGAGGGGATGATGTATTCACTCTGGCGGCTCAGGCTGAGAGTGCAGCCCGCGGTCAGAAGCTCCCGCTTCGTGATATTGAGCCGGATTTCAGCGGCCTTGATGACCTTACCGAGGAGGAGAAGCGGCAGTCCTTCGAGCGCTTTCGTACTGAGCTGGTCAAGAAGAACGCAGTCTCGGATTATAAGCGGAGGATACTGAAAAGAGTCCTGCTGGGCTTGGGTGCGGCGGCTCTCCTGTTCCTGATCGTCTGCGGCATATCGTGGATACCTAAAAGTATAGAGTTCAAGGTCTCCGGCACTACTTATCTCGGCTCACCTGAGGATGCCCCCGAACAGTACCGGGATGTGCTGACAGTTAAAGGCAAGGTGTATAAGCCCCTGTTTTTCAGGGATTTCTTCGTGGGGGAGATTAAGCTTGATAACACCCCTGAAATTTGCTTTGAGACAGAGTTTATCATCAACCCCGACGACAGTAATGCTGTCGGTATGAACGGGAAGACATATGCTTCTTATTACGAAACAGACAGCAGCAGTGAGATCGAGCTTCGTGTCCCAGGCAGACCTTCCACCGACTATTATATCCTACTGGCTTCGACCTTTGACCGATCCGATGTCCGGTACACTTATGACGAGCTTATTGAGGGTAGTTCTGCATTTAAGTGCAGGTATTGCTTCGTCGATCATAACGGGTAAACGGGGCTGTTTTCGCCGAATAATGAAAAACTGCTTGCAATCTCCTCTGTTTTGCTGTATAATAGAAGCACAGTATTCACTCTGAAAGGAAGATCACTATGAGTATTATCAGAGACCCCTCCCTGTGGGAGAGCGGCAAGAGAAAAATAGATTGGGTGCGGGGCAATATGAGCCTTCTTCGCGGTATCGAGGAAGAGTTTTCGGAGAGCAAGCCCTTTGCCGGGCTCAAAGTAGCTCTTTCCATACATCTGGAGGCCAAGACCGCATACCTGTGTAAAGTCCTGGCGGCAGGCGGAGCGGAGATGTATATCACCGGCAGCAATCCTCTCTCAACTCAGGACGATGTGGCGGCAGCCCTCGTTCACGACGGCCTCAACGTTTTTGCCTGGCACGCTGCTACTGCCGAGGAATACCACTCCCATATCAGCGAGGTCGTAAAGGTGGGCCCCAACGTTATTATCGACGACGGCGGCGATCTTGTCAATATGATCCATAACGAGTACCCTGAGCTGATAAAGAACGTCATCGGCGGTTGTGAGGAGACTACCACCGGAATAATCCGCCTCATCAATATGGACAGAGCCGGAGAACTTAAATTCCCGATGATGCTTGTAAACAATGCAAGGTGCAAATACCTTTTCGATAACCGCTACGGCACGGGTCAGTCCGTCTGGGACGGTATCAACCGCACGACCAATCTTATCGTTGCCGGAAAGAACGTTGTTGTTGCCGGCTACGGCTGGTGCGGCAAGGGTGTTGCTATGAGAGCAAAGGGCTTCGGAGCATCGGTTATCGTAACCGAGGTAGATCCCATTAAGGCTATGGAAGCTGTTATGGACGGCTTCAAGGTAATGAAGATGGAAGAAGCTGCAAAGATAGGCGACCTGTTCGTTACCGTTACCGGCTGCAAGGATGTTATCACCGAGAGATCCTTCTATAATATGAAGGACGGCGCTATCCTCTGCAACGCAGGGCATTTTGACTGCGAGGTTGATGTTGCCGGCCTTAAGAAGCTTGCTGTTGAGACTAAAGCAGCCAGAAACAACATCGACGGCTATAAGCTCTCAAACGGCAGATGGCTGTATGTTATTGGTGAGGGCAGGCTTGTGAACCTGGCTGCCGGGGACGGTCATCCTGCCGAGATAATGGATATGTCCTTTGCTATACAGGCTCTTTCGGCGGCCTGGCTCGTAAAGAATAGGGATAGCCTCACCTCAAAGATCAATCCCGTTCCCGAGGAGATCGACGCTTCGGTAGCTGACCGTAAGCTGAAAGCCTGGGGCCTTGAGATCGACAGGCTTACCGATGAGCAGGAGAGATACCTGAACAGCTGGCAGGTCTGATTTATTGATCAAATGATTAAAACACTCCGTTTCGGAACACATTATAAGTAGTGTGTTCGGAGACGGGGTGTTTCATATTGAAGCGTGTATTTCTGGAATTGTTTGCGGTGTTCTGCGTGGGTGCGATAGCCTACGGTTCGGTTGAGGTCATAGAACGCGGGTACTCTCATATTACTATGGCTCTGCTTGGCGGGGTGTCAATGGTGATGATACATCTTCTCAACGATGACAGGAGAAAGGGTGCAAACACTCTGCTGCTCCTTATGATCTCGGCGCTGTTCATTACAGCCTGCGAATTCCTGGCAGGGGAGATCCTTAACGTCTGCCTCGGTATGCACATCTGGAGCTACAGCGGGATGGCTTACAACATCGACGGGGTCATCTGCCCCTCATATACCGCCTGCTGGCTGATACTCTCGTTTGCAGGGATGATAGTTGACGATCTCATGCGGTCTCGCTTGTTCCGTGAGAAAGCAGATTTCTGTTATATCCGTCCGGGACGGTTCAGACAAGCAGCTCTGCCAGCTTCAGATCAAGCGGAGATGTGATCTTGATGTTCTCCGGGCTGCCCTTGACAATACGGACATCTTTCCCGGCTGCGGAGAATATACCGCAGACATCGGTAAGGCACTGCTTTTGCGAATCAACAAGCGAGGAATAAGCTTCGAGCAGGGCAGTGATCTTGAAGCTCTGAGGGGTCTGAGCGCAGAACAGCTTTGAACGCTCCGGAGTATCTGTCACTGTGATGCCGTCCTCCGAGTAAAGCAGGGTATCCGTGGCAGGTACGGCTGTGGTGCAGGCGCCGTATTCAGCCGCAGCGCTAATATTCTCTTTTATAGTCTCTGTGCTGACAAAGGGTCTTACGCCATCGTGGGTAAGCAGAATGTCTTCGTCAGAAAGAGCAGTGCTCTCACGGATAGCCTCTACAATGTTCATAACAGAGGCATTCCTGTCGGCACCGCCTTTTATCAGGGTGATCCTTTGCTTTACGGGCTGTGGTATGAATCTTTCAATAAGTTCCTGCATCTCTCCGAGCCAGTCAGGGTTTACTGCAACGATCACCCTGTCTATCCCGTCAACCGAAAGGAACCGCAGCAGTGTATGGATGATTATGGGCTTGCCCTTGACTTCAAGGAACTGCTTGGGCTTGTCAGCACCCATACGCAGCCCGGAGCCTCCGGCGACTATTCCTGCATAAACCATAAAGTCCTCCTAAAAAACAAGGGCGGAATGCTCCGCCCTGTGAGGTTATTTGACTTATTTCTTGTTTTTCTCCAGAAGAGCCTGGATCTTCTTGTGGGGGTCGAGGATCTGGGAGATGGACATATCGTGATTGAGGGACTCGATGAAGTAAGCGATATACTTGGAGCAGTCAACCTCGTGGAACCAGGGACGCTGTAGCAGCTCGGGTGTGCGGTAGGTGAGGTTGGTGCCGAATACTCCGTCAAGGATCCCGTCAGCATAAGCCTTGTCAAAAGTATCGAGACCGTTGGTGAAGATAGCATAGGTAGCATAAGCGAAGATCCTGCCGGCGTTGCGCTTTTTGAGCTCAACAGCGATATCCAGCATAGACTCACCGGAGGAGATGATGTCATCGGCAATGAACACATCCTTGCCGGTAACGTCATTTCCGAGATACTCGTGAGCGATGATGGGGTTGCGGCCGTTCACGATAACGGAATAATCACGCCTCTTGTAGAACATTCCCAGGTCAACGCCAAGCACGGAAGCGTAGTACATATTCCTGTTGATAGCGCCTTCGTCAGGGGAAACGATCATGAAATGATCCTTGTCGGTCTTGAGGTCTTCGATGCTGCGGAACATAGCCTTGAGCACCTGATATGAGGGCATGATGTTGTCAAAGCCCATAAGAGGGATAGCGTTCTGTACTCTGGGGTCGTGAGCATCGAAGGTAACGATGTTCTCAACGCCCATTCTTTCAAGCTCCTGGAGAGCAACTGCGCAGTCAAGCGACTCACGGTAGTTTCTGCGATGCTGCCTGCCGCCGTAGAGCGAGGGCATGATCACGTTGATCCGGTAAGCCTTGCCGCTGGCAGCCTGGATGATCCTTTTAAGATCCTGATAGTGGTCGTCGGGGGACATTGCGTTCTCCTTGCCGTAGTAATTGTAGGTGCAGCTGTAATTGCCGCAGTCAACAAGGATGAACAGGTCATAGCCTCTGATCGTGGACTTGATAAGGCCTTTGCCGTCGCCCGAAGAGAACCTGGGACAATCGGTCTCGATAAGGTAGGTGTCCTTAGCGTCGCTCTGATCGGCATTGAACCTTACGAGGTAGTTGTTGATCTTGTCGCCCAGCTCTCTGATGCCGTTCATTGCGATAACGCCCAGCGGAGCTACGATCTTCTTCTGCCCGAAAATGTCGTCCTGAGTTTTGATTTTTTCCATACCGCGCCTCCCAAATATGCAATTTATAATATAATTATACTTCAATTTCTCTTTCTTGACAATACCTTTTGAGCATTTTCGGAAGATTTTATACTTTGAACAAAAATAACCCGACCCGTCAGCCTGTTTTGGTTATTTGATTTGTGCTTGGTATAATGGGATTTAAGAGAATTGTCAAAAATTTCACGTTTTCGTCTTAAAGCGTGACTAACTCCTTGACAAACGGCTCCAAATAAGCTATAATTTTAATGTTGAGCACATAAATGCTTTCCTCAAAGGAGTTGTTTTTAAATGGATAAAAAGATTATTCTGACAGGTGACAGACCTACCGGTGCACTTCACCTGGGTCACTATGTAGGCTCCCTCAAAAAGAGAGTTCAGCTTCAGAATACAGGCGAATACAAGCAGTTCGTTATGATAGCCGACCTTCAGGCTCTTACCGATAATGCCGAGAACCCCGAGAAGATCAGGAACAATATATTAGAGGTAATGCTTGATTACCTTGCAGTCGGCCTCGAGCCCGATAAGACCACCTTCTTCGTTCAGTCACATATCCCTGCGCTCTATGAGCTGCCGATGTACTATTCCAATCTGGTGACTATGTCCCGTCTTGAGCGTAACCCCACTATCAAGAACGAGATCAAGATGCGTAATTTCGAGAGGAACCTGCCTGTGGGCTTTATGACCTACCCCATAAGCCAAGCAGCTGATATCACCGCTTTTAAGGCAAAGTATGTTCCGGTGGGCGAGGATCAGCTCCCGATGCTGGAGCAGGCAAGAGAGATAGTATCCTCTTTCAACCGCATCTATAAGTGCGATATCCTCGTTGAGCCGGAGGCTGTTCTTCCCGATAACGAGACCTGCAACAGACTCGTCGGCACCGACGGCAACACCAAGATGAGCAAGTCTCTGGGCAACTGCATCTACTTAAAGGACGATGAGAAGTCCATTAAGGAAAAGATAATGTCCATGTTCACCGACCCGCTCCACATCAATGTTTCCGATCCCGGACACACCGAGGATAACCCCGTATTCATCTACCTTGACGCTTTCAGCACAGATGAGGACTTCGCGGAGTTTCTCCCCGACTACAAGAACCTGGCAGAGATGAAGGAGCATTACGAGCGCGGCGGCCTCGGCGATATGAAGTGTAAGAAGCTCCTCAATAACGTTATGCAGAAGTTCTTAGCTCCCATCCGTGAGCGCAGAGAGCGCTTTGAGAAGGATAAGGGCTACCTGTTGGAGATCCTGAGAAAGGGCACCGAGGAGGCTGTTGAGGTCTCAAACAAGACCGTTTCCGAGATCAGGAACGCTATCGGCATCAACTATTTCACCGACGATACCTTTCTTAACAAGTTCGTTAAGTAATACATAAGGGCAGCAGACCGCTGCCCTTTTTCACTTTCTGACGCTTTTATGCCTATAATATAACGAGGTGGTGCTTATGAGTGTCAGAAAGCCTTCAAAAAAGTGTGTTATTTCATATATCCTGTTGGCGGTGCTGCTGATTGTTGGATTCGGGTTATTCCTTTTCCATCGCTCCTTGACGGCGCGGCTCTCGGAGCTTTGCCGTTTCCGCTGCTCGGAGATAGTAAATCGCATCATTACCGAGTGCGCCGAGGGGCTGACAGACGGTAAGCGGTTTTACACTCTCAGCAGCGACAGCAGCGGCAGGGCAGTGTCGGTAAGCGCTGATACTGATGCTCTCAACAGATTACAGAACGAGCTGCGGAGCCACCTCAATCAAAGTCTTTCCGAGGAACACTACGAGAGCCTATCTCTGACAGTCGGGGATCTGACCGACAGCCCCTTTCTCAGCGGGAGAGGCTTTGAGATAAATGTCCGTTTTCAGCAGACGGGGGTGGCTGATACAAGGATCGAGAGCTCGTTTATCTCCGCCGGTATCAACCAGACGAGGATGACGGTAATGCTGACGGTATCGGTGGAATTCAAGGCTTTGCTGCCCTCAAAAAGCGAAAGCATCACCGTGACAGAGCAGATAATCGTTGCCGATGAGCTTATAGTGGGAGACGTCCCGGATTTTTACAGTGAACGGGCGGATAATGCTTGCAAATCGTGAGAAAATGTAGTATAATAGAAGAAATCTTTTAGGGGGAGAGAAAGCAATGGATACCGCAAATGCCAAGAAAAGAATTGACGAGCTTGTGGAGCTGCTCAACTACCACAGCAAGCTCTATTATGTAGAGAACCGCAACGAGATCTCAGACTACGAATACGATATGCTCCAGAACGAGTTAAAAGCTCTGGAAGCTGAGCATCCGGAGCTTATCCGCGATGATTCGCCCACTCAGCGAGTGGGAGGTGAGGCTGTTTCAGGCTTTGAGAAGGTCACACATACCGTTCAGATGGGTTCTATCCAGGACGTATTCTCCTTTGAAGAGGTCAATGCCTTTATACAGAACGTCAAGGCGGTGGTGGATGAACCTTCGTTTGTGGTCGAGCCCAAGATAGACGGCCTCTCTGTATCGCTTGAATACAGAAACGGAGCGTTTACCGTCGGCTCCACCAGAGGCGACGGTTTTGTGGGTGAGAACGTTACACACAATTTGAGAACTGTCAAGGCTATCCCTATGTCAATAGATGAAAAGCTACCTCTGCTTGAGGTCAGGGGCGAGGTCTATATGCCCAGAGAGGTCTTTCTCAGGCTGGCTGAGCAGCAGGAGGAAAACGGGGAGCAGCCCTTCAAAAATCCCAGGAACGCCGCCGCGGGCTCTCTGCGGCAGAAGGATCCTAAGATCACCGCTAAACGCAAACTGGATATCTTCTGCTTCAATATCCAGCAGATAGAGGGCCACGAGCTGGGCTCCCACAAGGAATCTCTAGATTATATCAAGTCCCTCGGCTTCAGGACAGTGCCGGAATATACCCTTGTCCGCACCTTTGAGGAAATTAAGGAGTGCATCAAGAAGATCGGGGAGAAGCGCTTCTCGCTGCCTTTTGACATTGACGGCGTGGTCATCAAGGTCGACAGCTTCGCTCAGCGTGAGATACTGGGCTCCACAGCCAAGACTCCGAGATGGGCTGTTGCCTATAAATTCCCGCCGGAGGAAAAACAGACCGAGCTTACCGATATCGAGCTTAATGTAGGCAGGACGGGTGCTATCACTCCTGTTGCCAGTTTCAAGCCCATATTCCTGGCAGGAACAAGTGTAGCAAGGGCGACGCTCCACAATCAGGATTTTATTGCCGAGAAGAACATCAACATTGGAGATATCATAACCGTGCGCAAGGCAGGGGATATTATCCCGGAGGTCGTTGCCTGCGCCGAGAAAAAGTCCGAGGGAGTATTCAGACTTCCTGATGTCTGTCCCGTATGCGGAACGCCTGTCGTCAAGTCTGATGAGGAAGCAGCTGTAAGGTGCCCGAATGTTGACTGCCCGGCACAGATCTTCCGCAGCATCGTTCACTTTGCCTCAAAGGGTGCCATGAATATTGACGGAATGGGTCCCATGATCGTCAGAGCATTACTTGAAGCTAAAATGATAAACTCCGTTGCAGATCTCTATGCTCTTACCGAGGGTAAGCTGATAGAGCTTGAAAACTTCAAGGAGAAGTCTGCGGCAAATCTGTATAACTCCATACAGGCATCAAAGAATGCCTCTCTCGACAGGCTGATCTTCGGCCTCGGGATCAGGAATATCGGTGCTGCCAGCGCCAAGCTGCTTTGCGATAAGTTCGGCGACCTTGATAATATCATGGCTGCCTCGGCTGAGGAGATCGCTTCAATTGAGGGCTTCGGCGATATTATGGCTCAGAGCGTTGTCAATGAGCTCCACGAGCCTCATATGGTTGAGCTTATCGAAAGGCTCAAGGGTTACGGAATCAACACAAAATACGAAAAGGCGCAGGTTGATGACCGCTTCGCCGGGAAGACCTTTGTCCTGACAGGCACTCTGCCGACTATGAAGCGGGACGAAGCGAAATCTATTATCGAGAAGTACGGCGGCAAGGCCAGCGGCTCTGTTTCTAAGAAAACGGATTACGTCCTCGCTGGTGAAGAGGCGGGCAGCAAGCTTACCAAGGCTCAGGAGCTCGGTATAACAATAATCACGGAGGAACAGTTCCTTGAAATGATTAAATAACAGATACACCAAAGCCCCGGCATCCACTGCCGGGGCTAATTTATTTAGACGCTTTTTTAAGCTTATATTTCACGAAAGCTCTAATTTTTCCTCATATATGGGTTGAAATTTATTCACAATTTCGATATAATAGTAAAAAGACGTGCGGCACCTTGGACAAAATTTGGCTATATTTACTTATTATCCCATACAGGTGTTTAGGAGATGAATGATATGACTCTTCGGGAATTGTATTCAGAGATCGGCGGCGACTATGATCAGGCACTCCGTGTGCTTCGGGTAGAGAAGCTGATCGACAAGCATATACGTAAGCTGACCTCGAACGGAGTAGTTGAAGGGCTGGTCGATGCTGCAAAAAGAATGGCTCATTCGGAGATGTTTGACGCTGCTCACGCTATGAAAGGAGTTTGCGCTAACCTGGGGCTTACGGCACTTTCGGAGCTTGCCTCTGAGATCGCCGAAAAATACCGTCCCGGAAATCCTAGAAAGCTTTCGGACGAAGAGGTCTCTGCAAGGGTAGCTCGTATAGAACAGATCTATACGACACCAGCCGACGGTATAAAAGAAGTACGCAGAGAACTGATACTGTTGCGCTTTTGAGGGGATAGTTTAAATGGACAGATCGGATAACAAAAAATATCTGGGGATACTCGGAGCCTGGGCGCTGTCCTTCGGATGCAGCGTAGGCTGGGGTTCCTTTGTTATGCCCGGGACTACCTTCCTGCCTATCGCCGGACCGGTCGGTACTGCCATAGGGCTCAGCCTCGGTGGGCTTGTTATGCTTGTTCTTGCGGTGGTTTTCCATTATCTGATGAACCGTTATCCCGATAGAGGCGGTATCTATACCTATACCAAAAAGGCCTTCGGCTACGATCAGGGCTTTTTGAGCGCTTGGTTCCTGACCCTTACATACATAGCTATCATCTGGGCTAATGCTACCGCTCTGCCGCTGATCGCCAGAACTGTTCTCGGAGATACCTTCCGGTTCGGGCATCTTTATCAGATCGCAGGTTATGACATCTATGCCGGAGAGATAGTACTATCTTCCGTCGCCCTGATCATTGCAACGGCGGTGTGCTTTTTCCGCAGGTTTTCCGCTTGCACTCAGGTGCTGCTGACGGGAATACTGTTTATAGGTGTTGTTATCTGTTTTGTGGCAGCGTCCTCATCGGGTCGCTGTACCGGAGAAGCTTCTCCTGCTTTTGCCCCGGACAAGTCCTCCTCCAGCGGAGTGTTTACTATCTTTGCACTTGCGCCCTGGGCCTTTGTCGGTTATGAATCCATTACACATTCTGCCGAGGAAGCAAGATTCCCACTTAAAAAGTCTTTCCGGATAATGCTGGTCGCTGTTATCACAGCAGATCATCTGATCCGCATTCTGGGTGAGCTGATCTACGAGGCGGAAGAATCCCTTATCGTGAGATAAGGCTGATGTATCTAAAGCAGTATAATGAAATAAGAGCCGGATCCTTCCGGCTCTTTGTTTTTAATATAAAAAACGCTGCCTGAGTTGCCTCAAACAGCGTTTTGATCTGGTTGCGGGAGCAGGATTTGAACCTACGACCTTCGGGTTATGAGCCCGACGAGCTACCGAACTGCTCCATCCCGCGATATGTTTCTCACACGGTGCTTATATATTATATCATAATGATAACGGTTTGTCAAGCTTTTTTTGAAATAATTTGATCGGAGGCTTCAAACAACGCAGCTGCGCAGTTTGAATGGAATCTCAGCAGGGAACAGGTACAATATGTTAACCGCTGCGGGAAAAATATACAGAAAACACTTGCCTTTTTTGCGAAAATGTTATATAATAAAATAGAATGGGTATGTGTGCCCGTCATTCAATATTTTATGAAGGAGCAGCAGCTTTTATGTCTAAGATACAGCGTTATTTCAATATGTTGAAGAATAAAAGGATCGCGTTTATAGGTACAGGCGTCAGCCACAATGAGCTCATCAAGCTATTTCTCTCAAAAGGGCTGAATGTTGTTATCTGCGATAAGAAGGATGAGGAGCATTTTGATCAGGAACTTCGGGAGGAATTCCTGTCCAGAGGTGCTGAGTTTGCGCTCGGAGAGGGCTATCTTGATGAGATCTTCAACTGTGATGTGGTATTCCGTACTCCCGGAATGTACTATAACAACGAAAAGCTCACCGAGGCAAGACAGAAGGGTGTTATTATCACCTCTGAGATGGAGACCTTCTTTGATCTCTGCCCCTGCAAGACTTACGGAATAACCGGCTCCGACGGAAAGACCACTACCACTACTCTTGTCAGCGAGTTCCTGAAGGCTGAGGGTAAGAGGGTACATCTGGGCGGAAACATCGGAAAGGCTTTGCTCCCTCTGGTGGAGACTATTTCCGAGAGCGACGCAGCTGTTGTAGAGCTTTCCAGCTTCCAGCTGATCTCTATGCGTGAGTCCCCCGACGTTGCAGGCATAACCAATATCAGACCCAACCATCTCAATGTCCATAAGGATATGAATGAGTATATCGAGTCAAAGTGCAATCTGCTTTATCACCAGAATGCTTATTCAAGAGCAGTCCTCTCCCTTGACGATGAGACCACAAGAAATCTTTCTCCCATAGTCCGGGGTCAGCTCGCTTATTTCAGCATCAAGCAGAAGCCCGAAAACGGTTCTTTCCTCCGTGAGGACGGTATGCTCTGCTACAACGAGCACGGCAAGGTCACCGAGTATGTGCATATGAAGGATATCAAGATACCCGGTATGCATAACGTAGAGGATTATCTTACCGCTATCGCTATGACCTACGGCGAGGTCAAGCCGGAGACGGTAGCCAATATCGCCCGCGAGTTCGGCGGAGTTGAGCACAGGATCGAGTTTGTCCGCGAGCTTGACGGCGTAAAGTATTATAACAACTCCATAGCTTCCAGCCCCACAAGAGTGCTTGCCTGTCTGGCGGCTTTCGATCAGAAGCAGATACTCATTCAGGGAGGCTCCGATAAGGGTATTTCCTTTGAGCCCATGGCTGACGAGATCTGCCGCAAGGGCAAGGCACTCATCCTTATGGGCGAGACCGCTCAGAAGATCGAGGACGCTGTCCGCGCTTCTTCGCTGTTTGAGGGGTGCGGTCTCAGGATAATCAGAGTGAAGAATATGGAAGAAGCCGTAAAGGCTGCATACGACTGCGGCGAGCCGGGAGATATAGTGACCCTCTCTCCTGCCTGTGCAAGCTTTGATATGTACAGGATGTTCGAGGAGCGCGGCAAGCATTTCAAGCAGTGCGTGATGGCGCTCTGATGCCGGAGCAGAAAAACGATCCCCCGAAAGGAGGAGTTATCAATGATATACCAGACCAAAGATATCGACCTTGCGCTAATTGACCGGCTCAGGGATAACAATTACAGCCGAAGGATAAAATCCCATTTTCTGGCTTACGGCACGAAGTACGATTTCCTGCGTTTCTTCTTTATAGAGCAGAAGGGCGAGAAGCTGGGTATGTTCTCGGAGTTCAACAGCGCTCTTATGATATCCACCTTTGAGGGCAAAGAGCTTTCTGAGGATATGCTGGAGGAGCTTTCGAGCTTTGTCAGAATGCTAAAACCCTTTTCCGTTGAGGCCGAAAGGAAGTACGGTGAAAGGCTTGCCCAGCTGCTTGACGATGAATACCGCAGCGAAAAGCGAACCGAGTTCGATTTTGTACCGACAGGCAAGCTCCCAAGGCTTGAAGTCGATGAGATGCCGAAGCTTGATGATGTGTATAAGATTTTGGCTCAGTGCTTCCCTAGACTTGAGGACAGCTATGAGATGTGGCTGACAGATACCTCTCACCGCATAAGGCGCGGGCTTTCTCAATCCTTCCTTATGGGAGATTACACCACAGCCACCATACAGTACATTATAGACAAGGTCGCTCTTGTGGGGCAGGTGGGAACTGTTCCGGAGGAACGCGGAAAGATGCACGCCCGTACTCTGCTTTACTGGATAGGCGAAAGGCTTTGGCAGCAGGGCATTAAAGTGAAGCTCTTTGCCAGACCCCACAGAGTCAGCTACTATGATGAGATAGGCTTCAAGGCTATGGGCATAGATACCGTCCTTGAAAGACGGGACGAAAAGCCTAGCCACTGATAACGGGAGAAACATAATGAGACTGCTGATAATAAGGCACGGCGAAAGCGAAGCGGATATCCTTAATGTCCACGAGGGCAGAGCCGATTTTGAGCTGACCGAAAGAGGCCGAAGACAGGCACAGGCTATGAGCAGTTATGCTGCAAAGAATTATAAGATTGATAAGATCTATCACAGTACCCTCCGTCGTGCAGAGCAGACCGCAGCCTATCTTTCGGATGCCACAGGAGCGCCGATGATACCCGAAGACAGGCTTATGGAATTCAATAACGGCTTGCTGGCCGGACTGCCTTATGATGAAGCTGCAGAGAAGTACCCAACGGTTGATCTGCCCATCCACGAAGCGGCCTATGAACAGGAGTCAATGCTGGAATTCCGTTTCAGAGCTGAGTATATGCTCTCAAAGCTCATCAGCGAAAAAACTGATGACAGCACCGTGGCAGTAGTTACCCACGGAGGTATGATAAATCAGCTTTACAGGGCTTTTCTAAGGATCCCAGCTGATACCGAATATGCCTTCCGGTCATTTGATGCCTGCATACACGAATGGTTGGTCGAGGGCAGCAAACGCACGGTCGTCAGGGCAAATATGATGTCCCACGATATCTGACGGCTTATTATTTCTGAGGTGAATGTATTGAACAGTTTTTTTAGCATAGACGAAAGGATCCTGTCCCTTGCGGCAGAGACCGAGAAGGAGTGCTCCGAGCAATTTGCTGAGATCGACAGGATAGCCGAGTATAACGGCCAGAAGGTGCTTGCAGCATTTATAAACAATAAGGTCAGCGAGAGCTGCCTTAAGGGCACTACCGGCTACGGCTACGGCGACCTCGGAAGAGATACCCTTGATAAGGTGTTTGCCGAAGCTCTGGGAGCAGAGGCTGCGGTGGTCCGCCACACCTTTGTCAACGGGACACACGCTCTCTCTACGGCGTTATTCGGTGTTCTCAGGACGGGAGACACTATGCTCTCGGCTGTCGGAAGACCTTATGACACTATGGAGGAGATCATCGGTCTCCGGGGTGAAGCCGGAAAGGGTTCGCTTAAGGATTTCGGCATCGGCTATATCCAGGCTGATCTCATTGATGACAAGTACCCCGATTACGAAAAGATCACCGAGCTTGCTCTGCAGGCTAAGATCGTTTATATCCAAAGGTCGAGAGGCTATTCTCTCAGACCCTCCTACGATGTTGAGACTATAGGCAGGATAATCTCTGCTGCAAAGAAAAGCAACAAAGATATCATTGCGGTTGTTGACAACTGCTACGGCGAATTCGTCGAGGAGGCAGAGCCCACAGCGGTGGGTGCTGATCTGATAATCGGCTCGCTCATAAAGAACCCAGGCGGCGGAATTGCCTCCACAGGCGCCTATATTGCAGGCAGGAATGACCTCGTTGAGAAGTGCGCCGACAGGCTGACCTGTATAGGAATGGGCAGGGAAGTCGGCTGCTCCCTCTCACAGAACCGTGAGCTATATCTCGGACTCTTCTTAGCCCCTCAGACTGTATCCTGTGCTTTGAAGACCTCTGTCTTTGCCTGCAGGCTATTTGAGAAGCTGGGCTATAAGACCCTCCCCGAAAGCAGCGAGCGCAGGACCGATATCATCGCATCTATACTGCTGGAAAACGAACAGAACCTTGTGGCGTTTTGTCAGGGGATCCAGATGGGCTCCCCCGTGGACAGCTTTGCAGTCCCCGAAGCCTGGGATATGCCCGGCTATGACAGCAAGGTAATAATGGCTGCCGGAGCATTCACGATGGGAGCTTCCATCGAGCTTTCAGCCGACGCCCCCATAAGAGAGCCATTTGCTGCCTGGCTGCAGGGTGGTATCACATATCCCACCGGCAAGGCAGGGATCCTTGTTGCAGCTAACGAGATGTTCAAAAAAGGACTTTTAAAGCTTTGATAAACGAATAATAAATCGAAAGGAATGAATGCTATGGCAGAGATCTTTACCGCCTCTATCGCCGAGATAGCCGAAAGGCTGAAGCTTGAGATTATCTATGCTCCCAAGGATATCAGCGAGATATATGTGTCAGAAAACGACTGCAACCGTCCCGGCTTGCAGCTTATGGGCTTTTACGAGTATTTCAACGCAGAGCGTATCCAGATCTGCGGCAATATGGAGTTTGCTTATCTTGCATCTCTTGATGAGGAAGTCAGGATGCAGAGGATAGATGCGCTCTTTGCTACCAAGATCCCGCTTTTCATCGTTGCGAGAGGTCACGAGCTCTATCCCGAGATGGTGGATATTGCAAAAAAATATGAGGTGCCCATCGCCAGAACACAGGAGAGCACCACAGCATTCATCGCGGCGCTGATAGGCTTCCTGAATGTAAAGCTGGCACCCCGTATCACACGCCACGGCGTACTTATCGAGATCTACGGCGAAGGTGTGCTTATCGTCGGAGAGAGCGGCGTAGGTAAATCAGAGACCGCCATCGAGCTTGTAAAGAGAGGCCACCGCCTCGTTGCTGACGATGCCGTTGAGATCAGAAAGACCTCCAGCGTTACCCTTGTGGGCTCATCGCCGGATAATATCAGGCACTTCCTGGAGCTACGCGGTATCGGTATAATAAACACCAGAAGGCTCTTCGGTATGGGTGCCGTAAAGGTATCGGAGAAGATCGACCTTATCATCGAGCTTGAGCCCTGGGACAGCAACAAGATCTACGACCGTATGGGCGTTGATAACGAATATACTACTATCCTCGGCGTAAAGATACCCAGCCTTACTATCCCCATCAAGCCCGGACGCAATCTGGCAGTTATCCTGGAAGTTGCTGCTATGAACAACCGTCAGAAGAAGATGGGCTACAATGCCGCTATGGAGCTTCTGAACGGCCTCGGCCTCCAGATGGATATGAAGGATACCGTCAAGAACTGGGACGAATGAGCAGTATGATAAAGATACAGGCAGATCTTCACACCCATACTGTTGCCTCCACTCACGCCTACTCGACGATACTCGAAAACTGCAATTCAGCGGCGGCAATCGGCCTTAAAGCCATAGCAATGACGGATCACGCTATGGGTATGCCGGATTCGCCCCACAAATGGCATTTTGAAAATCTAATCTGTTTGCCGAGAGTAATAAACGGAGTCACCGTTATTCACGGCATAGAGGCTGATGTCACCGATTGTCAGGGTGGACTTGACGTAAGCGAGAGGATGCTTTCCAAGCTGGAATGGGTGGTAGTTTCAATGCATTCCTGGACATTCCCTCCCGATACTCCGGAGAAGAACACCGAGGCTTATCTGAATATCTGCAAGAACCAATGGATAGATGTGATAGGGCATCCCACTACTGCGAAGTTTCCGTATGATATGGAAAAGTGCGTCAAAGCCTTCAAGGAGTACGGCAAGCTGGTTGAGATCAACGAGAGCTCCATCCTTACGGGCAAGAGCCCAAGGGATAACGTGATAAGGATGCTTGAACTCTGTAAGAAATATGAAGTTCCCATAGTGCTGAACACCGACGCTCATTTCTGCGGGCTGATCGGTCAGGTCGGGGAGGGCTCCAAGCTTGTCACGGAGGCGGGTTTCCCAGAAAAGCTTATTCTTAACACCGAATGGGAGCGCGTGCGGGAGCATATAATAAACAAGCACGGTAACATCGGAATCTAATCTTTATATAAAGGATTTGATCATATGGATTTGACCGGTCTTTGCAGCTTCGCGGCCTCAATTGGCTGTGAGGTCAAGACCAATGAGCCCCTTGCGCCTCATACGACTTTCAAAGTCGGGGGCTGCTGTGAGGCTTTTATAGAAATAAACGGTCCCAAGTCCGCTGCGGCTCTTTGCGAGGCAGCAGACGGCAGCGGTATTAGATACTGCTTCCTCGGGAACGGCTCAAATGTGCTGTTTGACGATCTCGGATACAAGGGAGCAGTGTTTCATATCGGCAGCCTTATGTCTGATATAGGGCTGGCTGGAAACAACAGGATCCGCGCAGATGCAGGCACAAGACTCAGCAGCGTTTGTACGCTTGCGCTTGATAATTCGCTTTCGGGGCTGGAGTTTGCTTACGGGATACCCGGCTCTGTGGGTGGTGCTGTGTTTATGAACGCCGGAGCCTACGGCGGGGAGATAAAAGATGTTCTGGTCGAGGTCACTGTGCTTTATACTGTTGACCACAGTATCAAGCGCCTTGAACGCGGGGATTTCGTTATGAAATACCGCGATACCTCCTTTATGAATAACGGGGATATCGTCCTCGGAGCTGTTTTTGAACTAAAGTCCGGCGACAAAGCCGAGATCAAGTCCGCAATGGATGAGCTCATAGGCCGCAGGCGCGATAAGCAGCCCCTTGAATACCCCAGCGCCGGATCCACCTTCAAGCGTCCCTTCGGGTATTTTGCAGGCAAGCTTATCCAGGACAGCGGATTGAGAGGCTTTACGATCGGCGGGGCTCAGGTCTCGGAAAAGCATTGCGGTTTTATAATCAACAAGGGCGGAGCCACATCTGCGGACATACTCGCTCTCATCTCTCACATTCAGCAGACCGTCAAGGAAAAGTTCGGCGTCGAGCTCGAATGTGAAGTCAGGTATATACCATACGAATAATCACAGACAGGAGGATTCTCTATGCAGTTTATCATCGTTACGGGAATGAGCGGTTCAGGTAAATCCAGTGCCATTGATGTGCTCGAGGATATTGGCTATTATTGCATAGACAATATGCCTCCTGAGCTTATAACCAAGTTTACCGAGATCTGCAATCAGTCCAAGGGTAAGCTTGATAAGGTGGCATTCGTTGCGGATATACGCGGCGGCGATTTCTTTATGAAGCTGATGGATATTATCACTCAGCTCAAAGAAGAGCAGATCAACGTCAAGATCCTGTTCCTTGATTCTTCCGACGATATCATTGTAAGACGGTATAAGGAGACCAGAAGGAAGCATCCTCTTGACGAGGTCAGCTACGGCAATATCCGTAAGGCCATCGAGACCGAGCGTGAGATACTTGTACCCGTAAAGAGCTGTGCGGATTATTACATAGATACCTCATCCACATCGGTGGGGGAGTTCAAGGAGAGGATGTACAGCATTTTCCTTGATCCCAATGAGGAGTACCTGCACATTGATGTTCGTTCCTTCGGGTTCAAGTTCGGCTCCATGAGCGAGGGCGACCTTATTTTTGACGTTAGGTGCCTCCCAAACCCATTCTATATCCCGGAATTAAAGGACAAGACGGGACTCAATACCGAGGTTTCGGACTATGTTTTGCAGTTTCCCGATGCTCAGATACTGCTCTCCAAGCTGACGGATCTTATTGATTTTCTTATCCCTCTCTATCGCAAGGAGGGCAAATCACAGCTTGTTATAGCATTCGGCTGCACCGGCGGCAAGCACCGCAGCGTCACCTTCGCCGAAGCTGTTGCAAAGCATTTGAAGCAGAATAAATATAAGGTGAGAGTTTCTCACCGTGATATAGACAAGCGCTGACGGAGGTGCTATGGAAAACAGGTCTTTTTCATATAACGTCAAGGACGAGCTGCTGTCAAGGATCAATTCCCCCGCCAAGGCTGATGTCTGTCTGATGGGGATACTGACCTTCTGCAATGTGCTTGATGATAAGGAGATCGTGTTTCTCACGGAGCATGACGGCACCGCACAGTTTTTCTCCGATAACTGCGCCCGCATCTGTGAAGACGGGAATGCCGTTACTGTTTCAGAAACAGGCAAAAGGGACGACTCCGTACTGTTCAGGCTGGAAATCCCGGATGCTGATAACCGTATGAAGCTGCTGAACTATTTCCGTATGGATTCCTCCCGCAGACTCACCCCGGACGATCTCCCCAAGGCTAAATACTATCCGCAGCTGATCGCAGGTATATTCCTTTCCTGCGGCTCGGTCAACAATCCAGAGAAGAAATACCATATGGAATTCGTTATGCCGAATATAGGCCTCTGCAACGACTTCGGTCTGCTGCTGCTTGAGAATTATAACATCCTGGCCAAGCAGACAGAGCGCAAGACCGCTGAGGTAGTATATATAAAGGAATCGGAGAATATCATTGATATTCTGACGATCATGGGCGCCACCAATTCCTCGCTGGAGCTTATGAATGTGAAAATAATGAAGGATCTTCGCAACAAGATCAATCGCGCTGTCAACTGCGACAACGCTAATATCGAAAAGACACTTCGTGCTGCCGAAAAGCAGCTTGACGATATTGAGCTGATAGATTCGACTATCGGCTTTGCCCAGCTTCCGGAAACTCTTCAGGAGATCGCCAGGCTCCGTTATGAGAACCCCGATATCAGCCTGAAGGATCTGGGGCTGTTGCTGAAGCCCCAGATCTCCCGTTCGGGAGTCAATCACAGGCTTGCCCGCATATCCGAGATCGCTGATAAAATAAGATCCGAAAAATAGTTCCCGCAAAGGAGGGCAGCGAATGGAAAGCTTTGTTCATCTTCACGTTCACAGTGAGTATTCGCTGCTTGACGGTGCCTGCCGCATAAAGGATCTTGTCGCTAAGGTCAAGGCTCTGGGTCAGACCGCCTGCGCTGTTACCGACCACGGCAATATGTTTGCTGCGGTAGAATTCTACAACGAATGCAAATCAAAGGGCATCAAGCCGATAATCGGCTGCGAGGTATATGTCGCACCGCGTACCAGGTATGATAAGCTGTCAGGGCTGGATTCTCAGCCCTATCATCTTATCCTTCTCTGCGAGAATGATACCGGCTACCGCAATCTTATTAAGATGGTCTCCCTCTCCTACACCGAGGGCTTTTACAACAAACCGAGGGTAGACCTTGAACTTCTTGAAAAGCATCACGAGGGGCTTATCTGTCTCTCTGCCTGCCTTGCGGGCGAGATACCCCGCAAGCTATCAGTCGGAGATTATGAGGGAGCAAAGCAGACGGCTTTGCGTTACAGAGATATCTTCGGTGAGGGCAATTATTATATAGAGATACAGAACCACAGGTTCAGGGATGAGGAACGTATCGTTCCCTTCCTGATAAAGCTTTCAAGAGATACGGGTATCCCTCTTGCTGCAACGAACGATGCTCACTATATCGACCGCTCAGACAGCGAGGCTCAGAAGATACTTGTCTGCATCTCTACTGCCACTACCGTGGACGAGCCTTCAAAGATGCAGTTCCCCACGGATGAGTTCTATATCAAGTCGCAGGCTGAAATGGAGGAGCTTTTTCCCAATGCTCCCGAAGCTGTTGCGAATACCGCCCTTATTGCAGAACGCTGCAATGTGGAATTTGAGTTCGGTCAGACCAAGCTGCCTTACTTCCATATTGACGGTGTTGATGACAATGAGAGTTATCTTCGTGAGCTTTGCTGCAAAGGGCTTTACGAGCGCTATGGCACCCCCTCAGAAGAAGCGAAAAAGCGCCTTGATTATGAGCTTTCCGTTATAATCGGAATGGGCTATACCGACTATTATCTCATAGTCTGGGATTTTATCCATTATGCCAAATCGCAGAAGATACCTGTCGGCTGCGGCAGAGGTTCGGGGGCGGGAAGTCTTGCTGCCTACTGTATAGGCATCACCGGCATTGACCCCCTGCGGTATGACCTGCTGTTTGAGCGTTTTCTTAACCCCGAGAGAGTTTCAATGCCCGACTTTGACATTGATTTCTGTATGGAGGGCAGGCAGAGGGTAATCAACTATGTTATCGACAAATACGGCTCTGACCATGTCGCTCAGATAGTTACCTTCGGCACTCTGGCTGCGAAAGCTGCAGTAAGGGATGTTGCCAGGGCTATGGGGCTCTCTTATCAGGTGGGTGATACTGTATCCAAGGCTATCCCCCGGGGATATGAGCTGCGGGATGCTATCAAGGATATAGATGCCGTCAGGTCGATGTATAACAGCGATCCCAAGATCAGGGATCTGCTCGATACTGCCATAAAGATCGAGGGTATGCCCCGCAACTGCTCTACACACGCCGCCGGCGTGGTAATAACCAAAGAGCCTGTTGACTATTACGTTCCTCTATATGCCAGAGACGGCGTTATCTCAACTCAGTATACTATGACCGTGCTTGAAAGGCTCGGTCTGCTCAAAATAGATTTCCTCGGCCTGCGCAACCTGACTATCATAGACAGGTGCCAGAAAGCCATCCGCAGGAATGAACCGGCTTTCGATATCGAAAAAGTACCGCTGGATGACCAACAGGTCTATGCTATGCTATCAGCCGGGCATACTGAGGGCGTTTTTCAGCTTGAAAGCGCCGGTATGACCGCTAGGCTAATGCAGCTCGTCCCGACGAGTATAGAGGATCTCATCGCTATGCTTTCTCTGTACCGTCCCGGACCTATGGATTCGATCCCCACCTATATCCGTAACCGCCACGATCCCTCAAAGGTCAGCTACAAGCACCATCTGCTGAAAGATATACTTGACGTCACCTACGGCTGTATAGTCTATCAGGAGCAGGTAATGCAGATATTCCGCACTCTAGCCGGCTATTCCTACGGCAGAGCTGATATCGTAAGGCGTGCTATGGCTAAGAAGAAGCACGATGTCCTTGAAAATGAGCGCAAGGCATTTATCTACGGTGAGGAGGGTCAATGCGTTGGTTGTATAGCCAACGGCGTACCCGAAAAGGTAGCCAGCGAGATATTTGACGAGATGTCCTCATTCGCATCCTATGCTTTCAACAAGTCTCACGCTGCTGCTTATGCAAATATCTCATACCAGACAGCTTATCTGAAATGCCATTATTACAATGAGTATATGGCGGCGCTTATGTCCATAGCTATGCTTGAAGGCTTTGACAAGCTAAGGGTATATATAACTGATTGCCAGAGGAGCGGAGTTAAGATACTCCCTCTGGATATCAACTGCAGCGGCAGGGATTTCACCGCAGAGCCCGAGGGTATACGCTTCTCTCTGCTGTCTGTAAAAAGTCTCGGTGACAGCGCTGTCAATGCTATCATCCGTGAAAGAACAGCTAACGGTGACTTTACAGATCTGCGCGATTTCTGCAAGAGAATGTCATCCGGAAGGGAGCTTTCTGTCAAGGGAGTGGAGCAACTCATAAAGAGCGGTGCTCTCGATTGCTTTGACACAAACCGCCGCGAGATGATGAACTCCTATGAAAGCCTTATGTCTGCTGCGGAGCACGATAAGAAAGCTAACCTTGAGGGTCAGCTGGATTTCTTCGGCATGGGGCAGAAGCCTATAAACAAACCGATAGAACGCTGCGCCGAATTCCCTAGGTCGGTGCTTCTCGGGTTTGAAAAAGAAGCTGTGGGGATGTACCTTTCAGGGCATCCGCTGGACAGCTATGAGATCTTTGCCAAGGCCGCGGTCTGTCGCCCCGTCTCAGAGATAATGAAAGAGGATGACAGCTGCTGTTATACCGTCAAGGACGGTGAGAAATGCAGTATCATCGCTATGATAACCGAGATCAAACGCAACAAGACCAAAAAAGGCGATACAATGTGCTTCCTGACCTGTGAGGATAAGACCGGCAGCATTGAAGCTATCGTATTCCCGAACCTGTTTTCCGGCGTTTCTTCGATTCTTTCAAATTCAGCAGTTATATATCTGACCGGCAAGATCTCATTAAAAGAGGACGAGCCGCCCAAGCTTATAGCAGATACCATTGACAGCGCCGATTCCTTCCTTTCAAAATGCCGCAACCGGGATATCTGTGTGCGGCTGCGTTCCGACGATGTTGAGGGGCTGGTAAGAGTATCCAAAGCTGCCGAGGATCACAGAGCATTGCAGGGCAGTGCCTTGAAGCTCTATTTTGAAGACAGGAAGCTGGTGTCATCGCTGAAAAACGTTAAGCATATTTCTGTCGGCGAACAATCGGTGAAGGCTTTGGCAGATGCTGCCGGAGAAGATAATGTTAGATTTATGTAGGTGATTAAATGGAACCCAAGGATTACAAAGTAGTAAGGATAGACGGCGATTACGCACATCTGTGTGATAAATCCACAGGGGAGGAGATCCTTGTCGCAATGGCGCTGCTGCCGGATGAGACAGACGAGGGGATGATCCTCCATTGGGAAGATCTCTGTTATTCGGTGAAAGATTGATGAAAACTTGCAGCTTTATATGGAAATCCTGACGGATATGTGGTATAATAAATTATATTTGTTTGAACGGAGCTGAAATATGACTGTTGACTATAAAAGAACCAGTATTGCAAAGGGTATTTCTTTGACCGAGATATACGATAAGAAGTTCAAATCCTTTGCGGCTATGATCAAGCTTATCCTGCCATATGACAGAGACAAATTCCCGCTTTGGGAGCTTGCAGCAGAGCTGCTTACGGTATCATGCAAAAGCTATCCCGAAAAGGAGCAGTTCATGCTGGCTCAGACGGAGCTTTACAACGCAAATATCACCAGCAGCTCATTGAGGATAGCCGATTCCTGCATCTTCACCATATCCCTCAGCTGCATAAGCGATGAATATACAATCGGAAAAGAAAAGATCTCCGAAAAGGCAGTTTCTCTGCTGCTGGGATGCCTGCTTGAACCTTTTACCGAAAACGGCGAGTTCTCACAAAAGTATTTTGAGCTTTGCCGCAGCGATATGCTGGATGATATAGCCTCGATGATCAACAACAAAAGAAAATACAGTATGCTCAGATCCCAGAAGGCTATATTTGAGGGGGAAATGTATTCAATTATCCCCTTTGATAATGTGGAAACGCTGAATAAAGCCACTCCCCAAAGCGTTTACGAAGCATACAGAGAACTGCTTTCAAAAGCCTGCTGTGAGATCTTCTTCACAGGTTGTGCCGTATCGCAGAGCGTTAAGAAACAGGTACTCGATTCTATTCTGGCTCTTGAACGTGACCCTGTGGATATGATGGATTTCTACTCTCCTTCACCGCTTAAAGACCGGGTGTGCTATAAAGAAGAGTCCTTTGAGAGCCGTCAGGCTCACCTGTATATTGCTTTCAAGACCAAGGAGTTTGATGAGCTGCCGGTCAAGCTGTTCGTAACGATGCTTGGCTCCTCGCCGACCTCCAGGCTGTTTATGAATGTCAGAGAAAAGCTCTCGCTTTGCTATTACTGTGATGCTTCTCTGGCTGATTCCAAATACACGCTTATTATCCGCTCCGGGCTGGATCCCGAAAACCTGGATAAAGCCAAGACTGCCATATATGAGCAGATAGAGGCTATTCAGAAGGGCGATTTTACCGATGAAGAGCTGGATAATGCCAAGACCTATCTTGCTGAGTCCTGCCTTGCAAACTATGATTCAAAGTATGAGCTGAACACCTGGTATTTCTATCAGTATCTCAAAGGGACGGGTTATTCCCCCGAGGAGAAAGCACGTAAGTTCAGAGAAGTCACCAGGGAGGAGATCATCAGGTCTGCAAGGGGCTTTGCGCTCGATACCGTGTTTGTAATGCTGCCCGAGAACGGAGGCGAACCGAATGAAGCTTGAACCTGAGATAATCAGATCGGATCTTATAGATGAAGAATACAAGCTATACCATCATCCCTCCGGTGTAGATGTAATGATAATGAAAAAAGAGGGCTTCACAACTACCGAGGCATATTTCGCAGCCCGATACGGTTCTGTGAACAATTGCTTCAAGACCGTCCAGACGGGAGATTATATCTCTGTTCCGGACGGTATAGCCCATTATCTTGAACATAAGCTGTTTGAGAATGAGGACTGCGGTGTTATGGAGCTTTACGCCAAGACAGGAGCCGTAGCCAACGCCTTTACTTCTTTCAATGTTACGGCGTATACTTTCTCGGCATCTTCCGATTACAAGGAGCCGCTCAGGCTGCTGCTGGACTTTGTCCAGAAGCCCTATTTCACTGAGGAAAATGTGGAAAAGGAGCGCGGTATTATCGCCCAGGAGATCAAGATGACCAACGACTCTCCGTCGAGAGCGCTGTTCTTTGAACTGCTTGACTGCCTGTTCTATGAGTATCCTGTAAAGATAGATGTGGCCGGTTCGGTGGAATCCATCCAGGATATCACACCCGAGCTGCTGTATAAATGCTACAACAGCTTTTACAATCTCAACAATATGGCTCTGGCGATAGCCGGCAACGTGGATGAAGAGACGGTGCTTTCCATCTGTGACGAGATGCTTAAGCCCACGGAAAACAACGAGCTCAGCTGCCGTTTCCCTGATGAGCCCGAGACGGTAAAGAGGAAAAGGTCTCATATAACCAGGCAGGTCGGAGTGCCTATGTTCAATCTGGGAATCAAGTGCAAGCCCCTCCACGGCCTTGAGCTGGAAAAGACGTCCATCGCCGCCGATCTTATGCTGAGGCTCAACTTCGGGCATTCATCCCCGTGGTATAAGAAGGCTTTTGAGGAGGGGCTTGTCAACTCATCCTTTTCCTATGAGATCTTCTGCGATGATATAGGCTATTTTATCATGATGCTGACAGGTGAAGCCAAGGATCCCGAAGCGGTCTATCGCAGTATAGCCGAAGAGATCGAGGCTTGCCGCACACGTGATATAGACGAAAAACGGTTCAGAGCATTCCTGCGCAGCGAGTACGGCGCCGAGGTGTTCAAATACAATAGTGTTCCCGAATGTGCAGAGTCGATGCTGTATCACTATTTACAGAACGTAAACTGCTTCAGCACCCTTGATGTGCTCTCAAAGATAACCGCAGACGATGTCAAGAACGCCGTTTCTCTGCTGGATCTTGACAAGGCTGCCTTCTGCACGGTCAGCAGCAAATGATGACAAGCAAATCTCAAAGTGAGGTAAGGACAATATGACGCAAACATTAATGACCCTGGCAGCCAAAGCTGCCGACCTTGACAGTGAGCTGGTACAAAAGGTAAGAGCAAACCCCGACAAGGTCTATTTCCCCAATTTTGGCAGCGGTGATAATATCTTCACCGAAGGTATCACAGTTGACAGGGTCCTGTTCACAATCCCGGGGATCAATTTTAAGGTCTATTGGTACGGCTTTTTGATAGCGGTAGGCATACTGCTGGCTGTTATCTACGGCTTCAAGAAGATGAAGAAGGTCGGCATCGACCCTGACAGAGCCACAGACGGCGTTATCGCTGGCTTTGTTGGAGCCCTGATAGGCGCAAGGCTCTATTATATCTTGTTCAACAGCAATATGTCCATAACGGATTTCTTCAATTTCCGTGACGGCGGACTTGCCATTTACGGAGGCCTTATCGGAGCCATTGCTGCCGGAGGAATAGTTGTTAAGCTGCGCAAGCTGAAGCTCTCGGCTATGCTTGATGTGGTCGCGCCCTGTTTTCTCATCGGTCAGGCGATTGGACGTTGGGGAAATTTCTTCAACCAGGAAGCCTTTGGCTCGAACACCGATCTTCCTTGGGGAATGATGAGCAACAAGACGATAACCTATATCGCCGATCATTTTGATGATCTGGGCGGGCAGGTATCCTCCTATTCTCCTGTGCATCCCTGCTTTTTGTATGAGTCCCTCTGGTGCGCGGCGGCATTCGTTTTCTTGCATTTCTATTTCAAGCACCGGAAGTTTGACGGCGAGGTCTTCCTGATGTATGCAGGGCTTTACGGCCTGGGAAGATTCTTCATCGAGAGCACCAGGACCGACTCCCTTTACCTTATGAACATCAAGGTATCACAGCTGGTAGCAGGCGCAAGCGTTGTTGTTGCCGTTATACTTATAATCGTGTTCAGGAACATCACCAAGCGCAATGATGATTACAAGCTCTTTGCCGACACAGAGCTCTCAAAGGCTCAGATCAAGGAATATGAGACCTACGATGAGAACGAAAAGGCTAAGAAAGAGCTCAAAAAGAAGATCAAGGACGCAAAGTCTGCCGGAGAATCCGTTGATGAGCTTGAAAAGGAGTACGAGGAAAAGTTCGGCAAGCACGCCAAGAAGCTCTCGGATGATGTTAAGGAGATAAAGTCTTCGGACAATTACACTTCTATCCTTGCTGAGGATGAGGAGGAATCCGAAGAGACCGAAAACACCGAAAGCGAAGAAGCAGATACCGCAGAAAGCGATAACGATAATACCGATGAGGAGGAAAAGGAAAATGGGAAAGATAATTGACGGAAAGGCAGTATCGGCACAGGTCAAGGAGCGTATCAAGGCTGAGACCGCTAAGCTGAAAGAGCAGGGAATAGAAGTAGGTCTCGCAGTTGTGATAGTCGGCGAGGACCCAGCTTCAAAGGTCTATGTAAGGAACAAGAAGAAGGCTTGCGAGGAGGTAGGCTTCACCTCCTATGAGTATGCGCTGCCGGAGGAGACCACCGAGGAGGAACTTCTGGAGCTTGTCAACAAGCTCAACGCCGATGACAAGGTGAACGGTATACTTGTTCAGCTGCCTCTGCCCAAGCATCTTGACGATAAGGTGATCATCAATAATATCCTCCCTGAGAAGGATGTCGATGCCTTCCACCCCGTGAATGTGGGCAAGATAATGATAGGTGATTACAGCTTCCTGCCCTGCACGCCTGCCGGAGTTATGGAGCTCATCGCCTCCACCGGCACCGAGATCCAGGGCAAGGAGTGCGTAGTTATCGGCAGAAGCAATATCGTAGGCAAGCCCCAGGCTATGCTGCTGCTCCATCAGAGCGGAACTGTCACTATCTGCCATTCCAAGACCAAGAACCTCAAAGAGGTTGCCAGCAGAGCGGATATCCTGGTTTCTGCCATCGGCAAGCCCAAGATCATCAACTCCGAGTACATCAAGGAGGGCGCAGTGGTCATCGATGTTGGAATGAACCGTGATGAGAACGGCAAGCTCTGCGGCGATATTGATTTTGAGGAGTGCAAGGATAAGGCGGGATATATAACTCCCGTTCCCGGCGGAGTAGGCCCTATGACTATCGCTATGCTTATGCAGAACACGCTTACCGCTGCTAAGATCAAAAACGGTATCCTCCCCGGCAGCGATGGTTCCGATCAGGTCAAGGATACCAAGGATCGCACCGTTTGGAACAAGCTGTTCCTCCATACCTGATAGGATATATTGTAAAATTTCTGTTAATTCTATTTACAAACGTATATCTTTATAGTATAATATTATTTGCTGCTTTACGCAGCGTTATCCCTGCTGCAGATCATGGGTCAAGCCCTTAATGGGAAAGCTACCTGCCATTGTCTTCGGCTGCGGAAATTTTATGAAAGAGGTACACCAATATGCTCAGAAAAGACGAAAAGACAGCTGTTATCGAAGCTAACAGAACTCACGAAAAGGACACCGGTTCTCCCGAGGTACAGATCGCTATCCTCACCAGAAGGATCAACGACCTTACCGAGCACCTTAAGCTCAACAAGAAGGATCATCATTCCAGAAGAGGTCTTCTGAAGATGGTAGGTAAGAGAAGGAACCTCCTCGGCTATCTCAAGAAGAAGGATATCGAGAGATACAGAGCTGTTATCGAGAAGCTCGGAATTCGTAAGTAATTATCTGAAACACCAAGGCAGAGGCGGTTTACCGTCACTGCCTTTCGGTGTTTATATTACCGTTTTAAGTCAAATGCGGGTGATGTCGGTTAGCATTAAACAGAATCCGTGAGGCGCCTGTTTTGCGGGGTCTGTTTATTGCTAATGGCTCACCTGTAAAATATAAAAACAGGAGGAGTTTTTAAATGTTCGAGAATTACAGAAAATTTGAAACAACTTATGCGGGCAGACCTTTCGTTGTCGAGACCGGCAAGGCTGCTCAGCTCGCAAACGGTTCCTGCTGGGTAAGATACGGTGAAACTGTCGTTATGGCAAACGTTACCGCATCCCCCAAGCCCAGAGAGGGTATTGACTTTTTCCCTCTCTCCGTTGACTATGAGGAGAGACTCTATTCAGTAGGCAAGATCCCCGGCTCGTTTATGAAGAGAGAGGGCAAGCCCACCGAGAAGGCTATCCTTACTTCCAGAATGGTTGACCGTCCTATCAGACCGTTGTTCCCCAAGGATATGAGAAATGACGTTTCTGTTGTTATGACCGTCCTTTCGGTCGATCCCGACTGCTCGCCCGAGATCGCAGGTATGATCGCAACTTCCATCGCTATCTCTATCTCCGATATTCCCTGGAACGGCCCTATCGCAGGTATCAGCGTAGGTCTTGTTGACGACGAGCTCGTCCTCAACCCCACTTTGGAGCAGAGAAACAAGAATCACCTGAACCTCACTGTTGCCGGCTCTATGGAGAAGATCGTTATGATCGAGGCCGGTGCTGATGAAGTTCCCGATGACAGAATGCTCGAGGCTATCCTCCTCGGTCACGAAGAGATCAAGAAGATGGTAGCCTTCATCAACGATATCAAGGCACAGATCGGTAAGCCAAAGTTCACCTTCGAGTCTATGGAGCTCGACCACGATATGATGGACGAGTTCATGGCTGATTTCGGCGATCAGATCAAGGAAGCTCTCGATACCGACGATAAGAATGTCCGCGACGCAAAGCTCCAGCCCATCACCGATGCTCTGCTTGAGAAGTACTCAGAGAAGTACGAGAACCTGCCCACCATCATCGGCGAGGTTATGTATAAGCTCCAGAAGATCATCGTAAGAGACTGGCTCTACAACGGCAAGCGTGTTGACGGCAGAGGCATCGATGAGATCAGACCTCTTGCTGCTGAGGTAGGCTTCCTGCCCAGAGTTCACGGCTGCGGCCTCTTCACCAGAGGTCAGACTCAGGTTATGACTATCTGTACTCTCGGCCCCGTAAGCGACGCTCAGCGTCTCGACGGTCTGGATGAAGAGGATTCCAAGAGATACATCCACCACTATAATTTCCCCAGCTATTCTGTAGGCGAGACCAAGCCCTCCAGAGGCCCCGGACGCCGCGAGATCGGTCACGGTGCTCTTGCTGAGAAGGCTCTCGTTCCTGTTATTCCCAGCGTTGAGGAGTTTCCCTACGCTATCAGAATGGTTTCCGAGGTCCTTTCTTCCAACGGCTCTACCTCTCAGGGATCTATCTGCGGTTCGACCCTTGCTCTTATGGATGCAGGCGTGCCCATCAAGGCACCTGTTGCAGGTATCTCCTGCGGTCTTATCACTAAGGAAGACGGCAGCTGGATGACTATGGTGGATATCCAGGGCCTTGAGGACTTCTACGGCGATATGGACTTCAAGGTGGGCGGCACCAAGAACGGTATCACCGCTATCCAGGTGGATATCAAGGTCGATGGTCTTACTCCCGATATCATCAAGGAAGCGTTTGCCAAGACCCACAAGGCAAGGGATTACATACTTGACGAGATCATGCTCAAGGCTATCCCCGAGCCCAGAGCTGAAGTCAACAAGTGGGCTCCCAAGATGCTCACCACCAAGGTTCCTGTTGACAAGATCAGAGAAGTTATCGGCAGCGGCGGAAAGGTCATCCAGAAGATCTCCGCTGAGTGCGATGTTAAGATCGATATCGAAGAGGACGGAAATGTATTCGTATCCGGTCTTGATAAGGAGAAGGCTATGCAGGCTATCTCCATCATCAATACCATTGCAAATGATCCCGAGATCGGCGCTATCTACAAGGGCAAGGTAGTTCGTATAATGAACTTCGGTGCGTTTGTTGAGATCGCTCCCGGCAAGGACGGCCTCGTTCACATCTCCAAGCTGGATAAGCAGAGAGTTGAAAAGGTCGAGGACGTTGTTTCTATCGGTGACGAGGTAGTCGTAAAGGTCATGGAGATAGATTCTCAGGGCAGGATCAACCTCTCCAGAAAGGATGCTCTTGCCGATATCGAGGCAAAGAAGAAGTCCTGATAGGTAAACGGCTATGAGATGCCCGATATGCGGTACCGATTTCTACGGCGGCGACGGAAGCTGTCCCGGATGCGGCAATTATTGCGGCAATGAGAATAATACACAGGCGGGCTATACAAATGCCCGTCCTGTTTATAATATGCCGGTTTACAGGCAGGCTCCGCAGCAGTATACGCAGAAGTTCAAGTACTTTGATCCGAATTCCGTTGACCAGGCAAAAGTTAAGAAGTTCGCAGTGATAGTTCTTGTTATCTGTCTTGTTGTAATAGGAGTTATCGTTGTGATGCTTGCCAGCGCCGTCCGTACAAAAAACTATGATTTCGGCTCATTTTCCATGGATCTTCCCGGAAATATGAAGCAGACCAAGGATACCGATATCGCCGCGGTTTTCCAGAACGGCAGCTATGACTGCGGCGTGTATGAAAACAGTGCGGTCAGGTTCGCCTATGTCGTTTCCGATACATACAAGGGTGAGTACGGCACCGGTGACAGTGATAAGGAACAATACGAGAAACTCAATTCACAGCTCTATATTGAAACTATCGCGGCTTCTTTTAAGGCCAGGGATAAATATGATTATAAAGAGCTGGAAAAGTCCGAGGATTCTCTGGTTTTCACTTACAAGGACTCTAACAATACAGACGGCTATTGCCA
Organism: Ruminococcus sp.; assembly: GCA_017542125.1. Taxonomy (GTDB): domain Bacteria; phylum Bacillota; class Clostridia; order Oscillospirales; family Ruminococcaceae; genus FB2012. Next base: position 232,212 of record JAFXXU010000058.1, read on the forward strand.
TTTGAAGATTATCCCCAACAATGACAGGTGGTATATCTTCTTCCTGTTCTGCAATGAGGCAAGACAAAAGACTTATTCGAGCAGGTTCGATAAATGGCTCGATACCATTGCTTTTAAATGATCAAAAGACTCGGGACAGAATTGTCCCGGGTCTTTTTCAGCATATGCTTTCAAGGTTTTCTTTGATAGAACGGAGTATACGTTTCTCCAGACGGCTGATGTACGACTGGGATATACCGAGTATATCAGCCACCTGCTTCTGTGTCAGCTCTCGATGCCCGTTCAGGCCGAAGCGCATAACCATTATCTGCTTCTCACGCTCTGGGAGGTTAGCTATCTCCCTGAGTAGCAGCTGCCTATCGACCTCGTTTTCAAGGTCGCGGTTAACAATGTCGTCATCGGTGCCGAGTATATCCGAGAGCAGCAGCTCGTTGCCGTCCCAGTCTATATTCAGCGGCTCGTCGATAGATACCTCGTTTTTGTATTGGGTGGTCTTGCGCAGGAACATCAATATTTCATTTTCAATGCAGCGGGAGGCATAGGTCGCCAGCTTTATCTTTTTATCCGGGCAGAAGGTCTTTACTGCTTTTATAAGCCCGATGGTTCCGATGGAGATAAGGTCTTCCAATCCTATGCCCGTGGATTCAAACTTTTTGGATATGTAGACCACCAGCCTCAGGTTGTGAACGATCAGCAGATCGCGGCCCTTTTCCGGTTCTGTTTTCAACAGTTCAAAGGCTTTGAGCTCTTCCTCCGGTTCCAATGGGGGAGGAAGCGAATCCGCACCGTTTATGTAATCAACGCTGTTCCCGCCGATGCAGGAGATCACCGATCCCAGCAGTTTGTTTATCAGCTCCGAGAGTTTCATCGCCGCTCCTTCTTTCGCTATAATATAAGAATTGGGTTGAATATCGCCTTGTCCGAACCGCTGCTGTCGAGTATGCCTGCAGCGCACCTGATATGCTTTACTGTCCCGTCGTTCAGTCGGATATAAACCTCGCCCTTAAGTGTAACAGGTATCAGCCGTGAACCGTCAACCGTTGAATAGGGTATCAGGTGAAAGCCGTCAGAGAAGCATTTTTCAGTTCCGAGCTGGAAGTGCTCATAAAGACGCTTGCTCAAAAAGATCACAACCGGCTCTCCGCTGAAACTGTCGGTCAGAGTGTTGCCCGTATCGCATATCGCAGGCATAACTATGCTCCGGCTGCCGTAGGTGAATACGGCTTTGTATGAGCCCATCTTTCCCAGCCTTACAGTCATTACCCTGTCATAGATGCAGATAAGCACATAGGCAGCCGCCGTGCAAAGCAGCATAAGATATATCGGCACATTCAGATATACTGTATAGTTCTTTATGATAATGGTTTCTCCGCCGAAGCTGTCCCAGAGCAGGAAGCATATCCCTCCGAAGATAACGTTGACGGTGATGAACACAGCCCATCTGCTCAGGAAAGAGGCGATACACTCATATCTCACAGCTATCAGCAGTACAGCTGCCGATAGTGCCAGCTTGATGAGAGTTATACCCAGGGAAAATACAAATCCTTTAGGTTCAATAAGCATAATCAGCGAGGAAAACCCTGAGAATACCGAAGCTGTCATATATCTGCGCTTGCTTAGTTTCAGATGGATTAGCCGTGAGAACACCGACAGCGTCAGCATTGAAATCAGCAGGTTGCTGATAAACAGAACATCAAGATAGATCTTCATTCTTGCCCCCTCCTATCCTATTATAAGACGGGAGGGATTGAAAATTTGTCGATATGGATTGCTCTGCATATAAAAAACAGGCAGATACCGAAAAGTATCTGCCCTTCGCTGTATTATGCGATATCAGTCAGCAAAGAATACCGAGAAAGCCTTGTAAGCCATATAGATATCTATTTTTGCAGTAACCTCAAAGGGAGCGTGCATACAGAGCACCGGAACACCAAGATCGATGACCTCCATATCCAGGTTGGCTATGAACTGAGCAACAGTTCCGCCGCCGCCGAGATCTACCTTGCCCAGCTCGCCGGTCTGCCAGATGATGTTGTTCTCGTCAAACAGCTTTCTGACTCTGCCCACAAATTCAGCAGATGCGTCGCTGGTGCCGGATTTGCCTCGGGCGCCTGTGAACTTTGTCGCTACAACGCCATAGTTGAGCTTGGAAGCGTTCCTGTTCTCTGTAACATCCTGGAAAGTGGGGTCAACAGCCGAATTAACATCTGCTGAGAGACACTCGGATGCCGAGATAACGTTATGTCCCTCAAAGCCGTAGACCTTAGCCAGATCATCTATAAAGTAGGGGAGATATGAGCTGTTGAGGCCTGTGTTGCCGTCGCTGCCGGTCTCCTCCTTATCGGTAAGGCAGGTGAGGCAGGTGTGCTGCGGCTTCTTGATGTCGAGGATCGAGCGCAGAGCAGTATAAGCGCAGGAGCGGTCATCCTGACCGTAGGCTCCTACCATGCTCCTGTCAAAGCCGATATCCTTTGCCTTGAACTGAGGTACCACTTCAAGCTCTGCCGACATAAAATCGTCCTCGACGATGCCGTATTTCTCATTGAGTATTGACATTATATTCAGCTTGACCTTCTTGGAGACCTTGTCATCCTTGAAAGGCATAGAGCCCACCAGGATATTCAGCTCCTCACCCTTAACTATCTCGGCGGCGGGGCGCTTCATCTGCTGCTGTGCAAGATGGGGGAGCAGATCAGTCACGCAGAAAACAGGGTCGTTCTCATCCTCGCCGATATTGACGGTGACTTTCTCACCGCTGTTCTTAACGATAACGCCGTGCAGCGAGAGGGGGATAGCCGTCCACTGATACTTCTTTATACCGCCGTAATAATGGGTCTTGAAAAGTGCGAACTCCTGCTCCTCATAAAGCGGGTTCTGCTTCAGATCCATGCGGGGGGAGTCGATGTGAGCCGCAGCGAGGCGGATGCCCTTATCCAGAGGCAGCTTGCCCATTACACCGAGTATGATCGCCTTTTCACGGTTGACAAAGTAGAACTTATCCCCGGCTTTGTATTTCTTTCCTCTCTCAAACTCCTTGAAGCCGGCAGCCTTGGCAAGTCTTACTGCCTCGGTAACAGCCTCGCGCTCGGTCTTAGCAGTATCAAGGAAAGCCTTGTAGTCCTCGCAGAATTCGGAAGCCTTTGCAATCTCTTCATCCTCCAGCAGGAGCCCTGCGTGCTTGTGGTTTGAGAGCAGCTTGTCGGCCAGCAGCTCTCCGGCTGTTTTTTTCTCATTCTTCATAATTAAGATCATCCTCCAGTTTCTCTTTGTATTTATTATATGCTTTCATTACCTTGTATATGTAATTTGCCGTAACATTAGAGGGAACATCGTCGAGATTGAAATTCTTAGGGTCAACTGTGCCGTTTTCTATCCATCCCTCAACAGCGTTCATACCGCCGTGATATGCGGCGGCGGTAAGCTCATATGAGTTGTCGAATTTTTCATACAGGTAGCTCAGCAGGAAGGTGCCGTACTCGATATTCAGCTCCGGATCGTACATATCGTCAAAGGTGTGTTCCCGCTCATCGTTCATACGGAACTTGATCCAGTTGTAGGCGTCCTCCATTATCTGCATAAGTCCCCGCGCCCCGACATCCGAAGTCACCTTCGGGTTGAAGTGGCTCTCAGTATTTATGATGGCGAAAACAAATCTGGGGTCGATATTGTCCTGCTTGGCGTATTTAAGAACGTATTCCTCGTAATCAGTCGTCATAAAAACACTGGGGCCGTAATCCTTGATCTTTTCGCTTATCTTGTCACGGAAGATATATACAAAGGTCACTATTATGACCATCACCAGAGCGATTATGATTATCAGGACGTAATTGGTCTTCTTTTTCTTTTTACGCTTTTTCTTTTTGGTTGCCATATGATCTTCCTTTTAATATATGTGAAATGAACCGCGAGGCGTTCTCAAGGGCTTTGATGCCGCCGCTGTTCTCAATAACTATATCGGAATGCTCTCTGTAAAAGCTGTCGGGCAGCTGAGAGTCTATCCTGTTCTCTGCCTGCTCGCGGGTTATACCGTCCCGGGCGATTATACGCTCTGCACGGATATTCTTGCTGCTTATGCAGGAAACGATTATATCACAGAGCTTATCGGCGCCGCTTTCAAACAATGTCGGCGCGTCAAGCACGATGATCTCGAAGCCTTGGGAACGAAGCTCTTCTGTCCTTTGATTTATCGCATCAAGGATAAACGGAAATATAAGGCGGTTCAGCAGCTCCAGCTTTTCGCCGTCGGAAAAAACTATGGTTCCGAGAGCGGCTCTGTCAAGGTGCAGATCACAGTTAAAGCAAGCAGGGAAGTGCTCACTCAGGCATTTGCAGCATTCGCTGCCGTCGTAGGTGATCTCGCGGGAGATCCTGTCGCAGTCGATGACCGCCAGCCCCTCTGAGATAAGGCACCTGCTAACCGTGCTTTTGCCGCTTCCTGTCTGACCTGTGAGACCTATAATCAGTTGCTTTTTCATAGCTTGATCACCCTGAATGCTGCGGCTCTGAGCAGCCTGTTATATACTGCCAGCCCTACGCCGCTTTTGTCTGGGCATCTGGCATAGACTTTTTCAGCTCCGATTTCGTCCAGCCTGCGGAGAACGTCAAAGAGTTTCTGTGCCTGTTCTTCACCGGTGTTTCCGTAAACTATGGCTTGCTGAGGCAGATCCGAGCCGTCGCTTTCGTCAAATACCATTAGGATCGCATTGCTGTCCTTGTCCTTGCAGTATTCGCGGAAGGCATCGAGAGAGCCGTCTATAATGGTTATATCGGCCTTAGGCGCATAGTGCTTGTATTTCATACCGGGGGAAGCCACCTTTGCATCTGCGGCTACGGCTTCTGTAACGCCCTTGTCGATGATAACTCCATCACAAAGCTCCGAGAGTTCCTCTGCGGAAACGAACCCGGGTCTCAGCAGACGTATCCTATTACCCTCAAAGGCTATGACTGTGGACTCCACTCCGACAGCACAGCTGCCGTCGTCAAGGATGCAGGGTATCCTACCCTTAAGGTCGTTGAAAACGTGTTCTGCCTTGGTAGGGGAGGGGCTTCCTGAGAGATTTGCCGAGGGCGCCGCTATGGGAACGCCCGATGCTTCTATAAGCGCCCTCGCTGTCTTGTTTGAGGGCATCCTTATGCCGACGGTATCAAGCCCCGCGCTAGTGGTAAGGGGGATCCTGTCGGTCTTCGGCAGTATCATAGTAAGCGGCCCGGGCCAGAAGGCTTCCGCACACCTTTTTGCAATTTCGGGAACGTAGACCACAAGCCCGTCAAGCATATCAAGGCTTGAAATGTGGACGATCAGAGGGTTATCCTGCGGCCTGCCCTTGGCAATGAATATCTTCTTTACAGCCTCGGGGTCAAGGGCATTCGCCGCCAGACCGTAGACTGTCTCCGTCGGCATTCCTACGACCTCTCCGCTTTTTATCAGCTCCGCCGCTTGATCTATCGACTCTTTGTCAGCGGGGAGCAACTTGGTTTCATACATCTGTATCTTCCTTTGTTATACGTTCTCCTGACCTGCAAGCTTTTCTGCCTGCTCGGCGGTGGCGAGCGCATCTATTACCTCATCGAGATTTCCGTTCAGAAAGCTGTCGAGCTTGTAAAGAGTCAAGCCGATACGGTGATCGGAAATTCGGCTCTCTGGGAAATTATAAGTCCGTATCCTCTCGGAGCGGTCGCCCGTTCCGACCTGAGAGCGCCTCTCGGAGGCTATCTTGTAATCGTGCTTGGCCTGTTCTATCTCCAATAACCTTGAACGCAGCACTTTCATAGCCTTATCCTTGTTCTTATACTGCGATCGCTCATCCTGACATTCAACTACCATACCTGTGGGAAGGTGAGTGATGCGTATCGCGGAGGAGGTCTTGTTGATATGCTGACCGCCCGCACCGGACGAACGGAAAACATCTATCTTAAGGTCTTTGTCGTTGATCTCAAGCTCAACATCCTCTGCTTCTGGCAGAACGGCTACCGTAACGGTAGAGGTGTGGATTCGCCCCTGGGATTCGGTCTCGGGAACACGCTGAACGCGGTGAACTCCGCTCTCGTATTTGAGTCGGGAGTATGCTCCCGCACCTTCGATCATAAAGCTGATCTCCTTGTAACCGCCGAGCTCGGTCTCGTTGGTGTTGATGACCTCTATGTTCCAGCCCTTGGCAGCCGCGTAAAGGGAATACATGCGGTAAAGGGAGCCCGCAAACAGAGCAGCTTCCTCTCCGCCGGCACCGCCGCGTATCTCCATAATGACGTTCTTCTCGTCATTGGGGTCCTTGGGGAGTAAAAGCAGAGTGAGCTCCTTGGTCAGCCGCTCGATATCCTGCTTTGAGTCCTGATACTGCTGCCGGAGCAGCTCGGCAAATTCCTTGTCGGTCTCGCCTGACTCGAGCATTTCCTCGGCTTCCTTGAACTGAGCCTCGGCACTCTTGTACTCGCTGTACTTTTCGATAATGGGCGTCAGTTCGGAGTATTCCTTCATTAGCGCCGTATACTGTTTGTTGTCGTTTACCACATCAGGCTGCATAAGGCGCTCGTTTATCTCATTGTATTTGTCTTCAAGTATTTTTACCTTTTCTATCATAGTGATCCTCCTTCATACAGTACAATGCTTAAAGGTTGAGGATCGCTATGATTCTGCCGCCTTGATAACGCTTTTGACGTTTTTCTCGGCTTTGCTGCGGGGGATCATGAACTCTCTGCCGCAGCCTGCGCAGCGGAGCTTGAAATCCATACCCGATCGCAGCACGAGCATACGGTTATCGCCGCAGGGATGCTGCTTTTTCATTACCAAGGTATCGCCCTTTGAGATATCCATAATCCCCCTCCTTTCAAAGATCAATACAATAATTATTATAACATATTTCTGTGTTCATTGCAAGTTGTTTTTGTTAATTGAATTGGTTTTGAAGCAAATACATCTTTTTACAATGCTCCTATTGACAAATCAGGTCAAAAGGTATATAATAATATAGAATGTATAGCTATGTCCTTTAGCATACTATATATTGATGACCGAGTGGAGGAGAAGATGATGATCAGCTTAGATAATCAGACCGATCCCGAGCTGTTTCTGACCTCTCATAACGAGTCAGTTTACAGGATGACGGGACGCAGACCGCTCGCTCTTATCCATTCATTCGGGTGCCAGCAGAACGTCTCCGACGGGGAGCGCCTTATGGGCAGGCTTGCTAAGGTAGGCTATGGATTTACCAAGGATCCCGAGGAGGCTTCGCTTATAATCTATAACACCTGTGCCGTCAGAGAAAATGCCGAGGATAGGGTCTACGGCAATCTCGGAGATCTAAAGGCTCTTAAAGAGCGCAAGCCAGAGCTTGTGATCGGTATCTGCGGCTGTATGGCTCAGCAGAAGCACGTAGCCGACAAGATAAAGGGATCCTACCGTCAGGTCGATCTGGTCTTCGGCACTTTTGCTTACAACGAGCTCTACCGTCTGTTGTATGAAGTCATTGCCAACAAGAAGCGTGTTTTCGAGCAGTCGGAAAAGCCCACGGATATAGATGAGGAATTCGTCCAGCTTCGTGAGAACAAGTTTCAGGCTTTTGTTCCGATAATGTACGGCTGCAATAATTTCTGCACCTACTGCATAGTTCCCTATGTCAGGGGCAGAGAGCGCAGCAGAGTCCCCGGTTCTGTGATCAGCGAGGTAAGGCAGCTTGTCTCTGAGGGCTATAAGGAGATCACGCTGCTGGGTCAGAATGTCAACTCCTACAGCTACGGGTTCCCGCAGCTTCTGAGAGATATAAACGCTATCGAGGGTGATTTCCGTATCAGGTTCATGAGCTCTCATCCAAAGGATGCCTCAGATGAATTGCTGGATACTATCCTTGGCTGCGAAAAGGTGTGCAAATCGCTGCATCTGCCGCTCCAGGCGGGCTCCGACAGGATACTCAAAGCTATGAACCGCAGCTATGATACTGAAAAGTATCTCAAAATAGTAGACTATATCCGCAGAAGAGCTCCGGAATTCTCGCTGACTACCGATATTATAGTCGGTTTCCCCGGCGAGACCTATGAGGAATTCTGTATGACCAAGGATATCATCAGGCAGGTAAAGTACGATAACATATATTCCTTTGTATATTCCCGCCGCAGTGGTACTCCCGCTGCAAAGCTTGAAGATAGTATTTCCGACAAGCAGAAGGGGCTCTGGCTCCGCGAGCTGCTTCTGGAGCAGAGGAACACCTCCTCCGAGTGGCTGCAAAGGTTTGTCGGGAAGACAGCCCGTGTCCTTGCGGAAGGCGAGGGCAGGACCGGTGCAGGGTACCTCACCGGCAAGAACGATGAGGGTATCATCGTTGAGTTTGAGGGGGATATAAGCCTCAAAGGTCAGTTTGTGAATGTAAACATCACCAAAGCGATGAATTGGGCGCTTATGGGTGAAATAGCAGATAAATAATTTAAGACAGGAGTTTATACCGATGAATGTAGTTGAGACCGCAAGAGCTCTCGGAGTTGCTATCCAGAACGATGAGAGATATGTTAAGTTTATGGAGGCTACCAAGGCTTCCGATAAGGACGGCGAGCTTCAGAGCAAGATAGGTGAGTTCAATATGCTCAGGATGCAGCTTTCCGGCGAGATGCAGAAAGCTGATAAGGATGCTGATAAGCTCACCTCTCTCGATACCGATATCAAGGCTCTCTATGACGAGATAATGACTATGCCCACTATGATCGCCTACAACGAGAGCAAGGCAGCTCTTGACGATATGCTTGGTTCTGTCAATTATATTATCGGGATGGCTGCCAACGGCGAGGATCCTATGACCTGCCCCGAGAAGGCTCCCGAAGGCTGCACCGGCAGTTGCTCGAGCTGCGCGGGCTGCCACTGAGATATTTCTGCATAGACAAGGAGCAAGGCTATGCTGCTTTTAAAGGACGTTGACATAACAAAGATATCCCCGATGATGAAGCAGTATTTCGATACAAAGATGAAATACCGCAAGCATATCCTGTTTTACAGGCTCGGCGATTTCTATGAGATGTTTTTTGACGACGCACTGACCGCTTCAAGAGAGCTGGAGCTCACCCTTACGGGCAGAGACTGCGGCCTTGAAGAACGGGCTCCCATGTGCGGCGTGCCTTACCATGCCTGCGAGATCTATCTCAAAAGGCTGGTGGATAAGGGCTATATGGTGGCGATCTGCGAGCAGACAGCCGACCCTGCGACCTGTAAAGGGCTGGTGCCCCGTGAGGTCATCAGAGTCGTTACGCCCGGAACTCTTATCGAAAGCAGTATGCTGGACGAGACCTCGAACAATTATCTGTGCTCCTTCTATGCCAAGGGCAAAGAGGCTTCCATGTGCCTTGCGGATATTTCGACGGGTGAAGTCCATCTGTTCGATTTCTCAGGCAAGGAGCTTGCAAACAATGCTGTAAACGAGCTTTCAAGATTCTCTCCTGTGGAGATACTGATAAACGACGGATTTCTTTCCTTTAAGGAGATAGGCGAGTTTATAAGACAGAGGCTCAAGGCTGCTGTTCAGCTGCTTGATGAAAGCGATTTTTCCCCTCTCATCCACGCTGATGAGGTAACGCAGCAGTTCTCCGTAGCAAGCCTAGATTCCCTTAACCTCAAAGAAGGTACCACCGCAGTCAATGCAGTATGCGGGCTTTTTGCCTATATCCATAATACACAGAAGGCTCTGGTGGGGAGATTTTCCAATATCATCCGCCACGATACAGACCCGATAATGACTATAGGATATACCGCAAGGCGCAATCTTGAACTGACCGAGACTCTTCGCAACAAGGAGCGCAAGGGCTCACTCATCTGGGTGCTGGATCATACCAAGACCTCTATGGGCAAGAGGATGCTAAAAGCCTATCTGGAGCAGCCCCTTATCAATCCCACGAGGATAATGGACAGGCATAATGCCGTAGAGCAGCTGGTGTCTTCCCCTGTGGAGCTGGATGAGCTTTCCGAGATCCTTGCGGGTATATATGACCTGGAAAGACTTATGACAAGGGTAATGTATAAGACCGCAACGCCGAGAGATCTTAAGTCTCTTTCGCTGACGGCGCTAAAACTGCCTGCTCTTAAAGAAGTTCTGGGCGGATTTTCCTCAAAGCTTCTGCAGAAGCTGAACAGCAAGATCTCCACGTTGGAGGCTATCTCAAATCTTATCGAGAACGCTGTTGTCGATGAGCCTCCCGCCAATGTCAAGGACGGCGGCGTCATCAAGGACGGTTTCAACGAGCAGCTGGATGCTCTCCGTAACATAATCTCAGGCGGCAAGGGCATTATAGACGATATAGAAGCCAAAGAACGGGAAAAGACCGGCATCAAGTCCCTGAAGATCGGTTATAACCGGGTATTCGGCTATTATCTTGAGGTGACGAAGTCCTATTACGACCTTGTTCCCGATACATATATCAGAAAGCAGACCCTTTCAAACTGCGAAAGGTTCATTACCGAAGAGCTGAAGGTGGCTGAGAATACTATCCTCGGTGCCAGCGATAAGGTGCTTAATCTCGAGCAGGAGATATTTACAGAGCTGAGGGAGTTCGTAGCTACCCAGATGAGACTGGTGCAGGATACTGCTGTTGCCGTTGCCGAGGTGGATGTACTTGCTTCTTTTGCACACGCAGCTGTCAAGTTTAACTATTCCAAGCCCGATATCGCCATTGACGGAGTAATCGAGATCAAAAACGGCAGGCACCCTGTTGTCGAGCTGATGCAGAAGGACGAGGTCTTTGTCCCCAACGACACCTATCTTGATCTCACCAGCAACCGGATGGCTGTGATCACCGGCCCAAATATGTCGGGTAAATCCACATATATGAGGCAGGTGGCGCTGATCACCCTTATGGCGCAGATCGGTTCCTTCGTTCCGGCTGATTATGCCAAGATCTCGGTAGTCGATCAGATATTCACCAGGATAGGCGCGTCAGACGATCTTACGGCAGGGCAGTCCACCTTTATGGTCGAGATGAGCGAGGTCGCTGATATCGTCAAGCACGCCACAAAGCAGAGCCTTGTTATACTTGACGAGGTGGGAAGAGGTACATCTACCTTTGACGGCATCAGCATTGCAAGAGCTGTTTCAGAGTATATATCTACATCCAAATCGCTGGGCTGCAAGACACTTTTTGCGACCCATTATCACGAGCTTATAGCCCTTGAAAGCGAGTTGGACGGTGTTAGGAACTTCTCCGTTGCCGTAAAGCAGAGCGGGGATACTATCAAATTCCTGCGAAAGATCGTCCCCGGCGGCGTTGACGAGAGCTACGGTATCGAAGTAGCAAAGCTGGCAGGGCTGCCGAATAAGATAATCAGCCGCGCAAAGCTGCTGTTAGCCGAAATGGAAGAGGAAAGCCGCAAGGCAAAGGCCGCTGTTGCAAAGCAGAGCGACGATCAGATCTCTTTCCAGAAGATCGGTACAGATATCATTGCCGATAAGCTGAGAAGAACAAATATAGATGAAATGAACGATACCGAGCTCCGGGAATTCGTCAAGGAGCTTAACAAGTATCTGTGACCCGAAAGGGATAGAATGGAGAAGCTATGGCACACATCGAGGTCCTGAGCAAAGAGGTCTCCGAGCTGATCGCTGCGGGAGAGGTCATCGACCGCCCCTCATCGGTCATCAAGGAGCTGCTTGAAAACGCGATAGATGCAGACGCCAATGTTATAACCGTTGAGATACAGAACGGCGGGCGCACCTATCTTCGCGTTACCGATAACGGCAAGGGGATATACCCCGATGATATCTCGAAGGCTTTTCTGCGCCATGCCACCAGCAAGATCGCATCCAAGGAGGATCTTTCACATATCACCACCCTTGGTTTCAGGGGCGAGGCTCTGGCCTCCATAAGCGCTGTTGCTAAGGTAGATGTGCTTACCAAGCCCAGAGATCAGATGTTCGGCACTCATTACATCATCGAGGGCAGCGAGGAAAAGCTCAATGAGCAGAGCGGCTGTCCCGACGGCACCACATTTGTGGTAAGGGATATATTCTATAATGTTCCCGCCAGACTCAAATTCCTCAAAAAGGATACCTCAGAGGGCAATTTCGTAGCCGATCTGGTGACGAAGCTGGCGCTTTCTCACCCCGAGGTCTCTGTCAAGTTTATCAGGGACAACCGCCCCGAGCTTATAACAGCAGGGGACGGGAAGCTCTTTTCCTCAATAAACTCCGTGTTCGGCAGACAGTTCGCCGCATCGCTGATCCCTGTTGATTCCACCTGGAACGGCATCCGTGTCAGCGGATATACCGTAAGACCTCTTTGGGCAAAGCCAAACAGGAAATTCCAGAATTTCTTTGTGAACGGCCGCTATGTCAGGGCAAAGACCTGCAGCGGAGCGTTGGAAGAAGCCTACCGCAACAACATTATGGTCGGTAAGTTCCCGGCGTGTGTGCTGAACATCGAGGCTTCTCCCGAGATTGTTGACGTTAATGTGCACCCGACAAAGATCGAAGTCAGGTTCTCTGACGATAAGATGATCTATGAGGCAGTATATTTTGCTGTCAAGGATGCGCTCTTGAAGGCTGATAAGCCTGTGGAGATGAACCTTGATGCCAACAAGCGCCATTTCACCGACAAGGAGCTTTACGATCTTCCTCAGAAGCCCCAGGGTGAGCAGTTGAAATTCGCTGTCAAGGAGCAGCCCATTACAGTTGATGTCAAACCCGATAAGTCTGTTTCGGAGACTGTTCCTGTTGTAAAACAGCCCTTTCCGCAGAGAACGGTGCCGCCTGTTTCGGAGAAACCTGTCAAGCAGGCAAATCCTGCCGGCGAGGATCTGTTTCTTAAATCTCTGAATGAGAGCATAGAAGATATGATACCCCCTCCACCCCCTCCTCCGCCGGAATATGTTTCCGAGAAGGACTCCTCCGGGGATGTGCAGACCGCCTCCCAGGAGATCGAGGAGCAGATAGGGGATTTCAAGTATATCTCCAATGCCAGCTTTGAGCGCAGATCCGAGATCGTTGAGGACAGCGTCAAGGAGCCCGTGAAGCCTGTTGTCATCGGTGAGCTTTTCAAGACCTATATCGTTGCCCAGGCGGGGGATGAGATGCTTCTGTTCGATAAGCACGCCTCTCACGAGAGATATATCTTTGAGCAGATAAAGGATCAGCCCAATAAGCTGGAGACCCAGATGCTCCTTGAACCGATATACGTTCTGCTCTCCTACGATGAGTTCGATGCTCTTTCGGCTAATGTGGAAAAGGTCAATTCTCTTGGGTTCTGCATCGAGCCGGATGTGGCTCCGAACGTTGCTGTCAAGGGCTTGCCTGTGATACTCGGCGACGAGAACCCTACCGATATAGTTACCCAGCTTGCTAAGAATTTCATCGACTGCAAGCATAATCCCCAGCTGGAGATCTTTGATGAGCTCTATCATTCCATCGCCTGCAAGGCAGCAATCAAGGCAAATGACGATTCCGACATCCTTGAGCTCCAGGCATTGGTCAACAATGTCTACGGCAACGACGATATAAGATACTGCCCCCATGGCCGTCCGGTGATGATAAAGCTCAAAAAGAAGGATATAGAAAAACAATTCAGACGTATCGTCTGAGCAAGGAGAGGGCTGAATGTCCGAAAAGATACCGCTGCTCGTTATTGTAGGGCCTACCGCTTCGGGCAAATCAAAGCTTGCAATAGAGCTTGCCAAGCTGTATAACGGCGAAGTCATTTCCGCAGATTCTATGCAGGTCTATAAGGACTTTACGGTCATCACCGCAAGGACCACCGATGAGGAAGCGGAGGGCATACCCAACCACCTGTCGGGTTTTCTTCCTCTTGAAAGGAGCTTCTCCGTTGCAGAGTATGTGGAACTTGCTAGAGAGAAAGCCAGGGAGATCCGCTCCCGGGGCAGATTGCCCATAGTCTGCGGGGGTACTGGTCTTTACGTCAGTTCGCTGCTTGACAATGTCTCCTTTGAGGACAGCGGCGCCGATAATGAGCTGCGCTCAGAGCTTGAAGCATATGCCGCAGAGCACGGCAAACACGCCCTTTGGGAGAGGCTCAATGCCGCCGATCCCGCCGCAGCCGCAGCAATACACGAAAATAACCTTATCAGGGTCATCAGAGCGCTGGAGGTGTGCATAAAGTCGGGGAGACCCTTCTCCGAGCAGAAAAGGCTCAATATAAGAGGGGAGTCGCCTTTTGAGGCCTGTGTGATCAGGCTGGATTTTGCCGACAGAGCCGTCCTTTACGACAGGATAAACCGCCGTGTGGACGAAATGCTGGCAAACGGGATGCTTGAAGAAGCAAAGCGTGTCTATAACGGCTCAGATCCCGAGACCGCCAGGCAGGCTATCGGCTACAAGGAGCTTATCCCTTATCTGGAAGGCAGGGCAGAGCTTGAGGAATGCATTGAAAAGATCAAGCTTGAGACCCGTCATTACGCAAAAAGGCAGCTTACCTGGTTCCGCAGGATGGAGGAAGCGGTCACAGTTTACGCCGATGAATGCGGGAATTATAAAAATTTTTTGGAAAATGTTCAAAATAGTATAGCCAAATCGAAAATTATGTGTTATAATATAATTTGATGTAGTTTATACATCGGTGAGCAAAATGGTAAGGAGTGGTAACAATGAACAAGAATATAAACCTTCAGGATGTATTTCTTAATCAGGCCAGAAAAGAAAGAGTGGCGGTAACGATCTTCCTGATGAACGGCTATCAGTTCAAGGGCATCGTAAAGGGTTTTGACAGCTATATCGTTATCCTTGACTGCGAGGGCAAGCAGAATGTTGTGTATAAGCACGCCATTTCCACTATTTCCCCCGTAAGGCCCATAAATATTCTTGACGCAAACGCCAATCAGGACTGAAATAAGGTTTTATAATGAATACTCTGACAACGCGGGCATTGGTAACGCTTTTGTCGGTTCTGATACTGTTTACGATAGGCAGTCAGATCTACTACCGGGTAAACGACAGGCATAAGACTGAGGAAGCGGTGCTTTGCAGCATAAATGAGAATATCCCGTTTAAGGGTATCGTCGTGAGGAACGAAAAGGTCATCACCTATTCGGGCAGCGGAGTGTATGAGTATCTTTACAGAGACGGCAGCAAGATCTCTACCGGCAACAAGCTGGCTGATGTTTATTCAAGCACCTCTGATCTCCTTAAAAAGAAGCAGGCTGACAGATACAACTCGCTTGCAGAATATCTTGAAAGAGCTCAGAACCCCGGTGCTTCGCAGTATGTGCAGCCCGAGTCCATAAATGCCAAGATCGAGGCTGAATACAAAAAGATCATTCAGAACGCTCAGAAGGGCGATCTTACCGCTGTTTCCGACGCAAGGGATGAATTCTTCCTGCAATCCAGCATCTACAATATCATCACCGAGCGCTCGGAGAATTATGCCGATGAGATCGCATCTCTCAGGAGCAAGGCTGAAAAGTGCCTTGCGGGTTCAGGTGCTGTTGCGGAGGTCGAGGCAAGCGAATCCGGATATTTCGTTTCTTACTGCGACAGTTATGAGAAAAAGCTAAATCTTGATAATATCGATTCGCTCAACAAGAGCGATATAGAGTCTGTCATAAACGGCGAGAACAAGCAGGATAACGGTCCGAATGCCATCGGCAAGATGTTTGACGACTATAACTGTGAGATAATCGGTATCATCCGCAACGATAAAAGGATAACCGAGGGCAGCAGCGCTACCTTGTCTCTTGGAAACAAGGGGAGCATCTATAAAGTAACAGTTGATTCGGTAAAGCCGGCGGATGAGGATAATTCTATCATCATTCTCAGCTGCAACAGGCTTGACAGCGAGATCGTCAGCCAGAGGGTTTTCTCCTGTGAGCTGGTGTTTGACAACTATCAGGGCATCAAGGTACCCCGTGAGGCTATACGCTTCAAGGGTGATCAGAAGGGCGTATATGTTATTCTGGGCAACGAGTACACCTTCAAGAATATAGATGTTATCTATGAGGGCTCGGATTTTGTAATATCAAGATCCACCTCAGACCCGAACTATCTGCTGCTTTACGATCGTATCTTACTGGAGGCGGTATCAAACCAAAATGGTACAGACAGTGAAAGTTCCTCCTGAGTTTTCTTATATCCTGGAAAACATCAAGGAGATCAGTTACAATGTGAATAATGCTAAGGCCAAATACCGCAGCGAAGGCGATACCGTTGAGATAATGGCGGTTACTAAGACTGTTGAGCCCGAAAAGGTGAATTTTGCGGTCTCGCAGGGCATCACTCTTCTCGGAGAGAACAGGGTACAGGAGTATCTCTCAAAGAAGGACAGCTACGATAAGTCGGCTAAGGTACATATTATAGGGCATTTGCAGACCAATAAGGTCAAGTATATCATCAACGATGTGGATATGATCCAGTCGGTGGACAGCCTTAAGCTAGCTAATGAGATCAACAGGCTGGCTGAAAAGAACAGCCGTGTTATGGATGTCCTGCTGGAGGTCAATATCGGCGATGAAGCAAGCAAGAGCGGAGTTTCGGCTCAGGCGCTTTATGAGCTTGCCGGGCAGATCTCAGTGCTTGACAATATACGTATCAGAGGGCTTATGGCTATCCCGCCCATAGGCGCCGATGAAAGCGTGTTTGAGCATATGAAGGAGCTCTTTGAAGGACTCAAAGAAAAGAAGCTCCGCAATATGCAGGCGGATGTTCTCTCGATGGGAATGTCCGGGGATTATGAGCTTGCTATCAAGCACGGCTCTAATCTCGTAAGGATCGGTACTAAGCTCTTCGGAGCTAGAAAATATATGGAGGTTTAGAAAAATGGGACTAGTTCAGGGGTTTAAAAACATTTTTTTAGGCGAAGAAGAAATTGAACAAGAGGAGGATTATCGTTCCGTGTATGATGATAACAGAGTAAAGGCTGCCGCAGCGGCACCGCAGCCTCAGACTTCAACTGCTAAGTCTGAACCGACACCTGTCCGCCAGCCGTCTTATTCCCGTCCTCAGCCTGCTGTTGATGACGGCTCGCTGAAGATCGTTCTTGCAAGACCTGAGAAGTTCTCTGAGGTAACAGAGATCGGTACCGACATCAATGCCGGCAAGACCGTTCTGCTCAACCTTGAGAATGTTAAGAGTGACGACGCCAAGAGGATCCTTGACTTTATCTCGGGCGTTGCCTATGCCAACGATGCCAAGATCAAGATGATGGCTCAGAAGACCTTTGCCATTATCCCCAGCAACGTTCAGTTCGTCGGCGACGATCTTATGAGCGAGCTCGAGAATAACGGCTACAGCTTCTGATGAAAAACAGTCTGTCCTTTTTGGGAACGCTTTCCCCCGAGGACAAGCTGCTCGCGGGCAGAGTCATTGAAATGGCTGAGACCGCTGCCGAGAAATACATAAGCAAGTTCACCTTTTTCCTCGATGAGCGTCAAAAAGCGCTCTGTAAAAAGGTGCTTGCTTCTGTTTGCGTCGAGGATCACCTCTTCTTCGGCGGCTACGATAATGCTGAGCGGACTGTCCTGGGGATATCTGCACCCTATTCACCCCTGAGTGAGGAGGTTTTTCCCTTCAAGGCGCTGACTTTTTCATTCAGAGAGTCTGATAAACTATCTCACCGGGATTTTCTCGGATGCCTTATGGGCCTCGGTATACAGCGTGATACCGTTGGGGATATCATTGTCTCAGATGGCAGAGCGGTTGTGTTCGTTTACGATACAGTCGCACCGCTGGCTGAGGGTATAGAAAAGGTAGGCAGAGTGGGTGTCAAGGTCAGGGAAGGCTTTGACCTTTCTGTGATCCCGCAGAAGAGCTTTTTGCCCATTGAGGGTACGGTCGCTTCTCTGCGTCTGGACAGCGTTGCTGCGCTGGCTTTTCATATCTCGCGGGAGAAGGCTGCTGCGCTTATCAGGAGCGGAGGTATTGAGCTCAACTATGCCGTGCAGTATTCCGCTGACCGCAAGGTCGAGCAGGGTGATGTCTTTTCATCCCGTGGCAGAGGCAAATTCCGTGTGGAAGAGATAGGTTCTCTCACCAGGAAGGACAGAATACATATTAAGATAAACAAATATGCTTAGGAGGCAGGCTATTATGGCTATGACAGCAGACAGCATTAGAAACAAGGCTTTTATGACAGTCAAGAGCGGCTACGATCCCGATATGGTGGAGACTTTCCTCGGGAGCGTTGCAGACCAGTTTGAGGCTCTTCTCGCAAAGACCGAGGAGTCTGATAAGAAGGTCGCTGAGCTCGAAGCCAGGATCAATGAGTACAAGGAGGACGAGGAGGCTATCAAGAACGCCCTCGTTATCTCTCAGAAGGAATCAAATAAGATCATCAATGACGCCAAGGCTCAGGCAAGAGATATGATCGAGTCGGCTAAGACCGAGCAGATCAGGCTCTCCGAGCAGAGCGCTTCCGAGTGCGAGAGGATCATCCGCGAGCACAAGGAGAACTGCGCCAAGCTCATCAAGGAGAATACCGACGCTACCGAGCAGAAGATCATCCAGATCCGCTCCAAGTATATTGAGGAAAAGAAAGCCTATGACAATCTCAGGAGAGAGGTCACTATGTTCAAGGCTCAGCTGCTTCCTCTTTATAAGCAGCAGCTCTCGCTGATCATGCAGATCCCCGATTCAGCTCCCGAGGAGACTCCCGCACCTGCACCCGCTCCCGAACCTATTGAAGAGAAGGTCGAGGAGGTCGTTGAGGAGCAGCCTGTTGAGGAGACTGTTGACGAGGCCGCAGAGGAGGCTGCAAAGGCAGCTGAGGCTGAAAAAGAGCATATAGACAAGATACTCAACACCGGCTCATTTGAGCCCGTTATCCCGAAGCAGAACCTTCAGGATCTTAAATTCGGAAAAAATAATTGATTGTTAGGAGATCGGACAAATGCCACAGGATTACAATTCGACACTTAATCTCCCCGTGACGGATTTCCCTATGAGAGGAAATCTGCCAAAAAGGGAGCCCGAGGCTATCAGCAAAT
This sequence comes from Ruminococcus sp., assembly GCA_017542125.1. GTDB lineage: Bacteria > Bacillota > Clostridia > Oscillospirales > Ruminococcaceae > FB2012. The sequence continues at coordinate 251,101 of JAFXXU010000058.1, forward strand.
GGGATCAGAACAGGCTCTATTACAAGATGATAGAGAAGAACAGGGGCAAGCCCACTTATATCCTTCACGACGGCCCTCCGTATGCTAACGGCGATATCCACCTTGGTACCGCACTTAACAAGGTGCTGAAGGATATTATCGTCAAGTACAAGAATATGAGCGGCTTCTGCTCGGACTATGTCCCCGGCTGGGACACCCACGGTCTGCCCATCGAGCTCAAGGCTATGAAGAAGATAGGTGTCGAGAACGGCGCTATCCCTCCTGTTGAGCTGAGAAAGCATTGCAGAGAATTCGCACTGTCTTTCGTTGAGACACAGAGAGATCAGTTCAAGCGTCTCGGAGTCCTTGGTGATTTCGACGATCCTTATCTGACTCTTAAGCCGGAGTTCGAGGCAAGGCAGGTCAAGGTCTTCGGTGAAATGGCTAAGAGGGGTTACATCTATAAGGGCTTAAAGCCTGTTTATTGGTGCCCAGAGTGCCAGACTGCTCTTGCTGAGGCTGAGATCGAGTATCAGGATGATCCCTGCGTTTCAATTTATGTAAAATTCAAGGTCACCGATGATAAGGGGCTTCTTGCTCCTCTCGGCGTAGATAAGGATAAGGCTTATTTCGTTATCTGGACCACCACTACCTGGACCCTTCCCGGTAATATCGCTATCTGCCTCGGCCCCGACTACGATTATTCCGTAGTCAAGGCTAATGATGAGTATTATATCATGGCCGAGTATCTCGTTCCTGAGACCATGCAGAAGGCCGGTATCACCGAGTATGAGACCGTCGGCAAGTTTGTTGGTTCGGATCTTGAATTCTGCAAGACCCAGCATCCCTTTATGGACAGAGAGTCCGTTGTTATCCTGGGCGACCATGTTACCCTTGAAAGCGGTACCGGCTGCGTTCATACCGCTCCCGGCTATGGTGTTGACGACTTCGAGGTCTGCAAGAAATACGATCTCCCCATCGTTGTCGGCGTAAACGGCAAGGGTGTCCTCACCGAGGAATCTGGTATGTTCTCCGGAATCAGCACCAAGGATGCTCACGATATAATCTCCAAGCATATGACCGAGACAGGCAATCTTCTCGCCACCGAGAAGATCGTTCACCAGTATCCTCATTGCTGGAGATGTAAGTCGCCTATCCTGTTCAGAGCTACCGACCAATGGTTCTGCTCAGTAAATGAGTTCAAGGATGAGGCTGTAAAGGCTATCGAGTCTGTTCAGTGGATCCCCGGTTGGGGCGAAGAGCGCATCAAGGGAATGGTAAGAGACCGTTCCGACTGGTGTATCTCCCGTCAGAGGACCTGGGGCGTGCCTATCCCCATAGTTTACTGCAAGGATTGCGGCAAGCCTATCGTAAACGAGGCCACTATCGACGCTATCTCTGAGCTGTTCCGCAAGGAGGGCTCTGACGCCTGGTATACTCACGAGGCTTCCGATTTCATTCCCGAGAGCGTAAGCTGCGAGTGCGGCTGCAAGGAGTTCATCAAAGAGACCGACATCATGGATGTCTGGTTCGACAGCGGATGTACTCACGCAGGCGTTCTCTCCGAGAGGAAGGAGCTTTCCTTCCCCGCAGATCTATACCTTGAGGGCGCTGACCAGTACAGAGGCTGGTTCCAGTCCTCACTGCTGACCTCCGTAGTCGTAAACGGCTGCGCTCCTTACAAGGCTGTCTGCACTCACGGCTGGGTAGTTGACGGCCAGGGCAGAACAATGCACAAGTCCCTCGGAAACGGTATCGACCCCAAGGATATAACCGATAAATACGGCGCCGACATCCTGAGACTCTGGGTTGCATCCTCCGATTATCATTCGGATATCAGAGTATCCAAGGATATCCTGGCCCAGCTTTCCGAGGCGTATAAGAAGATCAGGAACACTGCCAGATTTATCCTCGGCAACCTGACCGAGTTCGATGTAAACAAGGATATGGTAGCTGACAGCGAGCTCTATGAGATCGACAAGCTGGCTCTTATCAAGCTGGATGAGCTCATCGACAAGGTCAATGCTGCTTACGATATCTTTGATTATCATATCGTATTCCACGCTATCCACAATTTCTGTGTAATAGATATGTCCAACTACTACCTTGATGTTATCAAGGACAGGCTCTACTGCGAGAAGGCAGGTTCACTTGCCAGACGCTCTGCGCAGACCGCGATCTACAAGATCCTTTCTGCTATCGCAAGGCTGGTAGCACCCATCCTTTCGTTTACCGCCGATGAGATCTGGAGTTTTATGCCCCACGTTGAGGGTGACGATCCCGAGAGCATCTTCTTAAACGATATGCCTGCAAAGAGCGGTCTTTCCGCTGATGCGGCCTTTACCGAGAAGTGGGCTCTCATCTCCGCAGTAAGAGAGGATGCCAAGAAGGCTCTGGAGCTTAAGAGAGCCGATAAGATCATCGGCGCTTCGCTGGAGGCTAACGTTACCGTTTTCACCGATGACAAGCTTGACGCTCTGAAGGCTATCTCCGATGACCTGAAGGACGTGCTTATCGTCTCCGGTGTTGAGATCAGTGCCGGTGCTGACAAGGGCGAGTTCAAGGGCGATATGGAGGGCGTATCCTTCACAGTAGTCAAGGCTGATGGTGAAAAGTGCGAGAGGTGCTGGTCCTATGATAAGACCGTGGGCAACGATCCCGAGCATCCCACACTTTGCCGCAGATGCTGCTGCGCAGTTAAGTAAAATATTTCACGCCAAGGCTCTGCCGATCGCAGAGCCTTTAGGCGGTTAAAAGGGTATTATTGATGTTTATTTTTTCCATCGCTCTGATCTTCATACTGACAGCTGCCGATCAGCTCATAAAGCTGGCTGTGGTCAAGAATATCGAGGTAGGCGAGATCATCAGGGTCATTCATTTCGGTGACACGGATATATTCAACCTCACTCATATCACCAACAAGGGTGCTGCCTGGAGTATGATGTCAGGAAAGACCTGGTTCCTGGTGGGGTTCCCGCTGGTGATAATCCTTGCAGGCGGCTTTTATATGGTCAAGAAACGCAATGAGAGCAGCTTGCAGAATATTTCTCTGGCTCTGCTAATTGCCGGAGGCATAGGCAATCTTATCGACAGGATCAGGCTCGGTGAGGTAGTTGACTACATCCGGTTCGAGCCCATAGATTTCCCCGTGTTCAATTTCGCAGATATCTGCGTTGTTGTGGGAGTGATACTGCTCGCGATATACTTCATTTTCTTTGATAAGTCCGATAAGAAGCCCGAGCCTGCTGCCGAAGCATCTTCCGAAGAAACAACGCAGGAGTCCTCGGAGGAAACGCCTGCAGAGGTCGATAGCGATGAATGACAGGCTGATATTCGAGGCAGAGCCCGATAATAAGGGTGAACGCCTTGACAAATGGCTCTCGGATCAGACAGAAAGCCTTACCCGCAACGCCGTTCAGAAGCTCATTGAGAACGGAGCCGTCCTTATCGACGGAAAAGCCGCCGCCAAAAACTATAAGCTCAGGGGCGGGGAGAGGGTAACGGTCGAAATGCCGGAGCCTGAGATACTTGACGTTAAACCCCAGAATATCCATCTTGATATAGTCTATGAGGATGACGACCTGCTGGTTGTTAATAAGCCCAAGGGTATGGTGGTACATCCTGCTGTCGGCAATCCTGACGGCACGCTGGTAAATGCTCTGCTGTATCATTGTGAGGGCAGGCTTTCAAGCATCAACGGGGTTATTCGCCCGGGGATAGTCCACAGGATAGATAAGCTGACCAGCGGCCTGCTTATCGTCGCTAAGAACGATAATTCCCATAACAAGCTTGCCGAGCAGATCAAAGCCCACAGCTTCACAAGGGAGTATCAAGCAATAAACTGCGGCAGGTTCAAGGATAAAAGCGGTACTGTCAACGCCCCGATTGGGCGCAGCAAGTATGACCGCAAGAAGATGTGCGTCACCGAGCTGAATTCCAAAGAGGCTGTGACCCACTACACGGTCATAGATGAATTCGGGCAGTATTCTTTGCTGAGATTCAGGCTGGAAACCGGCAGGACCCATCAGATAAGAGTCCACAGCGCCTACATCGGGCATCCCGTGTTGGGTGACGAGGTCTACGGAAAGCCATTCAAGGGCATCGAAGGACAGTGCCTCCATGCAAAAAAGGTGGGGTTCATACACCCTTCGACCAACGAATATATGGAGTTCGACAGCGAGCTCCCCGAATACTTCACAAAGCTGCTGGATCAGCTTAGAAAATGATCTGAGGAAATAAGATGTTTGAAGATATCAGGAAAGTGCTGCTTATCACCGATATGGACGGGACATTCCTGCCCGCCAGCAAGATCCCGAGCAGAAGGAATCTTGAGGCTATCGCCCGTTTTCAGCGGGACGGCGGCAGGTTCTCCATAGCTACCGGACGCTCATTGCAGGCTTCTCAGCAGTATTTCGAGCAGTTCGATGTAAACGCGCCTATCATAATGTGCAACGGCGGAATGGTCTACGATATCCACACCAAACAGCAGATATACGATGTCTTTCTCCCGGAAAAAGCAAGGGATATCACAGAGGCTATACTAAAAGCCGAGCCTGAGGTGGGGTGTGAAGTCCTGTTGCTTGACGGAGTTTACGTCCCGCAGATGACCGAAATGGAGCGGCAGCATTGCAGGATATGTAAGGTAACTCCCAAGCTCTCCGATGTGCGGGATATCCCGTCCAACTGGTATAAGGTGCTTTTTGCACGTGAGCCTGATAAGATAGATTCGCTTATCAGCTATGTGGAAAACAGCGGCTTTTCGGGCGTTGACTTTGTCCGTTCCGCACCTGTTTACTATGAGATGCTCCCGCTGGATATTTCCAAGGGCTCAGCCCTTGCAGAGCTTCGCCGGGGCTGCGGAATGGAGGATCATACCATTGTCGCAGTAGGGGATTACAACAATGACATTGAAATGCTCCGCTATGCCGATGTCAGCTTCTGCCCCGCAAATGCTACGGATGAGGTCAAGCAGGCGGTGGATCATATTCTTGACGTCTCCTGCGAGGAGGACGTCATAGCCGAGGTCATCGGCTGTATTTACTCAAAGATATCTGTTTAGATATACTATAAATTGGAGGTAATGTTATGGATGCAACTATCAAAAAGCAGCTTGAGATCACAGCCTGTAAGGTCCGCCTCGGAATAATCGAGGGTGTTTTCAATGCTAAATCAGGTCATCCGGGCGGTTCTCTTTCTATCGCCGATATGCTGACCTACCTTTATTTCGCTAAGATGAATGTTTATCCCGATAAGCCGGATGAGCCCAGCAGAGACAGATTTGTTCTTTCAAAGGGTCATACTGCTCCTGCGCTCTATTCCACGCTTGCCGAGAAAGGCTTCTTCCCCAAGGAGGAGCTCAAGAGCCTGCGTCATGTAGGCGCTCTGCTACAGGGCCACCCCTGCATCACTATCCCCGGTGTTGATATGTCCTCCGGATCTCTCGGTCAGGGCATTTCCGCTGCCTGCGGTATGGCTCTTTCCGGAAAGATCTCCGGCGACACCTACAAGGTCTACACCGTCCTCGGTGACGGCGAGATCGAAGAGGGTCAGGTATGGGAGGCTGCTATGTTCGCAGCTCACTACAAGCTTGACAATCTCGTAGCTGTTGTTGATAACAACGGCCTCCAGATCGACGGCAAGATCAGCGACGTTATGAGTCCCTATCCCATCAAGGAGAAGTTCGAGGCCTTCGGCTGGCACGCTATCGAGATCAACGCCCACGATTTCGATGAGATCGACAAGGCATTCAATGAGGCAGAGACCGTTTCCGGTCAGCCCGTTGTTATCATTCAGAAGAGTACCAAGGGTAAGGGCGTTTCCTTTATGGAGGATCAGGTCGGCTGGCACGGCACCGCTCCCAACAAGGAGCAGTACGATCAGGCTGTTGCCGAGCTGAGCGCCAAGCTGAAAGAATTGGAGGGTTGATCTATGGCTGATGTAATCAAGAAGGCTACCAGAGAAAGCTACGGCGAGGCTCTCGCCGCTCTCGGTGACAAATACGATAATCTTTATGTTCTAGATGCAGACCTTGCTGCAGCTACCAAGACCGGTATTTTCAAGAAGAAGTTCCCCGACAGGTTTTTTGACTGCGGTATTGCCGAGGCTAATATGATGGGCGTTGCTGCCGGCCTTGCTGCTACCGGCAAGATCCCTTTTGCTTCCACCTTCGCTATGTTTGCGGCAGGCAGAGCTTTTGAGATCGTCCGCAATTCTATCGGCTATCCTCACCTCAATGTTAAGATCGGTGCTACCCACGCGGGTATCTCCGTAGGTGAGGACGGTGCTACCCACCAGTGCAATGAGGATATCGCTCTTATGAGAACTATCCCCGGTATGACTATCATCAACCCCGCTGACGACGTTGAGGCTAAGGCTGCCGTAGAGGCTGCTATCCAGCACAACGGCCCCGTATATATGCGCTTCGGCAGACTTGCCGTTCCCGTATTCAACGATCCCGCTACCTATAAGTTTGAGCTGGGTAAGGGCATAAAACTCCGCGACGGCAAGGATATAGCCATCATCGCTACCGGTCTTATGGTAAACGAGGCTATCGAGGCTGCTAAGGTTCTGGAGGCTGAGGGCGTATCTGCCACAGTTATCAATATCCATACCATCAAGCCTATTGACGAGGATATCATCGTTGAGGCTGCCAAGACTACCGGGCTCGTTCTCACCGTTGAAGAGCACAGCATCATCGGCGGTCTGGGTTCTGCTGTCAGTGATGTACTCTCCGCCAAGCAGCCCACTAAGCTGGTCAAGATCGGCGTGAATGACGAGTTCGGTCACTCCGGCCCCGCTGTTGAGCTTCTCAAGCAGTACGGTCTCTGTGCCGACAATATCGTAAAGACCGCTAAGGCTGCTGTTGCTGCCAAGTGATCTGCAAAGGATAAAGCTTTGCCCGGAATGATCTTCATTCCGGGCTTTTTGCTGCAAAGGATAAAGGCGGAGAACATAAGCTCTCCGCCTTTTGTATTATAGGTGTTATTATTCTTGATAAGCGTCAACAGCCTTGTTGATATCAACAAGCTCGGATTCAACAACAGAGCGGTAAGCCTCTCTGAGGGAGGACCAGGAGTAAAGGATACCCTCATCGTTCTCTCTTGCGGTGTACTCATAGAGCTTTCTTGTTACGCAGCTGCCGTCCTCGGAGGAGTAGTCGTCGGAGAGCAGGGGAGAGATACCGTAGCCGTAGTCAAATACCATAATGTTATCGCTGGAGGAAGCGTCCTGAAGTACCTGATACATATCCTCGGTCCAGAGGGGATTTGCATTGAGGAACTTCTGCTTGCTGTTTTCGAGATACTCGGGATCGGTATTGGCGATCCTGCAGCACTCATACCAGGTCTTAACAGCTTCGTTGGCCTTTGAGCCCTTGACCCACATATAAGCGGTCATATCGGAGGTCATGTAATTGCCCTCGGCGTTGGGATCCTTAGGAACGGGAACTACTCTGTAATCGTCGCCTTCCTTGGGACCGTTGGAACCGGTCAGAGCCCAGGGACCCATGCAGTAGAACAGTATATTGCCGTCCTTGAGGGCGTTGGATGCACCGCCGAGCCAATCGGGCTGGATGTAATTGTTCTTGCCGATCTTATAGATAAGATCCTCGGCTCTCTCAATATCGCTGTCATCCAGGTTGCTCTTGAAGTGACCGTCCTCATAAACTACCATAGTCTTGCCGGTCTGCTGGATGAGCTGGGGCTGGAACCAGCCGTTGATGCCGTAACGAACGGTATCGTCCGGAGCACCGCTGACAAATGTCTCCATCATAGAGTACCAGTTATCCCAGTTCCACTCGCCGTTCTGGTAAAGCTCATAAGGATCGTCAAGGTTGTTGCTGTCGATAACATTCTGATCGTACATAAACAGCGTACCAACAGAGAAGCTTACGGGAGCTACATAGTGCTTGCCGTTGAGAACGAACTGATCGGCAGTAGCCTTGGTGTCAGCCCAAAGAGGATCGCTGAAATCCACGATATCGTCAACAGGCTGATACATATTCTTCAGTACCTGAGAGGGGAATGCCATCCACTCATACTTGAAGATGTCCGGAACATCCTTGTTGGAGAGCAGGGCAGTAGCCAGCTTGTCGAACTTCTCGCTGTCGATGACCTTGTTGGTGATGACCGTACCGCCCTTGTTGTTGAAGAGGGTCATCTCGACCGATTTGTCAGCACCTCTCGAGGGGTTGAGGTCATAGGTGCCCATCCATATGATCTCCTTCTGAGCATCGTCAGCGATCTCTTCGATCTCGCTTGTGTCACTGACCAGAACGGTCTCTACACTGGTGGTGGTCTCGGTATCGGTCGCGCTTGCAGTACCGTTGTCCGAGGACTCTGAGCTGCCGCAGGCAGAGATACTGAGCACCGAGATCATAGCCGTCAGGAATGCCAGAGATTTCTTGATCTTTTTCATATAATACCTCCATCAAAACACACTAAGACAAATAATGTTATATTATTTGTAATTATTATAACAAAAGGGTCTGGATTTGTCAATAATATTATTATACAAATCTATCCGCCACTTTTGGACACAATAGCTAAAACGCGCAGTTTGCGATGATAATATAATATAGGATGATAATATATTTGCTTTCAGATATTTGCATATGTGTATTATTCATATATTAGGGTATCCCTGCTAAAATATTTGTTAATAAAAATAAAAAAACTGTTGCATTACTTGCAAAAATAGTGTATAATAAAAATAAGAATTATTTATGTGAGATGAAGCGTATGAAACTGTACACAAACAAAAAATATAATACAGTTGCTTTTTATGCCATAGTCGTTATTGCGGTCAATGTGCTGCTGGTTATGGCTATCTTCAAGTTCAACTCCATTCTTTCGATCCTGAATAAAGCCCTTGATATAACAATGCCCATCATCTGGGGCCTGGCGATAGCATTTCTCATCAACCCCCTTATGGTAACTACTGAGAGGATCTACGTCAAGCTATTCAAGAAAGTCCGACGGCCCAAGCTGATGCGGGCAGTTTCGGTGACAATAGCTTCTATACTGTTTTTGGGTATGGTCGTCGGAATTATCGCGGTAATCGTCCCTGAATTCGTCAATAACTTCAATGAGATAGTCAACAACTTCTCGGATCTGATCGAAAAGGCTCAGGATTGGATGAACAAGATCCTGAAGAATTATCCGAAAGTCCAGGAGATGATCACCAAGAAGCTCAACGAGTTCGGCTCAGACCTTACAAAGCTCCAGCCTATGCTTGAAAACATCCTGAACGGAGCTGTTGGTGTCGTTAACGTAGTTTATAATTTCGTTCTCGGATTTATCGTTTCTATCTACCTGCTTATCTCGAAAGAAAAGCATATCGCTGAGACCAAGAAAATACTCTTTGCTAACTTCAAGAAATCCTCTGCCGAAAAGATACTCCATTTTGGCCAGGACGCTAATATGATCTTCTCCGGGTTTATCAGCGGAAAGCTCATTGATTCGCTCATTATCGGAATCATCTGTTTTATAGGCCTTACTCTTATCGGTATGCCCTATAATGTACTGATCAGCGTTATTGTAGGCGTTACGAATATCATACCCTTCTTCGGCCCGTTCATAGGCGCTGTACCTTCCGCGCTGCTGATACTGCTGGTCGAGCCCAAAATGGTCATCTGGCTGCTGCTGTTCATACTGCTTCTCCAGCAGTTCGACGGCAACATCCTCGGGCCTAAGATCCTTGGCAACTCCACGGGTCTGCCTGCTATCTGGGTAATGATCTCTCTGTTCATCTGCGGCGGATTGTTCGGATTTGTCGGGATGGCATTGGGTGTACCCACATTTGCTCTTATGTATAAGATAGCCAAGGAGAATATCAACAACAAGCTGAAGCGCAAGAAGATGCCAACCGATACCCAGTATTATATCGACAACGCCGATAAGCTTACCGCGCCTCACATCAAGAAAGTGCCCCTTACTCCCGAGGAGCTGGATGATCTTATCATCCCGAGCTGCGACGAGGTCAATGAAGCTGTCGAGGGCAGCGGAATAGCCGAGGTGCCTGCGTCGGATGTTATCACGGGTGAGGAGCCCTCTGTCGAAACACAATAGAAATAAAGCCCGTTATGCGCAAAAAATGCTATTGACGGGCTTGTTTTTATATGATAGAATATAAGTATGATCCAAAATATCGAAAGGGTGTTGAAAATGAAAAGAATTCTTTTTGCGTCATCCGAAGCGGTACCTTTTATGAAAACAGGCGGCCTTGCCGACGTTGTGGGCTCTTTGCCGAAATGCTTTGACAAGAGCAGCTATGATGTCCGCATAGTAATGCCCAAGTATCAGTGCATCAATGAAAAGCTCAAAGAGCTTATGCAGTACAAGACCCATTTCTATATGGACTTTGCAGGTGAGAGCAGATATGTCGGCGTTCTCGAAGCTGAGTACGACGGTGTCAAGTACATCTTTATCGACAATGAGTCCTATTTCTCCGGGCCCAAGCCCTATACCGACTGGCATTGGGACGTTCAGAAGTTCATGTTCTTTGACAGAGCTGTGCTTTCAGCGCTTCCTCTGCTGGATTTCCGCCCCGATATCATCCATTGCCACGATTGGCAGACAGGTCTTATCCCCGTATATCTTCACGACAGCTTCCAGGGAGGAGAATTCTTCCGCGGGATAAAAACCGTTATGACTATCCACAATTTAAAATTTCAGGGCAACGACAACTCTCTGCTGTTTATGAAGCTCTCCGGTCTCTCGGAGTATTATATGACCTATGATAAGCTCCTTATGGGCCCCGACGGAAATATGCTCAAGGGCGGCCTTGTTTACGCCGATGCTATCACCACCGTTTCCGATTCATATGCCGAGGAGATAAAGACGGAGTTTTACGGTGAGGGGCTTGACGGCCTGATGAGAGCCCGTGCTCACGACCTCCGCGGTATCGTCAACGGAATAGACTATGACCTCTACAATCCCGAGACCGACGGCAATATTGATTTCAGATACAATGCCTCTAATGCTGTTCAGATGAAGCTGGAGAACAAGAGAGCCTTGCAGAAGCAGCTGGGCATCGGAAGCGGCGATAACAGGTTTATGATAGGCATTGTTTCCCGCCTTACCGACCAGAAGGGCTTTGACCTCATCGCTTATATGATGGAAAGGATCTGTCAGCGTGACGTTCAGCTGGTAATCCTCGGTACGGGCGAGCAGAAGCACGAGGATATGTTTCGTTACTTCGCAGGGCGCTTCCCTGAGAAGGTATCTGCAAACATCTACTATTCCGAGCCTCTTTCCCATAAGATCTATGCCTCCTGCGACGCATTCCTGATGCCTTCGCTGTTTGAGCCCTGCGGGCTTTCTCAGCTGATGTCGCTAAGATACGGCACTCTGCCCATCGTCCGCGAGACCGGCGGCCTTCGTGATACAGTACAGCCCTATAATCAGTTCACCGGAGAGGGCACAGGTTTCAGCTTTACGAATTACAATGCCTTTGATATGTATAACACCGTTATGTTTGCTCATTCGATCTATGTTGATCACCGAGATGAGTGGAACAAGATGATGCAGAGAGCTATGGCCATGGACTTCTCCTGGCAGGCTTCAGCCAACAAATACCGCGAGATGTACGATTGGCTCATCGGCTGATACACATAAGCTTTGCGGCAGTACCTGTTCGGTGCTGCCGCTTTTGTCATATGAATAACGCGGTCATCGTATATCTGTGATGACCGCGTTTAGTTTATCAGTACATTCCGTACAGCCATTTAGAGACAAATCGCCCAAAGCCGCTGAGCTTCTGTTTTACAACATCATCGGAAAGCTTTCTGAGCATCTCGAGGGCGCTGACATATTCTTTGTCGGAAAGCTCTTTGTTGCTGTGTTCAGCTTCGATAGCAAGCTCGGAGAGATTGGAAAGATCACCGGCTATGCAATCAAGCTCCAGCTTATGGCAGGTGCCAATTAGTTTCAGCGCCTGTTTCTCATCGCTGATGTTTGAGGAATCTGTAATATTCAGCAGCGAAAGGTATTTCAGATAATAAGCATAGATATACTTAACTGCTTCGTTTCGGTCTGTTTGCCGTATCAGCTTGCGCTTCTTTTTTAGCTTGTAGCTGCGGTGTAAAAGCACAATCGCCAGCACAATGATAATGAACAGCGCATCTGCGATCACGACCTTAGCAAACACGCTCAAGCCCTCGCTGCCGGAGCCTGTACCTTTGCCGCCGCCTCCGCCGCCGTTGGGATCAAGCCACTTGTTTTCGGAGGAAGCAGTATCCGTTGCGGAGGTAACGGCGCTGGTCTCGCTTTTAGCAGAAGAAGCAGAACCTTTCGTTAAAGACGTGCCGAAGGTTGTCTGGCTCGGAGGAGCCGCACTCGTTACGGTAGTAGTGACTGTGGTCGTCTCGGTGGTTTTCGGGTCGGCGGGCTGGTTGGGATTGATTCCGCCGCTGAACCCGGGAGTGAACTCAACGGGCAGCCAGCCGATGCCTTCGATGAAGATCTCGCACCAGGCGTGGGCAGCTTTGTCTGTGATATCAGCCTCGAGGGAGGTCCCGTTGACCTCAAACTCGTTAGGTGTAACGATATATCCTTCGACATATCTGGCAGGGAAGCCGAACATTCTCATCAGCATAACTCCCGCAGAAGCGTAATAGGAGCAGTAGCCGCTCTTTTCGGGATGCTCGAGGAAGTGATCTATGAAATCCTCACCCGAAGGCGTCTTCCCCGGAGTCAGATTATAGTAGAAGCCGCGGCTATTGAAATACCGCTTTATAGCTTCGATGCACTGAGAGGTGTAGCCGATCTCAAACCGGGAGTTAGCTCCGAATCCGCTGCTGATGGTCTCAAAGACTCTGTTTAGCGTTTCTGAATGGGGTACATCGGTATAGTTTTCCCTTACGAAGTTATAGTAGAGCCTGTTTTTCAGGCTGAGAGTATTGGATGTGTTTGCTGAGAAGTAATAGAGAACGGAGTCTATCATTGAAGCATTTGTTCCTTCGGGACCGAGCTTGGTAACATCAAGGAAATCAAGTATGTATTTTCTTGATCTCAGCTTGACATACCCCTCATCGGTGGGCTGAACACGCTCGTTCTTGTCCTCGTTATCATCGCTGAGATAATCTGTAAAGTAGGGTGCGTAAGCAAATCTCCTGCTTGCTCCGATAACAGCAATCGATATCTTGTTCTCAGTATCGAACCTGCCCAAGCCCGCGCTGTTGAACATCTCATAATTGAAGTTCTGCAGCGGCTCGCCGTCAAAAGCGTTTTTCAGATCGCTGCTCGGTTCTTCATCAATGGGATCCCAGCAGTTATCTTCGTATTTGCCCGCTACATAGCCCCTCAGATAAAGAGTATCGGAAGGACGCATCTTTATCTTGGCATTCAGAGCTGTAGAGCCGTCAAAGGTTATACCGTCGCGCTCGCCGAGCCTTCCGCCGTTAGTGCCTCCAACAGTCTTTACTGCGAAGATATCAAAGCCGCCGTCATAATCTGCCAGCAGGTTCTGCAGACTGGTGAACGAGAAGTTGTTTATAGCCTCGGTGATGTTCTTTCTCAGGTTAGTGAATGCTTTGGGTCTAACAAATCCCGAAAGGCTTGAAAACAGTATAGCAGCCGCGAACACCGCCGCACAAATTATGGCGACTGTGGTCATATACACGGTAAAGAATTTGTTTTTAAGCTGCTTTGAGGTGAAATAATAAGCCTTTTTACGCCGGTGGACTGCAAATGTGTTGTTGACGCCGGCTTTGTTCGTGGAATGGTTAACGAGGGCTATGGTTATAACGACTATCCATACCAAAACAAGGGCTATGATATATAGAGTAGGAGCCTCCCAGCCGTGATACAGACCTATCTCCACAAAGGGAAAGGTGGAAACGAACAGGATAGCGAAATCAAGCCTTACAATACAGGAAACAGCCACCAGCAAAGCGATCACAGACCCGATAAAGATCATAAACCTTGATATGCTGTCGGGTACATCGGACTTGGGGATCTTCCTTACGGCATCCTGTATCTCTGCAGAGGATATGCCCGCTCGCTGGAAGTATTTGTCCAGCAGCAGGTAGAACCCGTCGGAGATCATATTCTTGCTGATAAAGAAGTAGATCGCCTGGAGCACCAGATAGCCTATACCCGCTGACTTGATAAGCGGGTTCTTAGTCACTATCGCTGCAATGCAAAGACACATCAGCACTGCCGGCAGGAAGGATACCGAGGATACTTCAAGGAAGGAGCCCAGTATCTGCACTGTGCTGACCGATGCGATCATCGCAAGCATTATCCTTATGATAAAGGATCTGTCCTTGTTGATCTCCAGCCCGGTCGACAGCGCAATATCACCGTCTATTACTATACCGTTTGAGGTTATTATACCCTGATCGGTATTTTTTGACCGTATCTTTTTCATGTTGTCACCTTATATATCTTTATATAGCAATATCTTCAATGCTTTCTGCAACGTTCTCGGTGCCGAGAGGAACATAGGTAAATGCATCCTCGGTATAACCCTTGTCCTCAGACTTTGAGGCTACTATCGCAGTGTACCTGTAAGAATACCCCGAGCTCACAAGGTTTTCCTTTTCGCTGTCGGTCAGGACTGTGGTGCAGATGATCGCATGAGCGAATTTCGGAGCCCCCGATGATATCTCGTGGATCTCGTCGCATATGGATCTCGTGCTGAACCTGAACCCTGCAAGTATCAGCTCCCGCATTGAGACAGTGTAGTCCTCAAAATTTGAGACCACACGCTTCTCATAGCCCTCGAAGCTGTCATTGCACCAAAGCAGAGTGTGAGTGACCTCATTCTCAGCAAGCCGCAGAGAGAGGGCGGCAACGGAATCTATTATAGCATCAAAGGTGTCAAGCTCACCCGCATTGGAGGTCATATGTGAGAAATCAGCAGCGATCAGCACTCCGTTTGTTATGGGCAGGGAATAGTCCTTGACCATCATCTCATTCTGTTTGGCGGAGAGCTTCCAATGGATCCTGCTGATCTTATCTCCCTCAGCGTACTCGTGGATGTTGAAGATCTCACTGGGGTCGTCACCCTTTTTGCTCTTGGAGAAGAATTCGCTCTCCAAGCCCAGATCTGAATAATCGTTGATCCTGTTTTCGATAGGTATGTGATTAGGGAACACTATGACCTTTGAAGTCGTAAGCGATCTTTTGCTCTTTATCCTGCATCTTATGACCCGGAGGATATCGAATATCTTCACCTTTGTGATCTCCAGCTTGAGGCAGCCGTAATGCTTATATGCAAACTTAGCGGTCAAGACCTGTGTGTTATTGGGAAATATGGGGGAGTGTATATTCAGCTTCTCGGAATGCCCCGTAAGGTCGGTGCTGTATTTCAAAGTGATTATGCAGTTGGGAACAGGCAGCCGGGAGCGGTTCGTAATAACGATATTTACGGGAACGCTTGCACCTTTAAGGGCATTGAGCTCCCCGCGCTCGAAGCTGACGCTTATCTTACGCTTCAGGTTGAACATTATGATCCCGAAGATGATGGGATAAGCAGCAATAAAGCTGAACAGATAAAAGGAGAACGCACCCTCATACTGGATGTAAAAGAAGAAGGAGACCAGCAGCAGCAGTATATATATGAATATCATACTACCACCTTGCCGCTGAGCCTGGGAACGGGTACAGATTCGATGATGTTTTTCAGGATAAGGTCCGAGTTCAATCCGTTGAGCCTGGCCTTGGAATTGAGGATTATCCTGTGGGAGACCACATCCTTGAAGGTGTAGATAACATCGTCGGGCGTAACGTAATCTCTGCCCTTGAGCAGGGAAGTTGCCTTTGTCATCTTAAGAAGGGCTATCGAGCCTCTGGGGGAGAGACCAAGCTTTAAATACTGGTTGTTTCTCGTTGCATCAGCGAGCCTTACGATATAGTCGAACACTTCGTTGGAAACATAGATCTCTTCAACGATCCTTCTCGCATCCACCAGTTCTTCGGCCGTGACCACAGACCTGACGCTGTCAACTGTGACCTGATTATGCTTGGATTTGAGCATCTCCACTTCATTCTCAACGCTGGGATAACCCATACTGAGCCTTACGATAAATCTGTCCATCTGTGATTCGGGCAGGGACTGGGTTCCGATAGAGCCGATAGGGTTCTGAGTAGCAATAACAATATATGGGTCGGGCATTTTGTATGTAGTGCCGTCAACTGTTACCTTGCCTTCCTCCATTATCTCCAGAAGAGCTGATTGGGTCTTAGAAGAGGTACGGTTGATCTCGTCCGCAAGGAAGAGATTGGTCATAGCAGCGCCCTGCTTGAATTCAAACTCGCCGGTAGCCTTGTTGTAGATAGTAAAGCCGGTAACATCCGTGGGCAGCACGTCGGGGGTGAACTGCAAACGCTTGTAATCCAACGAAAGAGCCTTTGAAAGTGCCAGAGCCATAGTGGTCTTACCAACGCCAGGGATATCTTCAAGCAGGATATGCCCTCCTGCCAGGATCGAGAGCAGGACCTTGATGATAGTCTCGTCCTTGCCTATGATGACCTTCTTTACCTCTCCGATGACCTTTTGCGAAAGCTGGAGCACCTTAACCTGTTCTTCTGTAAGCTTCTGTGCCATTTTGATTCTCCTTTTTTGTTTAACAAATGTTGTTTATTTATAGTTATAATATGTCCACATTATATAATAGCACAATATACTAACAATTTCAAGTCTATTTTGCATTATTTTCAGGTAATACTTCCGGGACACGCTCATATATTTTATCAAAGGGAATAGAGGGGAGCTGATAAAGCAATGGATCCGGGTTTTGACAGCGCCTGCGAGCTGCTGGATTGCAGGCTCATTTCAGCGGTAATGCGCATTTCTTCGGCTTGGAGAGCAAAGCTTCGTGAGATAAGGCTGAGAAGAAGCAAACCTCTCTCCGTAACAGTGGATGATGAAGAGCTGTTCGTTTCAGCTGACGGTCTGCTGCTGAAGGAGCCCAAGAATGCTGTTACTGTCACCTCTGAAAGCCTGCTTCACAGCTACCGCGCTGCACTCCGCAATTCCGTCCACGCCTTTGAAAGAGAGATCTCCGAGGGCTATGTGACGGTAAGAAACGGAGTGAGGGTGGGCTTCTGCGGCAAGGCTGTTTATTCCGATGCCGGAACGCCTAAGATCACCGGTCTCACCGATATAAGCTCTGTCAATATCAGGATAGCAAGAGAGATAATCGGCTGCTCTGAGGAGATCTATAACCGCTGCTTTTCGGGAGGGCTTTGCTCTTTGCTGATAGCAGGACCGCCTTCAAGCGGAAAGACCACGATCCTCCGTGACCTGAGCAGGCTCATATCCCAAAGATACAGAGTCTCGCTCATTGACGAACGCAACGAGCTTGCAGCTGTTTATGAGGGCATACCCGCCAATGATATCGGCAGCAGAACGGACGTTTTTACATCATACGATAAGTATTCAGCCATTATCACCGCTGTGAGAGTTATGTCTCCCCAGGTGCTTATCTGTGACGAGATAGGTTCTTCCTCGGAGGTAGAAGCTTTGAGATATGCCGCTTTTTCGGGAGTGCATCTCATAGCCACATGCCACGCCTCCGACATGGTAGATCTTATGAACAAGCCCGCTGTTTCAGAGCTTATGACCATCGGGGCCTTTGACCTCGCTGCGTTTTTAGGTTTTGGAATAAAATGCGGGCAGATCACCGGGATATATGAAACGGAGAAAGAAATATGCTCAGACTATCGGGCTGTCTGTTTATGATAACTGCATCCTCTCTCTTCGGGTTTGAGCTGTCGTCCCGGCTGAGGAGGCGTGCTGCGCTGCTTAGAAACGCTGTCTCAATGCTAAAAACTTCAGGTGATCGTATGAGATTCACCCGCCCTGTAAAAGACAAGCTGATAGCTTCGCTAAAAGCCGATCCGCAGTACAGAGATCTGTTTGATAAACGAGCTTTACAGCTTCTCGGAGAAGAGGCAGTTGCGGTATTGGAGCGGTTCTTTGATTCCCTCGGTACGACTGATATTACCGGTCAGGAGGCTATGACAGCAATGTGTATCTCAGAGCTTAGCCGACTTTACAGTAAGGCAGAGGATGAAACGAAAAGCAAATGCAGGCTCTTTGAGATCCTGGGCTTTATGACCGGGGCTTTTATATCTGTAATGATGATATGAGGTAGCAGATGGATGTCGATCTTATATTCAAGATAGCCGCCATAGGGATAATCGTAGCGGTGCTTAATCAGCTGCTGAAACGTGCCGAGCGGGATGAGCAGGCTATGATGACCACCCTTGCGGGGCTGATCGTGGTGCTGATGATGATCGTTAACAAGATTGGAGACCTGTTTGAAACTATCAAACAGGTGTTCGGGTTGTGAGGATGAGTGTGTTTTCAGCCGCCGTACTCTGTCTGGCCGTCTGTGCGGTATCGTCGTTGCTCAGAGATAACGGAGATATACGTCTTGCGCTTATAGTCACAACTGCTGCGGTATTATTTTCAGGAGCAGCCGAGCAGCTCGCAGGCATCAGAGACCTCATAAAAGAACTGCTGGACAAGTCCGGCCTGGATGAGCTGTATCTGAAGGTCATATTCAAGGGGCTGGGGATATGCTTTATCTCACAAATCTCGGCTGATTGCTGCCGTGACAGTGGGCAATCGGCGCTGGCCTCGCAGATAGAACTGGTCGGGAAGCTCTCGATGATAGCAGTTTCACTGCCCTTGTTCAGAGCGGTGATTGAGATAACGGAAGCCCTGCTGATATGATTAGAAAACTGATCAAGATTATAATACTGATGCTTTTGCTGCTTGTTCTGTTCTCTGTGACAGCATATGCCGAAACAGAGGAACAGCTCAGCGAGCTGGGAGAGACCATCAACGACCAGCTTCGTGAGAATACTGACGGAGAGGTCTCAGAGATTATCGACGAATACGGGCTCAATGTCGGCAGCAAGGAAACAGTCTCGGGGATAGGATTAGGTTCTGTACTCGGTAAGCTGCTGGACTCATTTACAGATAAGCTGAGATCACCCCTCCGGATGCTCGCCAAGCTGATAGCTGCGGTAATGCTTTGCTCGCTTGTCTCAAGCCTGACAGGAAACAATTCCGAGCTGGGAGAGATCTACAGGATCCTTGGAACTCTGGCAGCAATACTGGCTGTCTACGATACGATAAGCGAATGCACAGCGCTGATAGTTTCAACTATGGAAGGTCTGTCGCAGTTTATGCTGACATATATCCCCATATATGCGACGATAACGGCTTCGATGGGTAATGCCGTCTCGGGTAGCAGCTTTTACGCCTCCGATCTCTTTCTCTGTGAGGTGATAGCATTCCTGACCAAAACAGCACTTGTCCCTCTTATGAGTTTACTGACTGCCATATCTGTGGTGGGAGCTGTCAACCCGGATATCAAGCTGGGGAATGCGGCAATAGCCGTGAAAAAGCTGATACAATGGGGGCTCGGCATAATGATGACAATATTCACGGGGCTAATGACGGTTCAGAACGCTGTCGGAGCATCGTCAAGCAGCCTGAGAGCCAAAACGGTAAGATTTGCTGCCTCCAGCTTTATCCCGATTATCGGCGGAGCAGTCTCGGAATCCTATTCTGCGCTGAAAGGGAGCCTGGGTGTTATCAGGACGGGGACAGGTGCGGTAGGGATCTTCGTTATCGCTGTGCTGGTTCTGAGACCGCTGATCGCTGTTCTGGCGGTAAGGGCTGCACTTGCTGCGGGCGGGCTGTTCTGCGATATTCTTGGGGCAGAGGGGATATCAGCGCTCCTGCGAGAGCTGGGAGCAGTCCTTGCTATAGGGACGAGTATACTTATAGGCTTCTCAATTATGTTCATAATCTCAACTTCTATCGTGATGAACACTGCCCTCGGGAACGGAGTTTAGCCATGGAAGCCATCAAGGCTGCAATCTTTACAGCTTGCACAGCTGGGCTTATCAGCTGTATAGTCAAATCAGCGGCGATAGGTGCCGGCGGCAAGCGTATAATGAGGATAACTGTAAATATGATCGTCCTGCTGGCTTTGGTTAAACCGCTTATGAATGCCGATTTTACTGACGTTTTGAACGATCATCAAGCCAGTCAGCTTGACATTTCCGAAGAAGTGTTTACGGAAGATCTGAACAGGTACTACATAGCCTCAGCGGAGCTCAGCACCAAGAACGAGGTCGATAAATTCTTGCGTGAAAAAGGTTATTACAGCCTTCGAACAGTAATAATCTGCGAGATAGATGAATATGATCAGATTGAGATAAAAAGAGCAGAGCTCACATTTTCTGCTGGGACGGATATTGAAGCCGTCCGGGGGATAGTTTCCGGGCTCTTGCCAGATGCAGAGCTTCAGATAGCGGAGGCAGCAGATGAACAAACCGATAATCAGCATCAGGAAGCTGTTCAATGAGAAAAACAGGCTCAGGCTGACCGTTGCTCTGGCTGTTATAGCTGTCCTGCTTATATTCCTATCGGAGATAATACCGGGCAGCAGCGATAAGAAGAAAGTAAATGACAGCTCATCCACATCCGAGCTATCATATAAACAGAATGATCTCCGTGAGACCGAAGAAAGGCTGGGGAAACTTCTATCCAGGATACAGGGCGCCGGGGAAACCTCTGTAATCCTATCTTTGGAGGGCAGCGAGGAGTATATCTACGCCGAGGATATAACCAGTGAGCGGAATGCTGACGAGACCGAAACCAAGGAGAAGTTCCAGAGCAAGCTGATAGTCTCCAACAGTTCGGGAAACAGAGAGGGTCTTATCAGAAAAGTCCTGGCTCCGAAATATAACGGGGCTCTGGTCATTTGTGAGGGAGGATATGACCCGTCGGTCAGGGAAAGGCTGATCAAGGCGGTCTCAGCGGCATTGGATCTCCCCAGCAGCAAAATATGTGTTGAATACAGCAAATAAAAACTGGAGGTATACATAATGAAAAAGCCAACTCTTATCATCGGGAAAAAACAGATAGCCCTTGCGGGGCTCACCCTTCTGCTGGGAACAGCCGTTTATGTCAATTATGCTGTCTCATCCGGCGGGAAAGACATCAAAACAACTGACAAGGTAAATACCAAGACAGTTAATTACGGTGAATCCCAGCTTGTAAACACCGAGCCTGCCGAGGATTACTTTGCAAAAGCCCGCATCGAGCGTATGACATCCCGTGATAAGGCAGTAGAGACTCTCAAACTTGTGATGGGCGGAGGAGACTCCACCGATGAGGAAAAGAGTGTCGCTGCCAAGGAAGCAGCCGCGATGAGCGGTCTCATCGAATCCGAAAGCAAGGTGGAAAACCTTATTAAAGCCGCAGGCTTTGAGGATTGCGTAGTATATCTGGACGGTCAGACGGCTAATATTGTTGTAAAATCCCCTCAGGGACTTATAAGCAGCGAGGCAGCTCAGATCAAGGATATACTGCTTGGAGAGGTCACTGTTGCCAATGAGAATATACGCATATTCGATGTTGAATAAATTTTTGTGAAATTATCGGAAAAATTCCTATTAAACTGTTGTACTATTCTAAAAAATATGCTATAATAGTGTATATATAAGCTGTGCCGATGAATAATCTGCAAAATAATGGAATTTTTCTGATAAGGAGGCTCATATTATGAGTCAGTTTGACAATAACCTCAGTAAATCTCTTCACATCAGTCAGGAAGTCATTATTGATGTGATAGCCAATGCAGCACTTGAAGTTGACGGCGTAAAGGCGATAGCCCATGCAAAAAAGCGACCCAAGAACCTGATATTCAAGGAGAAGAATACTCAGGATATCAAGATCGAGCTTGCGGGTGACGTCCTTGCGGTAACGCTGGGCATCATAATCGACAGCGAGGCTAAGGCAGTGGCAACAGCCGAAAACGTACAGAACAAGGTCAAGAGCAGCGTTCAGAATATGCTCAATCTGACCGTTACCAAGGTCAACGTCAATATTCGTGACGCGTCCTCGGAGGGATGAAGTATCAGGCTCTCGGATAATAAATCCGGGAGCTTTTGGTGCGTTATAACGACTTCTTCGGCTCGCTGTGAGCCGGGGCAAATCAAGCTGTAAAGGATGTGCTATTTATGGCAGCAACACGAAGAAGCATAAGAGAATCAGCCTTTATCCTCTCTTTTGAGATGCTTTTCAGAGACGATTCCATCGACGAGATCTTTGAAGCCGCAGCCGCGTTGGAGGATATGGTCCTCAATGATGAGGTAAAGGCCCTTGTTGAGGGTATAAACGAAAAGAAGGACGAGCTGGACCGTGAGATTTCGGCTCTCAGCAACAAGCGTTCCATCGAGAGGATACCCCGCATAAACCTTGCTGTCTTAAGGCTTGCGATCTATGAGGCGCTTTACGATGATAAGGTGCCTATGAACGTTGCTATAAGCGAGGCTGTAAAGCTTGCCGAAAAGTATGCTTTTGAGACGGATGTATCCTTTGTCAATGGCATCCTCGGTTCCTTTGCGAGAAGCAGAGAAAAGGCCGATGAGTAAGATCCTTGGCATAGATACCAGCAACTATACTACCTCCTGCGCTTTGTTAGATACCGATACAATGGAGGTCATCCAGTCAAAGAAGCTGCTGCCTGTCAAGGCCGGTGAAAAGGGGATTAGGCAGTCTGATGCCGTTTTTCACCACACAAAGCAGCTGCCGGAGATGATGTCCGCAGTATATGACGGCTCCGGGCTTGGGGGCATCGGCGTTTCCGTAAAGCCAAGGCTTGTTGAGGGCTCCTATATGCCCTGCTTCCTGGTAGGGGAGTCGGCTGCCGATATGCTGGGTACAGTTTGCGGTATCGAGCCGGACAAAACCTCTCATCAGGTCGGACATATACTTGCGGCGTTGTATTCCTGCTGTATGCTGTCTTTGGCAGCCAAAGCCGAGGAGTTCATTGCTTTTCACATCAGCGGCGGGACTACGGATATGCTCCTCTGCAAAGGTGGTGGAGAAAACGTGGTGGAGATCACCGAGATCGGTCACTCCCTCGACCTGAAAGCCGGACAGGCTGTTGACCGTGCGGGTGTTATGCTTGGGCTCAGCTTTCCCTGCGGGAAAGAGCTTGAAGCCCTTGCAGCAAACAGCGATAAGCAGTTCAAAGTCCGTCCCGTTATCAAGGGGATGGATTGCAGTCTTTCAGGGATAGAGAACAAATGCAAGGCAATGCTTTCGGAAGGTTCTCCCCGTGAGGATATAGCTAAATACTGCATTACCGCCATATGTGAAGCTGTACGGGCTATGACAGCTGCCGCTTTGGAACAATACGGCGATCTTCCCGTAATTTATGCGGGCGGTGTAATGTCCAACAGGTTTATCGCCGACAGATTGTCAAAAGAATTCGGCGGGCATTTTGCAGCTCCCGAGTTTTCCTGCGATAATGCTGTGGGCTGCGCTATATACAGCGCTTTCAGAAAGGGATTGATAGGATGAGCTCGATACTAACCGTGTCACAGCTCAATAAATATATCGGCTTCAAGATCAAATCCGATACCAAGCTGAAAGGCATAGCCGTTAAGGGCGAGCTCTCCGATCTCAGCGTGAATTACAGGTCAGGGCATATGTATTTCTCCTTGAAGGACGAGACCTCGCTGGTCAAGTGCGTTATGTTCTCATCCAACGCCGCTAAGCTCCGGTTCGATCCGGAAAACGGCATGAGCGTCCTGGCCATAGGGAATATCGACGTTTACGAGCGCGGGGGAGTCTATCAGATCAACACCTCTGAGCTTCAGCCTCTGGGAGCAGGAGCTGCCCGGCTCGGCCTTGAACAGCTGAAACGCAAGCTTGCCGATGCGGGAGTATTTGATCCGTCGGTCAAGAAAAAGATACCCCTTGCACCGAAAAAGCTGGCTATCGTTACTTCTCCGACGGGTGCTGCCTTGCAGGATATACTCAATATCCTTGGGAGGAGATATCCCATCGTTAAAGTCGAGGTCTACTCAGCCCTAGTTCAGGGGGATAAGGCTCCCGAGAGCATATGTACTGCGCTGAAAAGGGCAGATGCCTCGGGCGCCGACACTCTGATACTTGCCAGAGGCGGCGGCTCTGACGATGATCTTTCCGCATTCAATACCGAGGCCGTTACACTAGCGGTCTTTGACTGCAAGACTCCCATAATCTCAGCCGTAGGTCACGAAATTGATACCTTTCTCTGCGATTACGCCGCTGATCTCCGCGCACCGACGCCGTCGGCTGCCGCAGAGCTTGCCGTTCCGGAAATGGCTGATATGCTCGGAGCCGTTGAGATTATAAAACAAAGGCTCGGGTCTGCACTCAAAGCCCATATTGAGAACGAGGCTTCCGTGCTGAATGAGCTGGGCACGGCATTGAAGCTTGCTTCTCCCATAACCGCTGTTGAGAGCGGACTTTTGAAAACGCAGAGGCTTACCGAAAAACTGTCAGCTGCCGCTTTTTCGAGAACGGAGCGCGAGGGACTGCGCCTTGACAAGCTCGCTGCACAGCTTTCGGATCTCAGCCCATTCAATATCCTGGAGCGCGGTTATGCCATAACTTCAAAAGAGGGCAGGGCAGTCAGCTCTGCGGACAAGCTCTCCGAGGGCGACAGGATCGAGATCAGGTTCTCCGACGGTAAGGCGGAGGCTACTGTAACAAGGGTGATGAATAATGAACTATGAAGAGAATATTAAACGTTTGGAAGAGATAGTCTCACAGCTTGAAGAGGGCGGTCAGCCCCTGGATAAAGCGCTGGATCTCTACAAGGAGGGTGTCGAGCTCTCGGTGGAATGCAAAAAGCAGCTTGAAAATGCAAAGCTTCAGATAAATACTGTTATGGAGGACAACAATGGATAAGGACGTTAAAACCATATTGGATGAACGCTGCGCCGAGATCGAAAAGCATCTTGCAGCCTTTACAGCCGATAAGCCTGAGCTGCAGGGGATAGTTACCGAGGCTATGGAGTATTCCCTTATGGCAGGCGGCAAGAGGCTGAGACCCATTCTTATGCTTGAATTCTGCCGTATGTGCGGCGGGGATTTTGAGAAATACTACGATCTTGCCTGCACGATCGAAATGATACACACCTGCTCGCTGATCCACGATGATCTTCCCTGTATGGACAACGATGATTTCCGCAGAGGCAAGCCCTCCTGCCATAAAGCTTTCCCGGAAAATATCGCTCTGTTGGCAGGCGATGCTCTGGAGGTGCTGCCCTTTGAGGTTATCTCTGACGCTGCTCTCAACGGCGTTATTGACGCCAAGACGGGTATGATGCTCATTTCCGTGCTTTCAAAGGCTATCGGTGTCAACGGCATGATCGGCGGACAGGTCATTGACCTGCAATCTGAGGGCAAGGAGATCAGCCTTGACGTTCTCAATACACTCCAGGCATACAAGACCGGTGCTCTGATCGAGGCTGCCTGTGTTATGGGCGTTATCCTTTCCGGAAAATACGAGCGTATCGGTGAGGCTGCCGCTTATGCATCGGCGCTGGGCAGAGCATTCCAGATCATTGACGATATACTCGATGTTACCGGCAGCTTTGAAGAGCTGGGCAAGCCTATCGGCAGCGACGAGGATCAGAACAAGACCACCTATGTTTCCGTGCTTGGCCTTGATCGTTCCTATGCCGAGGCACAGCTGCTGACAGAGCAGGCCCTTGCTATCCTTGACGGCTTTGAGGACAGCGAGTTCCTTCATACGCTTACCGCTATGCTGCTCTCACGCCGCAGCTGATCTTCGGAGGTTAGATGATGTCAGACTTTATTGTTCCCGACCTGAGAAAAATGAAGCTGCCCCGTGATCTCAAAAAGCTCGATTATAAGCAGTGCGAGGCTCTGTGCTCTGAGATAAGGCAGATACTAATAGATACCGTCTCCAAGACAGGCGGCCATCTTGCTTCAAATCTCGGCACTGTTGAGCTCACTCTTGCTATCCACAGAGTCTTTGAGTCGCCTAAGGATAAGATCGTCTGGGATGTGGGGCATCAGGCTTATACCCATAAGCTGCTCACCGGCAGGCTGGACAGGTTCAATACTCTCCGGCAGGAGGACGGGCTTTCCGGCTTTTGCAGACCCGATGAGTCTGTCCACGATGCTTTCATCAGCGGTCACAGCTCCAATTCTGTTTCGGCGGCACTTGGTATAGCCACCGCTATGAAGCTTTCGGGCAGCAGCAGACATACTGTCGCCGTACTCGGTGACGGCGCTTTCACCGGCGGCCTCGTATATGAAGGCCTCAACAATGCCGGCAAGAGCGAAACAAACCTTGTGATCATTCTCAATCACAATGAGATGTCCATATCCAAGAACGTGGGGAGCATTGCCAAGTATCTCTCAACGCTCAGAACAAAGCAATCCTACCACAAGACTAAGAATGCCGTTGAAAAGACTCTCGACAAGACGCCTCTTGTGGGAAAGCCCCTTATCAAGGCGATTAAGTCCTCTAAGAAGGCTGTCAAGAATGTTATGCTGGGAAGCACGATGTTTGAGGACCTTGGCTTTGCCTTCGTAGGCCCTCTGGACGGCCACGATCTTGAAGATCTTGAAAAGGGTCTTACCGCCGCAAAGCTGCTGGGCAAGCCTGTTGTCGTTCACGTCAACACCGTTAAGGGCAAGGGCTATGCTCCCGCCGAGGAAAATCCCGGTGAATTCCACGGTATAGGCTCCTTTGAGATCACCACCGGCAACCCGGATGTAGTCCCCGCAGACAGCTTCTCGACCGTGTTCGGCAAGGAGCTTGTGAGCTTAGCCAGGAAAAACGATAAGATCTGCGCAATTACTGCTGCAATGAAATACGGCACGGGTCTGCAGTATTTCGCCAAGGCTTTTCCTGAGAGGTTCTTCGATGTGGGTATAGCCGAGGAACACGCTGTTACCTTCTGCGGTGGCCTTGCCTCCCAGGGGATGATACCTGTGTTTGCTGTTTATTCTTCCTTCCTGCAAAGAGGCTACGATGAGCTTATACACGATCTCTCCATATGCAATACACACGCCGTTATCTGCGTTGACAGGGCAGGTATCGTCGGTGAGGACGGCGAGACCCATCAGGGGCTTTTTGACGTCTCGTTCCTGTCGGGTATGCCAAATACAACTGTCTACTCACCCTCCTGTTACGGTGAATTAAAGCTTTGCTTAAAGGCTGCGATAGATGCTCAGAACGGCATCCAGGTGGTCAGATACCCCAAGGGCAGGAGCAATCAGGTCTTTGACCGCGGCGACCTCAACACCGATCTTACCTATACCGTCAACGGCAGCAGGCTGCTTGTTATAAGCTACGGCAGGATATTCGAGAATGTGCTGAAAGCCCAGGAGATGCTCCATAACAGGGAAGTCGTATTCGACACGTTGAAGCTGGTGAAGATCTTCCCCACGGAGCAGAGAGTTGCCGATATAATCAGCCGCTACGATGCAGTCCTCTTCTTTGAGGAAAGCTATAAATACGGGTCGATCTCCGAGAAGTATTCGGCGGTCTGTCCGAATGTGGTATCCTTTGCAATAAACGGTTTTGTCAAGCACGGAGAGGCTCATGCTCTTCTTGATGAGTGCGGTCTCTCGGCTGAGAAGATAGCCGGTAAGATCGAGGAATTCTACAATGTCTGAACGGCTTGACGCTTATCTGGTAAGCAAGGGGCTTGCAGCAAGCCGTGAACGGGCAAAAACACTTATCAAAGAGGGGAAAGTCACCGTCAACGGAAAGGTCGCATCCAAGCCCTCTATAACCGTCACCGATAATGATGATATAAGTGCGGGCAGCGATCTTGCATATGTCGGCAGGGGAGCGCTTAAGCTTATAAAAGCCATCGAGACCTTCGGCATCGACCTTAAAGATAGGGTCTGTGCTGATATAGGAGCTTCAACAGGCGGCTTTACACAGGTCATGCTCGAAATGGGCGCCCGGAAGGTCTACGCTGTTGATGTGGGTCACGGGCAGCTTGCCGCCTCTCTGAGAGAGGATCCCAGAGTTATCAATATGGAAGGCACCAATGTTCGGGAGCTTACTGCTTCCGATTTTGATGAGCCTGTTACCTTTATGAGCGTGGATCTGTCCTTCATATCTCTTACGCTGGTTGCGGAGAAGCTAGTTTCTCTCCTTGCAGAGGGGGGAGAGATGGCAGTACTTATAAAGCCGCAGTTCGAGGCCGGCAGAAAGGCCCTGAACGGCAGCGGCATCGTCAAGGATGCAAAGGAGCATATCCGTGTGCTCACCGAGCTTACAGAGTGTTTCACATCCCTCGGCGCAGCCCTTAAAGGGCTGACCTATTCGCCTGTAAAGGGCGGCAGCGGCAACATTGAATACCTCGCTCATCTTGCAAAGGGCGGGGAGAGCAGTATCTTTGATATCAAGGCACTTGTAAACGATGCGTTTTCAGACCTCAGGGGGAAGTAAAATGAAAGTATATATCTATCCCAATCTCAAAAAGAACAACTGCGAGCAGTACACCAGAGAAGCCTGCGCTATTCTCGCCGAGAGCGGAACCGAGCTGCTTATGGATATGAGCTATCAGCATATATTCGGGGATATAAGCTCCATAGAGTTCTCCGATCAGGCTGAGAGCATCAAGCGCTGCGATCTGGTCATCGTTATCGGCGGTGACGGAACTATCCTCAAATGCGCCATAGCTGCGGCCTCAGAGAAAAAGCCTATCCTGGGCATCAACTGCGGCAGGCTCGGATTTATGGCATCCCTGGAGCGGGAGGATCTCGGCCTGCTCAGGAGTATAAAGGAATGCGGCTCTACTCTCAGCAGGAGGATGATGCTCAAGATCACGTCCGAGGACGGACAGGTCTTTCACGCCCTTAACGACGCAGTCTTCTCAAAGGCAGACGACTGCAAGATCGCCGATTTCAAAGTGGAAAAGAACGGCATGACCATATCATATCTGCGGGCAGACGGTGTTATATTCTCAACTGCAACGGGATCTACCGCCTATTCGATGTCTGCGGGCGGCCCCATCATAGAGCCTGAAATGCAGTGCATCGAGTTTACCCAGATGTGCCCCCACTCTCTGTTTGCCAGGACTATCCTGCTGTCACCCGACAGCAAGGTGACTGTCTCTCTCCACTGTGCTGAGAACTCTCACGCCTTTGTGAACGTTGACGGCAACACCGTTTTAAAACTTACCGACAAGGCTAAGATCACCATCGAGCGTTCGGAGCTTATGCTGGATATTATGGATATCAAGGGCAACAGCTTCTTCGGTTCGGTGAACGATAAGCTTATGCAGCCTCTGAAAGGAAGCACGGGGGAGAATATATGAAAAACAAAAGGCAGGAGCTTATCATCCGTCTGGTCTCTGAGAATGAGATATCCACCCAGGATGAGCTTCAAAGGCTCCTTAAAGAGAACGGCTGCGATGTTACGCAGGCGACCGTCTCCAGAGATATAAACGAACTATCCCTTATAAAGGTCTGCACCGAGTCGGGGAAGTACAGATATTCCGTGCCTAATCTCGGCAGGTTTTCTTCCGGAGGGAATATAGCTGCGCTTTCTATAATCACAGAAGGCGTTATCTCGGTCGATCACGCTGTCAATACCGTGGTCGTCAAATGTCATATTGGTATGGCGCAGGCCGTCTGCGCTAAGCTTGACCGAGCTGAGATTGAGAATGTGGTCGGCACCATAGCAGGCGACGACACGATCTTTATGCTGATGCGCACAGAACGCGACGCAGCAAGGCTCGTCAAGGAGCTTGAAACTGTTATCAACAAGTAAACGGGGAATGCGGCAATATGCTTTGTGAACTTTACATTGAAAACCTGGCCGTCATAGAGAAAGCCAATATCTGCTTTACTTCCGGGCTCAACGTATTTACGGGTGAGACCGGTGCGGGCAAGTCGATACTGATTAACGGCATCAATGCCATACTCGGGCAGAGAGTCACCAAGGACATAGTCAGAACAGGTGCGGATAAAGCCTCTGTATCAGCTATGTTTGACGGTCTCGGCAAGGATGTCACAGCTAAGCTGGATGAGCTTGGTATCGACCATGAGGACGGTCAGCTGTTCCTCTCACGTGAGATACGATCTGACGGCGGCAGCGTGGCAAGAGTCAATTCAAGGAGCGTTAATGTATCTGTCCTGAAAGAGCTGGGCGAGCTGCTGGTGAACATCCACGGCCAGCACGACAATCAGATCCTCCTTGCACCCGAGAAGCATATACATATCCTCGACAGCTATGCCGATGCACAGCCCCTCATAGAGGACTATCAGCATTCCTTCAAGGAATTGCAGCTTATCGCAAAGCAGATAGCTCACCTCAAACAGGATGCAGACAAGAAAGCCTACCGCATCTCCGAATTGCAGGAGATCGTGGCTGAGATTGAGGCGCTCAAGATCTCCGAGGGCGAGGATGAGAAGATAAAGGAAGAGCTTGAGGTCTCAAAGAATGCGGTAGTGCTTTCCGAGGCTATGTATAAAAGCGAGCAGATACTTTCTGGCAGCGATGATATTTCCGGAGTTTCGGAGCGTATCTCCGAGGCGAGAGCAAAGCTTGCGCCCTATGAGGACATCCTCCCGGCGCTGAAAGAGCTTACCGAGAGGCTTTCTTCCGCTGAAATAGAGATCACTGATATCGCAGGGGAGCTGAACTCCCGTATGGACAGACTGAATGTGGATCCAAGGCGTTTTGATTATCTCAACACCCGCTCGGATGAGCTAAGACGTATCAAGAAAAAATTCGGTCCCGAGATCGCTGACGTTCTGGAAAAGCTTGAAAGCTCTAAAAAAGAGCTGGATATGCTCCTTTCCTCCGATGAGAGCATCGCAGAGCTGGAAGCGCAGAAGAATGAACTTCTCAATACGGTCTCTGTCAAGGCAAAGAAGCTCTCGGAGTTCAGAAAAACTGCCGGAGAACGCTTTGTCAAGCAGGTGACAGATGAACTTGAATTTCTCAATATGCCGAAGGTCAAGCTGGTCGTGGCTCAGAACCCCGGCAAGCTCACCATCAACGGCATGGATCAGATAGAATTCCTTATCTCGGCTAATGTGGGCGAGGAACCCCGCCCCATCGCCAGGATCGCTTCCGGCGGAGAGCTTTCGAGAATAATGCTGGCTCTGAAAAACGTCATCGCTGAAAAGGACGAGATCGCCACACTTATATTCGATGAGATAGATACAGGCGTCAGCGGCAGGGCAGCCTTGAAGATAGGCAAGAAGCTGCGGCAGATATCAAAGATCAGGCAGGTGCTCTGCGTTACGCATCTGGCTCAGATCGCTGTTATGGCCGAGAACCATATCCTTATCGAGAAAAACATCGTCGGTGAGAGGACGGTCACGACCGTTACACCTCTGCGCCCCGAAGAAAGAAAATACGAGATAGCGCGTATCATGAGCGGCGAGGAGCCTACCGAGCTTATGCTCCAGAACGCTCAGTCGCTGATAGACAGCGTAAATATTGACTAATACCGAATTATATGTTATAATAATATTTTGGGAGGATGCTCTATGAAGGTCACGCTCATTGCACATACACCCGATCCCGAAAGGATCATTGCAACAGCCGCTAAGCTCTGCTATTCATCCAGCGATATCATGTCGCTCCACGACGGGCTCACCGACGAAAAGGTCGCTGATTTCATTGATATGCTGGCCTCCATCGGTCACGAGAGCATTCTGGAGCACGTTTCCTTTACCTTCGGTATCGAGGGTGTCTCCAGGGCGTGTACCCATCAGCTGGTGCGCCACCGCATAGCCTCTTACTCCCAGAAGAGCCAGAGATATGTCAACGAGAACGGGTTTGAGTTCATTACTCCGCCTGAGATCGCCTGCGTTCCCGAGGCTAAGGAGCTGTTTGAAGCCGAGATGGCAAGGCTCACCGAGTCCTACGAAAAGCTGGCTGATATCCTCACCGAAAAGCATAAGAAAGAACTGATTGAACAGGGGACTGATGAAAAGACTGCCGCCTCAAAAGCGCGCAAAATGGCTAACGAGGACGCACGCTTCATCCTGCCCAATGCCTGCGAGACAAAGATAGTCGTTACGATGAACGTCCGCAGCCTGTTCAATTTCTTCAGGCACCGCTGCTGCAACCGCGCCCAGTGGGAGATCAGGGCCGTGGCGGATGAAATGCTCAGACTCTGCTTTGAGGCTGCGCCCCACGTTTTCAAGAATGCCGGCCCCGCCTGTGTTATGACAGGCCGATGCCCCGAGGGCAGGATGACCTGCGGAAAGATAGCAGAGGTCCGCGATAAGTACAAGGAGCTGAAAAAATGAACGGAAAGCTGATAGTCCTTGAAGGTCTTGACGGCAGCGGTAAATCAACTCAGTTTGAACGCATCGACAGTATCCTGACCGACCGCGGATGCTCTCATAAGTCTATAAGCTTTCCCGATTACCAGCTGCCCTCATCGGCTCTCGTTAAGATGTATCTGAACGGCGAGATCGCTGATAAGGCAGAGGATATCAACGCCTTTGCGGCTTCAAGCTTCTATGCTGTGGACAGATACGCCAGCTACAAGAAATATTGGGAGGAAGACTACACCTCCGGCAAGCTGATACTCGCCGCGAGATATGTCACCTCCAACTGCATATATCAGATGGTGAAGCTCCCCGAGAATGAGTGGGACGGCTACATTGATTGGCTCACCGATTACGAGTATGTTCGCCTCGGTCTGCCGAAGCCCGATAAGGTCATCTTCCTCGATATGCCCGTAGAGGTATCGCAGCGGCTTATGACCGAAAGATATCACGGCGACGAGCATAAAAAGGATATCCACGAAGCAAATGTTTCTTTCCTGCACAGCTGCCGCAGAGCAGCTCTGTATTCTGCGGATAAGCTGGGCTGGGACATCTTACCCTGTTCTGAGAACGGCGAACCCCTCAGCCGCAGCGTTATCACCGAAAGACTGATGGGTATTATAGACGGATGCTTATGATCACGGAGGTATAAATATGGTTTATATTTTTCTTGCGGACGGTTTTGAGATAGTTGAAGCTCTTGCTCCTGCCGATATACTTACCAGAGCAGGTTCAAAGGTGGTTACTGTGGGCGTTACAGGCAAGGTCGTTACTGCCTCCTGCGGGATACCCGTTGTAGCCGATATCACCGCTTCGGCCCTGAAGCTGGACGATAAGACCGATATGATCGTTCTCCCCGGCGGTATGCCCGGAACGAACAATCTTGAAGCTGACAACACCGTGCAGTCTGCCATAGATTTTGCCGTAAGCAAGGGAATATATGTTGCAGCCATCTGTGCTGCGCCGAAGATCCTGGGTCATAAGGGTCTGCTCAAAGGCAGGAAGGCCACCTGCTTCCCCTCCTTTGAATCTGAGCTTGAGGGAGCTGAGCTGACAGGTTTACAGGCCGTTACCGACGGTAAATTCATCACCGGAAAGGGCGCAGGCGCTGCTCTCGATTTCGGCTTTGAGCTGGTAAAGGCTCTTTACAGCGCCGAAAAGGCTGCCGAGGTCGCAGCTAAGATGCAATGCAGATAAGCGATAAAAAACGCCTGAGATCCGAGATCAAGGCGATACGATTTGCCATGAGCAAAAAAGAGAAAGCCGACCGTGACAGGCGCATCTATGAAAACGTCATCGGCTCACAGGAGTATAAAGATTGCTCGGAGCTCCTTATATATATATCGGGGCAGATAGAGGTCGATACCTCTCAGATCATCAAGGATGCCGTGGATCAGGGCAAGGCTGTCTATGTTCCCAGGTGCGTTGCCGGTACCAATGTTATGGAGTTCTACCGCATCAGGAGCAGGGATGACCTTATAGAGGGCTATTTCGGTATCCTCGAGCCCAAGGAAGAATGCGAGACAGGGACTTACTGTGAGACCTCACTTTGCATAGTTCCCGGGCTTGCATACGATAAGAGCGGGTTCAGGCTCGGCTTCGGCAAGGGCTTTTACGATAAGTATTTATCGGGTTTCCCCGGTAAGACCATTGGCATTTGCTATGACAGCTGCATAATCGACAATGTATATAAAGAAGCTCACGATATAGCCGTTATGAAGCTAATATCGGAAAGCGGTATAAGGATCGTTGAGCAAACACGAGAGGAATGATAACTTAATGGACGAGAACGAGAAGGATCTCAGCTTCAATACAGATAATACCGATGAGGCAGCCGTCTCAGATCAGGATATAAGCTTCGGTGCCGAAAAGGTATCCGAGATGCCCGTTATCCCCGATGAGGCTCCCGAATCGATAGAGGAATATGAGGAGGAGCAGCCCGAGGCCGAGCATGAAGCCGAAGAGGCAGAGGAAGAAGTGCTGGAAAGCGAGCTCTCCGAGGAAGCTGAAGAGGCTCCGGAGGAAGAGGCTGTTTCCGATGAGCCAGACGCTGAAAGCTCTGACGAGGATGTTGTTTTGGGCAGTATGCCCGTTGCGGATGCACCTGTTATGCTCAGGCCCCGCAGACCTGCTTCATCCAGAAAAAAGAGCTCTAAAAAGCGCCGCAGCACTGCTGCGTCCAAAAAGAAAAAGAAGAAAGGCACCAGGTTCAACAACTCGATCTTCGGGGGACTTATCCTTGTAACGGTTATTCTTACCGTTTCTCTGGTGCTTGCTATCACAGGCATCAAGATAGGATTTGAGTACCTCGGGGCAGGGAAGAGCAGTGAGAATATCACCTTCAATATCCCTGAAAATGCTACTCCCGAGCAGATCGCCGATATACTTATCGACAACAATATTATTGAGAACAAGACCCTGTTCAAGATCGCTATGAAGATGCAGCATTCTCCCACACTTTTCCCCGGTGACGTAACACTCAACCCCGCTATGGGTTACGCCAAGGTCATCGAGACTCTCAGTACCCAGCGCGATGTCCGCGAGACCGTTACCATCACCTTCCCCGAAGGCATCACTCTGCTTGAGGCAGCTAACCTGCTCAAAGAGAACAAGGTCTGCGATAAGACAGAGGATTTCATCTTCGAGTTCAATAAGCTCCAGGATTTCTCTTTTGAAACTATGATCGACAAGAATGCCGATACCTATTATAAGATGGAAGGCTTCTTCTTCCCGGATA
This sequence comes from Ruminococcus sp., assembly GCA_017542125.1. GTDB lineage: Bacteria > Bacillota > Clostridia > Oscillospirales > Ruminococcaceae > FB2012. Next base: position 285,920 of record JAFXXU010000058.1, read on the forward strand.
CCTATGAATTCTATGTGGGTGACGAGGGATATAACGTTACCAGGATCATCCGCTCGAATTTCTCCAGCAAGCTTGACAGCACACTTCTGCAGCAGATGAAGAATAAGAATCTGACGCTTTCTCAGCTTATCACACTTGCCTCAATGGTTCAGTGGGAGGCTAATTCCGCTGAGGATATGCCCAAGGTTGCTTCGGTATTCTTAAACCGTCTTGCAAAGCCGGACGAGTTCCCGAGGCTGCAATCTGATGCCACTGCTAATTATTTGACCAAGGTCATCAATGTGGTGGGCGATACCGCCAGCAAGGATCACTATGCCGATCTTTACAACACCTACAAGTGCGAGGGCCTGCCTGTCGGACCTATATGCAATCCGGGTCTTGATGCTATAAAGGCTGTGCTTTATCCTGCCGAGACCAACTACTATTACTTCTGTAATAACCTTGAGACCGGCAAGAGCTACTTCGCCGAGACCTATGAGGAGCATCAGAAGAACCTTATCAGAGCGGGGCTTGCCTGATGAGCGAAAGAACAAAGTTTGAGATACTTTCTCCCGTCGGAGATGCGGAAAGGCTGTATGCGGCGCTGGATTACGGTGCCGATGCAGTCTACCTCGGGGGGACTATGTTCGGTATGCGTGCTCAGGCGGCGAAATTCGACCCGGAGGGGCTTAAGAATGCCGCCGATGAAGTCCACAGGAGAGGGAAGCGCATTTACCTGACCTGCAATACCTTACCGCGAAACAGCGAGATTCCTCTTTTGGAGGGCTTTATCAAGGATGCCTGCGCTGCGGGCATCGACGCGCTTATAACCACCGATATAGGTGTTTTCAAGATGATAAGGCGTTTGGCCCCTGATATGGAGATACACGTTTCCACTCAGGCGGGTATAGTCAATTATGCTTCTGCACGGGAGTTCTATGAAATGGGCGCCAAGAGGGTAGTCCTTGCCAGAGAGCTTTCTCTGGACGAGATCGCCGAGATCCGCGCTAAAACTCCCAAGGAGCTGGAAATAGAGGTCTTTGTCCACGGCGCCATGTGTATGAGTTTTTCAGGCAGATGTCTGATCTCGCAGTACCTTATCGACCGCGATGCCAACAGAGGCCAGTGTGCCCAGCCTTGCCGTTGGAGCTATACTCTCGTTGAGGAAAAACGCCCGGGAGAGTATTATCCCATCATTCAGGAGGAGCAGGGAAGCTACATCCTGAACGCCAAGGATCTCTGTATGATCGATCATATAGATAAGCTTGCAGAGGCCGGAGTTGACAGCTTCAAGATCGAGGGCAGAGCAAAATCCACCTATTATGTAGCTGTTGTTACCAACGCTTACAGAATGGCAATGGATCTTTATAAGTCCGATCCGAAGAATTTCAAGCTGCCCGATGAGATCCGCGATGAGGTCTTCAAGGTCAGCCACAGACCTTACTGTACAGGCTTTTTCTTCGGTCATCCCAAGGATTGTCAGTATTATGCCAATAGCGGCTATATCAGGGATTACGATGTGGTGGCTATCGTTCAGAAATGCGAGAATGGGCGTATTTACGCCTCTCAGCGAAATAAGTTCATGGCAGGGGATACCATTGAGGCGCTTATTCCCAGGCAGAAGCCTATAGAGTTTAAAGCAGAACGCCTGTTCGACGAGAACGATGAACCGATTGAGACCGCCAATAAAGCCACTATGGATTTCTCCATAGCATCTGATCTTATCCTGCCGCCGAACACTATGCTCAGAATGAAGAAATAAAATGGAAAAGCTGGATATTTCATGTTATCCCGGGATAATACCTTATATAGACAAGACCTCCTGCGGGGCTGTATATCCGCTTTCGATAGCGGAGGCTCGCCAGACCGGGGATGTTTTCATCAAGGATGGTTCTGTGCTTTTGCATCATTACTGCGGATTTGCTTTTATCTTCGGCAAATGCGGTACTGATTTCCTTGATGATGTTTATAACAGCTTTCTCAGCCCGGAGAGTATAACCTCAAGGCGTTTTATACTGTTCACCGAAAGCAGGGAAGTCAGAGATCACTTTCTTGGGAAAAGTAATACTGTTTCCGGAGATAGGCTCTTTTTCAGCTATCCCAAAGTCATAGAGCCAAAACATTTTGATATTCTTGTGCAGTATTCTGTCCGTGAGATCGACAGCGAATTGGCTGAAAAGATCGAAGGCATGGTAGCTCCGGGCTTTTCCTGGGACAGCAGGGAGAGGTTTCTGGCAAACGGCAAAGGTTTCTGTGTTACCGACAGTGACATTCCGGCAGCGTGGGCTTTTTCTGCAGCGGTAAGCTCTGATGAGATAGACATCGGCGTCGAAACAAGACCCGCATATCGCGGTCAGGGGCTTGCATATGCCGCTGCGGAGCAGATGATACGTTATTGCTTTGATAATGACAAACGCCCCGTATGGGCCTGCGATTCCGGGAATACAGCTTCACGCCGGCTTGCCGAAAAGCTGGGATTTGTAAAAACCGGAGAATGCTTTACCGTACGCAGATCATAATAAACGAAAAAGCCCGGAAACGATTCGGTTGATCGCTCTCGGGCTTTGATATTATTTCTTTTTCTTGGTATTTGCCAGTGGATTGGCTTCAGCGGCGGCTTTGAGGTTTTCATTTGAAAGGTGAGTATAGATCTCTGTAGTGCCGACGCTTTTGTGCCCCAGCTGTTCCTTCAAAACCAGTGTATCCACTCCGCCGTATTGATACATAAGGGTAGCGGCGGTATGCCTGAGCTTGTGAGTTGTTATCCCCATATTGGAGAGTCCTGCTCTGGCAAGATTTTCCTCTACTATCTGCTGAACACGGCGCTTATTGATCCGGGTCTTGTTTGCCGAAAGGAAGATAGCATTGGGATCGGCTCCGGCATCCTTGCAGCGGTAGTTGTTTATATAGTCGTCCAACGCCTCGATGCAGCTGTCGTTCAGATAGATGATACGTTCCTTGCTGCCTTTTCCGAAGAGACGAAGCGTCCGGTTGGCTTTACTGTAATCTCCCAGATTGAGCCCTACCAGCTCGCTGAGACGCATCCCGCAGTTAAGAAAGAGCAGTATTATACAGTAATCGCGCTGCTTATATTTGGAGTCGATGCTTTCCAGCAGCTTCATGCTGTCTTCAAGGGAGAGGAATTTCGGCAGCTTGTTCTTTACAGAGGGGAGTTCAAGCTCTGTCATGGGATTGTTTTCGATCAGCTTTGCTTTCTGATGCAGAAAGATATAGAACTGTTTCAGAGCAGAGCATTTGCGGGCACGGGTAGCAGTCTCGTTGCCCCGGTTGTCCTTCAGGAAACGAAGATAGACGTGAGCATCATTCAAAGAGAAATCCTCCAGATACTCTAATGGAACATCAGCTATTGTGATATCGCCCCATTCGGTGTTGGCAGGAACATCCCGGTGTTTGACCTTTAAATACCGCAGGAATGTTCTTATATCAATATAGTACGCTTCCTCGGTTCGGTCGGCGCGGTTTCTGATAATCCGCATATTTGTAAGAAAGTCCTCAAGATAGTAAGGACAATCGTCAAAGTATTCCTGTTTCAAGAAAAGACACCTTCTTTCTTTGTTTTGATTATAACACATCAGAGGCTTAACGTCAAGCCGGGAGTGTGAGATGATAGGTCAAAGCTGAAAGGTATATACAGGGAAGTGCAGAGATAAGCAGACAGGAAGTTTCACTAAATAAAAATTTAGTGAAACTTAGGGAGGCGAGTACAGCCCACCTATTACTCATGTAAATCCCCGCATTCATTTGTCTCACCGTCCTTATATAATGGCTTATAACAGTTATTATCGTTTCAACCGATAAATACGATCCTACACATTACCTATCAAGGAGTTTTCTTATGAACGATCTCGGCGAACTAATACTTGATCATTATGAAAAATATCTCGGCGAATATGCCGGTGCAGATATCTATTCCAACGGCTCTGATCAGATACAGCTTCTCGGCTACGATAATACTATCCGTGACTGTCTGCTGTTTGCTACATTCGGACTGTCCAAATGTGCTGATAAGGTCGGAGGCTGCTGTGAGGCCATACTCGTTACAGACAGCGACTATGATTCCTGCGCTGAGGTTTTTATCAATTCCGTATTCTATGCTGTAACTAATGGTCTCTCTCTAAGCCATGGATCGCTCATTACAGGCGCAGATGCTGTCTCGACCGGGTTTTCATCAAAGCACGGCAAATCCGCAGTATATTTTACCGATATTTTCCTTTTGCCGGATGATTTCGCCGAAATAGATGACAAATGCCGTATGTTGATGGCGCTCTTAGTATCGGAAAATGAAGCTGAATTCATTAAAACCCACGGTTTTACGGCATTTGAGGACTTGCTGGAGGAAAATGACGTCGATGTTTTCGATATAAACAGACCGTCTGTTGTCTGAATACTGTTTTTTTGAGAGGTGTAAGCTGTGAAAGACTACATACCCTTTGATTGGAGCGCTGTTTCTGACAAAAAGACTTGGCTGGAACCTTGCGAAGAAAGCTACTATTACGCTCAGAAGTGGCGCCGCGAAAACCGCCGCAGCGTGCTTGATCTCGGCTGCGGGCTGGGGAGGCATTCTCTGCTCTTTGCTGCCTGCGGGTTTAAGGTAACAGCTGTGGATATCTCCAATGAAGCTCTTAGCAGCGTCAAGCAGCTTTGCAGGGAGAACAGCGTGGATATCGCCTGCAGGAAAGCTGATATGGAAGCACTCCCCTTTTCCGACGATGCTTTTGACTGTATCTTTGCAATGCATTCTGCCGGTCACTGTGACAGTGAGGGCATGGAACGCTTGATGACGGAGATTAAACGTGTTCTGAAACCGGGCGGGACTATCTTTCTTACTCTTTGCTCAAAGGATGCCTATACCTTTGCCAAGTCCGGGCTGCCAAGGTTTGATGCGAATACAGTCATCAAAAATGAAGGCCCCGAGCAAGGCGTTCCCCATTATTTTGTGGATCAGGAGGATATCAAGCGGCTGTTCAAGGATTTCGACATTATAAAAGTCCGCCACATCGACGATTGCTGCAAGGACGGCAGCTGGTTTGACCGAAAGCATTATTTCATTGAGGCGTTGCTGAACAAAGAGCCGAATACTCCCAATTATTCCGATATAATAGGGATCAACGTCGATTGCACCGTTGACAGGCCGCTCGGTACATCTCATCCGAGGTTCAAGTCCCTTGTTTATAAAGTCAACTACGGTTATGTTAATAACGTGATAGGCGGCGACGGCGCTGAACAGGATGTCTACATCTTGGGAGTAAATGAGCCGTTACAGACTTTCTCCGGAAAGGTGATCGCCGTTTATCACCGTCTGAATGACAACGAGGACAAATGGATCGTTGCTGCCGACGGGATGACCTTTACCAGTGAAGAGATCCTGAGTTACATAGAGTTCCAGGAGAGATTCTTTGACGGAGAGCTGTATATGTAAACAAATACCGACGGAGTGCTTATAAAGCCCCGTCGGTTTCTTTTATTTGAGCTCAACTACGGTCACGCCGTCCTCGCCCTCTCCGTAAAGGCCGCGGCGGGATGACTTAACGTGGGGGTGGCGTTTGAGATGCTCTCTGACAGCATTTTTCAGTACACCTGTACCCTTTCCGTGAATGATTGTGACTATCGTGATCCCGGATAATACTGCGGCGTCAAGGAAATTATCCACCTCGTAAACGCCCTCGTCGGCGGTATAGCCTCTGATATCCAGCTCGGTGCGGACAGTCCTGGTCATACGGCTCTCAACACCCTTGGTGGATACTCCGGAACCTTTCTTTGTCTTCTGGGGCTTTTCTTTCTCTAAAAGCCGCAGCTTAGATGAATCTACCTTGGTCTTCATTACACCGACCTGAACATAGCACATTCCCTTGCTGTCCGGCTCGGAGACAAGTATCGCCTTGCGCTTTGAATCTGTCATCAGGACGCTGTCGCCCTTTTTCAGGGGCCTCGGAAGTACATAATCCTCGTTGCTGTTTTCAGAGATGGGGTCTGCCTCCTGATATAAACGGTTCATCACCTGGCGTTGATGCTGTCTGGCTTTCAGTGCCTTATCGGAGAAATCAGCAGCCTCTTTTTCTTTCCTGACCTTTTCCAGCTCATCCACCAGTGCCTGAGATTCGCGCTGGACACGGTTAACAATGTCAGCGGCACGCTCTCGCGCTGCATCAAGCTCTGATTCCTTCTCGTTATAGAATCTGTCTCTTTCGACCTCTAGCTCCTTGGTGATCTTATCAGCCTCGCGCCTGTCGAGTTCGGCTTTTCTGATCTCGTCCTCCAGATGGAGCCGCATCCCCTCCAGACTGTCGATGATCTGCTCAAAGCGCCTGTTATCGTCCGAAACCAGGGATCTTGCGTGCTCGATGACCTCCTTTGGAACACCGAGCTTTCCGGAGATGGAGAATGCGTTTGATTTACCGGGAGCACCGATTATAAGCCTGTATGTAGGCTGCATATTCTCAACATCAAACTCGCAGGAGGCATTCTCAACGCCCTTAGTATCGAGAGCGTACATTTTCAGCTCCTGATAATGGGTAGTCGTAACAACAGAAGCTCCCTGCTGCCTGATACGCTCGATTATGGCTACCGCCAGCGCCGCACCCTCAACGGGATCGGTGCCGGAGCCAAGCTCGTCAAGCAGGACTAGGCTCTGATAATCAGCCTTGTCTAGCACCTCAATGACGTTGTTCATATGTGATGAGAATGTGGATAGGCTCTGCTCAATAGATTGCTGATCGCCTATATCAACAAGAATATTCTTATATACGCATATTGAGCTGCCGTCCGATACAGGGATAAGCATACCGCACATAGTCATCAGCGTCAGAAGACCGACGGTTTTCAGCACCACGGTCTTGCCGCCGGTGTTGGGGCCGGTGATTATAAGGGTATCATAATCCTTTCCCAGGGAAAAGTTAATGGGCACTACCCTCTTTGCATCTATGAGCGGATGTCGGGCTTTGTTTAATATAATAATGTTATCATCGTTCAGCTCAGGCTCACAGGCGTGCATCTTAGCAGCCAGCGAAGCCTTTGCAAAGTAAAGATTCAGCTCAGCTGATGCTGAATATCCGGAAAGCAGCTGATCCTTGAAGGCTGCGCAGTCCGAAGAGAGCTCCATAATGATTCTGTGTATCTCGTCCTGCTCTTCACCTTTTAATATCCTGATATCGTTATTGGCCTCAACCACCGACATGGGCTCAATAAACATAGTCGAACCGGTGGCAGAAGTATCGTGAACAAGGCCGTTGATCTGTCCCTTATGCTCTGTCCTTACGGGGAGGACAAATCTTCCGTCACGCATTGTAACGATAGAATCCTGCAGATATTTCTGCACCGAAGAGGATTTTATCATCTTGTCAAGGGTCTCTCTGATCCTGACCTCGGAGTTCCTTATTTTCTTACGGATGGATGCCAGCGTAGGGCTTGCATCGTCAGCCACAGTCTCAGAGTCTATGATGGCAGCCTCCAGCTTCTGCGCCAGGTATTTGTTGGGAAACAGCATCTCAAAGCACCTGTCAAGGGGGTTATCCTTGTTTTCAACATCCTTGTACCAATCGCTGAGCATACCGATCTGCTGGAGCATCCTCTTGATCTCGATAAGCTCACTTAGCGAAAGCGCAGCCCCGGAATCGGCACGCTTTACCGAGCCTGTAATATCCTTGAAATTATGGAAAACAGGTGTTCCCAGCTTAATGGACAGCTCCAGTGCGCAGGAGGTCTTACTGATCTCTTCGCGGACAGTTTCTATGCCGTCAAAGGGCTCCAGAGACCTTGCCATTCTCTTGGTCGTCTCATTAGAGCATTCGTTTTCAAGCAGCTCGAGTATCTTATGTAATTCGAGCTTTTCGTGGTATATATTCATTGTATTACCTCATAACGCCCGATAGAATTCAAGCGTTTTAAATCTTTCCTTAAAGTGGTATTTAACAAATCCCTCTGTGACCGCTGTCAGCCTGACCTGGAGTTCGGGGGCGATCCTGATGGCAAACAGCCGGTTGAAATCGGTCAGCGCGATATGCCTGAGGATATAAAGCAGCTTTTTATCAAGCACATATCCGAACATACTGTCCTTGTTTTCACAGCAATCCTCACATTCCAGAGTCCCGGAGCGGATATTGAAATGCATTCTGTCGTCTTCGTATTTATAGCATTTTGAGCAGGCTACCAGATCGGGGCGCAGCCCGGTATCGCAAAGCAGCCGGAACTCAAATATGGATTTCAGAAGCTCTCTGTCCTTTGTACCTTTGTTCAAAAAATAGAAGGTATTGAGCGTCAGACGCAATACCTCGTTGATGTCCGAAGCATCCTCAACTCTTGAAAAATACAGCAGCTCGGACAGATACGCTGCAAGCGACATTTTCAGGATATCCAGCCTCAGCTCGTAAAACATCTCCTGGGGCTCGGAGCTGTTGAGGTAATAGAGAGTCTCACCCTTGGCGTTCTGCTTGGTCTCCAGGCAAAGCTCCGAGTAGACATAAAGCTGTGTCGAAGCAGAATTCTTTCCGCTCTTCATCCCGCCTCTGACAAAAATGCTGATAACGCCGCGCTCGGCAGTGAGCACATAAATTGACTTACTGCTCTCCCCTCTCGGCTCCTCTCTTATTATCAGACCCTTCAGCGTTATCATTGCCGTTATCCTCCAAAGCCTGCCTGTATCTCAGATAATCCGAGATACTTCCCGTAAGCATAAACCTGTCCCAAAGCTCCATACAAACGCCTCCCTTTTCTGTTATTATCTGTACTGCTTGCTTTCATATGCACTGACAAATAATAGAAAAGGCTGACATTATTTCAGTCAAGGCCGAAATTCTTGATCAGGGCTTCCCTGTTGCGCCAGCCTTCCTTGACCTTTACCCAGCATTGCAGCGCGACCTTTATACGGAAGAAGGTCTCCAGCTCTTCTCTGGCCTCGGAGCCTATGCGTTTCAGCATAGAGCCGCCCTTTCCAATTACGATGCCCTTGTGGGAATCCCTCTCGCAGTAGATAGTGGCCTCTATATCGAGTATAGCCTCACCGCTGCGGTCGTCACGCTCGCCGATACGCTCGATCGTAACTGCAATACCGTGGGGGATCTCATCCCGAAGGAGGTCAAGCGCCTTCTCTCTGATGATCTCAGCCATGATCACCTTTTCAGGCTGATCGGTCAGCATATCATCGGGGAAATAGTGAGGCCCCTCGGCGGCGAATTTGTCGATGGCCTCCATAACAAGATCAAGCCCGTCCTTTTCAACGACGCTTATGGGGATGATCTCGGCAAAATCATAGAGCTTGGAATACTCCGAAAGCTTTGCTATGACCTGGGACTTGTCCTCAAACAGGTCGATCTTGTTCAGGGCAAGAATAACGTGGGTGCGCCCCGAAAGCTCGGAGATAAGCCGTCTTTCGGCATCGGATATCTCCTTGGAGGCATCAGCCACCAGCAGCACAGTTTCAGATTCTGCAACAGAGTCGCTTATAGTCTTTACCATATGCTCTGAGAGCTTGTTTTTGGCCTTGTGCATACCGGGAGTATCAATGAAAACATACTGGGTCTCGCCCCGGGTCAGCACACCTGTGATCTTGGTCCGGGTGGTCTGGGGCTTGCTGCTGACAGCAGCTATCCTCTCACCGATCAGCGCGTTCAGCAGCGAGGATTTTCCCGCGTTAGGACGCCCGATTATCGTAACGAATACGTTTTTTGCTTCTGCCATTATGTCTTTCCTTTCTTTTTGCATATACCGTAACATAAAAAGCGGCGCAAAGATGAGTTCTCACATTGCGCTCGTTTTTTATGCTGTTATAAACCTGTAAACAGTGATCAATCCTTGTGGGAGTGCTCCTCGATAACGAAGGTCTCGTCACGGGAGATGCCGAGGCTTGCAAGGATAGCCTCCTCCTTCTCACGCATGATCCTTTCCTGGAGCTTGCCCTGCTCGTGATCGTAGCCCAGCAGGTGAAGCATGGAATGAACGGTAAGAAAGCCCATCTCACGTTCGAGGGTATGGCCGTAGATCTGAGCCTGTCTGTAAGCGGTCTCAATGGATATAACGATATCACCCAGCAGGTATGCACCCGTCTCGTGATTGATATCGAATTTTCCGTCCTCACCCAAAGGGAACGAAAGCACATCCGTTGCACTGTCGATATTACGGTGCTGCTTATTAAGTGCATGGATAGCCTCATCGTTTACAAAGGATACACTTATCTCGTAGCTGTCGGTATAGCCCTCGCTCTCAAGTACGGCGTGGCAGCATTTTCTGATAAGGAGCCTTATGCCGGTAGGTATCTTGATATCGTGCTGATCGTTTGTAATCAATACTTTAACCTTTCCCATGATGATTCACATTCCCCTTTTCATAGAATTTTTCGTAAGCCTTTATAATATCCTGGACCAGCTTGTGCCGGACAACATCCTTTTCGGTAAACCTGATCTGAGCTATATCGTCAACATCCTTCAGGACCTTGATAGCCTCTATAAGACCGGACCTTCTGGAGTCCGGAAGATCTATCTGAGTTATATCCCCCGTAATAACGATCTTTGAATTGAAGCCGAGCCTCGTCAGAAACATCTTCATCTGTTCGGGAGTGGTGTTCTGCGCCTCATCGAGGATGATGAAGGAGTCGTCAAGGGTCCTGCCTCGCATATAAGCCAGGGGAGCGACCTCAATGCAGCCTCTTTCCTGCTGCTTGGCAAAGGTATCGGGTCCCAGCATCTCAAAGAGCGCATCGTAAAGCGGTCTAAGGTAAGGATCCACCTTGTTCTGCAGATCGCCCGGCAGGAAGCCGAGCTTCTCTCCAGCCTCAACTGCGGGCCTTGTAAGGATGATCTTATTGATCTCGTGGGCTCTGAACGCTTTGACAGCCATTGCCACAGCGAGATAGGTCTTGCCTGTTCCTGCGGGGCCGACGCCTAGCACTATGGTGTTATCCCTGATAGCTTCAACGTATTTCTTCTGACCCAGCGTCTTGGGCTTGACTATCCGGCCGCTTATAGTAACGCAGATACCGTCAGCGGTCAGCTTGTGGAGCTCTTCGTGAGCTCCTTCCTTTACGAGGGAGATAACGTACCTGATGTTCTGCTCGTTGATCTGCTCACCCTTTGAAGCGAGCTCCAGCAGAGCCTCGATCGCCTTGGAGGCGTTGTAGACATTCTCCTCATCGCCGGAGATCTTGATGTCCCCTCCCCTGCTCAAAACGGCAACAGAGTATTCTTTCTGAATGATATTGATGTTTTCGTCATAGTTCCCGAACAGGTCAAGGACAGCCTCGAGCCTGTCAACGTTTATAATTCTTTCTGCCATTGATAAGATAAAAGTTCCTTCCGATTTAAGTTATTACATACCACTATCAGTATAACACATCTTTTTATCAAATGCAATAATTTTTTCACTATAAAATGCATATTTTTATGATTTGTCTATAAAAAATTCAACTTCTTCACTGATCTGACCGTATAAGCTGTATAAAATTGTCAATGTTACCCCGTTTTCATCGCAGCTTAGCTCTGTTTTTCTGTTTTTGAGTTCAAAATCTGTCAGAAAGTTCTGTTCATATGCCTCAGCCTGCCGGTAAACGAGCTCCTCGGCTTCTGTTTTTGACAACGGTCTCTGTATATAAGAGTAATCCGTCAGATCAATGCTGTTTATCTTTAAGGGCAGATCAAAACCGAGTATGCTCAGAGTATGCTCCTCTGTCTTTGAAATGCTGAATTCGGGAGAGCTGTCAAAAAACAACGGCACAGTTACATCAAAGATATCAAGGGTATAACGTCTTTCAGTATCGTCGGATAGTACCTTTTCCTCTTTACAGTAGGGCTGAACGAATTTAACGCACCGCTCAAAGCTGCCGTAAACAGTTCCTATGGAGCGTGTATATTTTTCAAATATATCGTGGCGCTCTTCGCCGTTTTTGTAGTAGACCCTGTCGGTCACGACCTTGCCGCTGACGATGATATCCCCCTTGCTCACACCGCTTCCCACCGGGAGCAGGAGCATCCCGTCGTTAAGATCCAGCTTTTCGATAACTCCGGTCTCTCTGGCTATGAGATTGGTAGGCAAGCGCTTCTGCGTATACTCCGGCTTCTCCGTAAACTCGTTGACATCTACTATCACCTTATTTCCCTCAACGGATATCCCCGCCCAGGAAAGCTCCGGGATCTTTTTCTTCAAGGCTCTTTCCGCGACGGTAAGATCACATTCTGATACAGGCTCCCCTGCCCTTATGCCCTCGTTATACAGTACAGCCATAACACTTTCCTTGAGGCTTTCGTTATCAGTCAGCACCTCAAAGCTGAATATCCTGCCTGACAGGATGATCATAATAACTGACGAAACTATCACCCCTGCCAGCAGGCCTATCTTATTCTTCAGAGCGTACAGTATCAACGGCAATCCTCTCTTTGAGATTACCCTGTACTCTATTCTATTGCTGTCCAGAAAAGCAGTAAGCTCCTTAATCAAGCCGGAGGAGACAAGTATCTCCACTCTGCCGGCTCTTTCTCCGATAAGTCTGACGGGAAACCTGTTATCTGTTATGTATCGGTAGATCTTGTATGACCTCTCCGCATCGGTGCTTAGAAGAACAGTTCCGAATATCATTTGCTCTCCCCTCTTTTCCTGCGTTCAAGATTGATGCTGACGATCCGCCCGTTGATCTCAATACTGCTGTTTGTAAAGCTGGTCAGGAACAGATCGCGGCCCCACACCTCAACCTCAAACCTATTCGTCCTCAAACGGACAAGTATCTCGGTACATTCAATAATCTGTTGGCAGCCCTCGACCAGCACCTTGCTGTCAGATGTAACCGTTATAAATGAATACGCCCCTGCAGCGTTGATAAGCTTTTCCCTGATCGAACCCATATCAAAGCCCCCCTATCGGTATTATTATATTTCGGGCTTATCTCTCATATACATTCAAAGGGTGAGATACGATGAAAAGGTTCAAGAGCGTTTCTGCTGCCTGCTTTCTGACTCTGCTAGCAGCGGGTACGCTGATATATTCCCGGCAGGCATCGGAGGCTGTAACAGATAGCATAGAGCGCTGTATCGGGACGGTGATACCCTCTCTGTTTGCGTTTATGGTGATCTCCAAGCTGATAATAGGCTCCGGTGCAGCAAAGCTGATCTCCAAGCCCTTTGACAGGCTTTTCTCTTTGCTGCTCTGTTTGCCAAAGGGAACGGCTTCGCTGTTTCTTATTTCAAATTCCGCGGGATACCCTGTGGGCGTTTCAATGCTCGGAGATATGATACACAGCGGTGAAACAGATAAACGATCCGCCGAAGCGATGAGCATATACTGTTATTCAGCCGGCCCGGCATTCATTATCAACGCCGTCGGGATAGGTGTATATAATAACAAGAGAATCGGATATGTCATCCTGCTCTCCGTTCTGACTACTAATCTCATACTGGCTGCTGTTGTGAACAGGCTATACAGGCCGAGAGTTATCGCTTCAAATCAACGCCAAAACAGTGTTTTGAGCAGCTTGCTGGTCAATTCCGTGACAGATGCGGGTGAAGCGCTTCTCATGATGTGCCTGATCATTGTATTCTTCTCTGTGATCACGGCTTTGCTTGAAGCTGTCGGCGTATTAGCAGCGGTAAAGCAGCTGTTCTCTCTGGGAGATACCGGGCTGACTATACTTCGTTCTTTCCTGGAGGTCACAAGGCTTACCGACCTGTCGCCCAATGCGGTGGGTAGCATCAGCGCTGCAGCTGCTGTAATAGGTTCTGGCGGAGCCTGTGTTCTGATGCAGATAAAGGCTCTGATCGCCGGAAAATTCCCGCTGAAACTGTTTTTGAAATGGCTCCCGGTTCGGATCATTCTCAATTATCTGCTGGCCGAACTGTATGCTTGGTTAATTCTGGATAACAGTTTGCCGGCATTTTCTGGAGAAAAACACATAATCGTCGAAATAGACAATTTTGTACCCTCACTTTGCTTGATAATGATGATTTTTTTATTAGTTTTTGAAAAAAGGGTAGATTTTTTTAAAAGAGTATGATATAATGATTTAGTAAAAAAGATCATTTTGGCTGTAAAAGGAGTGTTTTTATACTATGGCTAAGAAAAAGAACTTTTTCGGCAACGGTATTCAGCCCTCGTGCTCATACTGTGCTTACGGTAACCGTTCCAAGGAGGGCAACAAGGTCCTCTGTGAGAAGCAGGGTCTTGTAGACGCTGATTATAGCTGCAAGAAGTGGCTCTATGATCCCATAAAGAGAGTACCAAAGAAGCAGCTCAGCATCCCCAATCAGGAAGATGATGTTATCTGATATCTGATAATACGGCAGCAGTGATATAACTGCTGCCTTTTTTATGTGTGGACAGATTGTCTTTTTTGTGCTATAATATCAGCAAGCTGATATTATATTTATCATTAAGCCCTCGCAGATCTGTGCCGCAAACGGCACTCCCTGCGAATGTGGCAATTTTATATCATTAAATATCGGAGGTCGAGCATATGGATATGCACGAATTCTATATGGGAAACGTGTTCGATGCCTACGAATACTTCGGGGCTCATAAGGAAAACGGCTGTATGGTCTTCCGTACCTTTGCCCCCAATGCAAGGAGTGTTTCCGTCGTCGGTGAATGGAACGGCTGGAATGAACAGCCTATGCAGAAAAACGGCCAGGTATGGGAGCTGTGGTGCAATGAGGCGGATTACGATCAGATGTATAAATACATTATCTACGGCTCTGACGGTCAGAGGCGGGAGCATTGCGACCCCTACGGCTTCGGAATGGAGCTTAGACCGAATTACGCATCCTACACCCGGGATATCAATGCCTATAAGTTTGGTGACGGTGAATGGATGCGCACCCGCACCAAAAACTACGACAAGCCCATGAACATCTACGAGCTGCATCTGGGTTCATGGATGCACGATCCCGACAGCGAGAACGGCTGGTACACCTATACATCCATAGCCGATAAGCTGATAGAATACTGCAAGCGTTTTCACTTTACACACATCGAGCTTATGCCCATAAGCGAACACCCCGCCGATGAATCCTGGGGCTACCAGAACACCGGATTCTTTGCCCCCACCTCCCGCTACGGCACAGCATCGGAGCTTATGGAGCTGATAGATAAATGCCACCAAAGCGGTATAGGCGTGATCCTGGACTTTGTTCCCGTCCATTTTGCCATTGACGATTACGGCCTTATAAAATACGACGGCTCGGAGCTTTACGAATACAACAACAGCAACGTTACCGTCAGCGAATGGGGCACCTGCAATTTCAACTTCTCCCGCCGTGAGGTCATGTGCTTTATGCAGTCGGCAGCGAATTACTGGCTGGAAAAATACCACGCCGACGGTCTGCGCATGGATGCCATAAGCCGTGCTATCTACTGGATGGGCGACGAGCACAGAGGCGTTAACCCCACCTCGCTGGATTTCATCAAAAGAATGAACAGCGGGCTGCGTCAGCGGCATCCCACAGCTATGCTCATAGCCGAGGACTCCACAGCATTCCCGAAAATAACCGCCCCCGTAGAGTACGGCGGGCTTGGCTTTGACTACAAATGGGATCTTGGCTTTATGCACGACACCCTCAATTTCTTCAAGACTCCGCCGGCAGAGCGGCCTGCCCACTATCACAAGCTCACCTTTTCGATGATGTATTTCTACAATGAGCTTTTCCTGCTTCCCTTCTCTCACGACGAGAACGTCCACGGCAAGGCAACTGTAATCCAGAAGATGTGGGGCGATTACGATCAGAAATTCCCGCAGGCCAGAGCCTTTTATATGTATGTTTTTACACATCCCGGCAAGAAGCTGAATTTTATGGGCAGCGAGTTCGGGCACTTCCGTGAGTGGGACGAAAGCAAGGAGCTTGACTGGTTCATGCTAAAATACCCCCTCCACGACAGCTTCCGGGAGTATTTCGGCAAGCTGGGTGAGCTTTACACCTCCCGCCCCAGCCTGTATAACGGCGACCATAACAATGAGTCCTTTATGTGGCTGATCGTTAACGATGAGAGGGACTGCGTCTATGCTTACGAGCGCTCCTGCGGAGATGACAGGATAGCCTGCGTCTTCAATCTGTCTGACAAGGTCAGAAGCACTACACTCCCGGTGGGCGAAAAATGCACTCTCAGAGAGATACTCAACAGCGATTGGGATATTTACAGCGGCACGACTCATAAGCCCGATGAGCCCGAGATCATATATGCCAACGGCTTTGGTGGCACAGCAAGACTGGAGCTCCAGCCATTTACCGGCAGGCTGTTCGATATTCTCCCCTATGAGGAAAGAGAGGCTGGAATATCTGATGTTCCCCAGGAGGAAACGATCCTGGAGGACGGAGACAAAAATATCATCATAATCGAATGCGACGATGAATAACAAAAAGCCTGCCGGATCGGCAGGCTTTATTCGTTGTATATGTTTCAGCTTATTCGTAGAGAGGATACTTCTTGCAGATGCCGGTAACGAGCTCTCTTGCCTTGTCGGCATTAGCCTCAAAGTCGGCAGCGGTAAGATAGATAGCCTCTGCGATAACGTCCATATCCTCTTCAACAAGGCCTCTGGTTGTTACTGCGGGAGTACCGATGCGGACGCCGCTGGTAACGAAGGGCTTCTCAGGATCGTTGGGGATGGCATTTTTGTTGACGGTGATGTACACCTCGTCAAGATCGTGCTGGAGCTTCTTTCCGGTAATCTTGAAAGGTCTCAGGTCGGCAAGCATCAGATGATTGTCGGTGCCGCCGGAAACAAGGTCGAAGCCCTTTTCAAGCAGAGACTTTGCAAGCCTCTGAGCATTCTTTACTATCTGCTCGCCGTAAGCCTTGAACTCGGGCTTGAGAGCCTCACCGAAGCAAACAGCCTTGCCGGCGATAACGTGCATCAGAGGGCCGCCCTGGGTGCCGGGGAAGATAGCGCTGTTGAACTTCTTGGCAAGAGCCTCGTCATTTGTGAGGATCATACCGCCTCTGGGACCTCTGAGGGTCTTGTGAGTGGTAGTGGTGACAACGTCTGCATAGGGCATGGGGGAAACGTGCTGACCGGCAGCAACTAGTCCGGCGATATGAGCCATATCTACCATAAAGTAAGCGCCTACAGACTTAGCGATCTCGGAGATGCGGGCAAAGTCGATAGCTCTGGGATAAGCAGAGGCACCGGCAACGATCAGCTTGGGCTGAACCTCCTTAGCCTGCTTCTCCATAGCGTCATAGTCGATATAACCGTTATCGTCAACTCCGTAAGGAACGAAGTTAAAATACTTACCGGAAATATTTACGGGTGAGCCGTGGGTAAGATGTCCGCCGTTATCAAGGCTCATACCCATAACGGTATCGCCGGGCTGGAGCAGAGCGAAATATACAGCAGTATTAGCCTGAGCACCGGAGTGGGGCTGAACGTTAGCGAACTTTGCATCAAACAGTTTGCAGGCTCTGTCGATAGCTATCTGCTCAACGATATCAACGCACTCGCAGCCGCCGTAGTATCTCTTAGCGGGATAACCCTCGGCATATTTATTAGTAAGTACGGAGCCCATAGCAGCCATTACGGCAGGAGAAACGATGTTCTCACTTGCGATAAGCTCAAGATTTCTTCTCTGGCGGGCGAGCTCAAGACCCATTGCTTCGCCGACTTCCTTGTCAAATTCTTCAACGAAACCGATCGTGTCCAACATTTTCATTTGCAATACTCCCAACATATTTAATATCATCGGATATGCCTCCGACAAAGCACACATAGTATTATAACTTATTTTTCCGAAAATAGCAATAGTCTGACGAAAAAATTAACAAAAAATCCGCCGGATACGCTCCGACGGACTGTATTGTCAGTTGATACCCAGCGCAAAGCTGATAGGAACTCCGAACAGAACTCCCGCATTGGGCTTTGTCAGATCACCGGTGATACCGAGGATAGCCTTCTTTGCAGCCTCCACCTTATCGTCCTCAACAGCGATAATTATGGTCTTGCCCTTCTTGGTTGGATCCTCACCCTTCAGCATCTCTCTGAGAAAGCCGATGGTGGGAAGATTGTCCATAGAGGATATGGACTTAGCCATTCCGACGCTGTCTATAACGGTGCCGCCGTGAACTCCTGCCGCGGCAAGAGCTTTCATAATGTTATCTACAAGCTCCGTCCTTTTGATGATAAGAAATAACAGCTGCATAAGTATTGTTTCTCCTTTCGTATCCGAATATCACAAGGCTCTGAATGCCGCAGCGACCCAGTCCTCCTTTTCCCTGATCTCCAGCAGCTCAAACCCGAGGGATGCGATAACATCCAGCACCTCGTCCTTTCTGCTGTCGATTATCCCCGAAACGATAAGCGTACCGCCGGGTGCGAGAAAGCCCTTGAACTTCCCGCTCATAGCTATAAGCACATCTGCAACGATGTTTGCGCACACCACCTGATAGCCTGTCCCCAGCTGGCGCACAAGATTGCGGTCGTCAATGATATTGCCGCAATAGGCGCTGTATATATCTGAGGATATATGGTTCTTCTCGGCGTTCTCTCTGGCGATCCTTACGGAATTATCGTCGATATCAACTGCCTTGATAGTGCTTGCCCCAAGGAGTATCGCTGCGATGGATAGGATACCGCTTCCGCAGCCCAAGTCAAGGAGAGTATCGCCCTTTTTGAGATGCTTTTCGATAAGCTCCAGGCAAAGCTGGGTGGTATTGTGCTGACCCGTTCCGAAACTGGAGGCAGGGTCGATTTCCAGGATCTTTCTTTTCTCGTCGGGATCAACGCTTTCCCAGGAGGGCTTGATAAGCAGCTTCTCTCCTACGGTGAGGGGCTTGAAATACTGCTTCCAGTTGTTAGCCCAATCCTCTTCCTTGACGTTTTTGAGCTCATATTCCAGTCTTCCGAAACGGTTATCGGTATCTCTCTGCTTCAAGGCCTTCAATTCCAGCTTGACGCCTTCAAGATACTCCAAGCCCTGACCGTTCTCGGGAAGATAGACCGTCACGGTAGTCTCACCGTCTTTGAGACCCATAAGGTCATCGTCGATATAATCCCAGTTTATCGTTTTATCGTTGAGAAATTCATCGAAATCTGCCGGATCCTTAATTACGAACCCGTTTATGCCCATTCCGAGCAGAGATCCGGTCAGCGGTTCGATGCCCTCTGTTGTAGTATAGATATCTATTTCTATCCAGTTCATAACAGTTCCTTTCGACTATATTGATAATTATATCATAAATTAAACAATTTGTCAATAATTTTGTTATATTATTACTAATAGTTCCTGATTATCTGCCTTACATCATTTCCCCTGAACATCATCGGAGCATAAAAACCCATAAGTCTGGATACTATCCTCTCGTTATAGTTGCTGTTGAGCTCAGCCAATGAGAGATTTGTGGAAATGATCGTGGGGCGGTGGGAATTGATGCGTGAGTTTATGATCTCATAGAGCACAGCGTCATAAAAGGGTGTCTTGAATTCCGAACCGAGATCATCCAGGATCAGCAGATCGCAGCTTTCCAGGAGAGAAAGGGTATTACCGGCTTCTCGGCCGAAATGCTCCCCTTCTATCTTTCTGAGATATACCGAAACAGAGCCGAATGCCACGCTGAATCCTCTCTCAGCCGCCTTCTTGGCGATACAGGATGAGAGCAGTGTTTTCCCGAGGCCGGTCTTTCCGCAGAACAGCAGCGATGCGCTTTTTAGTGAGAAACCCTCAGCGTAGTCGATGCAGTTTTCACAAAGTGTCTGCATATATGCCCTGTCGCTGTTGGCTCCCCCATTGGGATAAACGTCTGTTCTGAACTCGCTGAAATCGTGGAGGGCTATGCCGCAGTCATCAGTTAACTGAGCAGAGGCAAAGCTTCGCAGAAGCTCATCAAAGCAGCGGCACCTTTTTCCGTTTGTAAAGCCCGTATCATTGCATACAGGGCAGGTGTATTTGGTTTTCAGATAATCCCTGTCGCCGGTGAAGGCTTCAAGCAGATCGCCCTGATCCTTCTGCAGATCGAGATTTCTTTGTTTTAACTCTTCCGTTCTTCCTGAGATATCCCGGGCTTCTTTGAGTACAGCCATGAACCTGATGCCAGTGTTTCTGAGCTCATATCTTATCTTTGCTATCTCGGGATGCTTTTCGCATATCTCTGCCTCACGAAGCTTCTGCCTGTTTTCGGCATCGGCCCTTCTGGCATTAAGGACGGCTTCAGCTTTCCTGAAGACCTCCTCACTGTATTTAGCCATTGTTTCCTCCTTTGAAATTCGGAACATAATTCAAGGCGATCTCCTCCCACTTGTTTATATCGTAGGAGGTATTCTCGTTATCGTTTCTTCTCTTTTTAGCCTTTTCGGCAAAGCTCTTGTCGGCCTCCTCGACCTGCTCGGGTGTGGAGATATTCTTATCTGACCACCCCATTATGATCTTGTCGATATAGCTGAAATTGTTCTTGCCCGTTGCATCCATCGCCTTATCGTAAGCTATGCTAAGCATTTCAATGCTTATGCCAAGCTCCTGCCATTTGTGTATATATTTAAGCTGATTGGTGGACGGCTTGTTTTCAAGGCCGAGGGCTTTGATCGCTTTATATTCGTAGGATCTTATCCGGGACTGCTTTATTATCTCGGCCTCGACATCGGCGTAGTTCTGCACACCGCGGGAAGACCAGTCCTTTGCAACGCTTTCAATATATCGGATGGAATCCTTCCCGAGCTCGTGGCAGTAGGTGATCAGCAGCATCAGCGATTGAACGTCGTAGCCGTAATACTCTGTCAGATTTATCAGTCCCAGCACATCATAATGCTTGATATCGCTGCCCTTAAGCTTTTCATACTCGGAAGCCAGCCATTTGAGCTCGGGGTTTGAGTCAAGTATCTGTGCCAGATCCTTCGGAGAAAGAGTTATTCTGGCAGGAGCAGGCATAGCAGGCTTTTCCGCCTCCGGAGCCTGTTTTACGGGAACCGAGGCAGCAACAGCCGGCTTTTCCTCTGCCTCGGGTTCGTTCTTCTGCCCGGAGGACAGTACGCCCTCTCCCAGCCAATACAGAACGGCGTCCTTTACCCGAGGCTCGGGTATGCCGCACTGAGCGGATATTGCTTCTGTATCCACGGATCCGCTGCTGCCCGAAAGTATGCAGAGCAGGACTTTTATGAAATCGCCGTCGGCGAGCTTTAAATATTTATCGGCTATGCTGCAAGGCACGTTGAAGAAGCGCCCCCAGCAGTTAAGATCTATATTTATAATCATTGTAATTCCCTTCCGGATCATATGAAGATGCTTTTATATTATATCATAATACCTGTTTCAATTCAAGGTGCATATTCAACAAAAAAGAGGAGCGGATTTTTCCGCTCCCCAAAACTCTATTTAAGCACCTTTTTCAGATAATGTCCCGTGTATGAGGCTTTGTTTTCGGCGACTTCCTCGGGTGTGCCCTCGGCAACTATCGTACCGCCCTTATTGCCGCCTTCCGGACCAAGGTCTATGATGTGGTCGGCAGTCTTGATAACATCAAGGTTGTGCTCGATGACAAGTACTGTATTCCCTGCATCGCAGAGCTTCTGCAGGACTTCTATCAGCTTGTGGACATCAGCTGTGTGCAGACCCGTGGTCGGTTCATCAAGTATATAGATAGTTTTGCCTGTCGAGCGTTTTGAAAGCTCGGTGGCGAGCTTGACTCTCTGAGCCTCACCGCCGGAAAGGGTGGTGGCAGGCTGCCCTATCTTTATATACCCGAGCCCCACCTCAAAGAGAGTCTCCAGCTTCCTTCTGATCTTTTCGTGATTGGCGAAGAATGACACGCCCTCTTCAACGGTCATTTCCAGGACATCATATATGCTCTTTCCCCTGAATTTGACTTCCAGGGTCTCGCGGTTGTATCTTTTACCCTTGCAGACATCACAGGGTACATATACATCCGGCAGAAAGTGCATCTCTATTTTGAGTATGCCGTCACCCTCACAGGCTTCGCAGCGCCCGCCTTTTACGTTAAAGGAGAACCGTCCCGCAGAGAAGCCTTTCATCTTAGCGTCCGAGGTCTGAGCGAACAGCTCGCGGATGTCGTTGAACAGGCCGGTATAGGTGGCAGGGTTTGAACGGGGCGTCCTTCCAATGGGAGACTGGTCAATGGCTATGACCTTATCGAGATATTCTACACCGTCGATACACTTGAACTTCCCTGCCCTCATCTTGGCACGGTTCAGCTTGCCCGCAAGCTCCTTATAAACTATCTCGTTGACAAGGGAGCTCTTACCGCTGCCCGAAACGCCGGTGACACAGACGAACTTACCGAGGGGGATGTTAACTGTTATGTTTTTCAGATTGTTCTGCTCTGCCCCGCGGACGACAAGCATCTTACCGTTGCCATCGCGGCGGGTCCCGGGAACGGGTATCTTCTTCTTACCGCTGAGATACTGGCCGGTAACAGAGTTTTCACAGGCTTTGATCTCGTCGATAGTGCCTGCACAGACGATCTCGCCGCCGTGGATACCTGCGCCGGGGCCGACGTCAACGATATAATCGGCGTTATACATCGTGTCCTCATCGTGTTCAACTACGATCAGCGTGTTGCCCAGATCCCGGAGCTTTTTCAGCGTAGCGATCAGCTTGTCGTTATCTCTTTGGTGCAGGCCGATAGAGGGCTCATCCAGGATATATAGCACACCCATAAGATAGGAGCCTATCTGAGTGGCAAGCCTGATACGCTGGCTCTCGCCGCCTGAAAGTGAACCGCTGGAACGCCAGAGAGTCAGGTAATCAAGGCCGACGCTTGAAAGGAAGCCCAGCCTCTCCTTGATCTCCTTGATGATGCGCTCACCGATTATCTTGTCCCTTTCGGATAGTTCAAGATTATTGAAGAAATCCAACGCCTCGTTGATCGAGAGCTTGCAGAGGTCTGAGATGTTCTTCCCTCCCACAGTAACCGAGAGACTGATGCTGTTGAGCCTGTCGCCGTGGCATTGAGGGCAGGGCTCATCGCTCATTACCTGTTCGATCTCTGCCTTCGCCCAATCGCTGGCAGTCTCGGCATAGCGCCTTTCAAGGTTATGGATTATACCCTCAAAGGCGGTGTTGTATTCGTGCTTGAAGAACTCATTGCTGCGGGAAAGCTTCAGCTTCTGCCCCTGTGTGCCGTAAAGGAAAATATCCAGCTCATCCTGATCCAATTCGCTGACGGGCACATCAAGAGATATGCCGTAGGTCTCGGAGATAGCCTTGTAATAAGCCATAGAGACCGAGCTGTCATCAAGGCTGTTCCAGCCGCTGGCCTTGATAGCGCCCTGGCGTATGGAAAGCTCAGGATTGGGGATGATCAGAGCGGGGTCGATCTTCTTGTACACGCCTAGACCCGTACACTTCTCGCAGGCACCGAACGGATTGTTGAATGAGAACATCCTCGGTACAAGCTCTTCGATCGAGATCCCGTGGTCGGGGCAGGCATAGCTTTGGGAGAAAAGCAGAGGCTCTCCGTCGATAACGTCAACACCGACGATACCGCCTGTCAGCTGTGAAACGGTCTCGATACTGTCTGAAAGACGAGATTTTATCACAGGCTTGATGATAAGCCTGTCAACAACGATCTCGATAGTGTGCTTCTGGTTTTTATTAAGGCTGATATTCTCGGAAAGATCGTAGGTTATCCCGTCGATCCTGGCACGGACGTAGCCGGATTTCCTTGCCTGCTCCAGTTCCTTGCGGTATTCGCCCTTGCGCCCTCTGACAATGGGAGCAAGCAGTTGGATCTTAGTCCCCTGCTCCAGCTTCATTATCTGATCAACGATCTGATCAACCGTCTGGCGCTCTATCGCTCTGCCGCAGACAGGACAATGAGCAACACCTATTCTGGCGTAAAGCAGACGAAGATAGTCATATATCTCGGTAACTGTACCTACGGTGGAGCGGGGGTTCTTTGATGTGGTCTTCTGGTCTATGGATATGGCCGGTGAAAGACCGCTGATGGAATCCACATCAGGCTTTTCCATCTGACCCAGGAACTGTCTTGCGTAAGATGAAAGCGACTCCATATATCTTCTCTGACCGTCTGCATAGATCGTATCAAAGGCCAGTGAGGACTTGCCCGAGCCGGAAAGCCCGGTCATTACGATCAGCTTATCACGGGGCAGGGTGAGATCAATGTTTTTCAGATTATGCTCCCTGGCTCCCCTTATCACAATCTCATTTTGCGGCATATAATACACTCCGTTTCTTTTATTTGTCTCCTCTGAGCTCGGCTATCTTGTCACGCAGGAAAGCAGCGTGCTCAAATTCAAGCAGCTTGGCAGCCTCTTTCATCTGCTTGGTGAGCTTTTCGATCAGCTGCTCCGTCTCTCTCTTTGAGAGCTTTGACTTCTGCCTTGCTGAGTATTCGACCTCCTCCTTGGTGGAGATCTCTATTACATCTCTTATATCCTTCTTTATGGTCTTGGGAACGATGCCGTGCTTTTCGTTGAAAGCAGACTGTATGCTGCGCCTGCGCTCGGTCTCGGTGATAGCTGCTTCCATCGAACGGGTGACGGTATCGGCATACATAATGACCATACCTTCGGCATTTCTCGCAGCACGCCCTATGGTCTGAACGAGAGAGCTCTCTGAGCGCAGGAAGCCCTCCTTGTCCGCATCGAGTATAGCGACAAGGGATACCTCGGGAAGATCAAGGCCCTCCCGCAGCAGATTTATGCCCACAAGCACATCGAACTCACCCAGCCTGAGATCGCGGATGATCTCCATACGCTCGATAGTGTCGATATCGTGATGCATATATCTGACCTTGATCCCGAAATCCTTGAGGTAGGTCGTAAGATCCTCGGCCATTTTTTTGGTTAGCGTAGTAACAAGAACGCGCTCGCTCTTTTCGATCCTTATGTTGATCTCTGAGATAAGATCCTCGATCTGTCCCTCGGTGGGTCGCACCTCAACTATCGGGTCAAGCAGACCGGTTGGTCTGATGACCTGCTCCACTATCTGCTGAGACTTCTCCTTCTCGATAGGACCCGGCGTAGCAGAGACAAAAATCGCCTGATTGATATGCCCGTAGAACTCATCAAAGGTCAGAGGGCGGTTATCCAAGGCGGAGGGCAGGCGGAAGCCGTAGTCCACAAGGGTCTGCTTTCTGGCACGGTCGCCTGCAAACATACCCCTTACCTGGGGCAGCGAAACGTGGGATTCATCCACCATAAGCAGGAAATCATCTGGCATGAAGTCCAGCAGAGTGAAAGGTACAGCGCCCTTTGAGCGCCTTGCCAGGATACGGGAATAATTCTCTATACCTGAACAGAAACCGACCTCTTCCAGCATTTCAATATCGTAATTTGTGCGCTGAGCTATACGCTGCGCCTCGATGAGCATATCCCTGTCCTTGAAATACTTGATACGCTCGTCAAGCTCTTCCCTGATCTCATCTATCGCTTCACGCATCTTCTCCCTGCCGACGATATAATGGCTTGCAGGGAAAATAGCAGCGTGATTAAGATGCCTGAGAACCTCTCCGCTTACCACATTGACCTCGCTGATACGGTCTATCTCGTCACCGAAGAACTCGACACGGTATATAGTATCGGTAGAGCCTGCGGGGAATATCTCCACCACATCTCCCCTGACACGGAACTTATTTCTGACGAAATTGATATCGTTGCGCTCAAAGTGTATGCCCACAAGCTCAGCTATGAGCTTATCCCTGGATTTCTCCATCCCCTGCCTGACAGAGACTACCATATTCTTATACTCGGCAGGGTCGCCCAAAGAATAGATGCAGGATACCGAAGCCACAATTATAACATCCCTGCGCTCGGTGATAGCGGTGGTCGCAGAGTGACGCAGCTTGTCGATCTCGTCGTTTACGTCTGAGTCCTTTTCGATATATACATCCTTGCTGGGAACATAAGCCTCTGGCTGATAGTAGTCGTAGTAGGATACGAAATACTCCACAGCGTTCTCGGGGAAGAACTCCTTGAACTCGGAGCAGAGCTGTGCTGCCAGGATCTTGTTGTGGGCAAGCACCAGCGTCGGGCGGTTAACCCGTTCTATTACATTTGCCATAGTAAAGGTCTTGCCCGAGCCGGTTACTCCGAGCAGGGTCTGCTCCTTCATACCGCTCTGAAGCCCCTTAACGAGCTTATCAACAGCCTCGGGCTGATCACCCGACAGCTTATAATCCGATACCAGCTTGAATCTGTCCATAAACAATACCTCGATATACGAACAATAGTTTGACTACTCTAATTATACATCAAATCTTTTTAAATGTAAAGAGATACGCAAAAATATACTTGAAAAACCGTTGGAAATATTGTAAAATAATTATAACCGTATATTTCCCGCAAGGAAGTGAACAAATGAAAGAATTCACTGTCAACAAAAACGACGCTGATCAGCGAATGGACAAGTTCATAGCAAAGACCGTTCCTGCGCTGCCGAAAAATCTGCTGTTCAAGTATATCAGGCTCAAACGTATCAAGCTCAACGGCAAAAGATGTGAGATTTCAACCCGCCTCTCCGAGGGAGACAAGGTGCAGATGTATATAAACGATGAGTTCTTCGGTGAGAATACCCGTGAGCCCGACTTTCTGAAATGCCCTCCGGTGCTGGATATAGTCTATGAGGATGAGAACATACTGCTTGTTAACAAGCATGTCGGGCTTGTGGTCCACGAAGACGACAGCGGCAGCAGAGATACTCTCATCGGGCGGATACTCCACTACCTTTACGATAAAAAGGAGTATGACCCCAACGAGGAGAACTCCTTTGCTCCCGCCCTTTGCAACAGGATAGACCGCAACACCTCCGGGATAGTTATCTGCGCAAAAAACGCCGAGAGCCTCCGTGTTCTCAATCAGAAGATCAAGGACAGGGAGCTTGAAAAGCATTATCTCTGTATCACCGTCGGGATACCCGAGAGAAAAAAAGCCGAGCTCAAAGCCTATCTTATCAAGAACGAGAACGATAATCAGGTTAAGATCTATCCTACGATGCGCGAAGGAGCAAGAACGGTCATAACCAAGTATGAGGTCATCAGAGAGAACCGTGAAAAGGGTCTGGCGCTGCTGGATGTGGATCTTATCACCGGAAGGACTCATCAGATCAGGGCGCATCTTGCTTACGAGGGCTATCCCCTGCTGGGTGACGGTAAATACGGAATAAACAGGGTCAATCGGCTGTATAATATAAAAACACAGGCTCTCTGCGCTTACCGGCTGACCTTTGAATTCACAACAGATGCCGGATGCCTATCTTATCTTAACGGAAAGACCTTTGAGATAAAGGATGTTTGGTTCAAAAAGCTGGTCTGAATTAGTAATTACTTACAATAACAAGATACAATATATGTTGAATATGTCGAATTGAATATAATTATATTGATTGTTTTGATAGAATATAGTATAATAGAAATAATGTGAACCCTGACACATAGCAAATTCAAGGAGGATACCTTTAATGATAGGAGACCTGCACTGTCATACAACACTTTCTGACGGTTCATTGGGAATAGAAGAAGTAATTGCACAGGCAAAGCGTATGCAGCTTGATGTGCTTGCCATAACCGACCACGATACGCTCTCTTCATCAAGCAGAGCACAGATACTTGCCGAAAGATACGGCATAAAGATCATCCCTGCCGTTGAGCTTTCTGCCTGGGACAAAACCAGGAATATGAAGGTCCACATCCTTTGCTATGCACCTCAGAAGCCTGACAGGCTCGAGGGGCTCTGCATCAAGTCCTGTTCCATAAGGACCGAGTGCGCTAAGGATATGATCAACAAGGTAATGGAAAGATACCCCATTCCCCAGGATGCGGTCAGGATGTACACTAAGGGCTCCAAGAGCATCTACAAGCAGCACATTATGCGTGCGCTAGTTAATTACGGCTATGCTACCGAGCTTTACGGCAAGGTGAACGATCAGCTGTTTAAGTATCCTAACGGTGAGTGCCTTGTAACAAGAGAGTACCCCGATGTGAATTTCGT
The DNA here is from genome assembly GCA_017542125.1 of Ruminococcus sp. GTDB lineage: Bacteria > Bacillota > Clostridia > Oscillospirales > Ruminococcaceae > FB2012. The sequence goes on from JAFXXU010000058.1 coordinate 313,776, forward strand.
TCTGGATCTTATCCATTCCTCAAGGGGCATCGCTGTTATGGCTCACCCTTATATGTTCGATAATATCGACCTGCTCCACGAGCTCGTTGATGCCGGCAAGCTGGACGGCATCGAGGTGTATCACCATTCTGCTGATGAAGCACAGCAAAAGTCGCTTATCGAGTATGCAAAGGAGCATGATCTCATCTGCACCGGTGGCTCGGATTTCCACGGGCTCTATAATGAAGTACCCACCCACATCGGAAAGATGACTACCGATCCCGAGAACATTGACAAGCTATTTAAGCTCATACACACCAATATGCAGAAAGCAAAGGCTGCAAAGCCCAAGCCCGAATAACGGAGGAATTATGAAAAGAATATCGTATAAAACACGCGGTACCTGCTCGACTCAGATCGACATCGAGGTCGAGGGGGATATCGTAAAGAAAGTGATCTTCACCGGTGGCTGCCACGGCAATACCCAGGGCGTAGCCAAGCTGGTGGAGGGTATGAAGGTCGAGGATGTTATAGAAAAGCTTGAGGGCATCAACTGCCGCGGGCGCGGGACGTCCTGCCCTGATCAGCTGTCAAAGGCTCTGAAAATGTTCGTTTCCAAGTCATAATACAAAAGACCGGTCATGAGCCGGTCTTTTTGCTGTTCAAAGCTTGGTGAAATCAAATCCGTCGGGTGACTTTTCGCAGATAAGCGTCTTGCAGACATCCTTGGCTTTGTTGTAATACTCTTCCGAGTTGATAGTCCACGCAAAGAGGTCTTTGTTCCTCTTTCTGACATAATTGACCACCTTGTCCGAAAGCAGCTCAATATCGCAGGAGATAAAGTCCGGCGAGGATATCCACCAGCTGTAGGTCTGAGCGCCCACATGGGAGGATATATTCTCAAAGGGCTCGCAGTCATCAGCCACAGTTACCAGCAGCCCCCGATAGGTCTTTGGTGAATGAAGCTTGAACCAAAGCATATGAAGCGGATGAAAGCTCTGCACGGCATACCTGCCCTTATACTGTTTGAGCAGGTGATCTGTACGCCTTTCAAGCACGCCGAGCTCGTGACCTCTCTTGATCTCGACCAGCAGAGGCACCCTGCCGTCAACGAATTTCAGAACATCCCGAAACAGCGGAATATGCTGATCCGTCCCGGCCAGAGATAGCTCTTTCAGTTCTTCATAGGTGAGCTCATTTATCCTTTTATCTACTCCGCACATACGGCTGAGCCATTTATCGTGATGGACCACTACCCTGGCGTCCTTGGTGAGCCTGACATCAAGCTCGATAGGAAGCCCTGCATCGATAGCTTTCTGAAACGCAAGCATAGAGTTCTCGGGAACACCGTCTCCGTGAAGACCTCTGTGCGCGATAAACCTTCCGAATTCCAAGAAGATCACTCCTTCCGATAGTATTATAACACGCCTGACCAATATTTTCAAGAGGCAAAAAAGCAATGATTTATTAACAAAATTGTTAATAATTATATCACATATCAAACACAATAATATAGTATAATGTTGTTTGTATCATATGGAACACTGTTCCGGAAAGGAAAGTATAAATGATAAGAAAAATAACAGCTGTCCTTGCGGCAGTGCTGATAAGCGCTTCAATGCTCACAGCCTGCGGTTCATCAAACAGCTCATCCGGCAGCGGCGACGCTTCCGCATCTGACAGTACTGTATCCGGCTCCGGCACCGAAAGCAACACATCAGCCAGTGATTCAGCTGCAGAAGCTACCGCCGAGCCTTCATTTACAGTTGACGGCACCGCTGTCGATACCACCAATCTGATAATGTGTACTGCCGAAGGCGTTGAGATCTCATTTGAGAGGTTCAGATACTATTATTACTATGTCCTCTCGGCTTATGAGTCAAATTACGGCCTCTCCCGTGATAATATAGCTTCCGATGAAGAGATAGCTAAGACCTTTACGGATTCTGTCAAGAGCCTTATAATCGGCGATATGGCTACGGCCTATCTTGCCAAGGAGAATGACATCAAGCTTTCCGAAGAGGATATAGCCGAAGTCGATAAGCAGATCGAGGAGATCAAGGCTCAGTATGATTCCGAGGAAAGCTACGCCGCAGCCCTTTCGGCAGCTCATCTGACCCCCAACGCTTTCAGAGAGATGCAGCAGCTCACCAAGCTCTATGAGAAGGTAGCCGCTGTTTATACCACCTCTGACGAGGACTTCAAGAAAGTCGTTCAGGACAAGGACAGATACTCCAGAGTTATCCACATCCTTATCCCCTACTACTGCCAGGCTGAGATCTCCGACGAGTCTACTGCCAGCGAGTATGAGAGCTATTCGCTCTATCAAAAGAACCAGGTCAAGAAGGCTGCATACAGCGAGCTCTCCGAAGAAGAGCAGAACAAGCTTAAGGAATCAGCCAAGCTTGTAGCTGAGGAAGCCCTCGTTAAAGCAAAGAACGGCGATGACTTCTCCAAGCTCATTTCCGAATATGGCTGGGATCAGGGAATGGAGACCTCTCCCGACGGCTACTATATCGACAAGGAGAACAGCAGCTTTGTCCAGGATTTCGTTGATGCAGCATTCAGCCTTGAAGAAAACCAGATCAGCGATCTGATCGAGTCGGAAAGCTTCGGATGGTTCATAATCAAGCGCCTGCCTATAGATATGGATTATGTTGAAAAGAACCTCGACAGTATGCGCAGCACCTATGATAAGCCCACGCTTTCCAAAGTTTTCAACGAGGCTGCCGAGAAGGTCGAGTTCGTTGAAGGAGAATATTTCTCCAAGGTCACCGCAACAAATATTACCTGATAAATGCCTCTGCGCTGTTTTTGATAACAGCGCAGATTTTTTTGCATTATGATTGACATAACGGGACATCTCTGATATAATAATAAGATGTGGGGGTGTCAATATGAGCAATGATAGGTTTATTGATGCCTGTAATTCGGTCATCGGTGCCGAGAGAGAAAGAAACGGCATCGGAACGCTCGGTGAAAAGACTCTCCACGCTGTATTAAAGCAATACTATGAGCCGCATAAGGAAAATCAGGAGATTAAGGTCGGTGATTTCGTTGCCGATATAGTCGGCGAAAACGGTGTCATCGAGATACAGACCAGGAGCTTCAACAGGCTGCTGCGAAAGCTTGAATGCTTTCTGGAATACTGTGATGTCACGGTCGTCTACCCGATAGCGGAGGTCAAGTATCTGTCTTGGATAGATCTTGATACCGGCGAGGTGACTTCACGGAGGCGTTCTCCCAAAAGAGGAAATATCTACGACTCTGTTGATGAGCTATACAGGATCAAATATACTCTGGATAATCCCAGGATGCATCTTTGCCTGTGTATGCTGGAGCTTGAAGAGACACGTTATCTCAACGGCTGGTCTCGTGATAAAAAACGTGGGTCTACCCGCTGTGACCGTGTCCCCACTGCGCTTAACAGCGAGCTGCGATTTGACTGCTCTGCTGATTACAGGCGATTCATACCCTCTCCCCTGCCCGCAGAGTTTACCTCCAGGGATTTTGCGAAAGCTGCTAAGATCCGACTGGACAAGGCGCAGACCGCATTAAATCTTCTGACCTATCTCGGGCTCGTTGACAGGATAGGTAAACGGTCAAATCTGATTGTTTACAGGATCTCAGACTGAAAGGTTACTGATACATAATGAAATACAAAAACAAGCTGTGCGCAGCGTTAGCGGTGATACTCTCCGCTGTAATGCTTCTGCCCATCTGCGCATCTGCTTTGACATTTACACCGACAAACGGCAAGGATGATAATGATGAACCTGTGCCTATATATCTTTACTCCCCTTCTGTATATATGGTGGATCTTTCAAGTGGCAGAGCTTTGGTGGATATCGAAAGTGATAAGAAGCTTGCCCTTGGCTATCTGACACAGCTGATGACCTGCGCCCTGATACTTGATGAGTTCGGAGGCAACGAAAAGAAGCTGCGAGACAATAAGGTCAGCAGCGGAAGTGAGGCCTTCGATGAGCTCTATCAGACCGGTGCCCCCACCGCGGATATACGCCCCTATGAGGAGGTCAGCTACTACGATCTGCTCGTTGCGATGATCCTTTGCTCGTCCTGCGAAGCAGCGAACATTACAGCTCTGAACCTCTCCGACAGCCTTTTCGATTTCACTCTGAAAATGAATGAAAAGGCGAAAGCGCTCGGAATGAACGATACCAAGTTCTCCTCTGCACACGGATTGTATACCGTTCAGAATTACTCAACGTGTAAGGATCTGACCAAGCTTTGCAGGTATCTGGTCAACAACTATCAGGTCTTTACCGATATTTGCAGCAAAGAAAATATCCAGCTTGAAGCAACAGAGGATCATCCCGACGGGACGCTGCTCTATAACAACAATTATATAGTATCCTCCTTCTCGGAATACTATTACGCCTCTGCCGAGGGTATCAAGACCTCAAATCAGGAGGATTCCGGCAGATGTCTGGCCTCTTATGCCGAATATGACGGCAGCAGCTATCTGATCGTAACAATGAACGCTCCCTTTGAAAAAACGCCCTCTGATATCCTCAAAGGCGAGCAGGATCCCAATTCCATCTACGGCAACGACTACGTTTATTATAATATCCTTGACCATATCGCCCTCTACCGCTGGGCATTCGGTTCGCTTGTCTCCACCGATTTCATAAACCAGAGCAGCGAAGTTACAGAGGCTCACATTGAATTCGGCGAGGGTACGGATTACGTAAATCTTAAGCCTGCCAAGAGCGTCAATCTCCTCTGGCCCTCCGATCTGAAAACAGACGGTGTAGAAAAGACGGTCAAGGTCTTTGAGAACATTATAGCCCCCGTTGAAAAGGGCGATGTTTTGGGAGTAATGAAGCTGAACTACAACGGCGAAGAGATCGCCTCGGTTGATCTGATCGCAACCTCATCTGTCAAGCGGTCGAACACCAAATCTACTTTCAAGATTGCGCTGGCTTTCTTCAAATCCGAGGAATTCAAGTGGGCGCTGTTCATCATAATCATGCTGTTCTCGGTTTACGGGATAAGCTATTTCCTGTATCTGCAGCTGAAATACCTTAAGATCAACAAAAAGAAGAAATAACATAAGCGCTTCCGTTTTTCAGCGGAAGCGCTATTATATCATTCTGCAGTATCCATTTTTTCAAGTGCTTTGAGCAGTATCGCACACTCAAGGCGCTTTTTCTGTATCTCGCAGGCGAGCTTGTATGAAGTGTGGATATCACCCGTATAGAGGTAATTGTTTGCATTGCAGCCGCCGGAGCAGAAGAATTTCGCCCAGCATTTGATGCAGTCAGGCTTGGTATAGATATGAGCGTGAGCAAATTCGTTCTTCATATCGTAATTGAAGGTGCCGTCGTTGACATTGCCCATCTTGAACTTGTCGATACCCACAAACTGATGGCAGGGGTAGATGTACCCGTCGGGAGAAACTGCAACATACTCATTGCCGCTGCCGCAGCCCTTCAAGCGCTTGATCGCGCAGGGTCCGGCATCGAGGTCAAGCATAAAGTGGAAGAAGTTAATGAACTTCCCTTCACTGCGGATCTTTGAGATCTTGTCCGCAAGGATCTCATACTCCTTGAAGATCTTGGGAAGATCGCCGTCGGTGATAGCATAGGGCATCTTGGGATCGGCGGTCACAGGCTCAACAGATATCTGATCAAAGCCAAGCTCATATAGGTGCATAACATCCTCAGAGAAATCCAGATTGTACTTGGTGTAAGTGCCGCGGACGTAATAATCCTTATCACCGCGCATCGGAACGAACTTTTTGAAATTCTCAACGATCCTGTCATAGCTGCCGCTGCCGTCCACGCGGGGGCGCATACGATCGTTGACTTCCTTGCGCCCGTCAATAGAAAGCACCACGTTTGACATCTCATCGTTGATGAACTCCATCTTCTCTTCGGTAAGGAGCATTCCGTTGGTGGTCATAGTAAAGCGGATGTGCTTATCGACCTTTTTCTCTTCCTCGCGGGCGTAGGCAACGATCTCCTTGACAACTCCGTAATTCATCAGAGGCTCGCCGCCGAAAAAATCAAGCTCAAGGTACTTTCTCTCGGCAGACATCTTAAGCAGGAAATCAATAGCCTTTTTACCCGTCTCAAGATCCATCAGCATCCTGCCGCCGCCGAAGTCACCGGTCGAAGCGAAGCAGTACTTGCATCTGAGGTTGCAGTCGTGGGAAACGTGCAGGCACATGGACTTGATAGGCGAAGCCACAGAGGTATTGGCGTATTTCTCGTAATCGTCCTCGCTGAAAAGGATCTGATCCTTGTAAAGCTCAACTATCTCGGCGTAGCACTCCTCAACCTCTGTCCTGTCATAGAGCTTTGAAAGCTTGTTCAGAACACCCTCGGGGCATTTCTCTTCAAAGGGCGGAGCCACGTTGTCCAGCAGGTCGTAGGTCAGGTCATCGACGATGTGAACGCCGTTGCTGTTGACGTCCAGCAGAACATTATAGCCCGAGAGCTTGTACTTATGTATCATATAATCACCTGTTTTTTTATATAAAAATTAAAGGGACATAACAATGCCCCTTTATATCCGATCACGAAACGGTCTTAAGCCTCTTTCTCGCACTTCTGGTTAGCAACGGTGCAGGAAGTCTTGCAAGCAGACTGGCAGGAAGCCTGGCACTTGCCGCAGCCGCCCTTAGCAGCGGTAGCCTTAAGATCAGCCTTGTTGATAGTCTTGATATGCTTCATATTGAAATTCCTCCAATTATATTATTTTTATCATTATAACACATTACTCGACGAGTTTTATGAAAAAAATATGACATAAGATTAAATATTTTTACTAGTATCTCTTGCTCTTGCTGTTAACTCCTACTATCCCTCCTACGGCACCGCAAAGCAGTACCATAAACAGCTTTGCCCCTCCAGAGAGCCCTTCTGTGGATTTGGCAAAGAAAACGCTGAACAAAAACAGGACTATGAATATCAACCCTCCGCAGACGAGTCCCATAAGCAGGCCGTTCCTGCGGTTGCGTTTGGCTCCGATGAATCCTCCGGCATAGGCTCCGATACAGAGCGCCGCCGCTGTTACCACCGATACCACAGACTCCGGTACATCTATCTTCGTAAGAACATATGAAAACAACAGCACAGATATCAGGATTATAAGTATCCCCCACCCTGCCGAAAGCATTGCTCTCGACGCGGTGAGCTCTCTGATACGGGTAAGTCTTTTGCGTCTGGTCACAGCTATCCCCTCCCTGCTTCCATAATATTCAAAGGGCTTTGGAAATATACGAAAAAAGCCCGGAATTATCCGGGCTTAGCTTCGATGTTCAGTTGTCATCGTCGTGAACTGTAAGGTTCTTTGCGATAGCCCACTTCATAACTCTGATCTTGGAGCGGTCGCCGCCTGTCTCGATAACAACGGTATCATCCTTAACGGAAAATACGATGCCGACGATGCCTCCGTTGGTCACTACCTCATCACCGATCTCAAGATGCTCTCTCATCTGAGCATCCTTCTTGTCCTGCTTTCTCTGCGGACGGAGAATAAACAGATAGAAGAAAAGAACGATAACAATAAGCGGGATAAAGGTTATCAGCAGATCACCGGCAGAAGCTGAACCGCTGGTCAAATAAGAAACGTAACTCATTTTACAATCCTCCATTCAAAAACTAACTTATATTATAGCATACACATGCAATAAAATCAAGTATTTTTGAAAAGATTTCTCATTTATTTCTTATATAATCATCAATTGCAGCAGCTGCTTTCTTTCCGGCACCCATTGCAAGGATAACGGTAGCCGCTCCTGTAACGGCATCTCCGCCGGCGAATACGCCCTCCTTGGTGGTGCATTCGTTTTCGTTTACTATAAGTGTTCCCTTGGAATTGGTCTCCAAACCGGGCGTGGTCATCCTGAGCAGAGGATTAGGCGATGTGCCGAGAGCCATTATGACCGTATCAACATCAAGGGCAAACTCCGAGCCCTCGATCACCTTGGGGCTTCTTCTGCCGGAAGCATCCGGGTCACCCAGCTCCATCTTCACACATTCTATCGCTTCAACTTGACCGTTCTTGTCGCCGATTACCCTGGTAGGGTTGGTCAGGAGGCGGAATTCTATCCCCTCCTCCTGTGCGTGATGGACTTCTTCCTTTCTCGCGGGAAGCTCATCCATTGATCTGCGGTAGATGATATAAACCTTCTCAGCGCCCAATCTCATAGCAGAGCGAGCGGAGTCCATAGCAACGTTGCCGCCGCCTACGACCGCAACGTTCTTTGACTTTTTGATAGGAGTGAAATACTCGTCATCATAGGCTTTCATAAGATTGATCCTTGTGAGATACTCATTTGCAGAGTAAACTCCAACGAGATCCTCACCGTCTATGCCCATAAACCTGGGCAGACCGGCACCGGAGCCAATAAATACAGCCTCAAAGCCCATACTGAAGAGCTCATCCACCGAGAGCACCTTTCCGATAACCATATTGGTCATGATCTTTACGCCCAGCTTTTCAAGCCCCTCTATCTCACTGCGGACGATTGACTTCGGAAGCCTGAATTCGGGTATGCCGTACATCAGAACTCCGCCTGCGGTATGGAAAGCCTCAAAAACAGTGACCTCATATCCCAGCTTTGCCAGATCTCCCGCAGCGGTGAGACCGGCGGGGCCTGCTCCGATAATTGCCACCTTGTGACCGTTCGGAGTCGGTATCTCCGGATCCGGCTGCTTATCTCTCATATGATCTGCGCAGAAACGTTCAAGACGGCCTATACCCACAGGCTCACCTTTTATGCCTCTTACGCACTTGCTCTCGCATTGCCTTTCCTGGGGGCAAACTCTTCCGCAGACAGCGGGGAGCGAATTGGTAGATTTGATAATGCCGTAGGCGCCCTCGAAATCGCCTTCGGCTACTTTAGCTATGAATTCAGGTATCCTAACACTTACGGGGCATCCTGTCATACAGGGACGGTTTTTGCAGTTAAGGCAGCGCTTGGCTTCGTTGACAGCCTGTTCTGCAGTATAACCGTAGGAGACCTCCTTGAAGTTCCTGGCTCGGACAAGTGGCTCCTGCTCGGGCATAGGTGTTTTCTTCGGATCCATATTGGGCATTATCTTACACCTCCCGTAAGTCTGCAAATATGTCTGGCCTCGTGCTCCTTGTAGGTGGAATTCCTGCGCATCAGCTCGTCAAAATCAACCTGATGGCCGTCAAAGTCGGGACCCTCAACACAGGCGTATCTGATCTTCCCGCCTACTTTGACACGGCAGCAGCCGCACATACCTGTGCCGTCTACCATAATAGGATTGAGGGAAACGAGCGTCTTGATACCGTAGGGCTCTGTGACCCTGCAGACAAATTTCATCATAGGAACGGGGCCGATAGCTATGACCTCATCATAATGGATCCCGCTGTCGATAAGCTCCTGGAGCTTGTTTGTAACAAAGCCTTTGTATCCATAGCTGCCGTCATCGGTGCAGATATGCAGCTCGGAGGAAGCCGCCCTCATCTCATCATCAAGAATGATGAAATCCTTGCTTCTGAAGCCGGCGATCATATCAACTGTCACGCCCATACCGAAAAGCTTCTTTGCCTGGGGATATGCAATAGCGCAGCCGACACCTCCGCCGACTACGGCCACTCTCTTTGCACCCTCGGCATACTCGGTAGCCACCCCGAGAGGGCCTGCAACATCAAGGATGCTGTCGCCCTGCTCAAGCTGTGCAAGCCGCATGGTAGAAGCGCCGATGATCTGATAGATAACGGTGATAGTTCCCTTTTCTCTGTCATAGTCAGAAATGGTGAAAGGGATCCTTTCTCCCTTCTCATCGCTCCTGACGATAACGAACTGTCCCGGCTCAGCCTTAGCGGCAATAAAAGGAGCATCTATCTCGATCAGTACTACCTGCTCGTTGAGCTGCTTTTTCTTCAATATCTTATACATAAGGATCACTCCCGGTAAAAACGTCTGATTATTAGGGTATTTTCTCTATTATACAACAGGTTTGAAAGAAATGCAAGTGCTTTTTCTCAATTATTCATTTTTCGTTGAGGCGATCTGCTACAAGCTCCCGTTCTGTATCGGCTCTCTCGCTCTCGAAAAGACTTCGGAAAGAGAACAGCGCCATACCATCGCTTTTGCTAAGGGACAAGCCGATCTGATCGGCGATGATCCCCTCTCGCTCGATAAACTCCTCCTCCGAGGATATCTTGTAAGCACCTATACCGATCATCAGCTTGATGCTTTTATCTCGGGGCAGCTCTGTCCATACGCTGAAAGTTTCGGCAAAGGGCTTGTACTTGTTTTCATAGCCGAAATAGATCTGCGGGACTATATAATCACAGAAGCCTTTCTCGCTTATCCAGCGCTTGACATCAGCAAACATATAATTGTAATTGTTCTCGATATTACCCTGCGGTGCTATACCGAACAGCACGCTGCTGTTCGCCTGTTTTACTGAGGAATATATCAACCTGACCATTTCAGAGCAGTTGTTCATCCTCCATTCGGATAGGGGTATGCCTATATCGTTCTCCACATATATGCCAGAATCGAAGAAGGGCTGATCTGTGGGATAGAAGTAATCGTCGATGTGAACTCCGTCCACTTCATACTTGCGGACTATCTCCCCTGCCCCGTCAGCGATCAGCTGCCTGATCTCCGGGACAGCAGGGTTAAGCCAATAATGCTTCGTGCTCTCGACATAGACCACATACTCATCGTATTTCTGCGGGTCGGAGAGCCATTTGTTGACCGCACAATCGGCGGGCATATCCTTCAAAGCCTCTTCCGTTTCGCAGCGCAGAGGGTTTATCCAGGCGTGAAGCGAAAGATCATATCTATGAGCGGTTTTCACAATTATCGAGAGCGCATCGAATTCATTCCCGCAGAATGCCTTGGAGTAAGGATAATACTCCGAGGGGTAAAATGAATCTGAGAAAGCTCTGACATGGACAAACAAAGTATTGAAGCCGATATTAACGCATTCCCGGCACATCTTATCAAATTCTGATGCAAAATGCTCCTCGCCGCTGTCAAGTATCGGCGCAAGCTCCAGATAGGATATCCATACCGCTTTGACTGTATCGTAATTCAGCGGCTTGTACTGCGATATTTCGGTTGTTTCGGGCTTGGCCTCTCTGGTATTTGTAACAGGGATCGGTGAATTCATTTGCAGAACAGGCTTGTCCGTGACACCCGAACAGGAAACGAAGATCAAAGCTGCGGTTATAAGCCATATCAACTTCTTCATATTATACCTCCAAGGCGTTCATCTTAATAGATTATACAGCCTTAAAGGTATAAATATGCGCCCTGCTGTCAGGCAAGGCGCATAGAACGGTTACTTTTCGATGTATTCATCCATAATGCCCGAAAAATCAAATGTCCTGAAATAATCGGAGGGAGTCTCGGCACGCCTTATCATCTTAACGCTGCCGTCCTCGCAAAGAAGCAGTTCGGCTGACCTAAGCTTACCGTTGTAGTTATAGCCCATAGAGAAGCCGTGAGCTCCTGTATCGTGGATAACAAGGATATCTCCGATATCTATCTCGGGGAGCATCCTGTCGATAGCGAACTTATCGTTGTTCTCGCAAAGGCCGCCGGTAACATCGTACTTGTGGTCGCAGGGAGCATTCTCCTTGCCGAGAACGGTGATGTGATGATAGGAGCCGTACATAGCAGGCCTCATAAGGTTGCAGGCGCAGGCATCGCAGCCGATGTACTCCTTATATATATGCTTCTGATGGATGCACTTGGTAACCAGATGACCGTAAGGTGCCAGCATATATCTTCCCAGCTCGGTAAAGATGGAAACATCTCCCATACCCGCAGGAACGAGTACTTCATCAAATGCCTTGTGAACACCTTCACCGATGACCATAATATCATTCTGAGGTGCATCAGGAAGATAAGTAACTCCAACGCCTCCCGAAAGGTTGATGTACTTGATATCAGCCCCGGTCTCGTTCTTGAGCTCGACTGCAAGCTCAAACAGTATCCTTGCGAGTTTGGGGTAATAACCGTTTGTAACGGTGTTTGAAGCGAGGAAAGCGTGGAGACCGAAATGCTTAACGCCCTTGGCTTTAAGGATCTTGAAACCCTCAAAGAGCTGATTTCTGGTAAAGCCGTACTTTGCTTCACCGGGATTGTCCATTATCTGAGTTTCAAGCTCAAAATGCCCGCCGGGATTGAAGCGGCAGAAGATGGTCTCAGGCAGCCCGCAGAGCTTCTCAACATACTCTATATGGGTGAAATCGTCAAGATTTATGAATGCGCCCAGCTCCTTGGCTTTCTTCATATCCTCCTCGGGGGTAACATTAGAGGAAAACATGATATCCGAGCCGGAGAAGCCGCAGCATTCCGACATCATAAGCTCTGTCAGTGAGGAGCAGTCAACACCGCAGCCCTCTTCTTTCAGGATATTAAGTATATAGGGATTGGGAGTAGCCTTGACGGCAAAATACTCTCTGAAGCCTTTATTCCAGGAAAAAGCCTTATAAAGCTCTCTTGCATTCTCTCTGATGCCCTTTTCGTCGTAAATGTGGAAAGGTGTCGGGAATTTTGCAATGATCTCCTCTGCTTTTTCTTTGCTGATGAACGGTTTTTTCATATAATCATCCCTTTTCTAATAAAAAAGATAAATCTATAATAACACGTTTTTCATTATTCGTCAATAACCTATGGCAAAATTAACAAAATAACTACAAAATGATTTTTCTATATCTCTGACTTGCAAAATCATCTTTGCTTGACTATTCGACTAAAAAATGGTATAATGATTATCGGAGGATACTGATATGAAAATTGATTTCCATTCCCATATTTTGCCTCAGATAGACGACGGCTCCCGCAGCATTGAGGAATCCGTAGAACTGCTTGATATGATGGCTGAGGACGGCGTTAATATTGTCTGCGCTACGCCTCATTATTACAGCCACAAGCGCAGCATCGACGAGTTTATTGAGCGCAGGAACGCAGCTTACGAAAAGCTCAAGCCGCATCTGAAGCCGGAGCATCCCAAGATACTGCTGGGTGCAGAGGTGCTTTACAATCACTCGCTTATCCACTGCGACGATATTGGCAAGCTCTGCCTTGAGGGCACCGACTACCTGCTGTGGGAGATGCCCTATTCGCAGATAACCTCCGGGATCGTAAGCGATACCGAGGAGCTGGCGGGCTCCACCAATATCAAGCTGATGATAGCGCATATCGAGAGATATCTGCATTTTACCTCCTACAAGGAGCTTTCGGCGCTTATGCAGCTGGATGTTATCGGTCAGATCAATTCAAAGTCCATGACCTCGTTTTCATCCAGGAGGATGTGCAAGAAGCTGATCTCAGACGGGTTTGTTTATGTTCTCGGCACTGATTACCACAGGACCGACAGCGGTCATGAGCTGCTTAGCGCAGCCGAGGAACTGCTTTCAAAGAAATACGGCGAGAGCATTATCGGTAAGATCGCCGCAAACGGCGAGCGTATCCTCGCCAATGAACCGATCTACAAGCTCGACAGTATATGAACTTTTTCCCCGGCTATTGACAGGCGGGACAATTTGTAGTATAATAATTCTGTTATAATTTAATACCTTATCAAGAGTGGCTGAGGAACAGGTCCTGTGACGCCCGGCAACCTGATCTTACGATCAAGGTGCCAAATCCTGCGGTATTATTCCGAGAGATGAGGGAAAATGATCTTTCAGGCGTTTCGGGATGAAGCGCCTTTTGTTTTTCACGGAAATTATAACAGAAGAACTGTTTTCATATGTGTAGAAGGAGGACAATATGTCAAAGTATTTATTCACATCCGAGTCTGTAACAGAGGGGCATCCCGATAAGATATGTGACCAGATCTCTGACGCTGTACTGGACGCTATGCTCGCTCAGGATCCTATGTCAAGAGTTGCCTGCGAGACCGTTACTACCACCGGCCTTGTAATGTGCATGGGTGAGATCACCACCAAAGCCAATGTGGATATCCCGCAGATAGTAAGAGAAACCGTTATCGGTATCGGCTATGACAGGGCAAAATACGGCTTCGACGGTCACACCTGCTCGGTTATGACAACCATTGACAAGCAGTCGCCTGATATTGCTATGGGCGTTGACAATGCGCTTGAGGGCAGAGATCAGAATGCTTTCGATACCGGTGCCGGCGATCAGGGCATAATGTTCGGCTTTGCCTGCGACGAGACTCCCGAGCTTATGCCTATGCCTATCTCTCTGGCTCACAAGCTCTCAAAGAAGCTAACCGAGGTCAGAAAGAACGGCACTCTCCCCTATCTCCGTCCCGATGGGAAAACTCAGGTCACAGTTGAATACGTTGACGGCAAGCCCCAGAGGATAGACGCTGTTGTTGTATCCTCGCAGCACGATGCTAACATCGGTCTCGATCAGATCAGAGCCGATATTATCGAGAAGGTCATAAAGGCTGTTATCCCCGCTTCCCTGCTGGATGATAACACCACCTATTTCGTAAACCCCACCGGAAGATTTGTTGTCGGCGGCCCTCAGGGCGACAGCGGCCTTACCGGCAGAAAGATCATCGTTGATACCTATGGCGGATATGCCCGTCACGGCGGCGGAGCCTTCTCCGGCAAGGATCCTACAAAGGTTGACCGCTCTGCAAGCTATGCTGCCAGATACATAGCCAAGAACATTGTAGCGGCAGGTCTTGCCAGCAAGTGTGAGGTAGAGCTTGCTTATGCTATCGGCGTTGCGAACCCCGTATCTATCCTTGTTGACAGCTTCGGTACCGGCAAGGTAAGCGACGAAAAGCTCTCTGAGGCAGTAAAGAAAGTGTTCGATCTCCGTCCCGCAGCTATCATCCGGGATCTTGACCTCCGCAAGCCCCAGTACAAGCAGCTTGCCGCCTACGGTCATATCGGCAGAGAAGATCTCGGCGTCGCCTGGGAAAAGACAGACAGAGTTGAGGCTCTTAAGAAAGCCGTTTCCGAATGACATATAACAGCAAAGCCCTGCACGCAATGTGCAGGGCTTATTTATATACTGTTTATTGCTTAACGATCTCGAAGCTGCTTCCGTCGAAGAAATTGAAGATCATAACTATTGAGAATACGATAACGGCAAGAGCGATCACCAGACCGATAACGGATTTGCGGTTCACCTTGAAGCTGTTGTCACCCTTGGGGATGAGTCCAGCCGCCTTGAAGGCCTGAGAGAGGGGCTTGTAAAGTATGAAAGCGATGGAAGCGTTCAGCAGGCTCTTGATAAGGTTAAAGGGCAGCAGCAGCTTGGGAATCATGCTTGTAACTGTCTTTACATCGGTATGCATATAAATGGGAGTGACGATTATATTCATCAGAAGCATAACAGCCGTCATACAGAACACAGAAGCGATAAGACCGATAACAGCGCCCTTGTAATTCTTGTTGAACTTATAGATCAGCGAAGCTGTAACGGCAAATGCAGCGCTTCCTGCAAAGTTCATAAGTGCTCCCCAGAAGCCGGTATCGGAAAGGGTCACAAGCTCAAGAAGCGTCTCGGCAAGGGCTACTCCCGCAGCAGCAAGAGGACCGTAAACAAAGCCTGAAAGGGTTATGAACACATCCTTGAAATCAAGGGTCAGGAAGCTGACCTTGAAACGGAAAACGAACAGGCAAAGATATCCGAGAGCGGTAAACATCGCAAGGATAGTGACCTTCTTTACGTCAAGTCTTTTGGCAGTTCTGCTGCCGGCAGCATTTGTACTCATTGATAATTCCTCCAATAATGTTTATTATTCGGAGAAACAGCGGGAAATGAAAAGCCCCCAAGACACTCGGGGGCAGAAATTCAAAAGAGAACCGTCGTTTCTTCCATCCGGACTTTGACCGTCGGTTTCGGGATTTCACCGAATCAGCGCATTTCTGCGGTCGAGGACTGTAACCTCCGGTGTGGACTTTCACCACCCCTGAAACAAATTGTATTTGATTTTGAATGAAGACTTATTTATCAGTCTCCTCATCGCCGAAATCGAACTCAAGCTTTTCGCCGCAGTTGGGGCAATCGATAGAGCCGTCAGCAAGGAGAGCCTCGTTGAGCATTATAGTATCGCCGCAGGTGGGGCATACACACTCATACTGCTCCTCGTCGAAATCCTCATCATCGAAGTCATCGTCATCATCTTCGTCCTCATACAGATCATCCTCGAGCTCGCCGAGATCCTGATCTATCGCGTCGATCAGTTCAACAGCCTCATCGACCTCAACAGCAAGATCTTCAACGGAGCCGGCGATCTCATCGAGAACCTCGGCAATGACCTTGAACAGCTTACCTTCATTGGTATTCTCGTCTATCTTCATACCGTCCATAAGACCTTTGAGATAGGCGACTTTGTTTTTAAGTTCCATAGAAAACACCTCCGTCAACAGAGATCACGCACGCTCCATATACTCACAGGTGCGGGTGTCGATCCTGATCTTATCGCCGATGTTGATGAACAGAGGAACCTTGATCTCGGCACCTGTCTCAACAGTAGCGGGCTTGGTAGCATTGGTAGCAGTATTACCTGCAAGACCGGGCTCGGTCTCGGTGACCTCAAGGTCTACGAAGAAAGGAGGCTCTACGCCGAATACCTTGCCCTTGTAGGAAAGGATCTTGCAGACCATATTCTCCTTAACGAACTTGAAGTTGTCGGAAAGCTCACTTGCGTTAACGGGAACGAGCTCATAGCTCTCAGGATCCATAAAGTAATAAAGATCGCCGTCGCTGTAGGAATACTCCATATCCTTTCTCTCAACGAAAGCTGTCGGGAACTTTGCGGTAGGGTTGTAGGTCTTTTCAATTACGGAACCAGTAATAACGTTCTTGACCTTGGCTCTTACGAATGCAGCGCCCTTGCCAGGCTTAACGTGCTGGAACTCAACGATCTGCATTACGTTGCCGTCCTCCTCAAAAGTAACACCGTTTCTGAAATCTCCGGCAGTGATCATAAAATTATACCTCCATTATATTATTATGCCATAACACAACATATGGTACCGATACGAATACGCATAGATACCCTTATAGATATTTTACCTTATTTCTCATCATTTTGCAAGTGTTTTAACACTATTTTCCGCAGGGTTAATAATTTATTTACACTTGTGCCTCAAAGAACTATCAGCTCCTTGGGAGCATTTGTCATATTGAAGCAGCCGTCCTCCCGGACAACTACGAAATCCTCGATCCTGACACCGAATCTGTCGGGAAGATAGATCCCCGGCTCGACTGTGACTACCATATCGGCTTCAAGTATCTCATCGCTGGAGGGAGAGGCATAGGGCACCTCGTGGATCTCCATACCCACTCCGTGGCCGAGAGAATGGGAGAAATAGTCGCCGTAGCCAGCTTCGGATATGATCTTCCGTGCAACGGCGTCAAGCTCCGAGGCTTTCATCCCCTCTTTTACCGCTTCAATGCCTGCAAGCTGTGCTTTCAGAACGGTATCGTATACAGACCTCATCTCATCGGTGGGTTCACCAACGCAGACGGTACGGGTCATATCGCTGTGGTATCCCTGATATACCGCGCCGAAATCCATCAGGACAAAATCGCCGCTTTTGACAACAGTATCTCCCGGAACGCCGTGAGGCATAGAGGTGTTCTTACCTGTGAGGGCGATAGTGTCAAAGGAAAGCGCCTCGGCGCCGTTTGACAGCATAAAGAAGTCAAGCTCCAGCTGTATTTCTTTCTCTGTTCTTCCGGCTTTGATGAAAGAGAGCATATGCTCGAAGCCCTTTTCGGCTATCCTCTGAGCGGAGATCATAGCCTCGATCTCTTCGCCTCGTTTAACGGCTCTGATAGCTCTGATCGTATCTGCAAGCTCATCGGAGGAGTCGATCTCGGTGCCGAGCTTAGATTTAAGCACATTAAGTTCTGAAACTGTCGTATGAGAAGCGTCAATGGAGACCTTAACAACTTCGTGCTGCTCGATAAGCTCTGCGATCTGCTCATAGATCTTCCGCTGTTGGATGACCTCACAGCAGGTCACGGTCTTGCGGGCTTTTTCAATGTATCTGCCGTCGATAATTAGATATGCTGCGTCGGAGAACACAACAAGTGTCCCCGCGCTGGACTTCATACCAGTGAAATAGCGGCGGTTCGTATCTTCGGTTATAAGAGCGCAGTCGGTAAAGGTGCCGATCTCGCTCATCAGCATATAGAGAGGAGAAAGATCATTCATTGGTCTCATCATCCTTCAGCATTTTCTTGAAAGCATCAACAGCCAGAAAATAGCTGTATTTGCCGAAGCCGGCGATCTGACCTGCACATACGGGAGCGATGACAGATGTGTGCCTGAATTCATCCCTGGCGTGGATATTGCTGAGATGAACTTCGATCACAGGTATCTTTATGGCAGCTATGGCATCTCTGATAGCATAGCTGTAATGGGTATAAGCGCCCGCATTGAGGATAACACCGTCATAATTCTTCCGGGCAAGATGAAGCTCGTCAATGATCTCTCCCTCGTGGTTGGACTGGAAGATCTCGCAGTACATACCCTGCTTAAGAGCAAGCTCGGTGATCTCGGCATTGATGCTGTCAAAGGTATCGGTTCCGTATACTCCGGGCTCACGCTCTCCCAGAAGATTGAGATTGGGGCCGTGGATAACAAGTATTTTCTTCATATAGTTTCCTCCTTAACAGAAGATAAGTAGCATTTCTTCATTGTAAGCGCGTCCTCGGTCTGAGTGCCGGCGCTTTCACAGATGATAACAGGTGATAGCCCTTTCTCTGCTATAAGCTCCATAAGAGGTTCATAGGGCGGGCCGTATACTCCGCAGTTATCAAAGGTCAGGTGGCGCTTTTCTCCGCCGGGAACGGTAAACTCGATCTTGGAAAAGTGGCAGTGAAAGCAGTTGAGACGTTCGCTGCCCAGCTTATTGCCGATAGCATTAAGCATCTGTTCGTACTCCTCACTGCCCTTTATACCGCCGAAGCTGCGGGCGTTCAGATGCCCGAAATCCACACAGGGCAGAAAGCTCTCATCCAATAAGCAGAGCTCCAGCACCTCATCAAGATCGCCCAGCTGATTTACCTTGCCCATAGTCTCCGGGCAGAAACGTATATGCTCAAAGCCCATTTCTATGGCCTGTTTCCTGGCACAGAGCAGGGTATCCTTTGCAAGCTCCAGAGCCTCAGCCCTTGAAAGCTTCGCGCAGGAGCCGCTGTGGATAACTATCCTGTCAGCACCGATACGGGCGGCTGCATCGCAGGATTCTATAATATAACGGATGCTGTTATCCCTCTTCTCTTTTTCAATGCTTGAAAGGGAGATAAAATAGGGTGCGTGCAAGGATAGAGTTATCCCGTTCTTTATTGCCTCGGAACGCAGCTCGGAAGCGAGCGAATCGCTGACCTTTACTCCCCTGCCGCACTGATACTCATAGTGATCAAGCCCTATCTCTTTCAGATATCCCGGTGCTTTGACCGTGGACTTAAACAGTTTTGAAAAACTGTCGGAATTACCGGCAGGGCCGAAACGGGCGCTCATTTTTTGCCTCCCGGGAACTTGGGCAGGAGGGGTCTCTCTATCGCTCTTTTAAACCTGAAGGGTCTGCTGGTCTCCGGCTCGATGGGGAATACGAATATGGAGCGAATGCCTTTTAAGTTGCATCCGAGAATATCCGTAAAAAGCTGATCTCCGACGGCTGCAACATCCCGGTTGGTGAGCCCCATACGCTTGATAGCTCTTGTATATCCGAAGGTCAGGGGTTTTCTGCCCTCGCACTCGAATTCCAGTCCCAGCTGATCGGCAAAGGGCGATACTCTCGGCGGGTGATTGTTTGAAACGATCATCAGCTTAATACCGTTTTTCTTCATCTTAGCTATCCATTCCAGGCTGGAGCTTGGCGGGATAGGGTTATTATGCGTAGTCAGAGTATTGTCAAGGTCAAGGATAAGCCCCTTGATATGCTTTCGCTTTAAGAACTCCGGGGTAACATCTGTGATCTTGTCAAATACATATGTAGGTCTGAAAATCATAACGACTCCTTAAAAAGAAAAAGCGGACAAAACCTTGCCCGCTTTTAGTTTACTTATCAGTATTTGCGCTTACGAGCAGCTTCGGACTTCTTCTTACGCTTTACCGAAGGCTTTTCATAGTGCTCTCTCTTACGAACCTCAGCAATAACGCCATCCTTGGCGCAGGATCTCTTAAATCTCTTAAGAGCTGTATCCAGAGTTTCGTTTTTTCCTACACGGATTTCTGCCAAAATTATTCCCTCCCTTTGCCACCTATGACAGAGGTAATATATCGGCTCAGCTCAGCCTTTGATGAATAGTGAAGGTAGTCTGCAACGCAAACCTTGAACGTCCTTACGTCCCGATGCCCTGAGGGGCTCTCTGTCGGAAACAGCTTTGCTGATATTATATGCCAATATGATTACAAATAACATTATACTATAATGAATCTTGATTGTCAAGTGCTTTTGTGAAAAATCTTTAAAAGATTTTTAATGTGAGAAATATAATTGACAAAAAGCACATTATTTAGCAACTATGTTGACAAGCCTGCCCTTAACATACAGTTCCTTGACAACTGTCTTGCCCTCGATAGCCTTAGCAACGGCTTCGTTCTCCTTGGCAAGTGTGATAGCATCAGCCTGCTCGATATCGGCGGGAACGTTCAGCTTGCACTTGACCTTGCCGTTGACCTGAGCCACGATCTCGATAGTATCCTCAACCAGTTTTGACTCATCGTAGGTCGGCCAGCTCTCATATGCGATAGTATCATTATGACCGAGAACGTTCCAGATCTCCTCGCAGATATGGGGAGCCACGCAGGAAAGCATCTTGATGAAGCCCTCGGCATAAGCTCTGGGACAGCTTTCCTTCTTATACAGAGCGTTGACGAAGATCATCATCTGAGCGATAGCGGTATTGAAAGCAAGCTGCTCAAAATCGTCTGTGACCTTCTTAACTGTCTGATTGTAGACCTTTGCCAGCGAGCCGTCATCGGTATCGGTGAGGTTCTTTTCCTCGGTGAAGAAGTTCCATACCCTGTTGAGGAACTTCTTGGCACCCTCAACACCAGCCTTGCTCCAGGGCTTTGAGACCTCAAGGGGTCCCATAAACATCTCATAGAGCCTGAGGGTATCAGCGCCGTAATCCCTTACGATATCTGAGGGATTGACAACGAACTCAGGGAATCTCTTACCCATCTTGATACCGTTCTCGCCGAGGATCATTCCCTGGTGAACCAGCTTCTTGAAGGGCTCCTTGGTGGGAGCGAGACCCTTATCGTAGAGATATCTGTTCCAGATACGGGAATAGATCAGATGACCAACGGTATGCTCCGGACCGCCGATATAGAGGTCAACGGGCATCCAGTGCTTGAGCAGCTCGTAATTTGCGAACTCCTTATCGTTGTTGGGGTCGATATATCTGAAGAAATACCAGCTGGAGCCTGCGCTTCCGGGCATAGTAGAGGTCTCTCTGGTGCCCTTAACGCCGTTTTTGTCGTACTTCTTCCACTCGGTGGCGTTTTC
Organism: Ruminococcus sp.; assembly: GCA_017542125.1. GTDB lineage: Bacteria > Bacillota > Clostridia > Oscillospirales > Ruminococcaceae > FB2012. The sequence goes on from JAFXXU010000058.1 coordinate 335,187, forward strand.
AAGAGGAGCTTTGCCGTTCTTGCCCTTGTAGTCGTCAAGCTCAGGCAGGATGAGGGGGAGCTCTTCATCGTCGAGCACATGGATATTGCCGTCTTCGCCGTGAACTACGGGAACGGGCTCGCCCCAGTAACGCTGACGAGCAAATATCCACTCGCGGAAATGGTAATTTACAGTGCGCTTGGCTCTGCCCATACCCTCTAGTTTAACTGTGATAGCCTCCTTGGCCTCCTCAACTGTCATACCGGTGAACTCGGCAGAATTGATGAGCTTATACCCCTTGCCGAGATACTCGGTCTTTTCCATAGCCGCTTCACTAACGTCAATATGCTCGTCCTTACCGTCGATGACCTGGAGCATCTCGATATTGTGAGCGATAGCATACTCAAAGTCTCTCTGGTCGTGGCTGGGGACAGCCATTACAGCGCCTGTACCGTAGCTTGCGAGAACAAAGTCGCCGATGAACATACGGACTTCCTTGCCGTTTACAGGGTTGATACAGGTAACGCCTTTCAGCTCGCAGCCGGACTTGGTCTTATTGAGCTCGGTACGGTCCATATCGTTCTTCTTCTTGGTCTCGTCGATGTAGGCCTGTACTTCCTCACGGTTCTGAACTCTGTCAAGCAGGCTCTCGGTGATGGAGCCGTCGGGAGCGAGTACCATAAAGGTGATTCCGTAGATAGTCTCGATACAGGTGGTGAAGATAGAGAACTTCCCTCCCCCGACGATATCGAACTCAACTTCTACACCGGTGGACTTACCGATCCAGTTGCGCTGCATCTGCTTGGTAGACTCGGGCCAGTCGATCTCGTCAAGACCTTCGAGGAGCTTCTCAGCAAATGCGGGCTGGTCGATGACCCACTGCTTCATATTCTTTCTGACAACGGGATAGCCGCCGCGCTCTGACTTTCCGTCGATCACCTCATCGTTGGAGAGCACGGTGCCCAGCTCTTCACACCAGTTTACGGGCATATCTATGTACTTGGCATAGCCGTCAAGATAGAGCTGCTTGAAGATCCACTGGGTCCACTTATAGAAGCTGGGGTCGGAGGTTGCTACCATCTTTGACCAGTCATAATCAAAACCAAGCTCCTTAAGCTGCTTTGAGAAGGTCTCGATGTTCTTCTGAGTGAAACCGTTGGGGTGATTGCCCGTTGTAACTGCATACTGCTCTGCGGGCAGACCGAAGGAATCGTAGCCCATCGGGTGCAGCACATTGTAGCCTTGCATACGCTTCATCCTGGATACTATATCCGTAGCGGTATAGCCCTCGGGATGACCAGCGTGCAGACCTACTCCCGAAGGATATGGGAACATATCCAGAGCATAGAACTTGGGCTTTGAGAAATCCCAGACATCCGTCTTGAAGGTCTCATGCTCCTCCCAGTATTTCTGCCATTTTTTCTCCACAGAACTGAAATCGTACTTCATTATTATATCATTCCTTTGATAATAGTATACTGTTTAATGCTGAATCAGCTTTTTCTGAAATGCTCTTTGATATCCTCGTTGAACAGCAGCTTGTAAGCGCAGACAACATCTATGACTGCCTCAACAAGATAGATCAGGTGCCTGTTAAGACCGATCTCGGTTATATTGTCCTTGATGTTGAAAACAACAAGCGCGATCAGGAAGCCTGCAGTAAAGAGGTTCATATACTTGAACCCCATTATAAGACAATACCCAAGAAATACAGATACGCCCAGTGCTATGATATTGGTAACACCGAACCCGAGGATAAGATTGAGTATCCCCTTGATCACCATATAAACCGCGATAAGGCCGCAGAGGTTCCTGCCGTTGACAGAATGACCCATAATAGTTCCCTCCCCGTTATTCCTTAACTATAAGCTCAGAGATATCCACCTGCTCGGCATCGTTCCAGAGCCTTTCAAGGTTGTAATAATCCCTGGTCTCCTTGTAGAAAACGTGAACTATGACCGTTCCGTAGTCCATAGCTATCCAGTTAGCGGTCTGATAGCCCTCAACGCGCTGAGGCTCGATGCCGTTCTGCTTCAGACGGAATTCCACCTCGTCGGCAAGAGCCTTTGTCTGTGTGGTGGAGCTGCCGTCGGCGATAACGAAATAATCAGCCACAACGGTAATGTCCTTAATACAGAGCAGCTTGATATCCTCTGCACGCTTTGAGTCAAGCGCCTTTATCATTGTCTCGATCATTTGCTTCTGATCCATATTAAACCTCCTTTTTGCTGTTAGCTTTTACAAAATCATTATAGCATTCAAGCGTTGAGACCGGTATGGTATTCTCCTTTCCGACAGAGTCGGCTACCGAGAATTTCAATGCCTCCAGCATTGCCTTATCCAGCCCCTGCTCGGCATATTTGCGCATTTTCTTGACATCCTTGTAATCCCTGTCCTCGGAGATAAGGTCGGCTATGTACACGATCTGCGAGAGCTTGTCCATATTGCCGCAGCCCACGGTATGATACCTTATGGCACAGATAATATCGGGATCGTTGATGCCCAGCTTTTCCTTGACATATACGGAGCCAGCCACAGCGTGATAAAGCGGCGGAGCCTTCTTCTCTATCTCGCATACATCCAGGTCGGATCTGAGGACCAGCGCCAGCTGCTCCTCCTGAGGAAGCTCCTTACATACATCGTGCAGGATACCTGCTATATAAGCCTTTTCCTCGTCCTCACCGTACAGCTTCGCAAGCTTCACGGCAGCATCGGCAACGTTAAGTGAGTGCTGATAGCGCTTTTTGGAGAGCATATCCTTTATGATATCTTTGTACTTGCCATACTTCTTTTTGTCCTGCATGGGGTCTTTTGCCTCTTGTCTGTATAGATTGTTTTCTTTGATGTATTCCTGCACTTTCGGCGCAAGATACATCGAAGCATCCTCTCCGCTGCCGATAAGCTCTCTTATCCTGGTGGAGGATATCTCAAAGGGCTTGGCGTTGACGGCAATGATACTGCTGCCGCCGCCGGAAAGCTCTCTTGCTTTGGCTTCAAGCTCTTCATGAGAGATCTCATCCTCCCGTGAAACGGCAATGATGCCTGTCATTTCAAGGATCTCCGCGGACTTGTACCACTTATCAAAGGTCAGGAACTGATCGCTGCCCATGATAAAGTAAAGCTGAGCATCGGGATACAGCTCTCTGAAATGCTTAACGGTATAGTATGAGTAGCTCTTGCCCTCGTTTTTCAGCTCAAAGTCGGAGACCTCGATGTTATCCACATCTGAGAAGGCGAGCTCACACATCTCAAACCTGTCCTGCTCGGAGGTCAGACCACTCGCCATCTTGTGGGGAGGTATCTTGGCGGGGATTATAAACACCTTATCAAGGCTCACCGCCGCAATGACCTCATCCAGCAGATGCCTGTGCCCCAGATGTACGGGATCGAAGGTGCCTCCGAATATACCTATCGAGCGGATCATTTGTTTTTGAGCCTGATGACCGGCTCTTTCTCATTGCGCTTGTAGAGTATCGCCTTAGAACCTATTACCTGAACGACCTCGGCAGATATCCTTTCGGATATCTCGGCTGCTGCCTCCTTGGCAGTATAGAGCGAATTATCAAGTACTTTTATCTTTACAAGCTCGTGAACTCTCAGGTAATCGTCGATCTGCAGGACCTGCGGCTCGCTTATACCGCCCTTGCCTACCTGAAAAGCAGGTTCCAGCGAATTGGCAAGAGCTTTGAGCTCGGCTCTTTGCTTAGGTGTTATCATATATCGTATCCTTTCAGTTTAGCTATAAGGTCTTTTAATGCCATTGCCCTGTGAGATACTGAGTTCTTCTCCTCTGACGAAAGCTCGGCAAAGCTGCGGTCCCCGTACATAAATATAGGATCATAGCCGAAGCCGTTCTCACCTTTAAAGCCATATCCGATACTGCCGTCACAGGAGCCGGATGCCCGGATCTCCCTGCCGTCGGCAAGAATAAGATGGATAGCGCATACAAAATGCGCTCCCCTTTCTTCCGCCGGGACGTCTTTCAGCTTTTCAAGTATCCTGAGAGAACGCCCCTCCGAGGTATCTATCCCCTCATATCTGGCAGAATAGATACCGGGCTCTCCGCCCAGAGCATCAACAGTCAGACCGCTGTCGTCCGCAAGAACGGCACAGTCGGTGATCTCAAATATAGCCCGAGCCTTTATAGCTGAATTCTCCGCAAAGGAGCTGCCGTTTTCATCCGGCTCCAGCTCGATTCCGGCCTCCCTCTGAGACAGGACTTCAAAGCCCATAGGCTCCAGTATCTCTTTGTACTCTTTGATCTTGCCCTTATTATTGCTTGCAACTATCAGCTTCATAATGATCCTCCGATCAGTCTATGAAGATAACTCTGTTTCTCTTGATCTTCTCTCTCATCTTTACGGATTTATCGGGAGAATTGGAGACCATGCAGGCGTGATTGAAAATAACATCGACCTTAAGATCGTTGGTAGCGGTAACGGCTGCGGTGCAGATCGAGGTGTTGATATCGGCGCCCACAAGCTCGACCTCCTTGATATGGCGGGCTCTGAGCATATCTACGACCTCATCGGAAGAGAATATATCCAGCTTGCTGCGCTCATAGATGTTCTTGTTGATTACCTTTAACCTTTCCACCAGCTTTGCTTCGTGAGTACCCGCCTTGGGGAAACTTCCGAGCATCCCGCCGAGGCCCTTGGCGATCCCGATAAAATAGAAAACCTCCTCGTTTGCATACTGCGCGATTTTCTTATTGATCGAATCAATCAGACTGTCACTGTCATAACGATACTTATCGACATTTCTTCCTCTGCCGACATAGATCTCCTGCATATCGATAATAAATAATGCTTTATCCATATCTTCCCATCCATTTCAATTCAATTACTTCAAATAGCCTTAATTCCCGTTCTTTACTTCCTGATTTCCTTACTCAAACAGCGCCTCAACAAAATCGTGAGTGTTGAAGGGCTGGATATCGTCGATCTTCTCGCCCACAGTAACCAGCTTCACAGGGACTTTGAGATCGTCGGTTATACTTATTATTATACCACCTTTTGCCGTTCCGTCAAGCTTTGTGAGAATAATTCCTGTGATATCCGCAACTTCGTTGAACTGTCTGGCCTGATTTACGGCATTTTGGCCGGTAGTAGCATCAAGTGCGAGCAGCACCTCAAGAGCGCAGCCCTCTGCCTGCTGATGAACAATACGGGAGATTTTCTGAAGCTCCTGCATAAGGTTTTTCTTGTTATGGAGCCTTCCGGCAGTATCACAGATGACCACGTCGGTTTTTCTGGCTTTAGCGGCCGAAAGAGCGTCAAACACCACAGAAGCAGGGTCAGAGCCCTCGTTGTGCTTGATGATATCCACTCCCGCACGCTCTGTCCAGACCTCAAGCTGATCTATGGCGGCAGCTCTGAAAGTATCGGCAGCGGCAACGATGACCTTCTTGCCCTCGTTATGGAGCTGATATGAGAGCTTTCCTATGGTGGTAGTCTTTCCTACGCCGTTTACTCCGATAACCAGAATAACGGAGGGCGTGGTGGAAAGATCCAGAGGGACCTCCTCACCCAGCATTTCGGCGATGATCTGTTTGAGCAGATCCTTGACCTCCATCGGGTCTGTGATCCCCTGAGCCTTAACACGGCTCCTGAGCTCATCACATATCCTTTCGGCTGTATTTACTCCTATATCGGATGTGATGAGAGTTTCTTCAAGTTCCTCAAAGAGATCCTCATCTATCTTGGTGAATGAATGGAGCAGTCTTTCGATCTTGCCCATCATTGAATCCTTGGTCTTTTTCAGACCGGCTTTCAGCTTTTCAAAAAATCCCATCAGCTATGCCTCTTTTCTTCCAGATCAATATTGACCGTTGTTCCCGGGTCCATTTTCAGCAGCTTGGATATACCCTCGTCCTGCATAGTTACACCGTAAAGTATATCCGCTTCCTCCATAGTTCCGCGCCTGTGAGTTATCGCAATGAACTGTGTGGTGTCGGTAAATCTGTGGAGGTACTGTGCGTACTTGACTACATTGCTGTCGTCCAGCGCAGCCTCGATCTCGTCAAGTACGCAGAAGGGCGACGGCCTTATCATCAGTATCGAGAAATAGATGCAGACCGCAACAAATGCCTGTTCACCGCCGGAGAGTGAGAGCAGGTTCTTGATGATCTTCCCGGGGGGCTCCACAACTATCTCTATCCCGCATTCCAGGACGTCATCGGGGTCAGAGAGTACAAGCTCGCCGTGGCCGCCTCCGAACAGCTCTGTGAATACCTTTTTGAAGTTCTTGTTTATCTTTTCGAAGCTGTCAATGAACAGCTCCTTCATCGTTTCTGTCAGCTCGGAGATTAGCTGCTCCAGCTCACGCTTGCTTTCGGTAACATCCGAAAGCTGATGCTTAAGGAATTCGTATCTCTCGGAGACTTCGGCGTATTCCTCGATAGCACCGAGATTGACATGACCGAGGGCGTTGATTTTTCCTCTCAGTTCTGCAAGCTCTTTGTTTGCCTGGGGCATATTATCGACCGTCTCAAAGCTCTGCTCCGCATCGGAAAGGGTAAGCTCGTGCTCATCAAACAGCTTTGCACTCAGCTTGTCAAATTCGGTCACAATAGCTCCGCGGCGCTCTTCAAGCCTGTTGACTTCATTGGAGAGCTTCTCCTTTTCGTCCAGTTTGATCTTCTCATCCTGACGAAGCAGCGTAGCCTTGTTTTCAAGTTCAAGATGCTCTCTCTGTGCATCGGAGATCTGCTTTTTGATCTCACTGATGACCTTTGCCGATTCTCCCGATGAAGCCTTGACGCCCTCTATCTCCGACTTCTTACCCTCGATAAGTGCCAGGCTTTCATCGATCTGAGCCAGCAGCTTTTCCTTTTCAACACCGCTGCCACTAATGCTTTCTTCAAGCTGTTTTACCGAGAGCTCGCAAGCGTCCTTATCCTTTGAAAGCTCGATCTGCTTGATCTTCAGCTCCGAAAGCTCGGCTGAAAGCGACTCTCTGTCGGCCCGGAGGTTTTCAAGCTCGTTCTGCGAATTTTTGAGAGCAGCCTCACCCTCGGCAATGCTGCCGTCTGTTTTGGTGAGCAGAACGTTTATCTCATCGGTGTCCTTCTGCAAAAGGGTCAGACGCATGGTAAGGCGCTCGTATTCCGAGGCTATCTCGGCAAGCCTTGTACTGTACTGCTCGGAAAACTCAGCTATGCGCTTGATATCCATATCAAGCCTCAGCAGCTCCTTTGAAAGCTCTGAAAGCTGCTCCTTCACGCCTTCGATATCGGCTGAGAACTTCGCAGCCTCCTGCGAAAGCCTCTCTCTTTCCTGCTTGGAGCTCTCAAAGCTTTCTCTTATCTTATCAAGCTGTGCTTTCAGCTTTTCTATCTCATTCTTTCTTGAAAGTATACCGGTGTTCTTTGATGTGCTTCCGCCGGTGAATGAACCTCCGGCATTTATGACCTGCCCGTCAAGAGTGACGAGCTTGATCTTATAATCTGATTTCTTTGCAATGGCAGTTGCGCTGTCAAGATCCTCAGCAACGCATATCCTTCCCAGAAGATGCTCGGCTATGACCTTATATTTCTCATCGCAGCTGACCAGCTCGCTGGCAACGGCAACAAAGCCCTCCGCGTCGCGGGGGATATCACGCAGCTCGGTGACTTTGACCGATGTGAGCGGAAGGAAGGTCGCTCTGCCTGCGCGGGAGTCTTTCAGCAGCCTGATACCGCGCTTGGCACTGTCCTCATTCTCGACTACAATGTTCTGCAAAGCATTTCCGAGAGCTGTCTCTATCGCCGTAGTGTACTCGGAGGATACTGTGATAAGCTGCGATACAGACCCGCAAACTCCGCTGATCCTTCCCTGCTTTGAGGCTGTAAGGATGCTTTTAACGCTGAAAGCAAAGCCCTCCATTGAGTTTTCTAGATCGGAGAGTATTTTCAGCTTCTGCTCGGTCTCTACAAGTTTACGGCTGTTATCTTCAAATATGCTTTCAGCCGAAGCTAATTTGCTGTTTCTGTTTTCAAGCAGCTTGTTAAGACCTGCAAGCTTGTTTCCAAGCTCGGTCTCCTTTTCGGAGGCAGACTCTCTCTGCTTTTTGAGATTGGCAAGATCACCGTCGGCGAGCTTTGCTCTGCTCTCAAAATCAGACTTATCCTCCATCAGCGAGGCAAGCTTCTCCTGAGTTTCCGAGAAGCTGTTCTTTGAGCTTTCCAGCTTGTAGCTAAGCTCCGAGCGCTTGATATACAGATCGTTGAGCGCATCCGAAGCATTTGAAAGGGTCTTGTCAAAGCTGTCTGACTTGGTGGTCAGCTTGGAGAAGCTTTCTTCCTTGGCTTTTATGCTTTCGGAAAGCTCCGCAGCCCTATCGTCAAAAGAGAGCAGCTCCTTTTTCTTGGATTCCAATTCGGTCTCCAGGAAATACTTTGAACTCTCTGAACGGTCAATCTGTTCCTTGATGCTCTCTATGGCTGTTTCTATATGCTTGATGTCATTTTCAAGAACAGCTATCTTTGCATCCGCCTGTGAGTCTTCAAGCTCTATGGCGTGGATCCTGTCACGCAGGCTGTCGATAAGCACCGACTTTTCAGAGCTTTTCTCTCTGGAAAGCTCAACCTCATCGCTGAGCTTTTCAGCTTCCTTGGCAACTGTCTCATACTGCTCTTTCAGCAGCGCGGACTTCTCCTTATTATCGGAGAGCGCCTTATCCAGCTCGTGGAGCTGTGTCATCCAGACCGCAATCTCCAGCTGGGATTTGCGGTCATACAACACCTTGAACTTCTTGGCCTTCTCGCATTGTTTTTCAAGGGGGCCGATCCTATCTTCGATCTCGGCAAGTATATCGTTGAGCCTAGCTATATTCTCGTCGGCAGCTTTGAGCTTGCGTTCGGCTTCCTCTTTCTTGTAGCGGAACTTGGAGATACCCGCTGCTTCCTCGAAGATCTCGCGCCTCTCTGTGGATTTGCTGCTGACTATATCAGCGATCCTGCCCTGACCGATGATCGAGTAACCGTCTCTGCCGAGACCGGTATCCATAAACAGCTCTACAATGTCCTTTAATCTGACATTGCTGCTGTTGATCATATACTCGCTCTCTCCGCTGCGGTAAAGCTTTCTCGATACCGATACCACATCGCTGTCGATAGCCAGGGCGTGATCGGTGTTGTCGATATTGAGTGTGACCTGTGCGAAAGCTGCGGCGGGGCGGGTCTTGGTCCCGTGAAAGATAACATCCTCCATTTTGCCGCCTCTGAGAGTCTTAGAGGACTGCTCGCCCATTACCCAGCGCATCGCATCGCCTATATTCGATTTTCCTGAACCGTTTGGCCCGACAACTGCCGAGATACCCTCATCGAAATCCAGCTTTATCTTGTCGGGAAAGGACTTGAAGCCCTGTAATTCAAGCGATCTCAGGTACATTTGCTCACTTCCTTTTCTCGCAGCTTATAAGCTTAAGCTTTTCCTTCTGCGAGCTGTCGGGGGAGATATGTAGATGTATCCCCCTGTCTTCAAAAAATCTGATGTTGCTTTTCTTCTGACCCAGAGCCTTGCTGAGCTCTCTTCCGGGCACAGAAAACTGCGCTGATACGATGTCCTTGTGCTTGGCAAGCTCCGCCTCGATCAGCTTCCTGTAGATCACAGCCTCGCAGAGCTCTCTGAATGCGGGATGATAGAACCCTCCCAGCATATCCTGCTCAACGAGCTGCGAAGCGTGCAGCCCCACCTTGATGACCCTTATGCCTTCGGATTCAAACCGGAGCATGGCGTGAGATGTGATCTCCACCGCCTCATCAAAGTCAAAGGGCTTGTATACACCGCTGAGGAACAGCTCCCCCAGCCTAGTATTATTCAGTATAACAACGGGATATATCCTCACCGTGTCGGGCTTTAGTGCGCATATGATATTGATAGTATCCCACTCTGCGGTGCGGCTGCTTCCGTAAAGACCCACCATCATCTGCAAGCCAAGCTCAAAATGATTCTTCTGTATCAGGCGAGATGCATTGATCACATCCTCACGGGTATGCCCCCGCTCGTTCATTGCAAGAACTCTGTCGTCAAGGGACTGCGCCCCCAGCTCAATGGCGGTAACGCCGTATTCTCTGAGAAGCCTCAGAATATCCTTGTCAATGTGATCGGGGCGGGTAGAGATGCGAATACCCTTGAACTTTCCTTCACCGACAAACTCTCTTGCCGCTTCAAGCAATTCAAGCATATATTCCCGCCTTATGGCTGTGAAGCTGCCGCCAAAAAATGCGATCTCTGTTTCCTCCGGTGATCGGGAGCACTCAAGCGCCTCCGAGCAGACCTTTCTGACATACTCCCCGTCCGGCTGAAACATCGCACCGGAGATAGAATTCTGGTCACAGAAGCTGCATTTGTGAGGACACCCAGCGTGAGGAACGAAGATAGAGATATTGCTGTGTGCCATCAGGGTCTGATCCCCATAAGGGCAAGCGCTTCCTTAGCAGCACTCTGCTCGGCAGCCTTTTTGGATCTGCCGGTGCCCTCGCCGATCACATTGTTATTGAGCAGCACCTGAACAGTAAAATGCTTGTCGTGATCGGGGCCGCTTTCGGATTTGAGGTGGTAAACTATCTTCTCCTCGGGATTTTTCTGAATGACCTCCTGGAGGATGGTCTTGTAATCGTGGAAAGCACTGCTGCCCTTTGGAGTAATATCCTGAGGGATGAATGAAAGGATATAGGGTGTGACTGCTTCAATGCCGCCGTCAAGATAGATAGCTGCGATAACAGCCTCAAAAGCATCGGAAACGATCGAGGGGCGCTCACGGCCTCCCGTCAGCTCCTCGCCCTTGCCAAGCAGGATATAGCTGCCAAGTTCTATCTTTTTTGAGAACTCAAACAGCGAGCTCTCGCACACCAGCGAGGCTCTGAGCTTTGTGAGCTCACCCTCGGGGATGTGGGTAAAGTGCTTGAAGATATAGTCGGATACCACGATGGAAAGTACGGAATCTCCGAGAAATTCAAGCCTTTCATTGCTGTTGAGGGCCTTGTTCTCATTTGAATAGGAGGAATGAGAGAGCGCCTCAAAAAGCAGCTTCTCGTTCTTGAATTTATAACCTATCCTGTTCTGAAGCTCGGCAACGCTTTCATTGGCGGTCATAGTTTTCATTCCTTTCAGCCTTCGTCGGAATTATCATCGGCAGGCTTTAACTGTGCCAGCGATTCGGAGATCTCATTTATAGCATTCGACTCGATAAACAGCTTTGCCTGTCTTACAGCATTGAAGAATGCTCTCGCATTGGAGGAGCCGTGAGCCTTGATCACAGCCCTTCTTGTACCGAGAAGCGGAGCCCCGCCGTACTCGGAATAGTCAAGCTTTTTCTTGAAATCCTTGATAGCGCCCATCATAATAGCCGCAGCAAGCTTGGTCTTGGCGCTCTTTGAGAACATCTCCTTCAATTCCTTGGAGAAGAACTTGCCCATACCCTCGTATGTCTTTAAGATCAGATTGCCGCAGAAGCCGTCAGCGACCACAACATCCGCCTCGTCAAAGGGGATGTAACGAGCCTCGATGTTTCCGGAGAAATTCACAGGTGCAGTTTTGAACTGCTGATATGCTTCGATCTCAACGGGTCTGCCCTTGCTTTCCTCAGCACCGATGTTCGCCAGAGCCACCTTGGGGTCCTCCATCTTCATTACCTTGTTCATATAGATCGAGCCCATAACACCGAACTGAACAAGTATATCGGCTCTGCACTCGGCATTGGCGCCGCTGTCAAGGAGCATAGCCGGCTTGTCAACGGTAGGCAGCAGGGTCGCAAGCGCAGGGCGCTTTACACCCTTGATCCTCTTAACTATAAATGTCGCACCTACGAGCAGCGCAGCGGTGGAGCCTGCCGAAACAAAAGCATCTCCCTCGCCGTCGGCAAGCATCTGGAGACCGATTGCCATCGAAGAATTCTTCTTGCTCTTGATAACGCTTTTGGGATCGTCGCAAATGTCGATAACTCCCTCGGCGTGTCTGATCTTCAGGTTCGAGATATCGAGCCTGTTCTCATCGGCACATGACTTTATCCTCTGCTCATCGCCCACAAGAGTGATCTCAACACCGAACTCTCTCTGCGCGTCGATAGCTCCCTTGATAACTTCCAACGGAGCGTTGTCGCCGCCGAATGCGTCCATAACTATGTTCATCTTTATACCTCCAAACCTCAGAAAGTTTTGATCATTTCATCCAGATCGCGCAGACCTCTTTCGGCCAGCGCTTCATATCTCAACTGTTTATCTCTAATCCTCTCACCCAGTTCAGGGAGGATGCCCATATTGCAGCCCATAGGCTGAAAGTTTTCAACAGTCGGGTCGCTTATGTATCTCGATAAGGCGCCTGTCATCGTAGTATCGGGGAGGGTGATAAGCTCCCTGCCCGTCAGCAGACGGGACATATTCAGCCCCGCCATTATTCCGCTGGCAGCGGATTCAATATAGCCCTCAACTCCGGTCATCTGCCCCGCAAAGAACAGGTTACCGCGCTGTCGCATATTGAAACACGGTGTCAGCAGCGCCGGAGAATTTATGAATGTGTTCCTATGCATTACACCGTAGCGGACGAACTCAGCGTTTTCAAGACCGGGTATCATCGAAAACACTCTTTTCTGTTCGCCGAATTTAAGATTGGTCTGGAACCCGACGATATTGTACAGCGTCCCCTGAGAATTCTCTGCTCTGAGCTGTACCACGGCATAGGGCCTCCTGCCTGTCCGCGGGTCGGTTATCCCGACAGGCTTAAGCGGGCCGAACCGCATAGTATCCTCGCCGCGCTTGGCAAGGACTTCTATGGGCATACAGCCCTCATAGACCTTGAAGCCGTCCTTGCCGAAATGTTCCTTTTCAAATTCTTTAAGCGGAGCAGACTCGGCATTCACCAGCTCATTGTAAAAAGTCAGGTACTCATCCTTGTCAAAGGCGCAGTTTATATAATCAGCCTCGCCCCTGCCATAGCGTGAAGCGAAGAAGACCTTGCTCTTATCAAGGCTTTCAAAGGTCACAATGGGTGCTGCCGCATCGTGGAAATACAGCTGCTCTCCGCAAAGCGTCCTTATGCTTTCGGCCAAAGCCTCGGATGTGAGAGGTCCCGTGGCGATGATAACATTTCCCTCGGGTATCTCAGTGACCTCGTCCTCGATCACGGTTATAAGCGGCTCGGACTTTATCCTGTCAGTCACAGCATCGGAAAAGCGCTCTCTGTCAACGGCAAGTGCACCTCCGGCTGAGACCTTTGCAATATCGGCACATTCCATTATGAGCGAACCGAGCCTGCGCATCTCTTCCTTGAGCATTCCCGCTGCAGAGCATATCCTTTCGGCTTTCAGCGAGTTGGAGCATACCAGCTCAGCGAAGCCCTTGTATTTATGCGCAGGAGTGTATTTCTTCGGTTTCATTTCATAAAGCTCAACAGCTATCCCGGCTTTTGCGAGCTGCCAGGCAGCTTCACAGCCGGCAAGCCCGGCTCCGATAACACGGACTTTATCACTCATCTTATCATTTGTCCTTTATTCGTTGTAAAAGATCATTCACCATTACCGCCGGAAAGATCCTTCTGATAGCCGCAGCCCTCCTTGTGGCAGACAAGCACACCGTTCCTGCCGCCCTTCTGGAAAAGGGTCGAACCACAGGTGGGACACTTCTGATCAGAGGGGATATCCCAGGTCATAAACGTGCAGGTCGGGTTGTCCTCACAGCCGTAATACTTCTTACCGCGCTTGGACTTCTTAAGCAGAACTCTCTTTCCGCAGAACGGGCACTTTCCGCCCGAATCCTCAACGATCTTCTTGGTGTTGGTACACTCCGGGAATCCGGAGCAAGCCATAAATTTACCGTATCTTCCGATCTTGATGACCATAGGCTTTCCGCAGAGCTCACAGATCTCATCGGTAGCCTCATCAGGGATCCTGATACGCTTGCCGTCCATGGCTTCCTCAGCCTCAACGAGCTCACCCGAGAATTCCTTGTAGAACTCATCAAGAGTCTTAGTCCAGCTTCTGCTGCCGCTTTCCACCTGATCGAGACTGTCCTCCATCTTGGCAGTGAACTTAACGTCAACGATCTTGTCAAAGTGATCCTTCATCAGCTCGTTTGTCACTTCACCCAGCGGTGTGGGTTTCAGGTGCTTACCCTCTCTCTCAACATAGCTTCTGGCAAGAATAGTCGAAATTGTGGGAACATATGTGGAAGGACGGCCGATGCCGGTCTCCTCAAAAGCCTTTACCAAGGTAGCCTCGGTATAGCGCGGAGGCGGCTGGGTGAAATGCTGATTGCCGTCAAGAGACTTGACCTTCAGCAGATCGTTCCTTTTCAGAGGAGGCAGCACATTCCTGCCCTCTTCTTCCTCGTCCTTGGTCTCCTCGTAGAGGATAGTAAAGCCGTCAAACTTAACGGCATAGCCGGAAGCCTTGAAGGTGCAGCCGTCAGCATCAATGTCAGCGGAAACCGTATCCAGCAGACAATTGGACATCTGGCTGGCAATGAACCTCTCCCAGATCAGCTTATAAAGCTTGAATTGATCGTTGGTAACACCGCTGGCCTTGACGACATCGGGAGTAAGCTCAGGATGTGCAGGTCTGATAGCTTCGTGACCGTCCTGGGAGTTGCCCTTGGACTTATATTTTCTCGGAGCGTCGGGCAAGTAATTTTCGCCGTACTTCTCCCTGATATACTTGTATGCGGCATCCCTGGCCTCGTCAGAGATCCTGGTGCTGTCGGTTCTCATATAGGTTATAAGACCGGTAACGCCCATACCCTTGATCTCAACGCCCTCATAGAGCTCCTGGGCTGTCTTCATAGTCCTGCGTCCCTGGAAAGAAAGCCTTCTCGAAGCCTCCTGCTGGAGGGTCGAGGTGGTGAAAGGAGCCGCAGGCGCTTTCTTGTGAACGCTCTTCTTGATGCTCTGTATCACAAACTTGGCATCCTTAAGACGTTCCAGCAGCTTATCGGTCTGCTCCTTGGTCGCAAGCTCGGCCTTGACGCCGTCAACAGCCGCGAGCTTGGCTGCGAAAGCCTTTTTGCTGCCGGGGGCTATAAGCTTGGCGTCGATAGACCAGTATTCCTGGGAGACAAAAGAGCGGATCTCTTCCTCTCTGTCGCAGATCATCTTTACCGCTACCGATTGAACTCTGCCAGCCGAAAGCCCGCGCCTGATCTTCCTCCAGAGAAACGGAGAGATCTTATAGCCCACTAATCTGTCAAGAACACGCCTTGCCTGCTGAGCGTTGACAAGGTTTATGTCTATGGAACGTGGTGCGCTCATTCCTGTCTTGATGCCGCTCTCTGTGAGCTCGTTGAAGGTCACTCTGTTCTTGTCCTTCATATCAAGGCCGAGCAGCGTCGCCAGATGCCAGGATATAGCCTCTCCCTCACGGTCAGGGTCGCTTGCGAGGTAGATATGGTCGCTCTTTTTGGCAAGCTTCTTGATGCTCCTGATGGTTTCTTCTTTTTCTTTGATGTTCACATACTGGGGGGCAAAATCATTGTCGATATCAACACCGAGCTTTGATTTCGGAAGATCTCTGACGTGCCCCTTTGATGCAACGACCTCAAATCCGTCCCCGACATATCTTTTGATCGTTCTGATCTTTGTCGGTGACTCAACAATTATCAAATCAGACAATTCGTACTCTCCATTCTTTCATATAAGACTGTACTGCTTACCCGGCAGAGATCTTACAAAGCCCTCCACCTCAAGCCTTGTGAGCTCGGTAAGCACATCTGTAATATTCATATCCAGTTTTGCTGCGATCATATCCGCGAGCTGTGTTCCCTCTTTCAGAAGCTCACAAATGCGAACGCCCTTTTCATCCAGCGAGGAATAATCGAGCTCCTTTGGTATCTCAGGCTCCGGAGCCTCTTCAAGCGCCTTCTCGGCATTGGCTCTCGCAGGCGTTTTCGGTTCGGAAGGCTCAGGGCTCTCATTCTTGAAAAATGAATAATCGCTCAGCTGCGAAAAGCTGTCACCCACTCCGGTGTATTCAAGTCCTTCGATATTTGTGTGAGCAATAAAGAACAGGATGTCCTGCTCGCTGAATACCGGCCTGCAGCCGCGTCTGATGAGCCACGCCTGCCCGGAATATCTGTCATCGGTTATATCGTGAGGCGGGATAACAAACAGGAACCTGCCTCCGCTGATAGCCTGCTCGCAAAGGTTAAGGCCCTTGCTGTTGACAGAGCCCTCAACGAAAACAATCGCATCTGAAAGCCCGACTATAAGCCTGTTCCGTTCAACGAAGTTAGGCCTTGAACGCTCAAACCGCTCACAGTTTTCTGAGATCAGTGCACCGTTCTTAACTATCTCCTCGGCAAACTCATCGTCTTCATAGAGGTCGATAGCAAGCCCGCAGACACCGAGCGTTGGAAAACCTTTCTTAACGGCAGCGTTTAAGGCGGTCATATCAATGCCGTTTGCCATACCCGATGCAATAACGCAGCCTCTCTCCGCCAGCTTTGCACAAAGCAGCTCTGTAACACCCGAGGAATAAGCGGATGGTTCTCTTGCACCGGCAAAATCTATCACGGTGCTATTGTCTAAAAAGTCAAGACTCCCTCTGACAAAAATAACTGCCGGGGGATTATGTATCTCCCTCAGTTTGTCGGGATAGCCCTCACTTTCATAGCAATAGACCTTGATGCCGTTTGATCTGTATTCGTCAACGATCTCTGCGGCTTCCATAATATCAAGCTCGGCAGCTGTTTCAGCCTCGCTTTTGCTGAGTTCTCTGATCTTGCCGCTTTTGACAGCATCCACAAATCTCTCCACCGTATCAAAACCGGCAGCCAGCTTCCAGAGCTTTCTGTTTGCGGGACCGAATACACAGACCAGCCAGAACCAGTATGCACAAATATCCATCAGCGGTCACCTCTCGTCATTTCCCAGAGGAATATCGTGGCAGCAGCTGCGGCGTTTAGGGAATTGATGCTCCCCTTCATACCTATGCTGATCCTGCCGCTGCACATTGCAGCGTGTTCCTCGGGAAGGCCCCTGCCCTCGTTGCCGATGACAACAGCTCCGCCCGCAGAAAAATCCTGATCCTGGATCAGCTTGCCTCCGCTGATGACGGCAGCCAGCGTTTCTACACCGCACTCTCCAAAGAGCCTGAACACCTTCTCACAGTTATCTTCAATGAAGATCCTGACTCTCGTAAGACTGCCGACTGTCGATCTTACCACCTTTGGATTATAGAGATCAACGCAGTGCCCTGTCAACACGATACCGTCTATGCCCACAGCATCGGCAGTTCTGAGGATCGTCCCCAGGTTCCCGGGATCCTGCAATCCGTCAAGTATAAGATATTTACAGCCGCACATCAACGCCCCGGCCTCCAACGGGAGATCGGCCTTCCGGGCAACTGCAAATAGCCCCTGACTTGTTTCGGTATTGCCGACCTTATCAGCGATCTCACGGGTGATCTCAAAGCGCAGATCATCAGGCAGCTCAGCTATCCTCTCTGTAGGGAGGATATCAGAAAAGCTGTCAAGAGCCTCCGGGACGTAGTACACTCCCTCAAGCACGATCCCCTTATTATCGAGAAATGCTTCAACTGCATCAACACAGCCGCGCATCCCCTCAATGACAAAGCAGCTCTCCTCATTTCGTGCCTTACGGCTGGAAATAAGCTTGCCTAGTCTCTTGATCCTTGGGTTATCCCGACCCGAAATGAGCATATATCTCACCCTTTCGCAGGAAATGACAAAGTCGTTATTATACAACAAAACACGCATCTCCGTCTGAACATGCGTGTTATTGATGTATTAAAGCGCAGCCTTGGCTTTCTCAACGATCGCGGTGAAGGATGCAGGATCGTTGATAGCGATCTCGGAGAGCATCTTTCTGTTGAGAGTGATGCCGGCCTTGTTGAGACCGTTCATAAAGGTGGAATAGTTCATTCCGTTGAGCTTGCAGGCAGCGGAGATCCTGGTGATCCAGAGCTGTCTGAAATCTCTCTTCTTCTGCCTTCTGCCGATGTAAGCGTACTGACCGCTCTTCATCACGGCCTGCTTGGCCATCTTGAAATGCTTGCTCTTTGCGCCGAAATAGCCCTTAGCAAGCTTTAAAGTCTTGTTTCTTCTCTTACGAGTCATCATTGCTCCCTTAACACGAGCCATAGTAAATTACCTCCTGATTAATTTTGATTACGTTCCCTACAACTCGCTTACTTGTAAGGGATAAGAGCCTTAACGTTCTTGATGTTGGTATCGTCAGCGTAAGCTGCACCTCTCAGGATCCTCTTGCGCTTGTGATCCTTCTGGGTGAGTCTGTGTCTCTTGTTGGTGTGCTGGAACTTTACCTTGCCGGTGCCGGTTACGGAAAAACGCTTCTTTGCACCGGAATGAGTTTTGATCTTGGGCATAAATATATCCTCCTTAAATTATTTGTTGGTCTTCGGAGCGACGAACATCACCAGGCTTCGCCCCTCCATTTTGGACGGCTTGTCAACAACACCGTGCTCCGCGATCGCATCCTTGAAATTCTTCAGCAGCTCTTCGCCGAACTGAGGATGAGCAACTGTTCTCTTTCTGAAACGAACCGAAACCTTCAGTTTATCTCCTCCGTCAAGGAACTTGATAGCCTGATTGACTTTAGTATTGAAATCATGAGTGTCGATGGTCGACGACATCCTGATCTCCTTGATCTCCATAGTCTTCTGGTTTTTTCTTGCTTCCTTCTCGCGCTTCTGCTGTTCAAAAAGGAATTTGCCGTAATCCATGATACGGCATACGGGCGGGGTCGCCTGCGGAGCGATCTTTACAAGATCGAGATCCTTTTCTTCAGCGATGGCAAGAGCTTCCTTTGCGGATAAGATCCCTAACTGACCACCGTCAACGTCGATGACGCGCAGCTCTTTATCGCGTATTTCTTCGTTGATCTGGTATTCCTTGCTGTTGCTTATAACTCAGCACCTCCAAAACTAAAATAAAAACAGGTACAGAATATGATCCGCACCCGCATAAAGACACACTTAAAAAGCATGATCAATATTGACCTCTTTACTCATTCGCTGGAGGTGAGAACGGATCAGGTTCTTCTTTGTTCTGATATATTATACTACACCTCTCCCCGTTTGTCAAGCATTTTTTTGAAAAAATCCTCAGAAAAATGCAAGCGCCCCCGTAATGAGGGCGCATATGGTTTTAATCTCTGGCGTTGGGGTTGAGAGCGAGGTGCTCGATCTTGGAGAAATCAACGGTATGGGTAGGTCCGCCGATGTAATCCTCGAAGCCGTACTTTCTCATAAACTTCTGGCAGTGATAGCACATCTTCATCTCATTATAAAGGTATGACATCTCCTCGCCGTTGTCATAAACAGCCTCAACGAAGGTAAATGCGTTCTGCATCTTCTTGATAGCCTGATCGGTAACTGCGATCATCTTGTTGAGGGTAACTCCAAACTCCTGCATTACGCACTGAACAGCTCTCGGGTTATCTCTGCACTTGGTGGTCTTGTCCATATAGATACCGAGGCTGTAGATGATCCAGTGCATGATCCTCTTATTGGAGGGCGAGATAACTCTTGCTCTGGACAGTTTCTCCAGCTTGGCCTGCTCACGCATGATGTGCTGAGAGAGTATCTCACGGTTTGAGAAGTTGGCATTCAGTCTGGCAATGGTATCCTGGAGGATGGGGTGGAGCTGTTTCAGCATCTTCTCCATTTCAAGGCTTTCCTTCATAGTCCTGGAAACGCTTTCGATGATCATACCGAAAAGCAGCCTCTTCTCGTCAGGATCAGCCATCTTAGCCGACTCTATGATATCCTCGGAAACATTGCCCTCAAGGATATCGTCTACATAATACTTATTATAGTATTCAACATACTTGCTGTAATAAGCCAGGAATCTGGTAGCTATCGGGATATCCTGGATGTACTGCTCTACGAGAGTATTGTCGATATTGATGCCGTCCTCTTCGTAAAGGAGCATCATTTCCGAAAGGTCCTCCCAGCCTCGGGCGGTAACAAAGCTTACGATAGCATTGTTCTCGTCCTTGCCGATATGGTAGAAGTCATCCTGTTTGCTCTCAAGGAAGCAGGTGATAGCGGTATGTATATGCTGCTTGTAGGCATATTCCTTCCAGATCAGGAAGTCAGGCTCAACATCGATCTTTTTCAGACGGTCGAGGGTAACGACGTCGAATTCGTTAACCGACTTATTGAACTCAGGCGGGTTACCTGCGGTACAAACGACCCAGCCGTGAGGGATCTGATGCTTACCGAGCATCTTATACTGTAAGAACTGAAGCATAACAGGAGCAAGTGACTCAGATACGCAGTTGATCTCATCGAGGAACAGGATGCCTTCCTTGATACCCGTAGCCTCAATAGTATCGTAAAGCATAGCAACGATCTCACTCATGGTATATTCTGATATCTGGAAATCGGCGCCCGTATAGTTTCTGTGAACTATCTGAGCCAGACCGAGAACAGACTGCCTGGTATGGTGAGTCATCGAATAGGCCACAAGGCTTATGCCGGTTTCCTGAGCGATCTGCTCCATAATAGCGGTCTTTCCTATACCGGGGGCACCCATAAGGAATACAGGGCGCTGCCTTTCCAGCGGGATCCTGTACTCGCCGAATTCATCCTTCATCAGATAAGCTGTTATAGCATTTTGTATCTGCTGCTTTGCTTCTTTTATGTTCATTTTCAAACCTCCGCAAAAGGGATTATGCGCAATAAGCCACTATAAATCTTATTACACACTATAATTATATACTATTTACAAATTCATGTCAATAGGATTTTTGAACTTTGGCTTTTATAACAAAACTGCGAATAAAAATATGTATGATATGCAAAAAGTCATTTGTCGCGATCATTATTGCGGTTGGCGATGATATTATTGATGTTCTGCATCTCGGTATCCAGCTCCTGGATAGCCCGGGCGCAGATCTTCAAACGGTACCTGAGATCCTCGGCTACCTCGTTATCCGACTTGTATTTGAGCTTGTGCTCCAGGCTCGCCCAGAAATCCATGGCAATAGTCCGTATCTGTATCTCAACCGGAATGGGCATCGAGCCGTCCGAGAGAAATATGGGAACCTCAACTATCAGGTGAAGGCTCTGATAGCCCGAAGCCTTAGGAGTTTTGATATAGTCCCTGCGGCGCAGGAGGGTGACATCGCTCTGGCTGAGCAGCATCGACTCCACCTTGTAGATATCGTCGATATAATTGCAGATGACCCTTATTCCCGCGATATCGGTGACATTCTGTTTGATATTCTCCAGCGTGACTTCAAGCTTCTTCTCCTTGACCTTCTCGATTATGCTTTTTATGGATTTGAGCCTGGACTCGATATGATGTATGGGATTATAGGAGTATTTGGTCTGGAATTCCTCGTCAAGTATCTCGAGCTTGGTGCGGATCTCCTTTATACCGGAATTGTATATCATCATCTGATTGAGAAAATCCTGTATGCTCATCTCGAGAGTTTCGGAAAACAGTGCCTCATATTCGCTGTTAGAGTTGATCAGTTCTTTCACACAAGCACCCCCGATAACTTATCTTTTTTTATTATACCACACATTCTCACAAAAAGAAAGAGGTTTTTATGTCAAATTTCATCAATTATTGTCATTTTTTATTCTTAACTGCTCTTCAAGCTCCTGTTTGGTCACATTATTTCCTGCAGAGAGTTCTGTATAGTATTTTCCCTTGTCAGCCAAACCGGCTGATGAACCGTTATCGGAATAGGCTAAAAGCGTCCAATCAGGGCAGAAAGCATCGGTATCGCTGTCCTCAGCCAGGATAAGACAGTTCCCTGCCAGGCTTTGGTACTCATCATAAGCATCCCTGTCCACCCAGAGCATTACTCTTCCTCCCGCTGCCTGGGACAGCTTTTCGATCAGCTCACTAAGCCTTTCCGATACTGCCCTGCTGTCGGAGCAGAACAGGCGCTCAAAGAGATTCTTTCTCAGGTCTATGACCGGCACAAGCTGCCCGGTGAGGTCACCTATAAGCTCCAGGAATGCCTCTGCCTGCATACCGCCGTCAGATGTGAAGTCAAAATCGTGTATAAAACCGTAAGGCAGACCGGAACGCACCACACCCTTCCGGTTATTCTCAAACTGCCTGTCCTTGAAAGATATTCCCTTTGAAGCCCTGATATATACGAATGAGATATATGATTCGTTGAACCTATCCCAATTGATCCGACCTGAGTTTTCAGAGAGCAGCGCTCCCCTGCAGGGATATTCGGAGATGTGCGGCGCACTGTCAAACATAAGCCCCTTGCTTCTAAGCACCGAGACCGACGCAAACGCCAATCCGGCACATATAAAAGCGGCACAGAAGGCTGCTTTGAGCCATCTGTGCCTGATGTTTCTTTTCTTTTCAGAGCGCAAGCTCCCTGATCTCATTGCTCTCATCTGCGGCACCCTTTATCTTATCCTGAGATGCCAGCAGATCGGCAAAGGTATACTGCTCAAGCCTGTCCCGAACCAGATCGGAGATCTCGCCGAAAGCACGCTGATAGCAGCATATCCCCGACATTCCCCGGTTGCATATACCGTCTGGGGAAAGGCATCTCGAAAAATAGTATGTACCCTCGATAGCCTCGATGACCTGCCTGAGATTTATGTCCTTGGGGTCTTTTTTGAGGATATAGCCCCCTTGAGTCCCCTTGAAGGACTCTACAAGATCGGCTGAAACAAGCTTTCTGAGTATTTTTAATGCAAATCGCAGCGAAACGTAGGCTTTCTCCGAGATCGCCTTGGCGTCTGCTCTGCCGTTTTCCATGCAGAGGACGGAAACGATCCTGACAGCATAGTCTGCTTCAAGTGTAAGCTGCATAAATTCCCTCCGTTACTATAATAGACAGAACTGTGCTGATTTATTCAAGGTAATCTCTGACCTTGTTGCTCCTGTTGGGGTGGCGAAGCTTTCTCAAAGCCTTGGCTTCGATCTGCCTGATACGCTCTCTTGTTACATTGAACTGCTGACCGACTTCTTCAAGAGTTCTGGCTCTGCCGTCTTCAAGACCGAAACGCAGCCTGAGGACTCTTTCCTCCCTGTCGGTAAGGGTGGAAAGCACCTGATCCAGCTGCTCCTTGAGCAGTACCTGTGAAGCAGCCTCTGCGGGAGCGGGAGCTTCCTCATCGGGGATGAAGTCACCGAGGTGAGAATCCTCCTCTTCACCGATAGGAGTCTCAAGCGAAACGGGGTCCTGAGCTATCCTCATTATCTCTCTTACTCTCTCAACAGACATCTCGAGCCTCTCTGCGATCTCCTCTGCAGAGGCATCGTGACCGTTCTCGTGGAGGAGCTGGCTGGAGACCTTCTTAACCTTGGTGATAGTCTCGACCATATGAACGGGTATTCTGATCGTCCTGGCCTGGTCTGCGATAGCACGGGTGATAGCCTGCCTGATCCACCAGGTAGCATAGGTCGAGAACTTAAAGCCCTTGGTATAGTCGAACTTCTCAACTGCCTTGATCAGACCCATATTACCTTCCTGGATAAGATCAAGGAAGCTCATGCCTCTGCCCACATATCTCTTGGCAATGGAAACAACGAGCCTGAGGTTTGCCTCAGCAAGACGCTTTCTGGCGCTGGAAGCTTCCTTTTCGTTGCTGCCGGACATCTTCTCGGCAAGCTGGATCTCCTCCTCGGAGGTCAGCAGCGGAACGCGTCCGATCTCTTTAAGATAGATCTTTACAGGGTCGTCAATGGCTATGCCGTCGGTTGAGAGCCCGATATCCACATCGTCGGGAGACATCTCATCCTCGGGATTGACCAGCACCAGGGTATCGTCGGGGACGATATCGTCGATGATCTCGATGTTCAGCGCCGAGCAGTTATCATAGAAATTATCTATCTGCTCAACGTCGAAATCAAGCTTTTCCAGAGCATCGGTGATCTCCTTTGCGGTGAGCTTACCGTTTGCCTTGCCCTGTTCCATAAGGTTTTCCATTATCTGCTTTTTGTTTTCAGACATTTGCTACCTCTCCTTTACTTTTTCCTTAATTTTGATATCATACTCAGAAGATCATCATCTGACGGGGGTTCGTCATTTTTCGCTGCCCCCTGAGGTGTATAATCAAGCAGTATCCTGATACAGTCCTCCGCAACGGCGGAGTCTATCCCCTTATCACCATTCTCGGCAATAATGGAAGCTATCCTGCTGACCTGCTCCGGTGAAAACTCGTCGCTGAACGAGGAGAAGGAATAATCCTCGCCGGCAAGTATCTTTTCGCTCATCGCAGCATAGATCCTGGCATTAAGCTCGGTCACGAACCTGTCAGCAGGCAGGCGGCTCGTTACATAGCGGCACTTGTCCGGGAAGGTGTAGATATAGTAGATAAGCTGCTGCTCGGCGGAGTTCTCTCTCGGATGCAGCGCCGCATCGGGGTTGAGCGGATCGCGCTTCACGGCCAGATTGAGCACAGCCTCGCGCTGCTTTTTCTGTTTGACAAAGTAATCCTTGCGGAGCATCGCATTGATCTGCTCCTCGATGGCCTGTTTGGAAACACCCTGCTCCTTGGCGACCTTCGACATATAGATATCCCGCTCGATGGGGGATTTTATCCCTGCAATGATCTCACAGGCTTTTTTCATATAATCGTTCTTGCCTACCTCGGCATTCAGGTCAACACCGCCGGCTGCACTGTTGAGCTCAAAGGTTACGGAATCAGAGGCATTTTTCAGTATATGCTCAAATTTAGCCTTACCGAACTTGTTTATGAACTCATCGGGATCCTTGGCGCCCTCCATTCTTATGACCGAGACCTTCAGCCCGCACTCACGGAGTATACCGATAGCCTTGCGAGTTGCCTTCTGCCCTGCCTCATCAGAATCATAGCAGATGACAGCCTCATCGGCATAATTGGATATCAGCTTGGCCTGTTCGGGAGTCAGCGCCGTACCGCAGGAAGCAACGGCGTTCTCAAAGCCCGCCTGATTCATCGAGATAACATCAAGATTACCCTCACAGAGAAGTATCTTCTTGTTCTTGACGGCAACATCCTTGGCAAAGTTCATTGAGAACAGGAATTTGTTCTTATTATATACAGGCGTGTCCTTTGAATTCAGGTATTTGCGTTTATCGTCAACGCTGAGGGTACGCCCGCCGAAGCCGACAATATTGCCTCTGAGGTCAAAAAACGGGAACATCGCCCTGTAAACGAAGAAATCATAGCAATTACGGGTGTTCTTCTGTGAACGGGAGATCAGGCTGGCTTCCTCCAGCTCGTGCTCGTCGTACCCCTCGGAGAGCATATAGTTTTTCAGGGCGTTCCAGCTTTGGGGAGCAAAGCCCATACCGTATTTCTTTATGGTATCCACCGTAAGCCCGCGCTTTAGCAGGTATTCCCTGCAGGGCTTGCCCTCAGGAGAACGCAGCTGCTCATAGAAAAATCTGGCAGCCTTCTTGTTCATCTCATAGATACGCTTGCGCTTGTCGCCCTGACCCTTATTATAGCCGCTGTCCTCCGGAAGTGGAACGCCTCCGCGCTCGGCGAGAAGCTTCACAGCCTCCCAGTAGTCAAGGTTGTTGTAGCGCATCGTAAAGGTTATGACATCCCCGCCCGCACCGCAGCCGAAGCAATGGAAGAATTCCTTATCGGGGTGAACATAGCAGGAGGGGGTCTTTTCGTTGTGAAAGGGGCAAAGGCATACATAATCCCTGCCCGAGCGTTTCAGAGTGACATATGTACCCATAACCTCCGCTATGGGGTTGGCGGCTTTGAGCCGTTCCAGAAAATCCAGCGGAAGCGGCACGGATATCACTCCTTTGAAAAAAGATCAAGACATAACAGACGGAAGATAGCTGAATGCGAAATACCCCAGCGCAAATACCGAAAGACAGACTATAAACATTGTAAACCCGATAGCCTTTACAGCAATAGATTCAGCCTTTCCGGCAGTTCGCTCCTTAAAGGGGTCATCGGAACGAGAGAGCTTATAGAGCCTGATAACATAGTATATCCCTTTGCCTGCAAGCAATGCGACAGAAGCAGCAAGCTGTATAGGTCTCAGCAGCTTATCAGTAAAAGGTATTAGCAGAGCAAGACCGATCAGTACGGAATAAAGTACCGTCATCAGTTTTGTCAGCTTTATCAGCCTGTTCAGACTGCTTTCAGGAAGTTCGTTATTTGAAGCAAGCCTCTTGCAGCGGCCGTCAAAGACATCTGTCACCACCGTGAGCAGGACAGTTACAAGCGCTGATGTTAGAAACAGGATATGGTATACAATCTCAGCCAATCATCTCACCTTCCACTCGATGGGAATGAAAAGCTCGGTGAAAAGATCTATGGCATACCTGTCGGTCATTCCGGAAATGTAGTCGCAGACGGCACGCTCCTTGCCGAAGCGCTCTGCCAGCGAGATATAGAGAGGAGGCATCTTATACACGTTCTCACAGAAATGCTCATAGAGCTTTTTGAGCATCTCCTGCGCCTTTGCTTCCTCGGATTTGCACTTGGGGTTGCGATAGACACTGTCGAACATAAAGCGGTGGAGCGCCTGATAAGCCTTGTTGATACGCTCATCCATACCTACATCAGGCTCACCGTCGGTAAGATATATCCCCTTATTTATGATAGACCCGACAAGAGAGGTTATCCTCTCGGACTTGGAGTGCCCGAGAACATCTGTGATCTCAGAGGGGATATCCTCCTCTGTGATGATCCCGCCTCTTATCGAATCGTCGATATCGTGATTTATGTAGGCTATAACATCCGCGTAGCGGACAACATAGCCCTCCAGGGTCTCAGCCTTGGCATTGGTGTGTTTGAGGATGCCGTCCCTTACCTCATAGGTAAGATCAAGGCCGGAGCCGTTCTTTTCGATCAGCTCCACGACCCTTATCCCCTGCTCGTAATGACGGAACCCGTCGGGACAGAGGCGGTCAAGGGCTCGCTCCCCGGCATGGCCGAAAGGTGTATGCCCCAGATCGTGACCCATAGCGATAGCTTCGGTCAGATCCTCATTGAGCCTTAATGCTCTGGCGATAGTTCTTGCTATCTGGCTGACTTCAAGAGTATGGGTCAGGCGCGTTCTGTAATGGTCGCCGGAGGGGGAAAGAAAGACCTGGGTCTTATGCTTCAGCCTGCGGAAGGAATTGCAGTGGATTATCTTATCCCGGTCACGCTGGAACTCGGTGCGGTAATCGCACTTTTCAAGCGGCACATCCCTGCCCTTTGTCTCGGAAGAACGGCAGGCATACTCGCAGAGAAGCTCTTTTTCAAACTGTTCATATCTCTCACGCGGGGTCATAATCCACACCTCCCGACAGCACTCTGTAATTATATACAATATGGGTATAAAAATATCCTTTATTTTGCCGATAATTTATTTTCAGGCAAAATCCTCCCAAACACCCGCCTCTTCGTCGATGGAGACCTTGCCGTTGGAAGTATCTGTCAGCTTATCCTTCAAAGCCTCGCAGAATCTGTCCTTAACAAGCAGAGTAAGCGTAACATCATCGGCAAAGGCTTCGTTCTCGGTCTTGACCTGGTACTCGGGGAGGATATAGCTAAGCTTGCCGTATAGTCCGTAATCGCAGCGGACGGTCAGCCGCGAGCAGCTGCACATTATCATCCTGACAGATGCATCCACAGCCAGCTTGCAGGCGTGGGAATAGGCCCTGACAAGCCCCCCGCCCCCTAAGAGGATGCCTCCGAAATAGCGCGTCACCACAACGCAGATATCTGTGAGCCCCTCTTTGCGGAGTACCTCCAGCACAGGAACTCCGCCCGTACCCTGGGGCTCGCCGTCGTCGGAGTAGCGTGAAATGTTCCCCTCCCGGGTCATATAGGCATAGACGTTATGCCTCGCCTTGCGATGTTTGGCCTTGACAGCCTCGATAAAAGCTATCGCCTCATCGGAGTTTTTTACAGGGCATATCTGCCCTATAAACTCTGACTTTTTCTCTGTAAAGCTGTCCTCGGCATAAGCCTTTACCGTTATGTAATCCGCCACGCTCACCCCTCCTAACAAAAAAGAGCGGACTTGCCGCTCTTTTGATGTTATCAGTCAAGATTGAATCTCTTCTTGAATCTGTCAACACGTCCGCCGGTATCAACCAGCTTCTGCTTGCCGGTGAAGAACGGGTGGCACTTGGAACAGATCTCGACCTTGATATCCTTCTTGGTAGAACGAGTCTTGATCACATTTCCGCAAGCGCAGGTAATAGTGGTCTCCTCGTACTTAGGATGAATACCTTCCTTCATTTGAACAAACCTCCTTCCAAACCAAAAATTATGAACTCATAGAAGCCCATCATCCTTAGTTCAGACAGTAGTTCTATGTAGTAATCACAAATTTACTGATATATTATATCACAACACTTCCCGTTTGTCAATACCCCAAAACGGAATTTTTTAAACTATTTCAGTAACAAGTCCGAGCAGTTTTTCAACGGAGTCTTCATAATCACTTTCTATGACCGTGACCTCTTCCCCGGCCTGTGAAAATCCTTCAATGTATCTGCGGTTTTCTTCGATGAGAATTTTGGGGTTGAGCCAACCGTCATCGAGCCTTGATTCGATATCGCAGCCGTGAGACTTGATAACATCAAAGCTTTCCCGGATATACTCTTCCGAAAAGGCAAGGCATATGAATCTGATCTTTTCGGCATACTCCTTATCAAGATCTTTTCTCCAATCAAAGGGAATGTAACACCCCTCAACGATAAGATCCTGATCGTTCTCAATGGCTGTTTTTATCATCTCACGGACTATCGGCCAGAGATAAGCGGTAAGCTCATCGTCGTCTAGAGGGGTCAGCGAGGTGTTCCCGCTGCGGATAAGCCCCATTTTCAGGTGATCTATGGACAGATACGGATAATGCAGCCTTTCAAGCAGCCTTTGAGCAAGGAAGGTCTTACCTGTATGAGATGTGCCGGTAATGATTATGACCATATTCCCCTCCGAACCGATGCTGACCGTCATCACATAAAACTGTATTCTATCTCAGCTTTAGTGATAAGTATGGTATCGGTGTTTATCATCTCTTTTAGTCTCTCACCCAGATGTATGAGTTCTTCTTCATTGATACCTATAATGATAACTCTCAGGCTGGTTTCAGTAGTGTAGCCCTTATTGTGAGTGTAGCCGCCGAACTGTGTGAGCATCGTAAAGCTGATCTGCTTCTCGGTGCATATCTCGGTCAACAAGGCTTTAAAGCTGTCAACATTGAGGATCTCATCATAAGTATCCTTGTCCTTGAGCCCGATAAAGATCTCATATCTTATACCCTTTTTAAACATATTCTCATTCATATTAAAGTCACCTTAACGGAAATCAGCTTTGACAGATTCTTTTACGACCAAAGAGCATTCCTGGTTCATCAGCATCGAGATACTCTTAGCAAGCCTTATGATATCAAGATCATCGGCACCTATAATATTTATACATAAGGAATTCTCATATACAAAGCTGCCGTCCTCGTGGAGGTATCCGCCCTTAGCGCTGTACATCGAGAAGTCGATCTTGTACTGACGGAAAAACCGCGTTACCGTTTCTCTCAGCTCGTCCTCGCTGACGACCTCCGTAAAGAGCTGGGAATCATGGCAGCCGATATAGATCTGGTATTCTCTGTTTTCTTTCATTTCCGGCCCCCATAAAAATATTATCTGCTTATTATTTATTCCGTGACATAAGCACTACGCACTCAACATGAGTGCTCCTCGGGAACAGATCAACTGCCCTGCACTTTTCGGGCTTATAGCCGAGCTCTGCCAAGATAGCACAGTCGCGGGCGGCGGTGGCGTGGTTGCAGGAGATCATTACTATTCGCTCCGGAGCCATTGCCGCCATGTATTCCAAAGTATCTCCGGTACAGCCCTTGCGAGCAGGGTCTGCGATGATAACATCGGGGCGCTCCCCTCTCTCAAAGAGAAAGCGTGCTGCTTTGCAGGCATCGCCGCAAATGAATTCAGCGTTTTTGATGCCGTTAGCTTCGGCGTTTCTCCTGGCGTTCTCTATGGCCTCCGGGACGATCTCCGCTCCTATAATCCTACCGACCCGGGTAGCCATGGAAAGCCCGATAGTTCCCGCTCCGCAGTAAAGATCGAGAAGCAGTTCCGATCCGTTAAGGCCGGCATACTCGGCCGCTATAGAATAAAGCCTCTCCGCCTGAACAGTGTTGACCTGATAGAACGAAAGCGGCGATATCTCAATGCGGTTTCCGCACATAGTATCGGTGATGACATCGGAACCCGCTAGGGTCACAAGCCTTTTCCCAAGGATAGCATTGGTCTTTTCCCGGTTCTCATTGAGAACTACGCTTTTTATATCGGGGTACTTGCTGATCATACTGTCGGCAAAAGGCTTTAACACCTGTGCCTCCTTGATACTGGTTACCACAAAGCAAAGCATGATCTCGTGAGAATGCTCACCTCGCCTAAGATAGATATGACGAATGAGACCCTTACCGTCCAGCTCGTTATAGGCAGTAAGACCGGCATTGTTTATGAATTCAAGGCAATCCGAGAGGATCTTCGCGAAGATCTCCGGCTGCAAAGCGCAATCACGGTGCTCGATGACGCGGTGAGAGCGGCGAGAATAGAACCCGCATATGACTTTTCCGTTTAGCTCGGCAACGGGGTACTGCGCCTTGTTGCGGTATCTCCCGGTCTGCTCAGCGCCCAGGATCGGCTCATATTCAAGAGTGAGCCTGCCGATACGCTCAAATGAAGCCTCCACCATTTCCTGCTTGATACGCAGCTCTTCGGCATAATCGAAATTCCTGAACGCGCAGCCTCCGCACTTGGAATAGACCTCGCACCCCGGCTCACAGCGGTAAGGCGATGGAGTGACCAGCTTCTCTGTTATGCCGTAGCAATAGCTCTTGGCCACTTTGACGATCCTGCACTCGATCACATCCCCTACAGCGGTCATAGGGACGAACACTGCTATCCCCTCTGCCCTGCCGACGCCGTTGCCCTCGTTGGTGATACCGGTTATTTCAATAAGTACGGTCTCATTCTTTTTCAGCATAAAAATCAACTATCTCTTTCTTCTTTTCAAGCATAAGATCGAAATGCCTGATGTATTCAAGGGGGTGCTTATAGTTGAATACCCGCTCAAGCCTGCCGCCTTTAAGATCAACAAGCTTCGTGGAAGCCCCAGCTCCCACAGCGAGGATCGTCTGTATCTCTTCCATTATAAAGATATTGTAAAGGCTCTCCGCCCCCTGCTTGCTCCATCCGATGTTTTCAAGGTTTTCAAGCATATTCTTCTGCCTGTAAAGATAATAGGGACGGTATGAAGCCGTCAGGAGCTTTTCCGTGGCGCTGTCCACCATTATGCCCGCAGGGCTTCTGAGGACTTCCCGTTTGCCCTTGGCGTGATTGAGATCGGCAGCACGCTTTATAGAAAGGGTGTGTACGGTTATATTATCGGGTGACAGGTCAATAAGACCGTTAATGGTTCTGTCAAAGCTCTCGGGAGTGTCCGTAGGGAGTCCCGCGATAACGTCCGTATTTATATGTTCAAACCCAAGCTTATTCGCAAGCTCAAAGGCTTCATAGAACTGTGCTGCGGTGTGCTTTCTGCCGATGGCTTCAAGAACGCTGTCATTGAGCGTCTGGGGATTGACTGAAAGTCGTGTGCAGCCGTTGACCTTGACAGCTCTCAGCTTATCCTCGGTAATGGTATCGGCTCTGCCAGCTTCAACGGTGTATTCTCTCACACCCGACATATCGAAGCTTCGGGAAACAGCCTGCATTATCCGTTCAAGCTGAGGGGCTTCAAAGGATGTAGGCGTGCCGCCGCCGAAATAGACGGTATCAAGCTTTAGCCCCAGCTCTGAGACAAGCTTGCCGGTATAGGTAATCTCCTCACAGAGCTTGTTTATATAATCGGGGATGAGCTTCCGCCCGGAAGCAACAGTCTGGGAAATAAAGGAGCAGTAGGAGCATCGGGTGGGACAGAAGGGTATGGAAACATAAAGACTGAACGAGCGCCCGTCAAGCCCTTGCTTTAAATACTCCTGGACGGAGGCTGTTCTGTATGCGATATCAGCCTTCTTTTCCGATACCAGGTACTTATCCTTCATAACAGAGATAACGCCCTCACGGTCAAGTCCGGAGGCTATCAGCCTATTGACACGCTTAACGGGTCTAACACCCGTTAGCATCCCCCAGCCGGAGGTTATACCCGTAAGCTCAGACATTACGGTATACAGAAGCCTGCACAGCATAAGCTGACAGGTATCCTCGATGTCTTCTGTTGTATCTCTTATCACAGCCGACTTGTGAGATGTCTTCCCGCCTATTTGGCAGACAGCATATACGAGCATCCTGCCCTTTACCGCGGTCTTTCTCATAAATGCATAATCGCCGCTGACGGGCACAGCTCTGTCGGTATATATAAGCTCAAATCTCTCGGCAGGGATGAAAAGCTTCATTACCGCTTCAAGCTGATATTTGTAGTCGTTCCCGCTGAAAACAAGTGTCATATCAAAGCACTCCGAAACAGGTAAGATATGAGTTATAGTGTCTTTCGTGGTCAAGGGTGGTATTCTGCATATGACCGGGATAGATCTTAAGATCGCCGCCGAGGCCGCAGATCTTGGCAAGAGACTGCTTCATAACTTCTGGATCGCCGTCGGGCATATCCGTTCTGCCGATGGAGCGTGCGAAGAGGGTATCTCCCGAGAACATAACATCACCGATTATGTAGCAGACCGAGCCGCTGGTGTGCCCGGGTGTATGGAGGACATCAAATTCCAGCTCATCGAGCTTGATAACATCGTCCTCGGAGATCGGAGTAGCTTTCTTGACCGTCTTTACAGTCCCTGCCCCGAAAAATCTGCTCATCATATTGTCTCCGCTCATAAGCTTTGAGAGATCCTTGCCGTGGATATAGACCTCACAGCCAGTCATCTCAACAAGATCGGCTACCGCGCCGATATGATCGAAATGGCCGTGAGTGAGCAGTATCATTTTAAGATCAAGACCCAGAATGTCGATCTGCTCCATGATATAATCAGCATCGTCGGGAGCGTCGATAAGCGCACAGTTCCCACTGTCGGAAACAACGATATAGCTGTTGGTGTCACAGATGCTCAGCGGCTTAAGTTTGATTATCCTCATAGCTGCCCCCTTACTTTCCGCTTCTTTCAACGGAGATCACATTCTTGATCTTCTTGATCTTGGCAATGACGCTGTTGAGCTGCTCCATACCTGCGATACTGAGAGTAACAGAAAGAATGGCATTGCCGTTTTTCAGCTCTCTGGATGTGGATTCGTGGATATAGATGTTGATCATAGCCAGCGCCGAGGAAACATCAGCCAGCAAGCCTATCCTGTCTACGGCTATTATGTCGAGGGTAGTCTTGAAATAGCCCCTGTTGTCCTTGACCTCAGCCCACTTTACACTTACCCACCTGGATTCCAGCTCAGGCTGGTCTTTCTGCTTCTGATAGTTGGCGCAGTCGCACTTATGAACGGAAATGCCGTGGCCTCTGGTTATGAAGCCCACTATCTCGTCACCGGGCAGAGGATTACAGCACTGAGCGAATTTAACAACACAGTCGTCGATGCCGTCAACGATAACTCCGGAGGAATTCTTGGATACACGAGGCTTGATATCCTCCATATCGATATCGGCAGTTATCTTTTCGCCGTAGCGCTTGTTATACTCGGTCTTGAGGCGCTGTATGACCTTGGAGAGTTGAACTCCGCCGTAGCCGATGGCTGCGAAGAAATCATCGAGAGTTTCGCAATTGTGGCGGTCCATATCGGTGGAAAGGAAATCCTCCAGCTCATCCTCGGGAACTCTGATCATATTGCGGCGGAATTCTCTTTCAAGGGCGGAACGTCCCTCAAAGATATTCTCCTCGCGGCGCTCCTTCTTGAACCAGGAGCGTATCTTGGACTTGGCTTCATTGGTCTTGCAGATATTGAGCCAGGAACGGCTGGGGCCGTGGCCCTCGGCGTTGGTGGTCAGTATCTCGATGATCTCGCCCGTCTTGATCTGATAATCGAAGGAGACCATCTTCTTGTCAGCCTTGGCTCCGATCATACGGTGACCTACCTGAGTATGGATAGCGTAGGCAAAATCTATGACAGTAGAGCCCATAGGAAGGGTTATCATATCGCCCTTGGGGGTGAATGCAAATACATCCTCGGGAGCAAGATCGTTCTTGATAGCCCTTACGATCTCCTCAACATCGTTGGACTCCTGCTGAGACTCGATTATCTGCCTGATCCAGGCCAGGCGGTTATCGTCCTTGGAGCTTCCTCTTACGCCCTCTTTGTATTTCCAGTGAGCCGCGATGCCGTATTCAGCGGTCTTGTGCATATCGTAGGTTCTGATCTGCACCTCAAAGGGTATCCCCTGCCTGCCGATAACGGTAGTATGGAGCGACTGGTACATATTGGGCTTGGGTGTGGATATATAGTCTTTGAAACGGTTGGGAATGGGCTTGAACATATCGTGGATGATACCCAGCACATTGTAGCACTCGGTCACGGTATTGACAATGATCCTGACGGCATAGCGGTCATAGATCTGGTCAATCTCTTTGCCGTCGCGGAAGACCTTCTTATAGATACCGTAGTTGCTCTTAACACGACCCTCGATCAGAGGAACGGGGTCGAACTCATTGGCAAGCCTTGTTTCTATCTTATACTTGATATCGTCGATCAGCTTGCCTCTGGCTTCCTTACGGAGCTTCATCTGGCGCTCGATCTCGGAATAAGCATAGGGGTCAAGGTAATAGAAGGCCAGATCCTCAAGCTCATCCTTGATGGAGCGGATACCGAGCCTGTGAGCGATAGGGGCATAGATGTTCATCGTCTCGTGAGCAATGACCCTGCGCTTCTCATCACGGCAGTAATTCAGCGTCCGCATATTATGGAGCCTGTCAGCCAGCTTGATTATGATTACTCTGATATCCTCGCTCATAGCAAGCAGTATCTTGCGGATATTCTCGGCTTTCTGTTCGTCCTTGGTGAATATCTCGACTTTTTCCAGCTTTGTAACGCCGTTTACGAGCATAGCCACATCCGAGCCGAACTGCTTCTTGATCTCGTCAAGGGTGCAGTCGGTGTCCTCTACGACATCGTGAAGAAGAGCTCCGCAGATGGTATCGGTATCCATGCCGAGCTCGAGAAGGATATAAGCCACGGAAACGGGGTGAGTGATATAAGGCTCGCCAGATTCGCGCTTCTGCCCCGAATGATAACGGTCCGCAAGCTCGTAGGCCGATACTATCTTCGAGAGATCGTACTGCTTTTCATCGTCTAGTATTTTCTGGATCAGCGCGTCGATCGTATAATCGGTTTTACCGACCGAAGCCGGTCTTGCGTCATTACCCAAAGCTACTCCTCCTTTTTATGATCTGCTTCTGAGTTCTTCAAGCACCCTTGCCGAGTTGATATCCACCTTATGCTGCGCAGGCAAAAGCTTTATTATCCCAGTTGAGGGAGAATAGACAGCCAGCCCTGTCTGCACAAATGCGTCGATAATGATATTCAGCTTGCAAAGGTTCATGGAACGGTCGATCGTCCTGGCGTAGAGGCTGTCAAGATTGGTCTGCCCCAGGGCAGAAAGCACTTTATATATCCTGACGAGCTCATCTCTCGTAGGTGTGATGACCTTTATGTAACTGGAAGGAAGCTCTTCCCCCAGCGTGAACTTTTCGTAGCAATCCCTCGCGTTGAAATAACGCTCCTGGTCAATACCGCTGTAACGGCAATCCACCAGCCTGAAATTTATGCTCTCCTTATCGTTATAGACATTTATATCAAGGTTTACAGCAAGATCCAGCCTGCATCCTGCCGGGTAAAACAGCTCCTCCGGGGCTTTTCCGAAAACGGCAACGGATATCTGCTTGTCTCCGTAGGTCAGCTCAAGACGGCTGTGCTTGCCCTGAGACATTGATGATATCCTGTTGAGGACAGCTCCGGTCATGACAAACAGCGGTCTGACATTCTCGGAGCCGAAGGGCTCCAGTACAGAAAGCGCCTTAACGTTCTCTATAGTAAGATCCTCCGGCGCAAGCGTCAGGTCACACTCGACCACAGCGGTGGGCATTGTGGGAAAGCCTGATGTATATCGGTATACTCTCTTGGTGAATTCGGGGATCCTGTCAGCGGAGAGAGTCAGCCCTCCAGCGCCCTCATGGCCTCCGAAATGATCGAGAAGCCCATCCTCACCGTTAGCAGCAAGGAGGCACTTAAATACATCAAAGCCCTTTACGCCCCTCCCGGAACCTCTGGCAACTCTGTTCTTATCTATCGAGAGCAGGATCACAGGCTTTCCGAAGGTCTCGGTCAGCTTTGAGGCAACAATACCTATAACTCCCAAATGCCAGTTGTTGCCGGCAAGTATCAGAACTCTGCGGCATAGCTCCTCAGGGTGGGCATCCAGGTATTTCATTATAGCGTTATATATCTCCGACTCGGTCTTTTTACGCTGCTCATTGAGAGTGACCATAGTCTCGACGTACATCTCAGCGTCTTCCTCGTCCTCGGCGAGCAAGGCTTTAACGGCAGTTATAGGCGTTCCGAACCGCCCGGAGGCGTTGATCCTCGGAGCGAGCTGAAAGGAGATAGTCGTGGCATTGAGCTGTTCTCTCTTGACGCCAGCGGCATCCATTAGATGATCGAGACCGTAATTCTCGGTATTCTTCATATACTCAAGACCGGTTTTGACGATAGTTCGGTTCTCACCTTTGAGCGGTACGATATCGGCAACAGTTGCCATAGCGCAGATATCCGAGTACTGCTCCATTATCATATCGGTATTGCCCTCGTTGAGCGCGATGCAAAGTTTAAGGGCAACACCTGCACCGCAGAGGTTCTTATCCTTTGAGGGGCAGTCCGCCCTGTGAGGATCGACCACGGCTTCGGCTCTAGGGAGCTTATCCAAGGGCTGATGGTGATCTGTAACGACCAGCTTCATACCCAGCTCATATATCCTCTCAGCCTCGGCAATGGCAGAGATCCCGTTATCAACGGTAACTATCAGCTTGACGTCCCTTTCGGCAAGCATCTCAACAGCTGAAATGCTCATCCCGTAGCCGTCGCTTCTTTCGGGAATGTAATACATCACATTGGCACCGATGTTTTCAAGATAGCTGAAAAGAATGGCAGTAGCCGAAACACCGTCACAGTCGTAATCGCCGTATATACAGATAAGGCTGTAATCGTCGATAGCGGTGTTGATGGTATCGACAGCCTCTTTCATATCCTTTATCTCATAGGGGTCGGTAATACTGCTCCCGTTAATAAACTCAGCGATAGCCTCAACGCTGTCAAAGCCCCTGGAATTCAGTACCTTAAGCACCAAGGGCATAAGATCGCACCTGCGGCGGAGCTTATCGACGGTATTCTTATCGTATTCGCTTATCTTCCACTTTTTCATAGCGTCTGCCCTCACTGATAGATAATAGTATATTATATCACAGAAACAACAGTATTTCAAGAGGCACAGGCTAAAAATCTGTAAACATTATTATACCGAATCTCAAGCAGATGATACCCGCCCTTGACAAAAAGCCTGTATTATGCTATAATAACCCTTGTCATTATGCGGGTATGGCGGAATTGGCAGACGCGCCAGATTTAGGTTCTGGTGCCAAAAGCGTGCAGGTTCAAGTCCTGTTACCCGCACCAGTAAGGCGTACCCCTTTAACAGCGTTCTCGTCAAAGAGAGCGCTGTTTTTTCGCCAAAGAACAAAAAAACCGCCTTCTGCAAGCTTGCAAAAGACGGCTTTTGGAGCAGATAACGGGAGTCGAACCCGCATTCTCAGTTTGGGAAACTGAAGTAATGACCGCTATACTATATCTGCAATGTATCTATTATAGCATTGTCGGGGCGGTTTGTCAAGAAGGAAATTTGTCATTTTATAAAAGAGCGGGCTGAACATATACAGCCCGCTTATTTTTCTGTCTTGTGCCTGTGCTTGCTTATGCGCCCGAGAATAGGCTCTTTAAGCGCAAATCCCACAACTGCCGCCACTGCGCATATCACCAGCACGATAACTGCGGTCTTGAAGTTCCCTCCCGCAACATTGCTGCCAAAAACGGTAGACATCAGTATCGCCGGGATGCGGCAAGGCATGACGTACAGGAAGAAATCCCTCTTTGTTACCTTTGTCAGCGGAACAAGATAGCTGATAACATCCTTCGGGACTATCCCCGGTATGATATAGAGTATCATCAGTATCCTGACCAGCTTCTTCTCGTCCTGGAGAAAGGCAAAGCGGGTCATAAGCTTTTCATCCACAAAAGCCTCAGCCAAGGGCCTCCCGAACCGTTTGACGATAATAAAGATCAGGAACGTCCCCAGCAGCACACCCAGGAACGAGAGCACTGCTCCCCAGAACCATCCGAAAAGTACTCCCCCGACTATCTGTATCGGAGGAACTATGGCTATCACCACCTGCAACGCCTGGATGGCTGTAAATACAAGTACCCCGACTATACCGCTGTAGCTTTCAAGGCGTTCTCTCATCTTAGTCAGGCCCTCTTCCGTGCGGAGGTCTCTGATGAGAGGTATGCAGAGGATCGTTGCAAGTATCAGAAAAGCCGCAAGCGCTGCTATGCTGATGATACGGACACGTTTTTTATAGTCTGCCCCTTTATTCTCCCTTTTCATCCTATCGGTTTTTCACTTTCTTTTCAGTATCTTTTTACGGAACCAGTTAACGTAAATATCCGTAAGCTGCCCCAGCAGCCTGTCATATATCAGGAAAAAGACGTTTGCACCGGCCCACAGCACCAAAAGCGCGTATTTCCCGAAGCTTTCCATCCCCTCCAGAAGATTTTCGGTCATAAAGACATACTGGAAGAGAGCATAGAAGGTTATGGCCGCTGCGTTGAAGACCGCAAGCTTTACGAAGAATATGAATACCCTGGCATTGAACTTGTCCAGAAAGTATTTCAGTATGGGATAATACCCCATAAACAGCACAAACAGCAGCGAAGCCTGCAAATTCGGCGTTATGAGTATCGACATAAGGCTTACTGCGATATATGTCAGAAATGCCCAGCCTGCATTGGTCTCCACGATCATTATTACCATTAGAAAGCCTGCAAAGGTGGGGATGGTGTATTCAAACAAAGGCAAAAAGCCCGAGCAGAACATAAACAGCAGGCAGAGAGATCCTATGACCCCTCCCAGCGCTACACGGAACGCAAGCTCGTTTTTCATACGGATCAGATGCAGCGGATAAGGTCGCCGCCCATACATTCGCAGCAGCAATCCATAATACACAGCGTCGAGAGACAATCGCAGGCGTTATCCATATCGGAGCGCTGGGCTCTGGTGGGGCCGCCGGCCATATAGCCGCCTTTCTGAGCGTTCATACGGTTGTATGCGGCGCTGTATTCCTGATTATAGGGATCCATCTGGGCTGCCTGTGCAAAGCAGTTATAGGCCTCCTCCAGCCAGCCGCGGGAGTAAGCGATATTGCCTCTCAGGAAGAACCATTCAGCATTTCTGTCACCCTCCGTGACCTGATTGAGCTGCTGCTCGGCCTCGGTTATGTTGCCGGAAGCTATCATCCTCCTGATAGCGGCATAATCTATGCCGCCGGTGTAGGTGCTGCCGGAGCTGTAATTAAAGGTGCTGCCCGAGCGGGTGCCGTTGCGCCTTTCATTCATTATAGCGTCGTATGCGGCATTGATCTCAGCCATTTTTTCCTCTGCGAACTCGGAGAGAGGGTTATCCTGATACTGGTCGGGATGGTATTTCCTCACCAGAGCCTTATAAGCAGACTTGATCTCCTCCTCCGAAGCATTTCTTGATACCCCAAGTACCTGATACGGATCATTCATTACTGTCAATCCTTTCTTTCTTTTTTTCTGAATGTCTGTTTCTTGACCTGTTCAAAAACATCAGTAAGCCCAAGATATATGATATTGTCCAGTATGCTCTTATATGAGCCTATCTCCAGCTTGACATACTTTTCGGCAAGCTGCCCCAAAGTAAGCCTGATGTTCATTTCGATAATACCGGCAGCCTTTTCAAACTCTTCATCGGTAATACTGCCTTTGAGCCCCAGCCTTACAGCAAGAGGATTGTAGCCTCCCGAAGCTGCATCCTTTTTAAGATCGTCAAGAGCATCTACAAGATATGTATACCTGCCGAGGAAATACCCGAAGCTGCCCAGCAGCTTTTTCCGAGGCTTGTCCTCACCCAATTCGGCGAAAACAGCCCTCGTCATCTGCCCTGTGGGTTCGGCTGCCCTGTCCAGACTTGAACAAAGCTCTTTTTCCAGCTTCATCTGCTCCTTGGTCTGCTTTTCAACTACCGCCGCCAGCCTGGGATAAGCGGCTCTTGCTTTGATGTAAGCCCCCGTCAGCGCTGCCGCAGCAGGCCGGGCGATGAGCCTGTCCTTCAAGCTCCCGTCGGAAAGGTCGTCCTTGAGCTTGTGATACATAAGTATCACCGATGCATATGCCGCAAACTCCGTCCCTGCGGAGACCGCGCAGCTGCGCTTGGTCAGAGGATGAGCTATACACCTCTGAGGCTCTGCTTTCAGCTCGATGCCTCTTACAGACATCTCAAACAGCGAAAGGAATGCCGCATCATAAGTTAACCCGAACCGTGAGACCTCACCGAGGAACCTGCCCATAGACTTGCAGACGCCGCAGTAAACGCTCTTATACGCCTCGTATTCGCAGACTCTGAGATAAGGCTTGTAGGGTCTGACATATCCAAACATAAACTACCTCTTATTATTGCACACTAATGTGAAAACTATATGACAGAGCTGTCGGAGCTGCTGTCTTCTGTCTTGAAAAGCTCTTTAAGAGCCTCAGTGCGGTCCTTTCCTGTAAGGACATCGCCGTTCTTTGTGACGCTTTTCAGCCCGAAATCGGTATAAGTATAACCGTCGTGGACTACCCTGAACACAAACACATATTGATCTGTGCCTGACAGGTCAGTTCCCTTTACAGTTATGATCCTCTCATCACCGTTGACCGAAAGCTCGTAATCCACATCCTTCAAAGCACGCCCGACGGCTTTTTCAAAGGATTCATAAGCCGCAAAGCTCTTGAATTCCGAAATGGATGTCATAGCTTCATTCTTGACAGCCTGTAGAACAGTATCATTATCAACAAATAAGCCGCTGATAAAGCCGTTGCCGATGGCCCCGTAGGAAAAACAGATAAGACAAACAACGGCAAGCGCAGTATTCTGCCTGAAGATCATACATCTCTTGAAGAGATAGACTGTAGGCAGCAAAACAAACCAAGGGCTGCCTATCTGCTCATAGCCCGCACTCAGAAGATTGCGGCGGTCAATATAGCAGCACAGTGGCCTTGCGGTAATGACTATTCCCCAGATCAAAAACCCGAGATATTTGTTCAGGGCAAAACGTTCCAAAAGCAATGCCACAGCAGGAACGAATGCGCAGTACCAGACAAGACCGTCCCTGACCTTGCCGCGGACGCTTGTCTCAGGATTGGTAGACATATTGATATCACCTTGTATGTAAAGATTGGCTCAAAAATATATGTACGCATTGTTAAGCTACGTCATATATCAAATGATATTCCAAGAATTATGAATAAAGCATAGAATATTAGTGAATAATTAAGACTATTCGCTAAAAGAAGTGTTAAAGCCATTGATTTGTCGGAAGAATAAGAATATAATCATATTTGTCCCTAGGAACCAAGACAGATAACAAACATCAATGGAGGAAATGATGAAAGACACAAACTACATTATCGAGTCCTTTTCCAACGAGTTCACGGAAAAGGTAAACCAGCACCTCATAGGAGAGGACGTTACCGTTATGTATGCAGATATCGGAACTGCAAAGCTTTGCTCCGATTCAGGTCTGAAAAACGTGAGGGCTATCTTTGTCAGCTCAAAGCAGGAAGCTCATATCTACAACACAATTCTCAGGCTGACGGAGAGCGATCCTTACATCTTCGTAGTATCCGAAACGGAAACAGACGAAGGCACCGAGAACAACACAGCCATCCTCAGCGGGCGCGAGGATCCCAAGCAGATAGCCGCTATGCTTATGAGGCTTATCGAGATCCAGGAATACAACCGCAGGAAGGAATTGGAGAAAAGGCTTGAAAACCACGTTGCCGACCTGCTTATGAGCGGCGATATCACTCCGGAATATCTGGGCTTCCACTACATCAAGGAGGCTATCCTGATCTACATAAATACCGAGATCCGTGATTACAATCTCAAGGACAAGGTCTATCAGCAGATCGCAGAAACTCATATGACCACTACTGTATCAATAGAGCGCAGCATCCGCTGCTCGATAATAAGAAGCTGGGAGAACAGCCCCTTTGAGTTCCGCCAGAAGTATTTCGGAACTCTGGGCATCAAGAAGATCAAGGTCCCCTCTCCCAAGGAATACATAATGACTATCGCAGAAAAGGTGAAGCGCGATCTTAAAAACGGCGAGATATAAGCATCCCGCAAAGGGCTTGCTCTGCGGGATGGTATATATATCATCAGCAGAAGCCGTACAGGGGATCCCCTGCCCGACGGACGCTGTTGATATATACTATGCCGCAGCACATCCCGGCGCGACCCCATCATCGAACAAGCCTATTATCAAAAACCGCTGGATCACAGGCTTTTATAGGTTTTTATCCCAGCCCGGAGCTGATCCTGGGCGTATTTGCAGAAGAATATTATTTCGGAGCGAACCTTGACATTATCTCCAGCGCTACCTTTATCCCGTCTACCGCAGCTGACATAATGCCGCCTGCATAGCCGGCGCCCTCGCCGCAGGGAAACAGGTTTTCAAGGGTAAGAGAATTGAGCTTCTCCCCTCTTGTGATCCTTACGGGGGAGCTGGTGCGGGTCTCGGGAGCAGTCAGCATTGCATCGCCGCTGCCGAAACATTTCATTTTGCGTGAGAAATCGTGAAGCCCGTATCTCAGAGCATCGCAAATATTTTTTGGGAACAGCTTATCAAGCTCGACAGGCAAAACTCCGCGAGCATAGCTGGGAGTTACGCTGCCCGAAAGCTCAGCTTTTCCGATAAAGAAACCTCTGACTGAGGTCGCGGGTGCTTTATATGAGCCGGTAAGCTTGAAAGCTCTCTGCTCGATGCTTCGGGCGAAATACATCCCGTCAAGGGGCGAAATACCGTAATCCTTCGGCGATACAGCGACAGCTATCGCAGCATTGGCGTTCTCGCCGTCGCGTGCGAACTCGCTCATACCGTTGGTAACAACAGAGTTTTCCTCCGAGGCAGCCGGAACGACCACCCCACCGGGGCACATACAGAATGTATAGACTGCTCTGCCTGTGCTGTCCTTTGCAGAAAGCTGATACTCGCCCTTGGGCAGGAGCGGCTCTCCCGCAAACTTGCCGTAGAGGCTCTCATCCACATCTCTCTGCTTATGCTCTATCCTGACACCTACCGAGAAAGGCTTGGGTTCGAGAAAAACGCCCTTCCCTGCAAGCATCTCAAAGGTATCTCGGGCTGAATGGCCTGTAGCCATAACAAGCGCCGAGCAGCTCTCGGAGCCTCCTCGGTAACGGACGGAAGCCACACGGCTGTCGATGATATCAATATCCTCAACAGGCGAGAGGAACCTTACCTCTCCGCCCAGCTCGATGACCCTTTCCCGTATCTTCTTGACTATACCCCGGAGCTTATCCGTGCCGATATGGGGCTTTGCCTTTGAAAGTATCTCTTCGGGAGCGCCGAACCGGACGAACTGCTCCAGCACATATCTGCAAAGAGGATCCTTGATACGGGTAGTGAGCTTGCCGTCGGAAAAGGTGCCGGCGCCTCCTTCACCGAACTGGACATTACTTTCGGTATCCAGCGCTCCGCCCTTCCAGAACCCGCTGACAGCCTTCACTCTGCTGTCAACATCGCCTCCGCGCTCAAATACTATGGGCGAGTAACCGTTCTCGGCCAGCACAAGAGCACAGAACATCCCCGCAGGTCCGAAGCCGGCGATACATACTCTGCCCTCCTGCTCTGAAGTTCCGAAGACAGGGCTCACAGAGCACGGAGCAACATAAACTGCATCGGAGCAGCGCTTTACGACATCTCTCTCCTCTTCCTCGGAAGAAAGCTCTGCATAGACCGAATGAACGTAGTGTATATCGCTGCGCTTCCTGGCGTCGAGAGAGGTCTTGTAGACCGTAGCCTTAACTGCTCTGCCTATCCCGGCTGCCCTCAGCGCAGATGTAATGACCTCGCTGCTGTCTGCCGAAAGTCCGCTCTTTATATTGTTGATAACTATCGGCATATACATCAACTCCAAAACAGCTGCCGTGCTTATGCTGCACGGCAGCCTATTGTTTTATTCGCTATCGGCATTTGATGAGCTGTCGCTGGTCTTTTCAGAGATCTCCAGCTGAACTACCTGATCCCCGATGCACCAGATATCATCATAGGAATTCGAGTAGATAGTTACAGAGTGAGCTATGGAGCCGG
This sequence comes from Ruminococcus sp., assembly GCA_017542125.1. Lineage (GTDB taxonomy): Bacteria > Bacillota > Clostridia > Oscillospirales > Ruminococcaceae > FB2012. The sequence continues at coordinate 379,465 of JAFXXU010000058.1, forward strand.
TCGTAGCGATATCGGAAAGATCCACCACAGCGGTTAGGCTGTCAAGATCAAGATCCGAAATGGATGACTCGGGACCGAACATCGTTACAGAAGGCAGCTGCTTGGTGTCGATGACCACCTTGGTATTGGCAGGCGCATTGGTGATCTTGATGGAGCTTGCCGGTATGATAAAGTTCTTCGACATATAATTGTTGGTAGCAAAGTCAAAGGAAACTGTCACCGTATCAATACCGCTCTGGTTTACCTCACCGGAAGCGATCTTACCGTTGACGTCAAAGGTGAATTCCTCACCGTCCTGTATCCGTTTGAGAGATATGGAGCCCAGGCTCAGCGTCTGTACGGAGACATCCTCGAGGTTGGGGGTTATGATACCTATCTGGCTTTCCGAAAGCTTATACGGGATGGAAGAAGTATCAAAACCGGGAGGACAGTCGGTAAAGTCAACTGTGAAGTTAACGGTCTTCTTCTTGTAAACATCAAAGGTGATATCGAACTTCTCAGCGTCAAGCACCTTAAACTTGGAAGAATCCAGCTCCTGATTGTTCTCATCGTAGAATATGATCTGATCGGTAGAGAGGGTAGCAGCCTCGGAAAGTGTGGCATCCTCAGTATATCTCGCCTCTACCTTGCTGATCTTCCTGAGCTCTGCAGAAGAGCCCTGGACATTGACCACGCTTGGGGATACCGTCATTTCCTTGAGGGTCTTGCCCTGCTCCGCCTTAACGTTGGGAGCGCTGGGCACTACCTCAAACTCGGAATTGTCGATATGAACGAATGTGACCTCCACCGTGCTGGGAGTTACCGAAAGCACATCGACTCTGTCAGAGCTGTGGGTGGACCGGACGTCTATATCAAGGGAATAGGTACCCTCTTTTGTAACATTGCTGACATTGACGGAAGCAGTAAGATCGTTGGCGCTGTAGCTGCCGATCTCATAGTTCATACCCTTGATCTCAACATCTACGGATATTTCCTTATAGCCGAGGGCCTGAAGGCCCTTTTCTTCGGCAGAGGTGCCGTCCATGGAGAAGGAAACGGGTATATTGGTAATAGTCTTGTTTATGGTGGGGTACTCGGTTATGGAAAGGATGAGCCAGACAAGGATAGCTATTATCAGAGCAAGCACCTTAAGGCTAAGATCCTTGATGTAGATCCCCGAGCCCTTTTTCTTCTCTACTTTTTCCATTTTGACATCACCCTTCCCGCAAAGGAGCTTTCCTTTGCAGCCTCGCCGCTTGACTCGGGAACAAGGCTGAGCATAAGCATCTTCTTAAGAGAATCCTTGGTGTAGCCTCTGGTGAGCTCGCCGTTCTCGGCTACGGAGATAGCTCCCGTCTCCTCAGAAACGACTATAACGATAGCATCGGAGTTCTCGCTCATGCCTATAGCCGCCCTGTGCCTTGAACCCAGCTGCTTGTCAATAAGCTCCTCCTTCTGAGGCTTCGGCAGAAAGCATCCGGCAGCAAGGATATTTCCGTCTCTCAGTATGACCGCACCGTCGTGCAGAGGTGTGTTCGGGAAGAAGATGTTCCCAAGCACCGCCGCCGAGGGGGTACAGTTGAGCACAGTACCCGTGGCGATCTGCTCGCCCAGCTTGGTGGTCCTCTCAAATATTATGAGCGCACCCGTCTTGGTGGATGAAAGATCGGCAGAAGCCTCACAGACGGCATCTATACATTCTCTCATCTTGATAATGTTGTTTTCATCCTCGCTGCTGCCGAATATCTGGAACCGGGTGAACCGCGTTCGTCCCATCTTTTCCAGAATACGCCGGAACTCCGGCTGGAACAGGATAATAATGGCGAGTATTCCCCACTGGAACAGCAGCTTCAGCAGATACCGCATCGTCTGTAATCTCAGGAAAACAGCGATCAGATAGAAGGCTATCATAAACAGTATGCCCTTTACGAGCTGCTGAGCTCTGGTCTCCCTGATAAGCAGGATACCGTGATATATAAGAAATGTAAGGATAATGATATCAATGATATCGGATATCCGGATAGATTTGAAAACGTTCCACACTGAAAGCAGAGCGTCGGTGACAGCACCCAAAATGATCACTCCCCGCGGCAAAGCCGCAAAATATGACAAATTGTTATAATTTTTATCTCGTTGAACCGCAAATATGTATGCTTATAAATATTGTATCACATTTTCAATAAAAGTACAATAGCAAAATGCAAAAAAATCATAAAAAAGCCCCCGTAATTTGCATACGGAGGCTGTAATCATATACTGAGAACGGCATCAGCCAGCATATCGGTCTGTCTGAGGGTGTTGAATACCGAGGGTGAAAATCTTACTGTTCCCTGGGAGGTGGTACCAAGAGCATCATGAGCGAGAGCCGCACATTGCAGCCCTCCCCTGAGGGCAAAGCCTTTCTCACTGAGCTTCATTGCTGCGATGTGTGAGCTGATATCCCCGATATTGAAGGACACTATGGGCAGATATTCCGCTTCGGAACGGTATATCCTGATATCCTTTCGCTCCGAGATACGGGTGATAAACCTTGAACATAACTGCTGCTCGTGCTGCCTGATGCGTTCGGGGCCAAGTCTTGAAACATATCGTATCCCCTCCCCCAGCCCGATTATTCCTACGGTATTGAGGGTGCCGCTTTCAAGCCGCTCGGGAAGCTCCGAAGGCTGTTCAAGCAGCGCAGAATTAGTACCCGTCCCGCCCTCGATTATTGTAGAGAGCGGGTATTCCCCGTTTGTGATAAGCAGCCCCGTACCCGTAGGGCCGTAAAGTGCCTTATGCCCGGAGGTGCATATGAAATCAAACCCGTCACTAAGCTTCAAATCAATGATCCCCGCAGCCTGGGAGCAATCTGCTATAAAGCATATACCCTGTTCTTTGCATAGCTTCGCTATCCTTTTATAAGGCAGCACCCGCCCTGTAACATTTGATGCAACACAACAGCAGATGCATTTGGTATCCGGCCTGATTAGACGCCGGAAGCTGCGAAGCGTTTCTTCTTCATTGTCTGTGATCCTTGCGATGGAGAACTCTACCCCACGGCTCTCGGAAAGCGCATAAACAGGCCTTGAAACGGCGTTGTGTTCGTGGTCAGAGATTATCATATGCCCGCCGTACTGCATTATCCCCTTAATCGCCATATTTAGAGCATAGGTGCAGTTTACCGTAAATGCAACGTTCTCGGTCTCTGCTCCGAAGAACTCCGCCGCTGCCGCTCTGACCTCAAAGACCTTCTGCGCCGCCTGCATAGAAAGCTCATGGCCGCTCCTGCCGGGATTCCCGCCGTACTTCTTCACCGCTTCGGAAACAGCACGCCTGACGCTTTCTGGCTTCGGGAATGTAGTTGCGGAATTATCGAAATTTATCATAGTTATACGGTTCGTGCCGAAAAAGCCAGCCGCTCCAACGGCACGAACGCGCCCCCTTCCCTATACCGAAGCGGCATATCATATCTCATAGCTTTGCTTGTGAGGTATCCTGTTCTTATCAAGCAGGGCAACAGCCTTTTCGATATCCCCTCTTACCGAGAGCGAATAACCGCAGCCGCTGCCGATATTTTTCGGAGTCCTGACCACATCGCATCGGATGCCGCTTGCTGTACAGAGCTCCTTTGCCTTCATCGCATAGGTGATAGAGGTCATAGCAATCATTGTTTTCTTCATTCTTTCACTCTTTCTCCTCTGCCATATGACCGACACCTTATACTATGCTGCGCCGGGTGAAAAGGTCAATGAGCATACAGAAAGCCCGCAAGGGACTATCCCCTGCGGGCTGTTGATTATCAGACCTCAAACTGTGAGTTGTAAAGCTTTGAATAGAAGCCGTTAGCCGAGAGCAGCTCTTTATGAGTACCCTGCTCCACTATATGACCCGAATCCATAACTATAATGCTGTCAGCCTCACGGATGGTCGAGAGGCGGTGAGCGATGATAAAACTTGTTCTGCCCTTCATCATCTCGGCAAATGTCTGCTGAATGAGTATCTCGGTACGGGTATCTATCGAGGATGTCGCCTCATCAAGGATCAGCACCGGCGGCAGCGAGAGCATTATCCTTGCGATACAAAGCAGCTGCTTCTGTCCCTGTGACAAAGAACCGCCCTCATTGGTTATGACCGTATCGTAGCCCTGTGGCAGACGCTTGATGAAGCTGTGGCAGTGAGCGGATTTTGCCGCTGCGGTTATTTCCTCCAATGTTGCATCCGGCTTGCCGTAAGAGAGGTTTTCGCGGATAGTCCCCGTCTTTAGCCAGGTCTCCTGCAATACCATACCGTACTGTGAGCGGAGCGAGGAACGTGTGCAGCTGTTTATAGGTACCTCACCGAGGGAGATTACGCCGTCGGTAACGTCATAGAACCTCATCAGAAGATTTATGAATGTAGTCTTTCCGCAGCCGGTGGGTCCTACTATTGCTATATGCTGCCCCGGCTTGACATCCAGGGAGAAGCTCTCAATGAGCGGGACATCCGGTGAATAAGAGAAGAACACCTTCTCGGCTCTGAGCGAGCCGTCGGTACCGTTCAGCAGGACAGCATCCTCGGGATCGGGAGCCTCGGGCTTTTCCTCGATAACATCCAACGCCCGCCTTGCCGCTGCAAGTGCGCTCTGCAGCTCGGTAATAACGCCGGATATCTCATTGAAAGGCTTGGTGTACTGATTTGCATAGGTCAGAAAGCAGGATAGCTGCCCCACTGTAAACGCCCCGCCGATAGCAGTAAAAGCTCCGATAATGCCCACAAAGCTGTAAACAAGGCCGTTTATGAATCTGGTGCAGGGATTGGTCAGCGACGAGAAGAAAACAGCCCTTACCCAGACGTGCCTTAGATCCTGATTGAGCTTTTCAAACCTTTCCTCGGCTTCCTCCTCGTAGGAGAATGCCTTTACAGCCTTGCCGCTGCCTATCATTTCATCAACCAGTGCTGTTAGCTCTCCTCTGGCTTCTGTCTGGCGCCGGAACAGCCTGAATGTATTCCGCGAGATGAACCTCGCAACGAACAGCGAGAGCGGAGTGATGAATACCACCACGAGAGTGATCTTCACATTGATAGTCAGCATAAAGATCAGCGTGCCGAAAATAGTGACAATTCCGGTGAACAGCTGTGTAAAGCCCATAAGCAAGCCGTCGGATACATTCTCGATATCGGATACCAGCCTGCTGATCATATCGCCCTGCTTGCAGCGGTCGATATATGAGAGCGGGAGCTTCTGCAGGTTTGAAAAGGCGTCGTTGCGCAGATCGCGAACGGTGCAGTAGGACACCTTATTTGTGCAGAGTGTCATCAGCCATTGCGCCAGACCCGCCGCGCCGATAACAATTCCCAGCTTGAACAGTATCTTAGCAACGCCCTCAAAGTCCACATTGCCCTTGGTAACGATAATGTCGATAGCATCGCCGACGAGTATAGGTGCATATAGCGTGGCAGAAACGGTTATAACCGCAAATATCAGCGAGATCACCAGCAGTTGCCGGTAGGGTCTGACATAGCGGAGCAGGGGCTTCAATACTGAGCTTTCTTTCTTGCTTTGCTTACTCATTATCCGCACCTCCCCTGTCGTTATACTGCTGGGAGACACAGATCTCATTATATATGCTGCATTCCTTCAGGAGCTGTTCGTGAGTTCCCTCACCAACGATCTCTCCGTCGTCAAGGACAAGTATCTTATCTGCCCGGCGAATGGATGAAACTCTCTGGGAGACGATAAATACGGTCATACCCTCGGTCTTTTCAGCAATAGCTTTCCTCAGAGCGGCATCGGTGGCAAGATCGAGCGCCGAGGCCGAGTCGTCAAGGATAAGTATATCCGGGCTGCCGACAAGAGCTCTGGCAATTGTGAGCCTCTGCCGCTGACCGCCGGAGAGATTCTTGCCCCCGGCTACGATCATATGATCCAGCTTATCCTGCTTGGCGGTAACGAAATCAAGAGCCTGAGCGATATCGAGCGCCCGGTAAAGCTCCTCATCTGAGGCATCCTTTTTGCGGTAGCGGAGGTTTTCTGCAACTGTCCCTCTGAATAGCTCGGCCTTCTGCGGAACATAGCCTATCCTGCCGCGAAGCTGTGAAAAGGGGTATTTACCCACATCGTTCCCGCAGACCCTGACGCTGCCCTCGCCCACCTCATAAAATCGTGGAATAAGGCTGACAAGCGTAGACTTACCGCAGCCGGTACCGCCGATAATGCCTATTGTCTGGCCCTTGTCAGCTGTAAAGGAAATATGCTTTAAGGCGTATTCGCTGTTCTGATGATAGGAGTAGGATACATTATCGAACTCTACTGCGGGTGCACCCGGGTCATCCTGCTGTTCTGTGTTCCCCTCATCAGTGAAGGAAGGCTTTACATCAAATACCTCATTGATCCTGATAGAAGAAGCCTGTGCCCTCGTAAGCGATGTCACAAGGATAGCAACAGCCAGCAAAGCCAGCAATATCTGATTCATATAACTGATCAGAGCGATGAGCTCGCCCTGAGTAATGCTGCCGGTATCAACATTTATACCGCCGAACCAGATGATAGCTATGATGGCGATATATACGATCACAAATGTAAAGGGATTGGTGATCGCCGAGATCTTTCCGGCCTTTAGCTGAAGATCCAGCAGATCCCTGGCGTTCTCTTCAAAGGCCTCATTTTCCTTATCCTGGCGGGAGAATGCTCTGATAACTCTGACACCGGAGATATTCTCACCCACCATAAGTGTAGTCTTATCCAGCTTCTTCTGTATCCGTTTGAACATCGGCACCGTCTTTTTCATTACGAAAAAGATAACCAGTGCAAGCAGGGGCGATGCTACCAGGAATATCAGAGTAAGCTTTACCGAAACGGTAAATGCCATTATAACTGCACCCACTACGATGAACGGTGATCGCAGGAAAAGTCTGAGCAGCATATTGATACCTGTCTGCGCCTGATTGACATCAACTGTCATTCTCGATACAAGGGTAGAGGGACCCAGGCTGTCGATCTCCTTGTGAGTAAGAGTATTGATATGGTGGAAAAGATCCCGCCGCAGCTCTGTTCCGAAACCCAGCGAAGCCCTTGCCGCAAAAAACTGAGCGGTCAGCGAAGCAGCCAGCCCCAGCACTCCCAACACCACCAGGACTATACCCATTTTTACGATATAGCTGCTGTCGTTATTTGCGATACCTACATCTATTATATTAGCCATTACAAGGGGCACGGCAAGCTCAAAGCAAGCCTCTGTCAGCTTGAACAGGGGCCCCAGTATGCTTTGCAGCTTGTAATGCCTGAGATAACGGAATAGTTTTATCATTTTTAAGCCTCGTTTAAGTTAAAGGTAGTATACTTGATACATATACAATTATAGCATATCAGTTTGACATCCGCAAGGATAGAATTATTTCTTAAAAAAGTTTTAAATATAAATAAATAGATAGAAAAGTTGTGGAAAAATATGATCTGTTATGCTATAATACGCTATGGGAGGTCTGCCGATGAATGCTATTACCGAATTTGACCTGTCTGTACTGCACAGCCTGGAAACTATACGAAATGAAGTTCTAACCTTCATTCTGAGGGTATTTACCCATCTTGCCGACGCCGGCATATTCTGGATACTGCTATGCGCAGCTATGCTTATCTACCCCAAGACCCGAAAGATCGGTTTTTACGCTGCGGTAGCGCTGGCTCTGCAAGCCATATTGGGCGAGGCGATATTAAAACACATCGTCTGCCGGGAGAGGCCTTATTACTATGAGCCGTGGATAGACACTATAATCAACCGCCCCATAACCTACTCATTCCCATCGGGGCATACCTCATCAAGCGCAGCGGTTGCTCTGTCAGTATTTATACAGAACAGGAAGATGGGTGCTCCGCTTATAGTAATCGCGCTGCTGGTGGCGTTTTCGAGAGTCTACTTCATGGTGCATTACCCGACAGATGTTATCTGCGGAATAATCCTCGGATGCCTCTGTGCTGTTATTACATTTTTCATTCTCGGATACATCCTGAAAAAGTACCACGTTCCGTTTATAACGCAAAAAGACCGCTGATGCGGTCTTTTTTGTTACAGCTTGATCTCAACGCCCTCATTGAGCCTGAATGAATAGATATAGCAGGATTTTACAGGCTTGTCCAGTATAAGATCGAGGGCTGCTTTATAAAGCTCCAGCTGGGTCTTGTAGGTGTAGAGCTGACTAACATCGGTGACGTTATCCGTCTTGTAATCTATCAGGATATAGCCGTCGCCCTCTTCAAAAATGCAGTCGGAAACGCCCTGGAGCATAGAGCCCTTCGAGAGATAGTCGGAATACTTATCACCGAGCCCGAGCTCGTCATAACCGACAAGGAATTTCTTCTCCCGAAGCACCTGCGGCGAATTTCTGACACGCTTGTAAAACTCTCCGGAAAAGAACTTTTCAACCGCTCCGACGTATACGCCCAATGCCTCCTTCTCGGTAAAGAAACCCTCCGAGACCAGTCTTTCAAGCTCGCCCTTAACGCTCTTCTCGGCGGAAGCATAGTCTGCAAGCTCCATAAAGAGATGAGTATAGGTGCCCTTCTGTGCTGAGCTCAGCCTGTCGAGCTGTTCGGAAAGCTTTGGGAGCGAGGGGTAGAATTCCGGGTTCTTATCGCCGTATTCTTTAGCTTTCTGTGCCGAGACTATCTCCGTTACCGTCATTTTTGAAGCAGCGGGCTCCGCCTTATCGTTTTCCTTTCGGAGGAAGCCTTTCAGAAGCTCTTCAAGGGTCTTGCTGATGACAGTACCGTTATAGAATTCCACATTCTCACTGTCAGCGTCATCATCGGGGATAAAGTCGGTATAGATGATATTGGCTTTATCGGCTGTTCTCGGGATATTCTCGGAGATACCGAACCTTTCAAGCAGAGGCTCGCTGCCTTCACAGCAAATGAGCGCCGCAAGTATCCACCCGAGATAGCTGTTCTGCTCTCTGACTATCCTTGAGTTGACTCCTCCCGCCTGGGAGATCGCCGAAGCAAGAGATACAGCAAGCGCCTGCGTCTTTGATTCGCCTTTTTTGCTGTGCTTAAAAGGTATTGGGATTATCAGGCGCTCTCGCGCTCTGGTCATCGCCACATACAGCAGGCGCATTTCCTCGCTGAGAAGCTGATCTCTTCCTATGGCCACAAGTGCTGCATGGGCTGCGGTCTCGGTCTTTTTGAGAGACTTGCGGTCGAACAGGATAAGCCCTGCGCCAGCATACTCGTCAAGCAGAAGAACATCGCTCAGGTCATCCGTGCGGAACTGCTTTGAGATACCGCAGAGAAACACAAAGGGGAATTCAAGCCCTTTTGAGGAATGTATGGTCTTTACAACTACGCTGTCCTTGTCCTCAACGGTAGTGACCGCCTGAATAAGATCCCTGCCGCACTCGGTCACGGATTCAAGATAGCGTATAAACCCTGAAACGGATCCGTCGCTGTTTTCCTGATAGGCTGCAGCGTATTCCAGCAGCAGACGCAGATTAGCTCTTTTCTGCTTGCTGTTCTCATAGGAGGAAGCAGCTGCGACAATCTCTGTCTCGTCATATATCCTGCGGATAAGCCTGGTAACGGTCATTCCCGCGGAATAGAAGCCAAGCCTCGAGACAAGCTCCCTGGCAGACCTGCATTTTTCTTCAAGTACGCTGTCGCCTGTTTCAGGCTTAACGATCTTTTTATCGCTGCTCTTGTCATCCTCCTCATCATCCCTGCCGATGGCAGATATGATCTGATAAAGATGATCCCAGCCGCCCTCCTTGCGCTTGCAGAGGATGCGCAGCCTTGCCAGCTCATCGGAGGTGAAGCCCATAAGAGGCGAAAGCATTACTGCAGCCATGGGTATGTCCTTCATAGGATTGTCTATGACCTTTAAAAGACTTAGCATCAGGCTGATCTCGCGGGAGCGAAGATAACCGGAGCTCTTCTCTGCTGATACCTTTAAGCCGTATCTACCCAGGGTATCTGTAAGAGAGGCAGCAGAATCACCGCTGCGGTAAAGAACACAGAAATCCCCCGCCCTGCAGGGACGGTAGCTCTCGGTCTGAGTGTCGTAAACCAGCTCTCCGCTGTCAAGGATCTCCCTTATCCGTTTTGCGATGGCAAGGTTTTCATCAGGAGTGGTAACTGTACCGCTGCCCTCGCTGCTGTCATCCGGCTCACCGTCGATGAAAAGTATCTCCGTAGCAGGATCCTCACCCTCGTACTTAGCCCCAAGGTGCAGTCTTTCGCCGCCGGTATATTCCACCTCGCCGATAGTCTCGCTCATTATCTGTGAGAAGATCATATTCACGAATTTCAGGATGTTTTCACGGCTCCTGTAATTATGCTTCAGTTCAACAAGACGGAGCTTCTCCGCGTTTTCAGGCTGGGAGGCCGCTGCTCTTGCGTTGATGAAAAGCCGCGGGTTTGAAAGCCTGAATTTATAGATCGATTGTTTGACATCACCCACCACGAACACATTTTTGCCCAGAACAGTAAGATCATCCGTGTCCGAGAGCGCCTTGAAGATAAGCTCCTGGAGGTTGTTTACATCCTGGAATTCATCTATGAGTATGATCATGTACTCGCCGGAAGAGACCAGCTCCTGAGCAAAGGGAGTACGCTCGGTGATGCCCTTCTCGCGATGGACCAGCAGGCTGAGCGCCATGATCTCCACATCCGAGAATTCAAGGGCGTTCTTCCTGAGCTTTTCGTCATAAGCAAGCCTTGAAGCAATATCGGAATACAGCTTCAAGCCCTTGAAAACCTCCGCAGAGAGCTTCATCGGGGTCTCAATGTCTCTGCCCAGCTTAGCCATCCCGCTGACAATCTTTCCGAAAGTTTTCTTCGATTCCTCTCTGATCTGACCGATCTCGGTAAACAAAGCCAGAAGCTCCGGGGAATAGTCATTCTTCTTCGGCGGCGTTTTCTTAAATGACCCGAAATCATATTCAGCACGGGCATACATCATAGCCCAATCGCCGTTTTCGATAGCGAGCTTCATTCCGTTGAAAGCGCTGAGGTCATTATTTAACAGCTCTGTATTAGCCAGAATCGCTGAATCGGGTTCCGGGAATTTGGCTATGTAGGCTCTTGCTCGTTCATTGAGCTTTAGCGCCTTTTCGATCAGACCCGAATAATTATACCCAACTGCCTCGATCCAATCGGAGACCCTTTTGCTGTCGTTCATATCAGAAACAGCCAGTGCGAACCATTCCTCGGGAAAAGGCAGGGAGCGGAGGAAGGTATAGAGCTTTCTCCCGTATTTCTTGATCCTGTCAGCGCTGCCGCCGAGGCGTTCAAATAAAAGCTTATAAGTCTCGGGCGAGCCCTCCGCCAGGAGATCAAGTGCGCTGTCAAAGGCTTTGTCCAGGACGAGCCCCGCATCGTTCTCGTCGATAATGCGGACACCCTCCTCAAACTCGAATTCGTTGATATTCGACCTTACCAGATCATAACAGAAGGAATTTATGGTGGAGATCCTCGCCAGCGGGAGCCTGTCCTGCTGTGAGCGGAGCCATTTGCGCTCCTCGGGGTCCTCGGTCGATCTCAGTTTAGTCTCAAAAGCCTTCTGGAGCTTTCTGCGCAGCTGGGATGCGGCATCGACGGTAAACGTCACAGCCAGCAGCTTATCCGCAGGTATCTTGTTTTTGTGGTCGGAGAGCATCCTGATAGTCCTCTCAACGAGGACAGCGGTCTTGCCGCTTCCCGCAGCTGCCGATACGACAACTCCCCTGTCGGTAGTATTTATGGCTTCACTCTGATCAGGGTTCCAATCAGGCATTGCTCTCACCTCCGTTAAGTTCATTGCTGATCTTTTCGATCTCTTCTAAAAACCTGTCCTTATCCTCGGGCTTGACCTCTTCGGGATCGCCGCGCAGCACCTTGCCGCAAACAGCATAATGGTCGCAGTTTGAGCAGGGAGTGTATTTTCCGGTAACCACCGGCTCGGCAGGAACACTTCCCTTTAAAAGCTTCTCCGCCAGAGAAATGATCTTTCTCCTGGCAAATTCCTCAGCTGCGATCAGGAACTTCTCCGAGACAGGCTGCTTGCTGCTCTTTGAAAGGCTCATGTCTTTATTGAATGTAAAAGGAGTAAAGGCCCCGCCGTAGCTTCGGTTAAGTGCCTGCATCAGCTTATCCTCTCCTACGAACAAGCCGTCGGGCTTATAAGCCTTCAAGCGCTTGGGCAGAACGACCTCCTCATCCTCTGAATCATCGGGGAGGCGGTCGCAATCTGCCTCTTTGATGTGTGAATACTGCACTCCCGCAGGCTCCGCCGAACCGTCGTTGGTAATAGCCAGAAGATATATGAGCATCTGGAGATTGAGGCCGTGGTAGAGAGAATCAAGATGCAGCTCAGTGCTGCCGGTCTTGTAATCAACTATGCGGATGTATTTCTTTCCGCTTTCATCCGTAAATGTATCCACCCTGTCGATGCTGCCCTGTATGCAGATAGTCAGATCATCCGTGAATTTAAGTTCAAGAATGCTTGTGCCGTCCCCTTTGTCAAGCCTGTATTCAAACAGCTCCGGGAGAAACCCGGAATCGGAGAACTCCTTCTGTATAAGCTTTACATTCTCATAAACCGAGTTTTCGTACTGCTCCAACTCGGCGTAATAGGCAGGCGTCTTGCCGTAGCTGCCGCCGATCTCCTCGGCCTCGTAGCGCAGGAATGAAGCATGGATCTTCTCTCTCAGCTGTTCCTCGGTATAAAAAACAAAGCTCTTGTTGAAGCCTTTTCCCTCGCCCTCAACAGTAGAAAGCAGATCTTCGATAGTCCTGTGGAGATAATTGCCTCGGTACATGGGATTAAGCTCTATCTTGTGCGGCATACGAAGTTTCAGGCCGTGTTTGCAGAAAAAAGCAAAGGGGCAGCGGTAAAATTCATTGACTTTCGTTGCCGAAAGCATCAGCTTATCTTCAAAGAACAGCTTTTTGGCAGTAGCCTTTGAGACTGAAAGCTGCTTTTCCTCACCGTATTTCGGAAGTGCAGCCAGCTTAGCCGAATAGATCTCGTTGTTCATAAGAGCAGCCTCGAGGGTCGCGGCTTCGTCAGCACGGGCTTTGCTGTCGAGGATCAGTTGCTTTTTCTCTTCGTTGACGATCCCCGGAGCTCTGATAACAGCCAGCTTATCCTTTGAGCGTTCAAGATATTTGTAGTATGCAGATCTGAGATCGGTGCAGAAAAAGCTCAGCGGCAGGTCTGATATCCTTATCCCGATATCTTCACCGAACTGTCCTTTGAGCTCTGTAACTATCGAGGAAGGGTTTTTCAGTCTTCCTTTTCCGTCCGTTTCAGAATAGAGTATATAGAGCTTATCAGAGGGCAGACAAAGCGTCTGATAGACAGTGAGCTTTTCGTTATCGACAGAATTCTTGGCGGTGTTTTCAAGGGTCAGGTCTATCTCGGAGAGCAGCTGCTTTTCACGCTCGGTAAACAACCCCTCGCTCCTGGGAGCAGCCGGAAACACTCCGTCGTTGACCTCGATCACGAACAAAGCCTTGACGTTATCGAGCCTGGAGCTTTCGGCATTGATACATCTGACCGAATCGAGCTTCTGAGGCGGTGCCGAGATAGTCATTGCAGCGGTCATCAGCTTGAATAGCTCATAGGTTTTCCTGAGGCTTATCTTTTCATCAGCAAGCTCATCGTTTATCGACTTGAAAGCTCCGAGGACATTCATCCAGAGCTGCTTGTTGGCTCTGGCAAGCTCAAGCTGAGTCTCATTTTGTGATGCAGAGGCTCTCTTCACAACTGAATATACCTGCTTAGAGACATCTATCTCCGTCAGCAACTCAAACAGAGCCTTGCATATCTCCGAAGCTGAGGCGTTCTCGCCGGCAAGCTTGAATCTCTCCAGAGGCTCAATGACCGTTTTTCTAAGTTCTTCAAGTCTTGAAGAGACACGGTTCTTCTTATCATGGGTGCAGAACGGAGATAGCCACATATCGCCCTCCACATTGTATGTAATGCAGTAATCCTCCAGTGCAGCAATGTCATAGTCCAATATTGGGCAAAGAGGCGATTTGATATACCTCATAATAGCGTCGGTACGGTAGTTCTTAGTTATGATACATTCAAAAATGCTTTTCAGGTAGATAACTATTACCGAGCTGTCAGCCTTAACTGCTCTGTCGATGAAATAGGGGATGCCGTATCTCTCGAAGATACCCTCTGTAGCCGAGGAGACCACCTCCGGCTCACGGCAGGCAAGAGCAATATCGTTGTAGCTGTAATGCTCTTCTCTTACAAGCCTTTCTATCTCCGAGCAGACGTATTCAAGCTCATCGTAAACATCGTTGCCGGAGGCCACCGTCAAGCCGTTGCAGCTTTCAGGCATGGCTGGCAGCCCGCAGAAGCGCCTGTCAATAAGCTCTGAAACGCTTTTGCCCTCGCCCTCCGGCTCACAGACGATCTGCTTCAAAGGCTTGTTCTGCTCTTTGGCCATTGAAACAAGCCTTTGCTCCGTCCTGAGAGATACGTTAAAAGGCGTGTCTGGATCACCCTGGCAGTGGGCGAGCATAAGGGAAACCGTCAGCTCGTCAGCCTGTTTCAGGATACATTCCAGCATACGGTATTCATCGTAGGAAAAGGATGTAAATCCGTCAACGAAGACTGACATACTGTTAAAGTATCCTCTGTCCCTGGCAATCGCCAGGCTCTCTCCAAGGGATGAGACGCTATCTTTGAGCCCCGCCTCGGCAAGGCCGTCAAGATAGTATCTGCTTATGACCGATACATCATAAAGCTTTCCTGATATGCTGCCCTCCAGCTTTTCGGAGGCTATCCTCATATCCTCGGGAGTTATACCCGCACGGAGGAGATCCTCCACAAGCCTTATCATCTCACCGATAAACTTTATCTTTTTGAGAGACTTCTTGAAAAACAAAGCCTTTTTCTCGGATTCAAAGCGGTTCACTGCTTTGAACATAACTATTATCTTTGAATTGTCAGCGGCATTCTCGCGGCTCCTGCTGCCGTATTTCTTGGCGATAAGCTCGGCGAGCCTGTTAAAGCCGGCGGAGCTGATCCTGTTGAAGGCCTTGGCTCCCAACACGTTATAAAGCTTTTTATCCGATTCAAAGGAGTACTGGTCAGGGACGATGACTAGCACTTCCCTGCCGTCCTCTGCAGCCTTTCTGACCAACTGGCAGTATTCTTTATCTCTGGCGCTGTGAGCAGCACCCGATACTATCCTCAGCATAAACGCACCTCCCGGAAGTGTTCTCTATCAATTATATGATACCACACTAAAAGCGCCGCGTCAATACCGTTTAAGGCAACTGTCCCGAATACCGGACAGTTAACCGAATATTTTTCTGAAAAGCTCAACTATCCCGAAGCAGTATTCAACATCATCCTCCTCAGGCTCCTCGATCTGCTGCACAAAAGCGAAGCTTGGCATAAAGCGTGAAAAGAACAGAAAAGAAAGCCTGTTCACATTTATAGCGGAGGTCAGCATTACAGCTCCGCAGCAGCCGATGACTATCGCTCTCTTTGATCTTCCGAAAGAATACATAAAAAACACTCCAATACCGTTTTTATCTCAAAACAAGTATTGGAGCATTTTTCCATTCTTATTCAGCGTCCGAAAACGAGCTTTGCGATATCGCAGCTTTCCTTGGCATCCTTTGCATAGTAATCCGCGCCGATCATCTCAGCATAATCAGGAGTGAGTACGGCACCGCCCACCATGACCTTACAGTCAATATTGTTCTCACGCAGTAGCTTGATGGTCTTTTCCATACTGGGCAGTGTCGTAGTCATAAGCGCAGAGAGCCCGACGAGCTTGACGTTCTGCTCCCTTGCAGTATCTACCACAAGCTGACAGTCAACGTCCTTGCCCAGGTCGATGACCTCATAGCCGTAGTTCTCCAGCAGCACCTTCACGATATTCTTTCCTATATCGTGAACATCGCCCTTAACGGTGGCAAGGATTATCTTTCCCTTGCTCTCGGAGGCTGCCCCGCTGGCTGCAAGATGCTCTTTTATGACCTCAAAGCAGCTCTGAGCCACACCTGCTGACTGGATAAGCTGGGGCAGGAATATCTTCCCTGTTTCAAAGTCCGAGCCGATCTTATCCAGCGCGGGGATAAGGAGGGTGTTGATTATCTCCATGGCCTCCTTGTCTTTCAGGAGCTCCCGGGTGATCCGGGCGCCCTCGCCTTTAAGGCCGTTTGCCACAGCATAGGGAAGGTCAAGGCTTGCTGTCTGCTCTGGTGCCTTTACAGCAGGAGTGCTGTTCCCGTAGTGAGCGATGAAATCGACAGAGCCAACATCATAGCAGGCAAGGAGCTTATAGGATCTCACCGACTGCATCATAGCGTCGATATTGGGATTGATGATGGGAAGTGTCAGACCCTTGGTTAGGGCCATAGTCAGGAAATTGGAGTTGACGATCTCCCTAGCAGGCAGACCGAAGCTGATATTTGAAACACCCAGCACCGTCTGACAGCCCAGCTCCTTTCTCACACGCTCCAGAGCGTTGAGGGTCTCCATAACGCCCTCCTGCTCGGCGGAGGCGGTAAGGGTGAGGCAGTCGACAAAGACGTTCCTGCGGTGGATGCCCAAAGCCTCGGCGCGGGAAACGATCCTTTCGGCTATGGCAAAACGCTCGGCAGCGGTTTTGGGGATGCCATTTTCATCAAGGCAGAGCCCGACCACGGAAGCACCGTATTTCTTGACGAGCGGTAGCACGCTGGCAAGAGATTTTTCCTCGCCGTTGACGGAATTGACTATCGCTTTGCCGTTATAGACTCTAAGTCCGGCTTCGATGACCTCTGGATTGGTGGAATCAAGCTGCAGCGGGAGATCTACTACCTCCTGCAAGGCCTTTACGACCCTTACCATCATATCCTTTTCGTCGATACCGGGGAGACCAACGTTAACATCCAGGATATCGGCGCCTGCATGGAGCTGCTCGATCGCCTGGGAGAGTATGTAGTCGATATCGTTGTTCATAAGCGCTTCCTTGAAACGCTTCTTGCCAGTCGGGTTGATCCTCTCACCGATGACACGGGGCTGATCTATTATCACTGTCTTTGCGGGGGTGCAGCAGGCGGAGTTAAGCTCCCGTTTGGGAGTAACGTATTTCTTATCAGCAAATTCAGCCGAGAGCGCAGCAATAAACGCAGGTGATGTTCCGCAGCAGCCGCCCACAAGCTTGATTCCCAGTGGGATAAGCTCTGTCATCAGCGAAGCAAACTCTTCGGCGCTGACCGCGTATTCACCGGTGATCGTATCAGGCAGACCGGCGTTGGGCTTCATTACGATCGGAAGGGTCGTTACAGCTGAAAGCTCCTTTACGATAGGCATAAGCTCCTTGGGTCCGAGGGAACAGTTAACACCCAGAGCGTCAACTCCCAGCCCCTCCAGAGTATATGCCATAGCGCTGACGCTGCATCCGGTGAACGTTCTGCCGTTCTGCTCGAAGGTCATTGTAGTGATTATAGGCTTATCGGAATTCTCCTTGGCAGCGAGCACCGCAGCCTTCAGTTCGAGAAGGTCGGTCATAGTCTCGAAGACGATAAGATCAGCTTCAGATCCTGCCATTACGACTTCTTTGTAGATATCATAAGCCTCTTCAAAGGAAAGAGTTCCGGCAGGCTCCAGCAGCTGTCCTATGGGGCCAACATCAAGAGCAACAAGCACACTTGAGCCCTTTGCAGCCTCTCTGGCGCAGGCGATAGAAGCCCCGATGACCTCATCAACGCTCTTACAGCTTCTTGAGAGCTTGAAGCGGTTGGCACCGAAGGTATTCGAGTATATGATATCCGAACCGGCGGCTATGTACTGCTTATGGATATCAATGATCCATTCAGGTCTGTCGATACTGCAAAGCTCGGGGATCTCTCCCATTTTAAGTCCTTTATCGAACAGCATAGTTCCCATAGCGCCGTCCAGATAAACAAATTCTTTGTTATCAAGAAGTTTCCTGAGATCCACAGCGGTCTCCTCCTTTTCTGTAGTCACAGCTTTCATACATATTGCAGTCAAGACAGCTGCGCGTCTGTCTGTTGAGCTCTCTGCCCGATACGCCTATAACAGCCGTTACGGACTTTGAGGGGATCATCATATCCGAATCTGTAACGCTGAGACCGATCCTCTTGCCGGCGTTCATCACATCCAGCAGCTTTCCCTGTACCGAGAGAGGGAGATCGCCGTAGCCCGGGGAAAACCTCCAGGTAAAATGCTTGTCCGGCAGCTTCTGCTTCATCTCCTGTTCAGCAGCATCGCAGATATCCTCTATTGAGGCGCTGGCCATGCAATCAACAACATAAGAAGCCGCTATATCGCTGACCGAAAGTGTTTTTATAAGCCTGTCTACCGAAGATGATAACGTAGCGCAAAGCAGTATGCAGCTTTCACAGCCCTCCAGATGCTTCTCTATCGAGCTTCCGGTGAGCACAAGATCCGTGCCGTCAAGCGATATCCCCTCATCGGTTCCGGTGATAGCGAAGTGCTTGAAAATATACGCCGGCGCAGCAGCTTCAAGGAGCAGCTTCTCACATTCAGAGATCAGAGGCATAAGAGATGTGATATCTCTCCCGCTGCCCCCCATATAACGGACGGCAAGCTCGGTGTTTATCCTTTCCAGCTTCAAGCGGCATCATTCCTTTGTATCAAAGCATATCCTCGATAATGAACGGCAGCTCGACCACAAAGCATACTCCGCCCTCATAGAGGTTCTCAACGAACACCTTGCCGTTGCAGAGGTCTATTATCCTCTTTACCAGCGCCAGACCGAGACCGTTGCCCTCGGTCTTTCTGGAGTGGTCGCCCTGATAGAATTTTTCAAAGATCTTGTCCTTGACATCTACCGGGATAGGCATACCGTTATCCGATATCCTGGCGGTGATATTGGTATCAGTCCTGAACAGATGGACCGAGATAAGACCGTTCTCCGGCGTGAATTTTATGGCGTTGTTGATTATATTCTGCCAGATCTGACCCATAAGATCCTCATTGCCGTAATAGAGCACATCATCAAGAGCTATATCCATCTCGATATTCTTCTTTGACCACTCAGGCTCCAGCATAAGTATGATCTTTCTGATCTGTTCATCCAGTGAGAAACGGGTCTTGTTACCGATAGTCTTTTGGTTTTCCAGCTTGGAAAGATTAAGGATATTGGTGGCAAGCTTGGTCAGACGGGTCGTCTCGTCAATGATTATCTGTGTATATTCCTTGCGATCATTGGGGGTGATACTCTCATCCTGAAGCAGCTTTGCAAAGCCCTGTATGGAAGCCAGAGGCGTCTTGAATTCGTGGGAAACATTACTGATAAAGTCACCGCGAAGGGTCTCCGTCCCCGACAGCTCTTCAGCCATACGGTTAAAGTTCCTTTGCAGGCTTCTGTATTCCTGGACGCCCTTCTCCTGCACCCTGATGTTGAAGTTGCCCCTGGCGACCTCCGAAGCCGCCCGGCTTATATCGTCGATAGGGTTGAGCAGCATCCTGGTAATAAAGATCGTGATTATAGTTCCGAAGAACAGACAGATTATAAATGAAAGGATAACTACAAAATAGATGACCCAGTAATTGTTATCCTTCGAGGCAGCTGTTATCATCAGATACCTGCCGTTGATCGACATATAGACCGTAGATGTGGGGAAGAGTCCCTCTGTTTCAGTATAATATGTACCGTTCTGGTCGGCAAGGATTATATCGTTCCTGCGCTTTTTGATCTGTTCTTCGTTGCTATCTATTTCTTCGATATAGATAGGCGGGATGGAGAGCCAGTTTATAATCTCGCTAAGACTAGCACTGCTGTTATTCTGATAGATAAGCTTTACAGAGTTAGCCGCTCCGCGGACCTGGTTCTCGGCATTCTCACGCATTATCGGCTTGAATACAAGAGCGAGAATACCCATTGACAGTATGGCAGAAAGCAGCATTACCGCAAAAAACATCAGCGCGACCTTTAGCTGAAGACTGAATTTCATCTGTGATACCTCCGACTCAAACGAGCTTTACAGCTTTATATCCCAGACCTCTTACGGTCAATATCTCAAAATTGGGATTACCGTTGTATCGCTCTCTGAGCCTTTTGATGTGAACATCCACCGTTCTCTCATCGACCTCGGACTCCATACCCCACAGCTCGTCCAGCAGCTGGCGGCGCGTGAATATCTTGTTCGGATATGAAAGCAGCTTGAAAAGCAGCATAAACTCCTTAGTGGGGATAGTCTCAGCCTGAGCATTTCCGAACCTGACAGACTGGGCATCGTAATCCAGTACGCAGGAGCCCACCACAAGTGAATGCTCGGAGGCCATCTTAGCTCTACGCAGCAGAGCTCCCACGCGGAGGATCATCTCGTTTACATCTATGGGCTTGACCATATAATCATCGGTGCCGACCATGAAGCCGCGCTGTTTGTCCTCAAAGCTTTCTTTGGCGGTTACCAGCAGTATCGGCAGATCATAATTCGCCTTACGCAGCTGTGAGGTCAGCTCGTAGCCGTCCATATTCGGCATCATTATATCAGAGATTATCAGATCTATATTCGTTTTCTCCATAAGCTCAAGGGCTTTTTCGCCGTCCTCGGCTGTAAAAGGCTCATAGCCGTTCTGCTTGAGCGCTGCGGACATAAGCCTTCTGAGGTTGACGTCATCCTCTACAACAAGAACCTGAAACACATTCTTCCCCTCTTTCATAATAGTGATAATACCTTACATATTATAACAGTAAGTTATGAACCTGATATTAAGAAACACTAGTGTTTTATTTACAGAAAGTTCATCATTTTCTTCTCTGATAGTCCGATTTTTTGCCCTGAAATTCATATTCGGTTCATACAGAGGTGTTATTATATAGTTGTCAAAGGGAAAACCACTCCTTTGGACAGCTCGCAGGATGATAAAACTTAAAGTGAGGCTCACCTCACTTCCCCCATACAACATAGTTGTATGATACAGCCTCTGCTTTAAGTTTTATGATCCACCGAACTCAAATCCCTTTCATAATTCTATAGAAAACTAATG
>JAFXXU010000059.1 GCA_017542125.1 Ruminococcus sp.
ACCCGCGGCTGACGCCTCTGCACGCCATCTGCCGTGTCAAGCCTGCTTGACGACCGGCTTATCCGTCATATTACCGTGTCAACTTGTTGACACTATTCTCCTTGCCGGGTGCCAGCCCGCCTGCGTCGAATTTAGGCAATCTGACGAAAACCTGGACTTCGCATCTGACGCACAGGGGTCGTGCGGTGTTGCCTAAAACAAAAGGCGGAGGATGCCCCCCTCAAAGAGGGATCGCATCCTCCGCTGAATACTATGTAAAGGAGGCCCCGCCGTGAACGAAGGATACCGTGATATTTTATACAGCTGCTACCCCCGGTTCAATATGAGCCTTGAAAGCTTTGAACGGCTGATGATACACGAGGACACCCATATCATACCCCATTATGAGGATGGGGTGCTTGCCGGCTTTGCCCTTGTTGACGCTCCGGCGGTGAGGCTCATCTGCGTCAGGCCGGAGTACCAGCGCCGGGGGATAGGCTCTGCGCTCCTGGCCGAGGCTGAGAGCTATTCCGCAGAGCAGGGCTTCGACCGGCTGCTTACCGGAGGCGTGTCCTCCAAATTTCTCATAGGTGCCGATAAGTCCACGGCTGGGTTCTTTGAGAAAAAGGGCTACGATACCGTGGGCGGCTGCGACGAGATGCTTTTGGAGCTTGATAAGTTCAGCTTTGACGAGTCCGCTTTCCGAGGACATCTCTGTGCGGAATACGGCTGGTATGAGGGCAGCACCGAGGCACTCCATAAAGCCGTTGCAGAGGTCAAGGAGAGCTGGGTAAAGCTTTACGACGGCAGCTCACCGGTCTATGCGGCTACTGTGGGGGGAGAGCTCGCCAGCTTCTGTATGGTCACCAAGGATGTGAAGAACTATCTCTCCGACGCCTACGGGCGGGTGGGTATGCCCGGCTGTGTAGGCACGGTCCCCCGCTTCCGTGACCGTGGCATAGGGATAGAGATGATCGCCCGGGTCACCCAGTACCTTAAGGACAGCGGTATGGATATATCCCATATCTTCTTTACCGGCGTCGCCGACTGGTATAAAAAGCTGGGCTACGAGACCTTTATGACAGAGGTCTTTATGGAAAAACAGTTCACCAAAGAAGAATAACTGCAAACAGAACGGGCTCTGCCGCAGATACGGCAGAGCCCGGTTTTTATGTGCGTATGAGGCTTATTCCATAGTCTTTACAGCCTCGAATTCCTCCGTGATCTCTTTTTCGGGAGCAGGAGTGATCAGCGAAACGACTACGTTTACCACGCAGGCAAGGATGAATGCGGGCAGAAGCTCGTAAATTGCCCAGGCGCCGCCCCAGGTGGATATAACGTACTTCCAGATGAATACCATGGCTCCGCCCGTTACCATTCCGGCGAGTGCGCCCCAGAGGTTGGAACGCTTCCAGAAGAGGGCCAGCAGCGTTACGGGGCCGAAGGTGGCTCCGAAGCCTGCCCAGGCGAAGGATACGATCTTGAATACCGAGCTGTCGGGATTCCAGGCGAGGAACACGCCGATAACTGCGATGACCACCAGCGTTACTCTGGCAATGATCATCTGAGCCTTCTCGGAGATCTTGATGCCGAACACCTTACCGATGATGTTCTCGGAGACTGACGAGGAAGCCGCCAGCAGCTGGGAGTCGGCGGTGGACATGGTGCTGGCGAAAATGCCCGCCAGGATTATTCCTGCGATAGCTGCAAAGGGTATGCCGTGGTCGCTGAGAGCATGGGCGATCTTAACGATGACCTTCTCGGAGTCAGCACCGGAGAGGCTCTCGATGGAGCCGGCCTTGGTCATAGCCAGACCGATAACACCTATAAAGGTGGCAACAGCCAGCGAGATAACTACCCAGATAGAAGCGATACGGCGGGAGAGCTTCAGCTTGCTGCTGTCGTCTATCGCCATAAAGCGGAGGAGGATGTGGGGCATACCGAAGTAACCCAGACCCCAGGCCATAGTGGAAACGATGCTAAGGAAGCCGTAGCTGTTGGAGGCGCCGGCGGCAGCATCGTAGGTGGCGTTCATATCAAGGTAGCCGGGGAAGCTCTTGGCGTTGTCGATAACGCTGCCCAGGCCGCCTGCAGAGCCGATACCGTAGGTAAGCACGATGATGAGCGCTAGCGACATTACGATGCTCTGGATAAGGTCGGTCTTGGAAGCTGCCAGGAAGCCGCCTATGGAGGTGTAAGCAATGATGACGATGGCGCTGACGATCATAGCCGCGTGATATTCGATGTCAAACAGGGAGGAGAACAGCTTTCCGCAGGCCGAGAAGCCGGATGCGGTGTAGGGTATGAAGAAAATAACGATGATCGCCGCCGAGATACCCAGCAGGATATGCTTTCTGTCGCGGTAGCGGTTGGAGAAGAAATCGGGCACTGTGATAGCGTCGATCTTCGCCGAGTAGTTACGCAGCCTCTTGGCGACGAGAAGCCAGTTGATGTAGGTGCCGAGGGCAAGACCGATAGCCGTCCAGCCCGCGTCGCAGATACCGGAGAGGTAAGCTACGCCCGGCAGACCCATAAGCAGCCAGCCGCTCATATCCGAGGCTTCGGCGCTCATGGCGGTAACGATAGGCCCCAGCCTTCTTCCGCCGAGGTAGAAGTCCCCGACGTTCTTGTTCTGCCTTGAGCTTCGGAAGCCTATAAAGAGCGTAAAGCCCATATAGACTATGATAGCGCAAAGCATTGTGATCTCATATTTGGTCAACAGGATCACTCTCCTTCTTGCGATATTTGCCCGCCCTGCGGGAATAAAAACACATTTAATTATAGCAGATAATACCTCACCCCGCAAGATTTACAGGGCAATGTTAATCTTTTGTTCACACATAAGAGAGAAGACATTATTTACAAATTTGTGATGAAGAAACGGGCGGGGAGTGGTATAATTTTATTAAACTGACGAACGCTTTCAATGCACAATTAAGGAGTGCGCCTGCGGTGCACGTTGATCTGTCCGCGAAGCGGAATGATTGTCTTGTGCAGAGCTATCGGTTTGTGCAGCTGTACCCGGCAGCTGCAATAAAATACCGGGTTTGCAGCTATCACTATCTACGATGCCCGAATGGGCATATCATCGGCGCAGAGCGCCGACACATGCATTGTGAATTGTGCATTGTAAATAACTGTGAGGTAAACCTATGATAGACTATATTGATCTCAGCGGGAGCTGGGAGCTGGCGATGATCGAGGGCAGGGGAGCAGACGAGGTCTTCTCAGAGGGTATGCCCAGAATGAGCGATACTATCGCGCTGCCTGGTACCACCTCCCTCGCCCGTAAGGGCAGACCCAATAATGAACGCGCTGCGGGCTTCCTCACCGATCCCTATAAATTCGAGGGGACGGCCGTTTTCTGCCGGAGCGTCACCCTGCCCGAAATGAGCGGCAAGCGCGTCAGGCTCTTTCTGGAGCGCACCAGGATCACCGCCGTCTTTGTGGACGGCAAACGGGTCGGCAGGCAGGAGAGTCTGCTCTCACCCCATATCTACGACCTTACCCGCTATGCCTCTGAGGGGGAGCACAGGCTCACCGTTGCGGTCAGCAATATCGGCTACAAGACCGGCGGCGGGCACCTCACCTCCCAGGATACCCAAACCAATTGGTGCGGCATCACCGGAAAGATCGAGCTGCAGATATTCGGGCGGGAGATAATCGACAGCGTCAGAGTGTTCCCAAATGTCTCCGAGGGATCCGTCCGCGTGACGGGCGAGGTGCTCACAAGAGGCTGCGAGCTCATAAGCTGCACCGTCACCCCCTGCTTCCCCGCAGAGGGCGCGGAGGGCGAGAGCAAGGACTTCCGCGTCAGGAGCGGCAGGTTCGATTTCGTTTACAGAATGCCCGAAAGCCCTGAACTCTGGAGCGACGAAAGACCCTTCCTCTATAAGCTCCAGCTCCGCGCCGGGTACGATTATTACAGTTGTACCTTCGGCTTCCGAGACTTCAGAGCCGCGGGAGATAAATTCACACTTAACGGCAGGAGGGTCTTCCTCCGCGGCAAGCACGACGGTATGATCTTCCCCCTGACAGGCTTCGCCCCCACCGACCTTGAGAGCTGGGAGAGGGTAATGGGCATCGCCCGAAGCTACGGCATAAACCACTACCGCTTCCATACCTGCTGCCCGCCAGAGGCCGCCTTTGACGCCGCCGACAGGCTCGGTATCATCATGGAGCCGCAGCTGCCCTTCTGGGGCACCCTCCGGGATGAGGACGACCCCGAATGCAATAAGGAGGAGCAGGAGTTCCTCATCAGTGAGGGCTTCCGTATGCTGGACGCTTTCGGCAATCACCCCTCATTCTGTATGATGTCGCTGGGCAATGAGCTCTGGGGCTCCCAGCAGCTGATGAATAAGCTGCTCCGTGGCTATAAGGACTACGACCCCCGTCACCTCTATACCCAGGGCTCAAATAACTTCCAGTGGTTCCCCGCTGTGCTTCGGGAGGACGATTTTTTCGTGGGAGTAAGGCTCTCAAAGGACAGACTGCTCCGGGGCTCCTATGCTATGTGCGACGCCCCCCAGGGCCATGTCCAGACGGAGAAGCCCTCCACTATGCATAATTACGATAAAGCTGTCGTACCCGACGCTCCCGTCGAAAGCAGCGGTGAGGGCGGCGGTAAAGTCCAGATACAGTTCGGTACCGGCGTAAAGACCGTGGAGGCATCCGCCGCCGACGGCTCCTTTATCCCCAAGGTGCCCATAGTGACCCACGAGATAGGTCAGTATGAGACCTTTCCCGACTTCCGTGAGATCGAAAAATATACAGGCGTGCTGAAAGCCCGTAACTTCGAGATCTTCAAGGAAAGACTGGAAGCCGCCGGATTGCTCCCCCTGGCAGAGGACTTCTTCCGCTGCTCGGGTATGCTCGCCGTCCAGTGCTATAAAGAAGAGCTGGAGGCTGCCTTCCGCTCCAAGCGCCTGGCAGGCTTCCAATTGCTTGACTTGCAGGATTTCACCGGGCAGGGCACCGCCCTCGTGGGCGTGCTGGATGCCTTTATGGACAGCAAGGGTCTCATCACTCCAGAGGCGTGGAGGCGCTTCTGCAACGATGCTGTCATTCTCGCTGAGTTCGAGTGCTATTGCTTCGAGGCAGGGGAGAGATTCACCGCCGGCTTTGAACTGGTCAGCTTCCGCAGTGCGGAGCTCCGCAGGCGCAGAGCTGTGTGGAGGCTCCAGGGCGAGGGCTACTTCATCTCCGGCTCGGCGGAGATACCCGAGGGGGAGAACTATTTCCCGCTGGGACGCATAACCGCAAGATTGCCCTTTGTTAAGAAAGCCTCACGGCTCACCCTCACCCTCTCGGTGGAGGGCACCGATATAGAGAACAGCTATACCCTTACCGTGTTTCCCAAAACCGAGAGCGTAGAGATATCCGGAGCAAGGATATTCAGAGAGCTCGACCGGGAAGCCGAGGCTCTGCTCCGTGAGGGGAGAACCGTGCTGATAATACCCGATACCTCGGATAACGGGAAGTATATCGACGGCTGCTATTGCACCGATTTCTGGTGCTGGCCGATGTTCAGATCCATATCCCGCTCTATGGGCAGACCGGAGCCTGTGGGAACAATGGGTCTGATGATAGACAGCGAGCACCCCATCCTTTCGGGATTTTTGAGTGAGAAGTGGACGACGCCGCAGTGGTACGATATCGTTACCCATTCAAGGCCGGAGATACTGGATGGGAGAAGTGAGGGGAAGAGAGTCATTGTCAGGGCGATAGATAACTTTGAGAGGAACCACGACCTGGCCATGCTTTATGAGTACGACTTGTATGAGGGTAAGATCGTAGTTCTGAACTGTGAATTGGATGCGCTCTCGGGATCCCCGGAGGGGAGAGCGTTCATCAAGTCGGTGATAGACTACGTATCAGAATAGCAAGCTCCGCATAAATCAAACGTCAAGGCACAAAGCCAAATAGACCGCGGGTCAAGGGGATGGAGCCCAATTTCGGAGCGCAGCTCCGCTCGCAAGCGATTTCCGTCCCCAAGCTCACCAAGCAAAGCCGGATAACGAACAAAACCAATACAGCAAACCAATAAAAAGGAGATAGATACAAATGAGCGAATGTACCCACGACTGCTCCACCTGTTCGGAGAAATGCTCCGAAAGGGAGATCCCCAAGGAGCAGCTCAATGCAATGTCCGAGGTCAGGAAGGTCATCGGAATAGTCAGCGGAAAGGGAGGAGTAGGCAAGTCCCTCGTGACTTCGCTGCTGGCAGTCAATGCCCAAAGAAACGGCTATGAATCAGCCATCCTCGATGCCGATATCACCGGCCCCTCAATACCCAATGCCTTCGGCATCCATCAGAGAGCCGAGGGAACAGAGAGCGGCATATTCCCCGCAGTGTCCGCTAAGGGCACAAAGATAATGTCGATCAACCTCCTGCTCGAAAACGAGAAGGACCCCGTTATCTGGAGAGGCCCCGTCATTGCAGGAGTCGTTAAGCAGTTCTGGACGGACGTTATCTGGGATAAGGTGGACTTTATGTTCGTCGATATGCCTCCCGGAACCGGCGACGTGCCCCTCACCGTCTTCCAGTCGCTGCCCGTTGACGGCATAATCATTGTTACCTCTCCCCAGGAGCTGGTGGGGATGATCGTCGGCAAGGCGGTCAGAATGGCCGAGATGATGAACGTCCCCGTTCTCGGCATAGTCGAGAATATGGCCTACTTCGAGTGCCCCGACTGCGGCGGTAAGCAAAGGCTCTTCGGCGAGAGCAGGGTAAAGGAGTTCGCACAGCAGTACGGTATCGACACTGTTGCCGAGCTGCCTATCCAGCCCAAGCTGGCAGCAGCCTGTGATAAGGGTACCATAGAGCTCTACGACGGCACCTGGCTGGACGAGCTCTCGGCTAAGATAGAAAACCTCTGATAGCTTTCAGCAGCGGTTCATTGTGAGCCGCTGTTTTTTTCTTCCCTTACCCCCGACGCTTTATAATGGCGCCCGAACCGGGTCTGCCTTCCCCGGAGGGGAGGGTATCACCTTGTGTTCAGGCTATTGGTTTGCACCTGACGGGATCTTGCGGGCTTGGCTCGGCGGTCGGTTCATATAGCCAAAAGCCTTGGGCAACACCGCACAACCCACGGCTAACGCCTCTGCACGTCATCTGCTTGCACTTTTTCCGTCATAGCACACAAATTCTCCTTGCCGGGCGCTAGCCCGCCTGCGTCGAATTTATGCACTCTGACGGAAAAATTGACTGCGTATC
>JAFXXU010000060.1 GCA_017542125.1 Ruminococcus sp.
ACGCCATCTGCTTGCCAGCTTTCCGTCATATTACCCAAATTCTCCTTGCCGGGCGCCAGCCCGCCTGCGTCGAATTTAGGCAATCTGACGAAAACCTGGACTTCGCATCTGACGCACAGGGGTCGTGCGGTGTTGCCTTAATAAAGCATATAATGCTTTGAATGATGTTGGATAACAGAGAGATAATCAATATGTATGTAATTGTATATGATTTCGGAACGAGCGCAGTCAAGGCCTGCCTGTTTGATATAAACTCCACTGTACGAATGATATGTCATTCCAATGCGGAATACGGTCTGTATATCCTCGACAACGGAGGTGCCGAGCAGGACACTGAAGAATGGTGGAACGCGGTCACAGCATCCACAAAGGAGCTGTTCAAAAAAACAGATATCAAGCCCGCGGATATTGCCGGCTTGTCTTTCTGCACACAGATGCAGGGCGTGGTGCTGGTAGATAAGGAAGGGAAAGCGCTGCGCCGGCCTATGAGTTATCTCGACACAAGGGCGGTCAATGAATTCAAAGCAGGACTCGGAAACGGACTTATCCGGATATCCGGCTGCAATGCTTTCAGACTGCTTCGCAATCTATATATAAACAAAACAGCATCGATGAGCGTAAAAGACCCCGTATATAAGTATAAATGGGTTGAGAACAATGAGCCTGAGATCTTCAAAAAAGTATATAAATGGCTTGATGTGAATGATTATCTGACAGCACGCTGCACCGGAAATATAGTGAGAACTGTGGATTCGGCGTTTTCAACATTCCTCTATGACACAAGAAAAGGTAAAGAGGGATGGAATATCGGACTTGCGCGTATGTACGGCGTAGATCCCGCACATCTTCCGGACCTTATAGAATGTACCGATGTAGCCGGAAAGCTGACTGCAAAAGCAGCAGCGGAGCTTGGACTTCCGGAAGGGCTTCCTGTTTTCAGCGGCGGAGACGCAACATTGACAGGCATAGGAGCAGGCTGTACAACAGTCGGTCAGACACATATATACATCGGTACATCCGGCTGGGTCATAACGCTCATGGATCATCAGGCTGTGGATCCCCTGTGCAGCATAACTGGAGTTATGTCAGGATTCAAAGGACATTTCCACTACTATGCGGAACTTGAGACCGCAGGCAAATGCTTTGAATGGGTCAAGGATCATCTTGCACTTGATGAGATCGGCGTTTATCTGAACAATACTTCTGTTCCGGATGATCATGAGAGCAAATACAAGAGCTTATACGATCTTTTGTCCGTCGAGGTGAACAAGGTCCCGCCGGGATCGAATGGTGTGATATTCACACCGTGGATGCACGGGAACCGAAGTCCGTTTGAGGACTCGTGTGCAGCGGGTATGTTCTTTAATCTGAAACTTGAGACCGGCAAGCGTTATATGATACGGGCGGTATTGGAGGGAATATGCTATCATCTGCGTTGGCTGTTGGAGTGTGAAGCGGCTAAGATAAAGACCTCAGACCCCATAAGATTTGTGGGCGGCGGAGCACTTTCTCCCGTGACCTGTCAGATGCTTGCGGATATAACAGGTCGGGTCATAGAAACGATAGATGAACCGCAGAATTCCGGAGCAGTCGGGGCTGCTCTGCTGATAGCGCTTGGAATGAAGATCATTGATTCACCGGAGGCGGCCGGAAGAATGGTACCGGTCAGTGCAGTTTATCGTCCCAATCCTGCAAACAAAGCTGTCTATGAGCGTAATTATAAGGTGTTTCAGAGACTGTATAAGAGCAACAAAAAGCACTTCAAGGCGCTGAACGAAAATTGAAAATATTAATTGTATATTTCATGATTTTTCGCTCATAAAATTTCTTTATTGGTCCGAACAAGCCTCACATTATGATGATCATAGAAAAAACCGCCGGAATGCTCGGCGGTTTTGCTCATATCCAGGTATCTCTCCCCTTTGGGACATACCGTTCTTTTATTGGCTGAACAGCCCTCGCCTCTTGTAAGGTTCCGACTTCACTTCCAGCACCTTGTAACCCGAATCTTTCAGTGCGAATTCGATCAGGTCTCTTGTGAATTCCTTTTCGGAGATCACAACAGTCTCGCCCTTTTTGCG
The DNA here is from genome assembly GCA_017542125.1 of Ruminococcus sp. Lineage (GTDB taxonomy): Bacteria > Bacillota > Clostridia > Oscillospirales > Ruminococcaceae > FB2012. The sequence goes on from JAFXXU010000060.1 coordinate 2,082, forward strand.
AGACGATCTGACCTTCTTCACATCCAGCCTTTTTCGTATCGCATCGTTGACGTGCGCCTCGCACATTGAGCACATCATGCCGTCGATCTTGATCGTAGTCTTAATCATCGCTAACCTCCGTGGGGAGATAATTCCTCATCCCCGCGATCGCTATGGCGATCGTGGATGAGTTGTGGAGCAGCGCCGAGAGTGTGGGGGTTATCACACCCGCAGCACCGAGGATCATCAGCAGAGAGTTGAAGCCGATTATCGTGCGGTAGTTGCGGTCTATGCGTTTCATCATACCGTCGCTGACTTTTTTCAGGGTCAGCAGACAGTAGAGATCATCCGCCGAGATCGTGATATCAGCGATCTCCCGGGCTATGGCCGCGCCGGAGCTTATGGCTATGCCCGCATCCGATTCGGAAAGTGCAGGGGAGTCGTTGACGCCGTCGCCGATCATAATGACCTTGCGCCCGCTTTCGTGCTCCGACTTGACGAATGCCGCCTTGTCCTCCGGCAGGACTTCGTAATGGAAATCATCCACGCCCACAGCCGCCGCAACGGAACGCGCCGTGCGCTCGCTGTCGCCTGTCATCATAATGACACGATCAATGCCGAGGGTGCGCAGACACTCGATGACCTCCCGCGCCTCGTCACGGAGAGGGTCTTCAATGCAGATCACCGCCGCCAGTTTCCCGCCGACAGCAAGGTACAAATGGGAGTATTCATCGGGGAGAGTGTCAAACCTTTTCTGATCCCGTTTCAGCACCTTGCAGCCCTCGTCCTCGAAGACAAAATGATAGCTGCCGATGACCGCTTTCTTGCCGTCAATACGGCTTGAAATGCCGTGAGCCACAACGTATTCCACCGTCGAATGGCGCTCCTCGTGATCGAGTCCGCGGACACGGGCTTCTTCCACAACGGCGTTGGCTATGGAGTGGGGATAATGCTCCTCCAGACAAGCCGCAAGCCGCAGCATTTCAGCCTCGTCATTATTTCCGAAAGGGATGACCTTTGCCACGCGGGGCGTTGAGTGGGTGAGGGTGCCTGTCTTGTCAAACACGATAGTATCCGCCTGAGAAACCGCTTCAAGGAACTTTCCGCCCTTGACGGTTATGCCGTGAGCGCCGCACTCCCGCATAGCTGTGATCACCGAGATGGGCATAGCCAGCTTCAATGCGCAGGAGAAATCCACCATAAGCAGCGACACCGCCTTGGTGACGTTTCTCGTCAGCAGATAAGTCAGCACCGTGCCGCCGAGACAGTAAGGGACCAGCTTGTCCGCAAGGGTGGATGCCCGGCTCTCGGCCTGGGATTTCAGCTTCCCGCTCTCTTCTATCATCTTGACGATGCGGTCATACTTGCCGCTTCCAGTGGTCTTGTCAACCCGCAGCACCACGCTGCCGTCCTCCACCACCGTCCCAGCATATACATAGCTGCCCTCGCTCTTGTGAACGGGCAGGCTCTCGCCGGTGAGGGAGGACTGATTTATCGCCGCATCCCCCGAAAGCACAACGCTGTCGAGAGGTATCATGCTGCCGGTGCGGACAATGATCTCGTCGCCCTCGTTGATCTCCGAGAGAGGCACAAGTACATCACCCTCCGGCCTGTGGAGCCACACCTTGTCAACGCCGAGGGACATCACGCTTGCCAGCTCGTCAACCGACTTGCGGCGCGTCCAGTCCTCAAGCATCTCGCCGATGCCCAGCATGAACATCACCGAAGCAGCGGTTTTCTGCTCGCCGCGGATAAGGGATACGGTTATTGCCGCCGCATCGAGAACAGAGACATCAAGCCTGCCCTTTGAGAGGGAAGCGAGCGCCTCTTTGATATACGCCGAAGCGTGGATCACCGACAGCGCAAAACGGATGGGCGAGGGCAGCAGCATCCGCCTTGCGACCCGCCTTATCACCGAGCCGATCAGCTTGTCCTCAAATTCGCGGTCAAGGGCTCGGCTGGTATGTTCGGGAACGAGAGCCTGTGCAGCCTTGTCCTCGTAGGAAAATTTAGCAAGCGCACGGACAACATTCTCACGCGCTCCCGTATAAACGATCACCGCATCGCCTGTGCGGTCATAGACCTTTGCAGTGCGGACGAAAGGCTTCGCCCGCAGATAGTATTCAAGGATATCCGCCTGTGCGAGGGTCATGTCCGGGCGCAGGATATGTACGCGGATGCGCCCTTTGCACTCGTGGAGTATGCTGCACCTCATTGTTCTGCGCCACTCTCGTCCTCGATGATAACGGCCTCCTCAGCGGCCTTTGCACGCTTCTGCTCGTTGAGGACCTTCGCCTCCGCAAGGATATCTCCGCAGCTCTCACGGGTCTTTGTGACATCCTTCATCACGCTTTCCTTTGCACGCAGGGCGGCGGCTGTGGTATGGACATAGACCTTCTTTGCGTCCTTGCTTTTCAGCAGCTTGAAGCCTGCCGTACCGAACAGGGTACCTCCCACAAATAATGCGATGTGCTTGAATGCGATCATAGTGATCTTCCTTTCTTTATATAGTTGTTAGTCATGGCTAACTGATATCCAAAACAAATGTTAGCTAATGCTAACGAATATATAATAGCACCTTTTCCTGTGATTGTCAAGGGGTTGGGGGCTAACAATTACAGAAATACTGCTGATGTTTGTACGATATGCTTAAACCTCCCTCTGCATTGGATATATTAGTACTGCAATACGCCGAAATCATCACACTTCTATTGACAATTCAGACTACCGGTGGTAAGATAACATTGTTACGTAACGCTGTTATCTTTGGGGTGAGCCTATGACTTATGAAAAAGAGAGCCGTGAACGGCTTATAGAATGTGCCAAGAAGGAGTTCCTCGAAAAGGGCTTTGCAAAGGCTTCTCTGCGCTCAATTAGCTCTGCGGCAGGGCTGACTACGGGCGCTGTATATTTCTTTTTCAAGGATAAGGACGGCCTCTTCGGAGCAGTTGTGGGGCCAACTCTTGAAAGAATAACCGCGATCATCACAGAACACTATCAGGCCGAGAACGACGAGGATTTCACTACCTACTCTCACGAGAAAGGCGACCACGACGACATAGCCGAAAGGCTGATCCCCGCCCTTTACGAGGACTACGACGCTGTTCTCATACTGCTTGAAAAGGCGGCAGGATCGAGTTACGACGGCATAGCGGATAGGATGATCGCTCTGACAGAGCAGTTCTATGAGCGTATTGCGGAGAAGTATGCGGCGGTCTGTCCCGGCAAGCGGGTGAACAGGTATATGCTCCACTGGTTCTGTCACGTTCAGATAAACGCATTCACTCACCTCATTACTCACGTTTCCGATGAGCAGACAGCCCTGCGGGAGATCAAGCCCGTTATGGATATGCTCATCGAGGGCTGGATGAAATACATTTTAGAGGACGACATTTAGCAGTATCGCACTTGCGGTACTGCTGATATAAACGCTATTGGTTAGCTATGGCTAACAACGATTTCAGGGAGGTAACATTATGTATTTACAGGTAAGCGACGTAAAGAAAAGCTACGGAAAGGATACAAGCTATATCCAGGTTTTAAAGGGTGTGACCACCGGCGTTGAGCGGGGGCAGATGTGCGTTATACAAGGCACCAGCGGCTCGGGAAAATCAACGCTTCTGAACTGCATCGGCGGGCTCGACACTATGGACTCCGGCTCCGTCAAGGTGGACGGCAAGGAGATCTTCGGGCTGAAGCCTGCGGAGCTTTCCGACTACCGCCGGGACAATTTGGGTTTCATTTTTCAGTTCTACAATCTCGTTCCCAACCTGACTGTCAGGGAGAACATCCAGATCTGCCAGCACATCGCAGAGTCGCCACTTGATATGGACGAGCTGCTCGATACCCTGGGTCTCACCGAGCATCAGAATAAATTCCCGCCCCAGCTTTCGGGCGGTCAGCAGCAGAGGTGCGCTATCGCAAGGGCGCTCATCAAGAACCCCAAGCTCCTGCTCTGCGACGAGCCCACAGGCGCCCTCGATTCCAAGACCTCCCGGGATATACTCGTCCTGCTTGAAAAGATCAACCAAAAGTACGGTACCACCATGCTCATCGTCACTCACAACAATTCGATCAAGAATATGGTCCACAAGGTCATAATCCTAAAGGACGGCATCATCAAAAAGGACTATGAAAACGAGAGCCGTGTGCCTGCGGCGGAGCTGGAGGATCTGTGATGAACGGAGTATTGAGAAAACGTCTGCCGCGTGAGCTGCGTGCGGGCTTTGGCAGATATCTTGCCCTGATGCTGCTGATCGTTATGGGCATCTATCTCGTGGTGGGGATAGTGGGCTCGGCGGAAATGATAATGCAGGGCACCGAGAACAAGCGCAGTATCAATAAAGTCGAGGACGGACAGTTCACGGTGTTCCTGCCTCTCACGGATGACGAGCTTACTATCCTCTCCGAGGGCGGAACGGTCATTGAGCCTCACTTTTCCCTCGACCTCAAAGCCGAGGACGGTTCGGTGCTGCGTATGTTTGAAACGAGAGAGAACATTGACCTGATACAGCTTGACAGCGGCAGGATCGCAGAGAACAAGGGCGAGGCTGTCATCGAAAAGGGCTATGCCAAAGCACATGGTCTCGGTATCGGGGATAAAGTCAAGGCGGCGGTTACAGAGTTTGAGATAACCGGCATCGGCTCCGTTCCCGACTACGATCAGATGATCGCCTCCTTCGCTGATACCGCCGTGGAGCACTCAAGTTTCGGGCTTTTGTTAGTGACACCCGAGCAGTACGCCTACATCCGTGACAACACCACACAGAAAGCCGAGGAATACACTTACGCTTACCGCCTCGGAGACGGCGTCACCGCCAGCGGACTGAAAGAGAAGATCAAGTCGCTGCAATTCGACTGCACCAAAGTGGATAACAAGTATTTCAAGGAGAGCATAGACGATGCCCTCGAACAGTGTTCACAGATCGAGCAGGGGCTCGGTATGCTCAGAATGACTGGTCAGACCGAGCTTGCCGACGGACTCACAAAGCTCCTCGACGAGAATTTCAACATCGACATCGACAACCTGACCTCATTTATCGAGGCAAAGGACAACACCCGTATCGAAGCCGCCTCCGGCGATATGGTTATGGACAAGAGCGCAGGGCTTGTGGCTGGTGTGATCGTGCTGATACTGTTCGCCTATGTTATCTCGGTGTTCGTGGTGCATCAGATCGAGCGGGAGCAGAGCGTTATCGGTTCGCTGTACGCCCTCGGCGTCAAGAAGAACGACCTCCTGCGGCACTACATCACCTTGCCGACTGTCGTTGCATTCGTGGGCGGACTGATAGGTGCGGCTCTCGGCTTCTCGCCCCTCGGAGTGGATATGCAGGCGCAGGACGCCTACGCATATTTCTCCGTCCCCGAATATGATATGATCTTCCCGTCTTATCTGGTGATCTATGCGGTAGTCCTGCCGCCGCTGATATGCGCCGTTGTGAATGCGATCTTCATCAACAAGAAGCTGAACCGCACCGCGCTTTCGCTTATCAAGAATGAGCAGTCGGCGGGGAGCTACAAGCAGGTAAACATTAAAACCAGGAGCTTCACCAAGCTGTTTGCTATACGTCAGCTTATGCGCGAGAGCCGTTCTGCAATAGCTGTTACCCTGGGTATGCTGGTTTCTCTGCTTGTTGTTATGCTTGGCTTCAACACTTTTACTCTCTGTACGAAGGTCAAAGAGAACAACGTCGCCGACACCAAGTACGAGTATATGTACCTCTACAAATATCCGGAGAAGACCGTCCCCGAGGGCGGCGAGGGTGCCTATATCGAGACCCTCTCCACCGACTGCATGGGTTACACCCTCGATGTATCGGTAATAGGTCTTGAGGGTGAAAGCAGGTACTTTTCCGCCCGACCCGAAAAGGGCAAGACAAGGGCTGTCATCAACAACTCCCTTGCCGAGCGTTACGGCTACCGGAAGGGCGACAGGGTCATCTTCACCGATGCCGCCGCCGACACGGATTACTGCTTCACCGTCACCGATGTGGTGCAGTATTCTCCGGGTTTTACGATTTTTATGGACATTGAAAGTATGCGGGAGCTTTTCGGTCGGGAGGAGGGGTACTTCAACGCCGTATATTCCGACAAGGCGCTCGGCATTGACGAGGGACGGCTCTACTCCGTCACCACCAAAGAGGACATCAGAAAGAGCGCCGGCGTGTTTATCGACATGATGACCTCGCTGATAGTCATACTGTTCACGGCGGGTATCGTGATTTTCTGCGTTGTGATGTACCTGATGCTGGGCGTTATGATCGACCGCTCCGCAATGGGTATCTCGCTTATCAAGATATTCGGATACCGCCCCAAGGAAATACGTCAGCTCTACTTAAACGGCAACCTTGCAGTCATAGCTATCGGCGGTATCGTGACTATCCCCATAGCGAAATTCCTTATGGACAGGCTTTACCCCAGCTTCATCCCGAACGTGGCCTGCACAATGGAGCTCAGCTTCCCCTGGTATATGTACCTGATGATCTGGTGCGCGATGATGATAGTTTATCTTGTCATAAACAAGCTGCTGATGCGCAGGATAAACAGGATATCCCCCGCGGAGATACTCAAAGACAGAGAATAGAAGGATCGGGCAGTGCCGCTTGGTACTGTCCGATGTTTTTTCTTACTGCCCCTTGACAAATCCAAGTGTCGGTGATATACTGATAAACGAGTTATCGATAATTCGATTATCAGAAGGAGGAGCACAATGTCAAATCCGGATAAAAACATTGACCCCCGCCTGCTTGCAAGCGCAAAGGCCGAGTTCCTTGAAAAGGGCTACCTCAAAGCCGAGCTCAAGACTATCTGCGAGAATGCAGACATCACCACCGGTGCGCTGTATAAGCGCTATAAGGGCAAGGAGGACTTGTTCTGCGCGGTCGTCAAGGATATTGCAGACGAGCTCACCGACTTTATGAAGCAGCGCAGGGCGGTGGATCTTTCCGCCTTCACCGATGAACAGATATGCAGTCTTTGGACTATGACTTACGAGTCTATGCTCCCGCTTTTCAAAATGCTTTATGACAGCCGGGACAGCTTCGCTCTGCTTATCGGCAAGGCCGCAGGCACACGCTATGAGGATTTCAGCCACGAGTATGTCACCGAGATGAGCTATGCCTATGTGCAGTATTACTCCGAGGCCAAGCGCCGCGGTCTTGCAGAGGCCAGGGTCACAAGAGAGGAATACCATGTGCTGCTGTCCTCCTTCTGGACCTGCATCTGTGAGCCCTTTATCCACGGTATGTCCTGGAACAAGATAAAAGAACATTGCCATACCGTCTGTCGCTTCTTCAACTGGAAGGACGTTATCATGCTGAAGGAAGGAACTGAAAATGTTTAATAAAGTCAAGCCCTATATGGGCGGGTATGTCAGATATACATACGCGGCATTGGCGGTGATGCTTGCCGGGCTCATCGCTTATGCGGTGCCGTTTTTCATGGTCTATCGCATCATCAGGCCGCTGCTTGAGGGAGAAAAGCTGTCGGCAGGCTATTATGCTGTGCATACAGCTATTATTTTTGGATGTGAGTTAGCTTATTCTAACTTATATGTCCTCGGGCTGAAATACTCCCACATCTCGGCGTACAACACGCTGAAAAACATCCGTATCTCCCTACAGAAAAAGCTGGAGCGTCAGCCCCTCGGCACCATTCAGGATATGGGCAACGGAAAGATCAAGAAGCTGTTCACCGACGATATCGACCAGGTGGAGCTCCTGCTCGCCCACGCTATCCCGGAGGGCATAGCAAACCTCTGTATGGCGCTCATCGCAATTATCTGTATGTTCTTTGCCGACTGGAAACTGGCGCTGCTGTCCCTCTGTTCGCTGCCTCTGGGTATGATCGCAATGGGGATGATGTTCCGCACGGGAATGAAGCGGATGAACGATTACTACGCCGCCTCCGCAAAGATGAACTCCACCATAATCGAGTACGTCAACGGCATGGAGGTAGTCAAGGTCTTCGGGAGAGACGGGGAGTCCTATCAGCGCTATGAAAACGACATCAAAAACTACCGTGATTTTACTCTTGCCTGGTACAAGGCTTGTTGGGGATGGATGGCTCTTTACAGCGCGATATTGCCCTGCGTGGCGTTGGTGATGCTCCCGGTGGGGACGCTGTTCGTCATCAGCGGGATATCCACCCTAGCCGACCTGGTGCTTGTGTTCTGCCTGTCCCTGTCTATCGGTCTGCCCCTGCTGAAAGCCCTGAATTTCGCGGGCAAGTTCCCGCAGCTGAACTATAAGATCGACGAGATCGAAAAGGCTATGGACAGCGAGCCTTTGAAGTCAGCGGGTAATTCATTTAAGGGCGATTCTCATTCAGTACGGTTTGAAAATGTCCGCTTTGCCTACAAGGAAAAAGAAGTCCTGCGCGGCGTATCTATTGAACTGGGTGAGGGTACTCTCACAGCCCTTGTGGGGGAATCCGGCAGTGGCAAATCCACCCTCGCCAAGCTGCTCGTCCACTACTACGACTTGAACGGCGGCAGCATCACCCTCGGTGGACAGGATATCACCGATATGAGCATTGAAACCCTCAACGACAATATCTCCTATGTTTCACAGGAGCAGTTTCTGTTCAACACCACGCTGTACGAAAACATCCTTATCGGCAAGCCAGATGCGAGCCGGGAGGAAGTCATAGCAGCCGCCGAAAAAGCCCAATGCGGAGAGTTTCTGAAACGTCTGCCGAAGGGCATCGACACAATGGCCGGCGACGGCGGAAAATGCTCTCCGGAGGTGAACGTCAGCGCATAAGCCTTGCAAGGGCGATACTGAAAAACGCCCCCGTTATCGTACTTGACGAAGCCACCGCCTTCATCGACCCGGAGAACGAAGAAAAGATGAAAGCCGCCATCGCCGAGATCATCAAGGGCAAGACCGTCCTCGTTATCGCCCACCGCTTGCAGACCATAGTCAACGCCGACAGGATCTGCGTTATGCGTGACGGCAATATCATCGCCGCTGACACTCATGAAAACCTCCTGCAAAGCTGTGAGGAATATCAGAAGCTCTGGAACAGCAGCGAAGCAAGGGCAAACTGGATCATCGGAAACGAGGTGAGAGCATGATCGGAATGATAAGACGCATCCTCGGCGTTTCTGGGAAATACAGGGGCAGGATATACGGCGCAATGATCCTGTCATTTCTGAAAGGCGTGCTGATGAAAACGCCGATCATCCTTACCTACTTTGTGGTGACGGCATTCATTGACGGCGAGCTTACGAAAAAAGCCGCCCTTTGCGGAGCCATAGCCCTTGTGGGAAGTGTTGCGCTGCAGGCGCTGTTCCAGTACCTTGCTGACAGGCTCCAGAGTGCGGCAGGGTATATGATCTTCGCGGATATGCGGATGAAGCTGGGCGAACATCTCCGCCGCCTGCCTATGGGCTATTTCACCGAGGGCAACATCGGAAAGATCAGCTCGGTGCTCTCCACGGATATGGTATTCATCGAGGAAAACTGTATGTCCGTGCTTGCTGATATGATGAGCTATCTGTTCTCACAGGGAATAATGATACTGTTCATGTTCTTCTTTGATTGGCGTCTCGGTATGGCATCCCTCGCGGTTACTGCGTGCATGGCGATCGTCGGCAGAGCTATGATGAAAAACGACCTTAAACACTCCGGCAACAGGCAGCAAGCCTCGGAGGTGCAGACTCAGGCGGTGCTTGATTTCACCGAGGGCATCGGCATAATCAAGACCTACAATCTTCTCGGTGAGAAGTCAAAAGAGCTCACCGACAGCTTTGACACCAACTGCCGTGTAAACCTTGATTTTGAGCTCTCAAACCGTCCCTACAAGCTGGGTGTGTTCCTGATCTACGGCATCGGCACGGCGGCTATGCTTGGGCTATCGGCGTTCCTCTACGCACAGGGATATATGGAGCTTAAATACTTCATCGGTATGCTGCTTTGTCTGTTCGATCTTTTCATCCCGATAAAATCCTTCTACGACCAGGAGGCGAGGCTTACGGTGATGAGCGCCTGCATGGACAGGATAGACGCCCTCTTTGCAGAGCCTGAGCTTGACGACAGCGGCACCCTCACCCTCAGAGACTCCGCCGCCCCGGAGATAGAATATAGGAACGTCTCCTTCGCCTACGATAAAAACGAGGTGCTGAAAAACATTTCCTTCAAGGCCGAGAAAGGCACCATGACCGCTCTTGTGGGACCCTCCGGCGGCGGCAAATCCACCATAGCAAGCGTTTTGCCACGGTTCTGGGATGTGCAGTCGGGTGAGATACTTCTGCGGGGCACGGACATCAAAAAGATACCCCTTGCGGTGCTTATGGATAACATCAGTATGGTGTTTCAGCGGGTCTATCTGTTTCAGGACACGGTGTATAACAACATCGCTCTCGGCAGACCCGATGCCACCAGCGAGGAGGTCATCGAGGCGGCGAAAAAGGCGCGGTGCTATGACTTCATCACCGAACTCCCGGAGGGTTTTGATACGGTCATCGGAGAGGGCGGCGCAAGTCTTTCCGGCGGTCAGGCGCAGCGCCTATCCATTGCAAGGTGCATTCTCAAAGACTCGCCTATCATCATTCTTGATGAAGCCACCGCCAGCGTCGATGCTGACAACGAAAGCTACATACAGCAGGCGATATCCGAACTCTGCAAGGGCAAGACCCTGCTGGTCATCGCACACAGGCTGAATACTATCGCCCACGCGGATAACATTATAGTCATCAAGGACGGGCAGATCGCCGAATCGGGCGATCATCAGAACCTTATGGATAAGGGCGGCATCTATTGCTCTATGGTGACCAAGCGGGCTGTCGGTGCGGGGTGGAGGAACTGAATACAATGAAATAAAAAGATCATTTACGAACAAGATTAAACTCAAACGCCCTCTGTCCGGAATTGTCAGACAGAGGGCTTGAGCTATATAAGGGGGAGGGATATTGTTATCTTAAACAGTCCATTCGGCATTGGCGGACTGGAGCTGTGCCATGTGGCGGAACAGACTGTTTTCGTCTTTCAGCAGGTCTTCGGGGCGGCCTTCTTCGGAGACTCTTCCGTCCTTCAGTACAACGATCTTGTCCGCACCAGAAACGGTACGCATCCTGTGGGCGATCACAAGCACGGTCTTTCCCGCAAGCAGGCGGGAGAGCGCTTCCTGCACCTTTGTTTCGTTCTCAACGTCGAGAGACGCCGTGGCCTCGTCGAGAAGGACAATCGGAGCGCCTTTCAGGAGAGCGCGGGCGATAGATATACGCTGGCGCTCGCCGCCCGAGAGCTTTGCACCGTTTTCCCCGATAGGCGTCATATACCCCTGGGGAAGACGTTCTGCGAACTCGTCGCAGTTTGCCGCCCTGGCTGCGGCTTTGACTTCCTCGTCGGTAGCTCCGTGTTTTCCGAGACGGATGTTTTCCATGACCGTATCGTCAAAGAGGACAACGTCCTGGAACACCATTGAATAATCGGTGAGAAGTACTTCGGGATCCACCGTTGAGATATCCACGCCGCCGACTTTGATACTGCCGCTGTTTATGTCCCAGAGGCGGGCGGCAAGGCGGGCGCAGGTGCTTTTGCCGGAGCCCGAGGGCCCCACAAGGGCTGTGACCTCGCCCTCTTTGGCAGTAAAGCTGACGCCTTTCAGCACATCGTGGTCATCGTAAGCAAAGCAGACGTTTTCAAATGTGATATCATGTCCCTTGGGATCGAATTCTTCTTTCCCTTCCGCAGTTGGTGAATCGTATATCTCGTTGAGACGGTTTGCCGAGACCTGCGACATGAACATTTCCGCAATAAGCGCCAGAGCCTGATCGAAGGGCGCATAGATACGGGTAATAACCATAAGGAACATGAACATCAGCATGAAATCTATCTTACCCGAAAGGATGAGCATAGAGCCCGTAAGTATCGTTGTGGCAACGCCGAGCCGCATAATGACCGATGCTCCGTTGACAAAAAGCCCGGTAACGAATTCGCCCCGGATGTTGGTCTTTTCGTGCATGTCTATCTTTTGGTAAAGCCGTTCAAGATATTCTTTATCACGGTTGGTCGCCCTGATCTCCCGTATGTTTTCAAGAGACTCCTGAATGTTATCGGAAACAGCCACTGCGTCGGCTTTGAGCTTTTCGGAGTTCCTCTTTGAGATACTGCGGCTCCCAAACAGCAGGACGAATGCAACAGGGACTCCCCACAGGCAGGCAAGCGCCATCCGCCAGTCATATATAAACAGGATGACTGCGATTATCGCCGTGCTGATATAGGCACCGTAGAGATATCCGAGACAGTGTGACCAGACGTGCTCCAGTCGGTTTACGTCCCCCATGACAGTTTCGGTCAGGTCTGCAAGATCCCGCTTGCCGAAATAGCCCAGGGGCAGCTTGCGGAGCCGTTCCGCAAGAGTCAACCTGGTACTCTTGACCTCGTTATAGACAAGGCCGTAGGTGGTATTATACTGTTCTAAGTGAGTGAAGAACGAGAGTATCACAAACACCAGCACAAGCCCGATATAGAGCCATGCCCCGGGAAGTTCCGCATCCTCTGTGAGAGTTTTCATATATCCCTGCATCAGAAAGTAAAGTATTCCCATACCCGCCATCATGATGAGATTTACAGCTACCGTCCAGGCGGCGCCCTTTCTTGTGTTGGAAAGGCCTTTGTCTGTGAGGGCGTATTTCTTTTTCAGCTTCTCGCCTAACATTTCAAACCCCCTCCTTTACCGATGAGATCTTCCAGTTTATCGCCTGATTGTATTCCTTCCACATACGCTCGTACAGCCCGCCGCCGGATGCAAGCTCAGCGTGAGTGCCTTCCTCTGTGATGCGTCCGTTGTCCAGCACGATGATCTTATCGGCTCCCACCACTGTGGAGAGCCTGTGAGCGATCATGATGACTGTGCGTCCCTCGGTAAGGGTTTTCAGAGCTTTCTGTATCAGAGCCTCGTTTTCGGGATCGGCAAATGCCGTAGCCTCATCCAGGACGATTATCGGTGCGTTTTTGAGAATTGCCCTGGCAAGTGCTACACGCTGCTGTTCACCGCCCGAAAGATATGTGCCCTCCGACCCGATCAGAGTATCTATCCCCTTAGGGAGCTTCTCTATGATATCATCGCATTGTGCGGCGTGCAGTGCGGCAAGGACTTCCTCTCTCGATGCATCGGGGCGTGCCGCACGGACGTTTTCAAGGATAGACATTTTAAACAGGCGGGTGTTCTGGAATACGAAAGCTACCTTGTCCATAAGAACGTGAGGATCAATATTCTTAACGCTGACACCGCCGACCTCAACACTGCCGGAGGTAACATCCCAGAATCGGGGAATAAGACTTGCCGCAGTGGTTTTTCCTCCGCCCGACGGTCCCACCAGCGCCACGGTCTGACCGGGCAGCACCTTGAATGAAACATGATCGAGGGCAGGCAGTTCAGCACCGTCATAAGTGAAAGTCACATCCTTGAACTCCACTCCGTTGTGCTTCGGAGTCTGCGGATCTTCGGCGATATCAAGCATCGGAGCGTTCATCACTGTGTCGATGCGGGCGAGTGCGGTCTTTGCCAGCATCATGCCCGAGGAAGCGAACATTATCCTTGCAAGGGCTGTTGAGACTATGGCAGAGAACACCGCATAGAAAGCAAAGTTAGTGATAAAGTCTGCGAAATTTCCATCCGACAGCGCAGAGGGCGCA
>JAFXXU010000061.1 GCA_017542125.1 Ruminococcus sp.
CCAGCTTTCCGTCATATTACCCAAATTCTCCTTGACTTGCGTCAGCAAGCCTGCGTCGAATTTAGGCAATCTGACGAAAATCTGGACGGCGCATCTGATGCACAGGGGTCGTGCGGTGTTGCCCTTATGCCTCTGCTGTCGTCAGTGTTCTGTTCTTTATCTCGTCCGAGATCTTCTTCGTGAACTCCTCCGCCGTCATCGTCACGGTCTTGCTGTCCTGCGTGCGGATGGATACCGTCCCCTCCTGCGTCTCCTTCTCACCGATGATCACCATGTAAGGTACTCTCTCAGTGTACTGCGCCTGACGGATCATGTAGCCTATCTTTTCGTTGCGGTCGTCAAGCTGTACCCTTACTCCCGCTTCGTCCAGCATATCGTATACCTTGTCTGCGTACTCCGCGCTCTTTTCAGATACAAGCAGTATCTTCGCCTGTACCGGCGCGATCCATACCGGGAAGCGTCCCTTCGTCTCTTCGATAAGGTATGCCATAAAACGGTCAAGTGAGCCAAGTATAGCCCTGTGGATAACTACCGGCGTCTTCTCAACACCGTCTGTGTCAACGTATTTAAGGTCGAACTTCGCCGGCAGGCAGAAGTCAAGCTGACAGGTGGAAAGGGTGTACTCCGCACCGACAGCAGGAACAACGTTAACGTCCAGCTTCGGGCCGTAGAATGCAGCCTCGCCTATCTCCTCCGTGTAGTCGATGCCCAGCTGGTTGAGAACATCTCTCAGCGCGCTCTCGGCCTTCTCCCACATTTCATCGTCCTGATGGTACTTAACCTTGTCGGCAGGATCTCTCAGCGAAAGCACGCAGCGGTAGTCCTTGATGCCGAAGTCCTTGTATACGTCAAAAATGAGATCAACTACTCTGCCTACCTCGTCCTTGATCTGTGAGGGAGTTACAAAGAGGTGAGCGTCGTTCTGGCAGAAGTGGCGGCCTCTTTCGATGCCCTTAAGGGTGCCGCTGGCCTCGAAGCGGAAGTCGTGAGCGATCTCGCCTATACGGATAGGCAGGTCGCGGTAGGAGTGCTTCTGGTTGGAATAGATCATCATATGGTGGGGGCAGTTCATGGGTCTGAGGACAAAGCTCTCGCCCTCTACCTCCATAGCGGGGAACATATTGTCCTTGTAGTGATCCCAGTGGCCGCTGGTCTGATAGAGCGCAACGGAGCCTACACAGGGGGTCATAACGTGCTGATAGCCCAGGCGGCGCTCCTTTTCCTTGATGTAGTCCTCCAGCTGCTGCCATACGGTGTAGCCCTTGGGCAGGAACATAGGCAGACCTCTGCCCACCAGGTTATCGGTCATGAACAGCTGCATTTCCTTGCCGATCTTGCGGTGGTCGCGGGCTGCGGCCTCTTCAAGTCTCTTTAAGTGAGCCTCCAGCTCCTGGGAGGTGGCAAAGGCTGTGCCGTTGATACGGGTCAGCATCTTGCGGGAGGCGTCGTTCTTCCAGTATGCACCCGAAACGCTGAGGACTTTGAAGGCCTTGAGGGTCTTGGTATATGTGAGGTGGGGGCCTACGCACATATCTATATACTCTCCCTGCTGGAAGAAGGAGAGGGGAACATCCTCGGCCAGATCGCCGATATGCTCCACTTTATAGATCTCGCCTCTTTCCTCCATAAGCTTGATAGCCTCGTCCCGGGGCAGCACAAAGCTCTTGAAGGGGAGGTTTTCCTTGACTATCTTCTTCATCTCGTTTTCGATGGCGGTTAGATCGCTGTCCGAGAGCTTGATGTCGCCCAGGTCTACGTCATAGTAGAAGCCCTTCTCGTTGGCGGGGCCGTAGGCGAACTTTGCATCGGGGTAGAGCCTCTTGATGGCCTGCGCCATGATATGCGCAGCGGAGTGGCGTATAACGTGGAGCTCCTCTTCCTTCTGGCACTCGCCGGTATGACCGTCGTTGTAGATAACTTTCATTTTTATACTTCCTTTCAGTTTATTTATTCCGGTTTTGATGTGTGTTTTCTTGCCGCCTGTGGTGCAGCCCGCCCATACGCCCGTAGAGGGTAAGGGTGATCTCATCGCTTTCCTGCGCTTCCGGCAGGCTGTAAACGAAGAGCCTCCCGCTTTGGCTGACAAGCTCCGCGCCGGGGCAAAGCTCCTCATCCGCCTCGAAATCAGACCATAGGGTGTCCTTATACAGGATATTGCAGTAATCCCGCCAGCCGAAGGTCTTCATATGCTCTGTCAGGGCGGAAATAATCTCTTCTCCTGCTCTCATACCGTGGGTCCTTTTCTGTATCTCCCGAAGAAGATACCGTCATCGACATACTTCTCCGCATCTGATACCCACATGGGGAACTCTCCCGTGGCAACAGCCGTCTGCCCGTTGAGCATACCCGTGTGGAAGGAGAGGTGCCTGAACTGTCTCAGCACCAGCTCCATCCTCGTGAAGCGGCAGTTTTCCGGCTTTTCGTAAAGCATCTCGTCGGTGAGGGAGTCGATGTAGTCCAGCGTCTTCTTCTCTACACCGTCAAGATATTCGATCAGCTGCTCGTCGGAGAGGACGGTGGTGCAGGGATTGTCGGGGTTGTCCATCCCCGGCTCGTGGAAAGGCGGCTCGTCGTAGACATAGGGGTTGATGAACCACTTGTCCGCCGAATGGATGGCGTGATACGCCCACCTCCAGCAGGGTGCTCCGCAGCAGAGAGCATCTCTGTCATAGGTACGCAGCGAAGTCCTGATGTTCATAAAGTTCGGTATCACTGTCTGTCTGATGATCTTGCAAAGCTCATTCATTATGCCTGCACCTCCTGAAAATAATAAAAGCACCCCGAAGCGCTGCCTTTGCAGCATTTCAAGGGTGCATGATAACTTATGCACGGTCCCACCTTGGTTTTTAACTCAGAGCCTTTAAACTCCTTTCCCTTAACGCGGGATGACGTAAGCGCTTACTGTGATTTCTGCGCTTCGGCTCGGGAGGGGTCTTCTCCGCATCCTCACACGGGGGCTCGCACCTACCGCCCTTTCTCTGGATGCCTGAACGCGGATACTCTTTCCGTCACAGCCTTTCGGTATTTGATACATTATAACACTGTTTCGGGGAATTGTCAAGAGGTATGTTCATTATCCGGCACAGTAAAACGCCCCCGGCGCTTTTGCACCGAGGACGTTATTTTCAAATGAAATTTAAGGAGCGCATCATGCAGGGTAGATAACGTGTACGAAGCCCTGGCAGTAATCGTTGAAGAGAGGATCCTCTGCATCGTCAGTGCGGTCATAGTAGTAGATCTCAGCAGTGATCTCGGTAACATCATCCTCTACAAGGTAGGTAAAGGTGGGCTTGGAGCGTCCCTCGTTTTCCTCATCGTTTACCCACTTGACTTCGCCCTTCTTGTTTCCTACGGTAACAGAGTACTGTACGCCCTCGTAGGTCTCCCAGCCGCCGGCGATGAACTGTACAACTGCACCCTTTACAACAGGGATAGTCAGAGTAGCGGTACCCTCGCTGGAGTCAAGATCGCCTACCCAGAACTCCTCGTAGCCCTCAGCACCGCGGCCGGGGAACTGGTTGCCCTTGGTAGTACCCTCTTCGTTGTTGGTGTCGTCATTGTCAAGGTCCATAGCCCAGGTCACGCTGCCGCCGCCCCATACATAGTACTTGGTCTCGCCGCCGGGGATCTCGATATCGTCGCCGGTAGTGATCTCAAGCTCTTCGGGAGCAGACTCGGTAACAGCCTCAGTCTCGGTGGGAGCCTCGGTAACAGCCTCGGTCTCGGGAGCAGCAGTAGTATCGGGAGCGGGAGCTTCGGTAGCAGGGGCCTCGGTAGCAGCTGCTGTGGTGGTAGTGGTCTCAGCCTTGCTGGAAGATTCGGAATCGCCGCAGCCTGCCAGCATTGTTGCTGCCATTGCGAATGCGCATACAGCAGCAGAGAGCTTCTTGAAATTCATCATTCATTCCTCCGTCTTTTTCATCATACATTAGCGGCAGATCCAATACCTGCCGTTCTCTGTTACAAATATCATACAAAATTTTTAGCTTTATTTCAAGATGCTAATTTAACAAATATTATCAGAAGAAATCGTTTACATTGCACAAAATATCGTTAAATTTTTGTGCAATGTATCAGAATATGAAAATTGCTTATTATTTTAACACGCTTCGCAAAAATCAAGCTTTCCAGGGCTTCGGTAAGAAAAAGGTAAAAAAGAGGGGCTCAAATTTGTGCAAAATAACGTAAGAATGTGTTTGCATTTTTCTCTGAAATGTTGTATAATAATATATTGTATAGTAGGATACTGTGCCCTGCCGCCAAGGCAGGAGATGACAAGAGAGTAAGGAAGAAAAAGAAATGATCTATGATTACTGGATAAACCACCGCGATTTCCCGCTGAGAGCCGTGGCGGTGCTCACCACATTCGTGCTGACAATGATAGCCCTCAAGCTGCTTGCCAAAAAGCTGCCGAGGGATCACGGCAGGGAATTCGCCGTCAACGGCGAGCTCTCACAGGGTAAGCCGAGAGGTGCGGGGATAATCCTCATCTCGGTATTCACCCTCTGCGCGGCGCTGTTCTCAAAGATCAATACCGAGCAGCTGATAAACCTCGGTCTCATTTTTGCAGCTATGATGACCGGCTACCTGGACGATTCCGCCAAGGAGCCCTGGGGCGAGCTTAAAAAGGGCCTCTGCGACCTGGCCATCGCCGGAGGCATCACTGCAAACTTCATCTATCACAGAGATACCATACTTTTCATTTTCGATAAGATGTTCAAGGTGCCTGTGCCCCTGTTCGCCGTGCTTTCGGTGATACTAGTGTGGGTGAGCATCAATGTGGTCAACTGCACCGACGGTGTGGACGGCCTCTGCGGCTCCCTCTGTATGGCCACCATATTCTTCCTCCTCCAGGCCGAGACCTTCTATATGGAGCCCGGATTTATAATGCTGGGAGTCCTGGCGGCATACCTCTGGTTCAACTCCTCACCCAGCTCGCTGCTTATGGGCGACGCGGGCTCGAGAGCTCTGGGCGTGTTCATAGCCCTTATGAGCCTCCAGACCGCAGAGGCGCTGATCTTCATCCCCTTCGCCTTTGTTATGATCGTTGACGGCGGCCTCGGGCTTTTCAAGCTGGCTGTTATCAGGACGTTCAAGAAAAAGAACTTTATGAGCAGAATACGCACACCTATCCACGACCATTGCCGCAAGGAGTGGGGGTTCAGCGATTCCCAGGTCGTAACAAGGTTCGTAATGCTCCAGCTCGTGATCTGCACGGTCGTACTGTTCATAATCTGACGGTCCCCCTGCTGCAACTATTATCTGAAACGGGGGACAGCTTTGAAGAAAGCGGTTTTCTACACTGCAAATGTGCTTTTCATCGCAGCTGCGGCTGTGCTGACGGGTAAGCTGCTGCTGAAAAACAGCGAGCTTTCCGATCTCGCCGCCGATCTTGCGGGAGCAAACAAGCTCTGGCTCGCTCTGGGAGCGCTGCTGGCTTTCTGCTTTGTGGCAGGGGAGTCTGTGGTGATAAAATATATGCTGTGGCTGTTCAGGGTGAAGCTGCCCTTCCGCAGATGTCTCAAATACAGCTTCATCGGTTTTTTCTACAGCTGCATCACCCCCTCCGCTTCGGGAGGGCAGCCCGCCCAGCTGTACTATATGAAAAAGGACGGCATCGGGCTGGGGCATTCCACCCTGATAATGCTGATGGTGACCATCGCCTATAAATCGGTGCTGGTGATCTTCGGGCTGGTGTTCTATATCCTGGGGCACAGCTTCGTTGCGGAGCATATCGGCAGCTGGAGCTGGCTGCTGATGCTGGGCTTCGTGCTGAACATCGCCTATATAACGGTGCTGATGCTGCTGTTCTTCAGCCCCCGCAAAATGGGCAGGATCGCCGCAAGGCTCATTTCGCTGCTCTGCAGGCTCCGTATCCTAAAGGATAAGAAAAAGCCTGCCTATGCCAAAAGGATCGACCGTATGGTGGAGACCTATTCCGAGGGCTCGGGATATATCAGGACGCATATCAAGGCAGTGATCAACATCTTCGTGGTCACCGCCGTGCAGAGGATGTGCTTCTTTGCCGTGACCTGGGCGGTGTACCGCAGCTGCGGCCTTACCGGGACCGGCTTCTTCGGCATCGTCACCATACAGACTATGATCGCCGTATCCGTGGAGATGCTCCCGCTGCCGGGAGCCGCAGGGATAACCGAGGCTTGCTTTATAATGATGTTCGGCGGTATTTTTACCGAGGAATATGTGAGGGCGGGTCTGCTGATGAGCAGAGGGCTCACCTTCTATATGGTGCTGCTGGCAGGAGCGGGAGTAACTCTTGCAGCACATATAATAACAATGAAGAAAACTGCTCCCCCCGCTGCCGAGATCAAGAAGGACAGGATGAAAGCAGCGTAAGGGAAGGTTTTGAAGTTGCCCCCATAAAGACAAGGAGTGTAAAAAATGATCGGATTTTGGAACTATACTGTCATTCTGACCTATCTGAGCCTTTGCTCGGCGGTGTTCGGGATACTCCAGGTGTTTGAAGGCTCGGAAAAGAATATGACCATCGCCTTCCTCTGCCTGCTGATCTCCGGCATCTGCGACCTTTTCGACGGAAAGGTGGCAAGGCATAAAAAGGACAGGACGGATCAGGAAAAGCTCTTCGGCATACAGATCGACTCTCTCGCCGACCTGGTCTGCTTCGGAGTGCTGCCTGCGGTCATAGGCTATCACTACGGCTTCAACCACGGCCTCGGCGTAGTTTCAGCTCTGCTCATAGTCCTCTGCGGACTTATAAGGCTGGGCTATTTCAATGTTATGGAGGAGGAGCGCCAGCGCACCTCCGCCGAGAACAGGAAAGAATACCAGGGTATGCCCATTACCACCACGGCTATCGTGTTCCCCCTGATCTTTATGGGCAGGCACAATATCCCCAAGGCGGCTTTCCCCTATGTGTTCCAGATCTTTATGATCCTGATGGCCGTGCTGTTCGTACTTAATATCAAGGTCAAGAAATTCTCGGCAAAGAGCATTATCATATTTTTCACCATAACGGCCATTATTATCTTCGGCCTTGTCAAATTCAGCAAGTAAGGCTGCCCGAAAGGAAGGATAACAGATGAAATACCGCGACAGAAAAGGAAACGAATACGATCAGACCACCGGTCAGGACGAGCTCCTTGCCAAAGCCTACGGCTCGGTCATCGGCAGAGGGATAATGAAGTGCTTAGCCCTCCCCCTGTTTTCCTGGGCTTCGAGATTTTTCCTGAACAGCCGCTTTTCTTCGGCCTTCGTGCTGAGATTTGCCGAGCGCAACGATATCGACATCTTCGATTACGAGAACAAGATGTATAATTCCTTCAACGACTTCTTCATCCGCCGCATCAAGCCCGGCAGAAGGCGCATCGACAGCGGGCGGGATATCATAGTCTCCCCCTCCGACGGAAAGGTCAGCGCCTATGAGATCACCAACTCGGGCGTGTTCGTGGTGAAGAATTCGGTATATACCGTTGAGTCGCTGCTGAGGGATACCAAGCTCGCCAAGAGATTTCTGGGCGGTACGGCCTTCATCATCCGCCTCACCCCCGACGACTACCACCGCTACTGCTACTGCACCGACGGCATAAAGAGCCACGACCGTGAGATCAAGGGCGTCCTCAGGACGGTGAACCCCATCGCCAATAAGTACAGCCCCGTGTATAAGGAGAACAGCCGCGAATACTGCCTGATCAGAACGGATAATATCGGCGATGTGATCCAGATGGAGGTCGGCGCTATGTTCGTCGGCAAGATCTCGAACCTCCACCCCTACGGCAGAAGACTTGTCCGCAAGGGCGAGGAGAAGGGCTATTTCGAGTTCGGCGGCTCGACTATCATCCTGCTGACCGAAAAGGATAAGGTCACAGCTCCGGAGGATATACTCCGGAATACCCGCGAGGGCTTCGAGACCAAGATCCTCCAGGGAGAGACTCTGGCAAAGCGGGCCTGATACCCCAAAAACACAGCCGCATCCCGCGGCAAGGAGAGATACCGGCAAATGTTCAGGATAGGCGATTTTGAACAGTTCGATAAAGAATATGCTTATGACGGCGACGATCTCGGAGTGTGCTACCGCGACGGAAAGACCGTCTTTAAAGCGTGGTCTCCTATGGCTACCGGCGTCTACCTTAACCTTTATCTGGACGGCGAGGGCGCCAACCTCATCGAGACTGTCCCCATGGAGAAGATGTTCCGCGGTGTGTGGATGATAGAGCTTATGTACCACGCCGAGGATATCTACTATACCTTTTCATATGAATTCGATAACCGCACCCGCATAGAGACTATAGACCTCTATGCCCGGGCCTGCGGCATAAACGGTCAGAGGGGATACCTCATAGACCTTAAAAAGCTTGACCCCGAGGGCTGGGATACCGTCCCCAGACCCGTATGTGAGTCCCCCTGCGACGCTGTGGTGTATGAGTGCCATATCAGAGACTTCTCCATCGACGAGAGCTCCGGCATACCCGCCGGGGAAAGAGGGCGCTTCAAGGCCTTCACCCGGGAGGGTACCCGATACCGCAGCACCAAGACCTGCCTCGCTCACCTAAAGGAGCTGGGCGTTACCCATGTTCAGCTGCTGCCGGTCTTCGATTATGCCACCGTGGACGAGAGCAAGCCTTTCAAGGCTCAGTATAACTGGGGCTATGACCCCCTTAACTATAACTGCCTCGAGGGCTCCTATTCCACCGATGCCTTCGACCCCAGAAGCCGTATAAAGGAGTTCAAGCAGCTGGTAATGGAGCTGCATAAGAACGGCATCGGCGTCATTATGGATGTGGTGTATAACCATACCTATTATACCGAAAAATCAGCCTTTCAGAAGAGCTTCCCCTATTACTACCACCGCCTTAATAAGGACGGCAGCTTCTCCAACGGCTCCGGCTGCGGCAACGAGACCGCCTCGGATCACCTGATGTACCGCAGGTTTATGATAAACTCCCTGAAATTCTGGGCGAAGGAGTATAAGCTGGACGGCTTCCGCTTCGACCTTATGGCCCTCCACGATATCGAGACCGTGAATATCATCCGGGACGAGCTCAATAAGTTCGACCCCCAGCTGCTTATGTACGGCGAGGGCTGGACGGGCGGGGAATCCCCCCTGCCTGCGGACAAGCTGGCTTATAAGTGGAACAGCTATAAGTTCGGCAGGATAGGCCTCTTCAACGATAATATCCGGGACGCCATAAAGGGCGGTACCTTCAACCCCTACGATATAGGCTACGTCAGCGGCAACCGGAATGCCTCTCACGTCCTCAAGCGCGGATTGGTAGGCTCGGTGCCCCATTGGCAGCTCCATACCGCACAGGAAGCCTGCTGGGCCTTTGAGCCCACTCAGGCAGTGAATTACGTGGAGGCTCACGATAACCATACCCTCTGGGATAAGCTCTCTATCTGCGCCAAGCATTTCTCCCGGGAGGAACGGGTAAAAATGGACAAGCTGGCAGCAGCGCTGTTCATCTTAGCCCAGGGTATGCCTTTTATACATCTCGGGCAGGATTTCTTACGCTCAAAGCCCAGAATCCCCGAGGAGGGCGAGCCGGAGAACGAGGTAACAACAGTAAACCATAACAGCTATAACGCCCCCGACAGCACAAACTCGGTAAAATGGAACGAAAAATACGAGAATTACCACGTTTTCGAGTATTACAGAGCCCTTATCAGGCTCAGAAGGAACAATAAGCTCTTCCGTATGAGAACAAAAGATGAGATAGGCAGGCAAATGCGCTTTCTGGACACCCACGATGATAACTTCATCGTGTTCTGCCTGGAGGACAGCGAGGATTGCCTGGTCTGTCTGTTCAACCCCTACAATGAGGAGCGGAGGTTCTGGCTGCCGGAGGGTAAATTCTATACCCGCCTGAACGAGCTGGGCAAGCTGAATAAGTTCCCGCTCTCGGGTGAGGTAGTAGTTCCGCCGATCTCGGCAATGGTATTTAAAAGAATAAGAAGGCGGGAGGACAATGTCTAAGACTGATATACCGGCGGTCTGCCGGGCAGCGGTAGCCAGCGGGCGCAAGATGGGTCTGGAGCTGGACTACACACCGGAGAGCGTCAGCGGGATAGAAAAAGTGCTGGCGGGGCAGAGCACCTTATACAGAGAGGGCAAGCTGACGCCGGTATATGTATGGAACCTTTCGGTAATGCTGGGGGTATACATAGGCCAGACGCTGATGCGATGCGGCCTGGAGGGATACGGTTACTCGTGGCAGGAGGACTCGGAGGGAGTACCTTTACTGACTGACGGGAAGGGAAACTATGTGAGCCCTATATATCAAGTTAGAACGAGGATAGTATCGGGAGACAAGGAAGAGAATGTGAGAGCATTCTTTGAAGCGATACTGAATGCGGCGGAGCTGCCGAAGTGATCAATGCACAATGCACAATTAGCAAGCCGCTCTGCACAAACTAAAATCAAGGCACAAAGCCCATAAACCGCCAGGTCCAGGGGGCGCGGTCAGCCCCCTGGCAGGGGGTCAAGGGGGGCAGCGCCCCCTTTGCAGGGTACGGGACAGAGTCCCGGTCGGAGCGCAGCTCCGATAAAGGCGCTGCGCAAAAGAAGCAAAGGGACACCACACTAATCGACCACCGCAACCGTACAAGGGACTAAACTCCGCAGCGCCGCGACAACACTTTCCGACCCGCAGACACAGAAAGAGCGGGCGAGCAACGCTCGCAAGCGATTTCCGTCCCTAAACAAACCCAAGCCAGAACAAACCCAAGCAAGAACAAACCAAAATCCAAGTAAAACAAACCAATAACCCCAAAACCCCGGCATTGTATTCCCATACAATGCTCTTTTTGTAGGTGCTGCACAAAAACACAGCGAAACATTTGTGAGAAATGCCCCCATAAATCAGCAGGGGTATGATCGTATATATTACAGGCAGCGGGTACAGGAGGCTGTGCAGGCTGCCCGTTGAAGGGTGTGAGACAATGACCGATAAGGAGTTCGATCACGCGGCGGAGCTTATCAGACAGAAGAATAAAGAAGGGCTGAGACTCATCTACGATGAGTACGGGAGCTACATTTATAAAACTGTCCTGTCTGTCGTGAAAAGCCCTCAGGACGCTGAGGACGTAACATCAGACTTCTTCCTGCGGCTCTGGCAGAAAGCGGAGCAGTACAGAAGCGGCGCGGGGCATAAGGCCTACCTCGCGGCGATAGCACACAATATGGCCGTCGATCTCCTCAAAAAACAGAACCGCCTCAGCTTTACGCTGGACGATGAAGAGAGCTTTGAGGAACCGGCAGACACCGTCAGAACGGATGAAACGGTCGAAAGCGGTATATCCTTCGATGAGGCGCTTAAAGGGCTCTCGGAGTCCGAGGGCGAAATAATAAACCTGCATATAGGTCTGGAGCTGACATTCAAAGAGATAGCGTCAGCATTGGGCCTGCCTCTCGGAACTGTTACGTGGAAATACCGGAACGCCTTGGAAAAGCTGCGAAAAACCGTGAAGGGAGGTACGCTTGTATGAACGAGAAAGAGATAAAAATGCTATACGAAGATAATTTGCAGCGTACTGCTCCCGATATGGAAAAGCTGTGGAGCAGAATAGAGAACGCTGTCGATGAGGCAGAAAGAGATCAGCAGTACAACAGAACGGATGCGGCACCAGTCCGTGCAATACAGGTGTCAGGGAAAAAGAAAGGAAACCAGAATCTGGTGAGGATCCTCGCAGCTGCAGCCGCATTTGCCATTATCCTCTCGGCCGGAGTGTTCATCCTCGGTAAGGATAAGCTCCAGACCTCCGACGGAACGAACAAAGCGGAGACCTCTGCCGAAGCCCGGCTGTCTGAAAAGAGCGATGACGTTCCCGCAGCAGCTGAGGATAACGAAAGCACCCCTCAGAACGCTTTGCTCCCCGATAATGCCGAGAGAACGGAAAATGCAGGGGACTCCTCAAATCAGGAGGGCAAGGCTGCCGAAGCCAGCGAAACGGAGCTGAATTACGACGCCGTTGCCGACGACGTCCCCAAGGATGAAGCCACCGCAGACAGTACCCGGAGAAAGCCCGTGAAATATGAGGACGTCACAGACGGCAAGCGCAGTATCGGTATCGCCGACTACATCCCCAAGAGCATCACGGAATTCAATGAAGACGAAGTCCTCGAAGAGACTAGGTTCTTCCTCTGCTGTACCGTGATCGGGGCCGAGCAGGGCGAAAGCTCCTGTACCTATACCATCAGAACCGAGAGCAGCTTTATAAAGGATGACTTTGAGAATATCCCCGAGGGCAGTGAGTTTGCCTTCGAGTCCTCATCCCCGCTGCTGCTCAGCGAGGGTACTAAGTACCTGCTGCCCTTTACTCAGGATGCATACGGTATGCACCTCCTGGGCGAGAGCGCCCCGCAGATCGAGTTCGCCAGCGACGGCAGAGTGATCTTCCACAACGGCTGGGAAAGCCTCTGCGAAAACTCCGATGAGTGCGTCTTCCCGGAGGATGCCGGGCTGGGTATCTATACAAACAGAATGAGGATAGCCTCAGCCGATAATATCAGA
Source organism: Ruminococcus sp. (assembly GCA_017542125.1). Lineage (GTDB taxonomy): Bacteria > Bacillota > Clostridia > Oscillospirales > Ruminococcaceae > FB2012. The sequence goes on from JAFXXU010000061.1 coordinate 12,486, forward strand.
ACTCTCATACAGAAGTGGATGGGGCTCTGAAAGTAAAGATAAAGGCAACACCGCACGACCCGCGGCTAACGCCTCTGCACATCATCTGCTTGCCAGCTCAGCTTTCCGTCATATTACCCAAATTCTCCTTGACGTTGCGTAAAGCGAAGTGAACTTCGCTTGCAAGCCTGCGTCGAATTTAGGCAATCTGACGAAAATCTGTGCCTCAACGCCAGTTGAGGTTGCGCATACTGATGCAC